>NZ_FOQS01000007.1:0-343865 GCF_900113815.1 Pseudomonas sp. NFPP04 | reverse complement strand
GAAGGCGATCGCAAGGCAGCCAAGGCCCACTGGTTGGATGTGGTACAGAACGTGGTGCTGCTGGCCGCCATGGTGGGCGCAGGCAAAGGCCTGGCCAAACTGACGGCGGTACCGGCCGAACCGGTGGTCGAGGGGTTGCAACCCGTTACCCTGCCCAATGGAAAAACCCGCTTGTGGAAGCCCGACCTGAAACCCTATGAAACGCCGGTCAAGCTGCCACCCGATGCCAGCCCCGATTCCCAGGGACGCTATGCGGTCAACGGCAAAACCTATATCCGCCAGGACGGTAAACACTACGAAATCAGCCAAGGTACAACACCTGGTGAATGGCGCCTCCAGCACCCCAGCGATCCCGATGCGTATCAGCCTCTGCTACGGCACAACGGGCAAGGGGCCTGGCGCCATACCCTGGAACGTCCACTGGCCTGGGACCGGCTGACCCTGCTGCGCCGGCTGGGCCACGCGACCGAGCAATACTCCGACGAGCAACTGTTGAAGATCGCCGAAGTCAGCGGCGTCAACGATAACACCCTGCGCAAGGCCCACCTGGACAACCAGCCGCCGCCGCCCGAGTTGACGGATGCCATGCGCCTGTTTGAAGCCGACAGGGGCGTCGAAGACGTGATCAGCCGAGTGCAGACCGGCACGGCAGTGGATGAACGTTATCTGTATATCCTGCCGCTGATCACTGAGTTGCCCCGCTGGCCGACGGGTCGTGTGCTGGAGGTTTTTGACGGTCAGGGTCTGACGGGAAAGTCCGTGCAGTACGGTGCCGAGCGCTTGTACACCGGTGTCCGTGCCAGGACGCCCATCCGCATGAGCCGCGCCGAGGTGCTGAGCAGCGAGTTGCCGGCACGTATCCTGGCGGCCCTGGACGAGGACGAGATCACCAGCCTGCTCGGCGGTGAGGCGGCACGGGTGCGGGAGGCCAGGCCGGTGGAGCTCAGAAAACAGATCGCCGACTTTGCGCAGACCCGTCGATCAGCGATTTTCGACAGTCTCTATGAAGGCCCCAAACCCGTTGACCTGCGCATCACGCAATTGCGAAAAGCCTGTCCGGGGTTGAGCAAGCCTGCAGCGCAAGACATTCTTGCCCACGCCAGTGCCGAAGCCCTCGAGCGCCTGGAGAGCACCGGCAAAGTGCCGCTGGCCTTGCTCGAAGAAGGCCGCTGGTATGCACGACAAGGGCGCCAGGCCCGCGCCTATGCCGGACTGTACACGGATCACATAGCGACCACCGACAGCAAGCGCCTGGCCCTGCACGCATTGCAGAAACTGACTGGCTGGTCGGACGCGGTGCGCCTGGAAATCCGCGATGAACACGTGGGTGGCCGGCTGATCGACGCCATCGGCAACCAGGACGCGATGCAACGCAAATTCCTGGTCAAGAAAGGTCCGGTCTACCAGGCGTTCGACGAGCATGGCGAAGCCCTCAACAGCCTGCCCAGGTATGGCGACAACTTCTACGCGTCGGTGCTGCATGCCCTGCCCGACGAAGCGCGCCAGGCGTTGGGCGTTCCCCATGTGGGCCAGCAGGCCGAGTTGCAGCACAGCATCATTCGCAGTGCGGTCGAGCACAGCCACCTGGCACCACAGTGGCTGGGCCAGGCCCGTGGCGAGGCGACGCGGTTCAAGCCACCGGTACGTATTCGCGTCAATCAGGCCGGCTACTACGCCAGCGGTCGTGGTGCCGGCATGGACCCGTCCCTGGTGACGCGTGTGCAGGATCTGTACCCCGACTTGAGCGACGAGCAGGCCAACGGCTTTATCCTCCAGCAACGCCGCGCCGGGCAAACCGACGCACAGATCTACGGGCTGCTGCAGGCGCGTGGGCGTGAATGGGAAATCCTGGAGGCAACATTGGCGCAGTGGGTGGCAACGCCGCCGCCCACTTCACCGGAAGCCATGCTGCGCAGTACCACCGCCGAAAACCTCAGGACCAGTTGGCGAAGTGCGCCACTGGCCAATGACGTGCAGACAGCCGCGCGACTTGAACTCACCAGCGACGCCCCATTGCCGCCGTTGACGGCGGATTTTTCCCATGTGCGCGTGTTGGTCACCCACGGCCAACCGCTGGAGCAATTGCCTGGCTTGTTCCCCAGCGTGGAACGCCTGCATATCTTCGTCGCCGGCCCGCGGAGCATCAATCAACTCGAGACATTGACACACTGGTCAAGACTGACGAGGTTGCGGCTCTTTTCACCGCTCTCGGCCGAAAACACCAACACCCTGGGCGAGCTCAGCCAGTTGGAGGAGCTGAGCATTGCCAGCAACAGCGTGTTTCCCCGGCTGGATGTCAGCCGCCTGACGCGGCTACGCCAGTTGGAAATATCCGGCTTCCTGGTGACCGACTGGCCGATTGGCGTGCAGGACCTGCCCCAGCTTGAGCGCCTGAACCTGCGCGGCACGAGCATCGACAGTTTTCCGGCCGAACTGCTGGAAGGCCACGACCGCTTGCTGGCTGGCCTCTCGCTGAACTGGTCGGGACTGTCGCGCGACGGTTTCAGGGCGCTCTATACCCGGCTGAGCAACCGAGCGGATCACCTGATCGACCTTGAGGAAATGGTGCGCAGTTATTGTGTCGGAGAACTGACGCGCCTGACGGCACCGGCAGGGGACTCGCAGGTGTTGATCAACGGTTTTACCGAGCGCTGGGCAGGTCATCGCGCCCGATTCGAAGCAATTGAGGCGTTGAGCGAACAGTACAGTCAAATCGACCGCCGACTGAACGAGTGGTTGCGTTCTCCGCACGAGGTTGAACACGTGAACCAACGGCGGATGGACGGTTACCTGAGGGTGCAATGGAGTCGCGGGGTGCTCAACCTCTACGCGGCGGCTGACCCGCTGCGCGTGCGGCCGAACTCATTTCTGGAGGTAGACCTACGCGGTTTAAGACCCTCGAGCTTGCCCGATCTGCCGGCCAACAGCTTCCCCCAGACCACCGCTTTGCGCCTGATGAACCTGCGTGCACCCATGGAGCAGATCAGTCATTTCATACAGGCGTTCACTCAGGTACGCACTCTCGAACTGAATTATTGCGACCTGGCCGCCGCTCCCTCCGAGCTCCAGGACTTCCCCGCGCTGGAACACCTCTCGCTGCAAGGCAACCCCCTGACAAGGCTAGAAGTCGATCACTTGCCCCGGCTCCGCACCCTGAACCTGCGAGAAACGAACCTGCAGCAGGTGCCGACCGGTATCGAGGACTTGGCGCAACTGACCTCGCTGAACCTGCGCAACACCCGCATTACGGTGTTGCCAGAGGCTATCCTGGCCAGGGACGAGTTGCTGCTCAATACCAACGTGGCCGGAACACCGTTGAGTCAGGCCTCCGAACGCGCGCTGGCCACGGCCCGACAGCGGGTCGAAACCGCCCGGGGCCTGCCCGCCGGAGCCCTGGAACGTTTTGCCTATGAAGAACCGTCCGCCAACGTTTTCCCCGAGGCCGAAAGCGGCGGCTCATTGGCCCGCCACCTGCTCGACCTGCCCGCAGTCGGACCCGACCTGCCGCTGCCGCAACGCCTGCAGCGCTTGCAACCCGCGATGAACGAACAGGCATTGCAGCAATGGCTGGCACGCCTGCGCGCAGGCGGCGCCAGTGACGCGCACTTGCACGCTCTGATCGACGTTTGGAATGAGGCCCTGCACACCCTGACACGCCAGCTCAATGGCTGGCTGTACACGCGGGGCTCCCCTGCCAGCGACGGGACCTTGGCTAGCCGCCGCAACCAGGCCGCGCAACGTATCGTCACGTGCTGGCGCCAGGGCCTGGCGGCAGACGCGGCAGGCCAGACCCTGAGTTTCAACGGCTTGCAACTGGACAACCTGCCGACGGTAATGGCGGACTTTACCCATGTGCAACATTTGGACCTGAGCGGCCTCCTGTTCGCCCAACAAGGCTCCAACGGTTTCCTCGCAGGCTTTTCCAACCTGCGCACATTGCGCCTGACCGGCAATGAGTTGCAGGGCTTGCCCAGGGCACTCGCAGAAATGCCTGAGTTGCGGGAGTTGGATCTGTCATACAACCGAATCGACGATGAGTTGGCGGTCGACCTGGATGACTGGCCACATCTGCAACGGCTGGACTTGAGCGACAACCTGATGGAGTTTTTCAGTCTCGAGCCTGGCTCGCCCCTCGAGGTGTTGAACCTGAACGGTAACCGCCTCACGGATTGGCCGGCCGGTACATTGGAAGCCGGTAATCTGCGCGCACTCGACCTGAGTTCCAATGACATCCGTTCAATCCCGACCGAAGCACTGGATGGCAGCCACGACACCTTGATGCAGGGCACCGATATCTCAGACAACCCCCTGTCCCACGACAGCCTGACGGCGCTTATCGAGTATATGGACCGCACAGGGCACAACTCGGCGCTGGGCCTGTCACGGCGGGACATCCAGACAATGTTGGACGATGGGCTCCCGTCATCACCAGAGCCCGATGAAATCTTCCCTGAACAACCCGACGAAGAGCTCCCAGCGCAACCCGCCCTACCTGAACAACCGGTGCCCTGGATAGACGACCTGCCCCTTCCTGAACAAGGCAGGCTGCGGGAGATCTGGACACAACTGCAGGCTGAACCGGATCACCAGGCGTTTTTTCACTTGCTCGAACGGTTGCAGGACACCACGGAATTCGGCGCGGCTCGCGCCGACCTGTCGCAGCGGGTGCGCAACGTGCTGGAAGCAGCCGCCGATAACACCGAACTGCGCCAGGCGTTGTTCGCCATGTCCCATACCCACGGCACCTGCGTCGATGGCCGCATCCTGACTTTCAGCGGGCTGGAAGTCAGGGTCTACGAGCACAACGCGTTGCTCAACGTCGATGCGGCGCGGCTGGATCTAAGAGGTGCAGCGCTGTTGAACCTGTCCCGGCAGTTGTTCCGGCTGGGCAGAGCCGAAGTCGAGGCCGACAGGGCGCTGGTTCCACACTCGGACGTGGCGGAAGTGCGCTTGTCGTACCGCATCGGCCTGGCCAGGGGGTGGCCGGACCAGTTGGAGCTGCCTGGGCAACCCCGCTACATGCGGTTCAGCCGGCCAATCACTGGCACTGAACTGGCCAACGCGCGCCACAATATTCTCGACGCGGAACGCAGTGAGGTGTTTTACGAGGACTTGATCAGCCGGGACTACTGGGTGGACTACCTCAAGCAGCGGTATGCCGATGAGTTCGCCACCCTCAAACGCAATGCCGACGCACGGCAGAACGCCTTGGAAGATGCACACGAAGACTTTGATGACGCCTACCTCGAGGCCTTGAACCGGCTGGAAATCGAGCAGGCCACCGAACGTAACCTCAAGCTGCTGGAGCTGTCACGCCGGGAGGTGGCCGAGCTGACACCGCACGGCGGCGATCACCAGCAACCCGGCCCCTCACGGGGTGTGACGGGGCGCCGCCCGCAATAACGGCCGCCCTGGCGTTCAGCCCCTCAGAAGTGCTCGCGGGGGTTGAACGCCGCTTTTTGCGCCAGCTCCTGCCACAAGGCCTTGACCGCCTCATCGTCCGACTTGGGCATCACGGCCTTGAGCTGCACGAACAGGTAGCCACGTTGCCCGGCCTTGTTCAGCAGGCCGTGGCCCTTGGCACGCATGCGCTGGCCGTTCTGGCTGTTGGCGGGGACCTTGAGGTTGATCTTGCCGGTCAGCGTCGGCACCGCCACTTCCGTACCCAGCGCCAATTCCCACGGCGCCAGCGGCAGGTTGATGATCAGGTTTTCGCCATCCACTTCAAACCTGGGGTGTGGCGCGAACTTGATGATCAGGTACAGGTCGCCATTGGCCCCGCCGCCAATGCCCGGCGCGCCCTGGCCCTTGAGCCGGATGCGCTCGCCGTCGGTCACGCCGGCGGGAATCTTCACGTTCAGGCTCTTGGTGGTGTTGCTGACATGCCGGCCCGAGGCGTCGTACTGCGGCACCTGGAAGCTGATCTGCTTGGATTCGGTGGACAGCGTCTCCTCGAGGAACACCGACAGCTGCATCTCCACGTCCTGGCCTTTACGCCCGGCAGGACGGCGTTGGCCGCCACCAAAGGCGTCGCCACGGGAGCCGAAGATCGAGCTGAAGAAGTCCGAGAAATCCTCGCCGCCACCACCGCCGCGGCTCTGCCAACCCGGTGGTCCCTGGAACGGTTGGCCATGCTGGCCGTATTTGCGCAGCTCGTCGTATTCGGCGCGCTTGTCGGCACTCTTGAGCGCCTCATAGGCTTCGGACGCGTCCTTGAACTTGGCTTCGGCGTCTTTTTCCTTGCTCACGTCGGGGTGATATTTGCGTGCGAGCTTGCGATAGGCCGCCTTGATTTCCTTATCGTCGGCCGTCGGCTCTACGCCCAATATCTTGTAATAGTCTTTGAAATCCATCGGCGGTTCACCATCCTTAATCGAGATCGCACAGCCCGGGGCACAACGTGCGCTGCATTGCACTTGTTGAGTGATGTGGCCTGGGGATGCGTCAAAGTGTTATCGGCACTTGCCGTATGCAGCAGATGTGGGGGCGAATACCCAACTTTCAAGCACGATTTAGCGGATAGTCGGCCTACGCATCCGCCTTCGACTGGCATACACTGCGCGGCCGTTTTTCAACCGGAACCCGATAGACATGAAAAACCCATCCCCAGCCCGTGCCTGCGGCATCGACTTTGGCACGTCCAACTCCACCGTCGGCTGGATCCGCCCCGGCGAGGAGACGCTTATCGCGCTGGAGGACGATAAGATCACATTGCCGTCGGTGGTGTTCTTCAACTTCGAGGAACGCCGCCCGGTGTACGGTCGCCTGGCCCTGCACGAATACCTGGAAAACTACGAAGGCCGGCTGATGCGCTCGCTCAAGAGCCTGCTGGGTTCCAAGCTGATCAAGCACGATACCAGCGTGCTCGGCACCGCAATGCCGTTCACCGACCTGCTGGCGCTGTTTATCGGCCAACTCAAGAGCCGCGCCGAAGCCAACGCCGGGCGCGAGTTCGAAGAAGTGGTGCTGGGTCGCCCGGTGTTTTTCGTCGATGACGACCCGATGGCCGACCAGGAAGCCGAGAACACCCTGGTCGACGTGGCACGCAAGATCGGCTTCAAGGACATCTCGTTCCAGTACGAGCCGATTGCGGCGGCGTTTGACTACGAGTCCACCATCGAGAAAGAAGAATTGGTGCTGATCGTCGACATCGGCGGCGGTACGTCCGACTTCTCCCTGGTGCGCCTGTCGCCGGACCGTCGCCACAACGACAACCGCCAGAGCGACATCCTCGCCACCGGCGGCGTGCACATCGGCGGTACCGACTTCGACAAACAGCTCTCGCTGAACGGCATGATGCCGCTGTTCGGCTACGGCAGCCGCATGAAAAGCGGCGCCTACATGCCCACCAGCCACCACATGAACCTGGCCACCTGGCACACCATCAACTCGGTGTACTCGCAAAAATCCCAGCTGGCCCTGGGCAGCATGCGCTACGACATCGAAGACACCGGTGGCATCGACCGCCTGTTCAAGCTAATCGAACAGCGCGCCGGGCACTGGCTGGCCATGGAAGTGGAAGAAACCAAGATCCAGTTGACCCACGAAGACAGCCGTCATGTGGCGCTGGACCGCATCGAAGCCGGTCTGAGTGTGGACCTGAGCCGGGCACTGTTCGAGTCGTCCATCGACACGTTACTTGAGCGCGTGCGCAACAGCGTCACGCAGTTGCTCAACGATGCATCGGTCAGCGTGGCCCAGGTGGACACCGTGTTCTTTACCGGTGGTTCCAGCGGGATTCCGGCACTGCGCCACAGCATCTCGGCGATGTTGCCGAATGCACGGCATGTGGAAGGCAATATCTTCGGCAGTATCGGCAGTGGCCTGGCGATCGAAGCAAGCAAGCGCTACGGCAGCTGAGTTTTATCTGAAACGCTGCGTCGCGCCCATCTGGGGCAAGCCCCCTCCCACCTTTGAATGTGTTCACAGATCAAAATGTGGGAGGGGGCTTGCCCCCGATGGGCCAGACCGGCCAATACAAAGCCTAAACCATCCCACCGAGCTTCAGCTCACTCTTCAAATACGCGTAGTAAATCGGCCCTGCGACCACCCCCGGCAAGCCAAACGCGGCCTCAAACACCAGCATCGCCAACAGCAACTCCCACGACTTGGCACTGATCTGCCCGCCCACGATCCGCGCGTTGAGGAAGTACTCGACCTTGTGGATCACGATCAGGTAGCCCAACGCCGCCACCGCCACCCAGATCGACAGCGACAGCGCGACGATGGTGATCAGGGTGTTGGACATCAGGTTGCCGATCACCGGCAGCAGGCCGAGCAGGAAGGTCAGCACGATCAGGGTCTTGGTCAGCGGCAGGTGGATGCCACACAGCGGCAGTACCACGGCGAGGAACACGGCGGTGAAGGCGGTGTTGAGCGCGGCGATCTTGATCTGGGCGAAGACAATGTTGCGAAACGCCTGGACCAGCAAGTGCAGGCGGTCGAACAGCGCGGCGGCCAGGGGTTTGCGTTTGGTCAGGTCGGGCACGCGCTGCAGGGCGATGATCGCGCCGAGCACCATGCCGATCAGCAAGGTGACGAACATGTGGGCGGCGTCTTTGCCCACCAGTTGCAGTTCGCTGAGGTGCTTGCTCAGCCAGTCACCGATGGCCACACGGAACTCGGCAGCGCTGGCGGGCAGGTAGGCGTCGAGGAACGGCGGCAACTGGCCGCGCGCGCGGTCGACCACACCCATGAATTTATCGAGGGACGCCCCGGGGTTTTCCGCTTCGTGGAGCAGGAAGCTGATGGCGCCGGCAAAGATCAGCGCCAGCACGCTGACGATCAGGGTGCCCAGCAACGCTACTGCCAGCCAGCGCGCGCGCCGACCTTCGATCAGCCGTTGCAGTTGAGGGGTGAGCATGTTGACCAGTTCATAGACCAACAGGCCGGCCAGCAGGCTGGGCAGCAATTTGAGCGGCAGCACCAGCAGCAACCCGCCAAAAATGATGATGTAGCTGGCCAGCAATAGCACGTGACGCTGAGAAAACGTTGGCATACAGCCTCAAAACGAACGGCGTTAAAGGATGGGCAGTCTGCCAGCCTTGAGGGAATCAAGCGAGTGGGTCGATTATGAATGCGATCAAGTGTGGGAGCCGGGCTTGCCCGCGATGGCCTCGCCGCGGTGTAGCAGACAGAGCAAGGTGCCTGTATCGCGGGCAAGCCCGGCTCCCACCGTTGATCTGCGGCGTTCGCGAAAGAGCGATCAGCCTTTGAGACAGGTGCTCATAAAGGTTTTACGCGCATCGCCGGTCAGCGCCTTGGTTTTCGCCGACGCATTGCAATCCTTCATCTTCTGCTGCTGCGGTGTCAGGGTCTTGGCATCATTGGCCGCCGGGGCGGACAGGCAGGTCTTCATGAACGCCTTGCGCTCGTCGCCCTTGAGCGTCTTGGTGGTGGCTTCGGCGTTGCAGGTGGTCATTTTGTTTTGCTGGGCGGTGGCGGCAAAGCCTTGGGAACACAACAGCAAGCCCATCATCAACAGCGGAATACGCAGCATCTTCATGGAGTTTTCTCCCTGTTACCGCGCCGACGGGCACGGCCTACCGAGCAGTGTAGTCAAAGCCTGTTACATCTTCACCGACTACGAATATGGGCACGCCGGTACTGCTCGGGGGTACATCCCGCCTGGCGCTGGAACATGGCGATAAACGCCGAGGCGGTGCTGTAGCCCAGGTCAAACGCCACATGTTGCACGCTGCGCTCGCTGTCGAGGGCCTCGATGGCGGCCAGGTAGCGCAGGCGCTGGCGCCATTCGCCGAAGCTCATGCCCAGCTCCCGTATGAACTGACGCGCCAGGGTGCGCTCGCTCACGTGCACCTGTTCGGCCCAGTGCGCCAGCGGCCGGTTGTCGCCGGGATCGGCCTGCATGCCTTCCAGTACGCCGAGCAGCCCTGGGTGACGGGCGTAGGGCAGGAAGCACTCGTGGATCGGCGCCTGCTTGAGTTGGTCCACCAGCACCTGGGCCAGGCGGACGTCGGACTCGGTCTGCGGCATGTTCACATCGCGCTGGGCGAAGTCACTGAGAATGGCCTTGAGGATATCGCTGATGGCCAGGGTGCACGGCTGCCGGGGCAATTGCTCGCAGAGTTCCGGGGCCAGCCCCACCGAGTGGTAGACGATTGCCTCGGCGTTATAGGAACTGTGCTCGGTATGCGGCGGCACCCACACGGCGTACTGCGGCGGTGACATGAAGCGGCTGCCGGCCACTTCCATGCGCATCACGCCACTGGCGGAGTAATCCAGCGAACCCCAGAAATGCTGGTGCGGCGTGCACTCGGTGTCGGGGGCGAAATCCGAGTAGCGGAAATACACCGGGCTCGGCAGTTGTGGGAAATCCTGGAGGCGTACGTTGTGCTTGGCCATGTTGTCTGGATACAACGGTGGGTTGTCTGGATCGCAGTATAGGCTTCGATCCAGACAATGGATAATCCTGCCTCATCTATACACCGGGCTCCTTTCGATGCAATACGCTTATCCCTTGCTGGCCATTTTTATCTGGGCCGGCAACACCGTCGTCAACAAACTGGCCGTGGGTTCGATCTTCCCGGCGGAGATTGGCTTCTATCGCTGGCTGCTGGCGGCACTGCTGTTTACGCCATTCATGCTCAAGCCGGTGATTGCCCACTGGGCGCAGATCCGCCCGAACCTGGGCAAAGTGTTCATCCTTGGTGTGCTGGGCATGGCGGTGTACCAGAGCCTGGCCTACTACGCCGCGTCGCTCACCACGGCGACCAACATGGGCATCATCCTCTCCCTGATGCCGTTGATGGCGCTGGCGGCGGCGATCATCAGCCTCGGCCAACGCCTGACCTACGGTGCGCTGACCGGTGCTGTGCTGTCATTCGCCGGCGTGGTCGTGGTGGTGTCCGCCGGCAGCCTCGGCGCACTGCTGCAACATGGGGTCAACCTGGGTGACGGCATGATGCTGGTCGCCACCCTGGCCTATGCGGTCTACAGCACCCTGCTGAAAAAATGGCAACTGCGCCTGCCCCCGCTGGTGCTGCTGTATCTGCAGGTGCTGGTGGCGGTGGTGGTGCTGTTTCCGCTGTTCCTGTTCTCGGCCAAGGCCGGCCTGGGCTGGGCCAACATTCCGCTGGTGTTGTATGCATGCCTGTTGGCTTCGATGCTGGCACCGCTGGCGTGGATGCACTCGGTGAAGACCCTGGGCCCGAGCCGCACCACGTTGTTTTTCAACCTGCTGCCGTTGATCACCGCGCTGATCGCCGCCGTGGTGTTGAAAGAAGAACTGGCGCCGTACCACCTGGTGGGCGGCCTGCTGACCTTGGGCGGGGTGATCTTGTCGGAGCGCTGGACCACGCCGGTGCGCTAGACACCGGCCGCCTTCAAGCGCCGTGCATGCTCGACAAACAGCCGGATCGGCTCGGCGCCCTTGCCCACCAGGCCCAGGGACTGGTTGACGATATCGAAGTGATCCAGTGCGTAGTCATCGCCGATCACCAACCCCAAGTGAGAGCTGTAGCGGCCGACCATGCCGTCGCACTGCCCCTTTTCCCGCACGAAGCTGCGGGCGAACAAACGGCAGCTGCGATTCGTGCCGTCAAACAGGTTGCGACCACGGTCGGTGATACCCGGCTGCAAGGTGCCGGACCACGAGTAATAGCGCACGCCGTTGACCTCTTCAGCACCCTGCCCGCCCCAGGTCTGCGGCAACCCCTGCGGGTATTGCTGGTTGAACAACGCCACGCCGGCACTGGTCAGGGAGTGATGGGACGCCTGCAGGTCCGCTTTGAAGCGTGGCCCGCGATAGCCGGTTTCCAGCACGCCCATCACCCAGGCGGCCAGGTGAAACAGCGCGCTCATGATTCGGCCCTTCACGCCGTCAGCGGGGTAATGCAGGTGGATATGGTCCGCCAGCTCCGAGCCATGATTGGGGCCTGCCACGGAGGTCACCGAGGCGACCCACTCAGGGCGCTTGGCCGCCGCATACCGCGCAGTGAGCGAGCCCTGGCTGTGGCCGATCAAGTTGACCTTGTCGGCACCGGTTTCGCGGCGAATGCGTTCGATCTGCAGCAACAGTTGCTCGCCACGCACCTCGCTGGAATCCAGCGGCGCCACCTGCACCGCAAACACCTGCGCCCCGCCCGCCCGCAATGCCGGGACGATGCCGTACCAGTACGGGAACCAGCCCAGGCGCACGAAACCGAGCATGCCGGGTACCAACACCAGGGGGTAACGCGTGGCCAACGACTGCGGCATGAACCGGGCATCCTTTCAATCCGATCCATCCAGCCTAGCCCAACCTCAAGTCGGGCTTGTGACGTTGCCGGTAAATCCAATAAAACTTTTTGCTTCTCCCAGGACTCACAACTTGGAGCGATCACGCCGGCAGAGCGTGGCGCAAAACCGGATTAGCCCCAGGAGATAGAGATGACCGAAACAAACTTGACTGACGTTGCGACCCTGCGCAGCCGCGCCCGCCAGAACGTCGAAAACGGTGCCGTGACCGAGGGCTATGACGCCGACCGCGAAGAAATCATCCGCCTGCTCAACGCGTCGCTGGCCACCGAGCTGGTCTGCGTGTTGCGCTACAAGCGTCATTACTTCATGGCCAGCGGCATCAAGGCCGCCGTCGCTGCACAAGAGTTCCTCGAACACGCCACCCAGGAAGCCGAACACGCCGACAAACTCGCCGAACGCATCGTGCAGTTGGGCGGCGAGCCGGAGTTCAACCCGGACCTGCTGTCGAAGAACTCCCATGCGCAATATGTAGCGGGCAATAACCTCAAGGAAATGGTCTACGAAGACCTGGTCGCCGAACGGATTGCCGTGGACAGCTACCGCGAAATCATCCAGTACATCGGTGATAAGGACCCAACCACCCGCCGCCTGTTCGAAGAGATCCTCGCGCAGGAAGAAGAGCATGCCGACGACATGGCGGATATTCTCGAAAGCCTGTAACCCAGCAGAACGCAATACCCATGTGGGAGGGGGCTTGCCCCCGATAGCGGTGGATCAGTCAATTGAGATATCGACTGATATGCCGCCATCGGGGGCAAGCCCCCTCCCACATTTGCAGTTAGCCTTTCACGGTTTTTGGCGCCTTGCCTTCTTTCATCTGTTGCAGCAGCGGCGCGCACTCGTTCGGTTCCCCGCCACTGGGGGCAACCAGCGCCAGCAACCCGGCAGCCGGTCCGGCGATGACCCCAAGCGCCACCATGCCTGCGCCACGCAGTGCCAACGGAATGGCCTTCACACCCGCATTCGGCTTGATGAACGGCCCGTTCACATACAGCGGTGAACGCAGGGAGAACAGGCGGAAGCCTTTCGATTCCGGCGTAATGGTGAGATCCAATTGCTCCGTAGCCATGTTCGCGGTGCCATCGATGTAGACGATAGCGTTCTCGGTATCGAACACGAACAGACGTGTGGTCGCCAGGCCGGTCTTGATGCCGAAGTCCGCCGCTGCGCAGTTGATCTTCACTTCTTTATCGCCGAACAGGCGGCCGACCACGTAGTTACCCACGTTGAGCCCGGCAATTTCCATCAGGCCACGGCTGATCGCGCCGTCGTTGATGAGCATCTTCAGGTCACCGTTGGAGGTGCCCAGCAGTGCCGCCACCGAGTTGCCGCGCCCGGAAATATCGGCATCGCCATTGAGTTCACCGAAGCTGGTCTTCATCGGTTCGAAGGTCGGGAACAGTTGTTTGAGCTTGAAGTTGCGCGCGGTGAGTTTGGCGCGACCTTCCATCGGCGTGGTGCGGCCATTCAGGCGAATCTGCGCATCCAGCTTGCCGCCGGCCACGCCAAAGCGCAGGGGTTCCAGGCTCAGTTCGCCGTCAGTGAGTACCAGATGGGTGTAGAGATCGGTGAACGGCAGATCGGCACTGTGCACGATGCGTTTGCCGGTGAATTCCACATCGGCATCCATCACGCGCCAGCGCTCGGTGCGGAATTCTTCCACCGGCAACACTTTGGTCGCCGGTTGCTTGCTGTCGCCACCACGGGCTTTTTGCTTGGCGTTGGAGTCGGCGCCGATCAGGGGCGCAAGGTCGGTCATCAGCAGTTGGTTGGACACCAGCGTGCCACTGAGCTTGGGCCGTGGCTGGCTGGCGATGTAGGCGAGGCTGCCGTGGATGTCGCTGTTGCCGATCTTGCCGTTGAAGTTTTCATAGCTGAACGAGGCACCGGTGGGCTCGTGCAGCTTGGCGATCAGGTGGCCATCGGTGGAATAGGCCGGTGAATCCGGCAGGGTCACGCCGGTCAGCGGATACAGGTTGCCCAGGCTGGAACCGGCGAGTTTCAGGCGCAGGTCGAGGGCGCCCAGATTCAGTGGGTCGGTAAGGGTGCCGGCCAGGGCGATGCTGGTGTCGGCAATCTTGACCTGGGCTTGCAGAGGGAACGGCTTGGCCGCGTCCTGCAAGGCCAGCAGGCCGCCGATCTTGCCGCTGCCGTCGAGTTTCTGGCCGTGGTACTGGCCTTTGACCTTGAGGCCGAACGCGTAATCCTGTGGCGCGGAGCCTTTTTCCAGTGCCTTCCTGGCATCGGCGTCGCCGACGATTTCACCGAAGGGAATGGGCTTGCCCAACGGATCGATGATCACATCCAGTTGAGTCTTGAGGGTCTGGTCGTCAAGGGTCACGTGGCCTTTGTCGAAGCCGATGGCGCCGATATCCACCACCCAGTTGGAGGGCTCGGCGTTGGGGTCCTTGGGGTCGAACTTGAAGGTCCAGTTGGCGCGACCGTCGGCCAGGCGCTGCAATTGCGCGCTGGGCTCAGTGAGGTCGATGCGCGGGATCACTACACGCTGCACCAGCAACGCCAGGGGCGAAATGCGCAGTTCCACCTTCTTGAGGGTGACCATCTGCGGGTTTTTCGACCAGTCGGGGTTGCCCAGGGTCAGGTCTTCGGCAATCACATGGGGCCACGGCACCCAGGCGCGCCAGCCGCCTTCATCGGGTTCGCGCGCCCACACCACCGCCAGGTTGCCATTGATAGCAAACGGTCGATGCAATTCTTCGGAGACCTTGGCATTGAGGGGGGGCTTGATGCGGTTCCAATCAAAGAACACCAGGACCAATACCACTATGGCGATTAACAGAACGAAGCTGGCGCAGCTCCAAGCGGCGATTTTACGCGTGCGCGTCATTGCACAGGACTCCTGAATACGACTGGCCGGATGACAGCCTTTAAGGACAGCTTATAGGACTACGACTGGCAAACCGCAGCGGGGTTTAACCCAATCGCCGATTTGCCAGGAAAAAGCGCATTTCCTGACCGACTCGACAGATTCCACCTGCGCCACCGCACCATTGTTACCCATGCGCGTGTCGAAAATACCCACACCGGTGCAAAACCGCGTGCTTGAGAGGCCCGTCCTAGAGCCTCTGACCAGAACAATCAATTCTGTTGATTATTACCATTGTGTTTATGAACTTTTATATCGACTTATCGAGAGTAGCATTAGCCCTGTACCCACTTTATCGCCCTCCCAAGGAGCAACCCATCATGAAACGCCAAGTACTCGCTACCGTCCTGTTATCCATCCTGGCTTCCAGTGCCTTTGCCCTGCCAGCCGCCGAACAGGCCACCCCACAAGTCAAAGCCGACGCCGCTCATTTCAGCCAGACCGTCGCTCGCAGCGGTTCGCAAGAAGAAGAGAACCGTGACTACGCCAAAGGCGCCGTTGCTGAGAATGGCTCTGAACAAGCCAACAAACGCGCCTACACCGAAGGCCTGACCGAAAACGGTCGCAACCGCCTGGAACAGAAAGGTCTGGTTGAAGGTGGCGCCGATCGCCTGCTGGAACGCAATGCTGTTGCCGAAGGTGGCCGTGATCGCCTTGAACAGAAAGGCCTGGTTGAAGGTGGTGCTGAACAAGCCAATGAACGTGCCTACACCCAGGGTATTGCCGAAGGCGGTGCTGACCGTCTGCAAGAACTGCATCAAGCACAGAGCTAACCCCGTGGTGGCCGAAAAAAAAAGCCCGATCTGTCGATCGGGCTTTTGCTTTCCTGTAGATCGCGTCACGCCCTTCCCCTGCCAAGTTCGACGCCAACAGAACTGTTTTGCTAGAGTGCGTCGCTGTACTTGCCGACAAAGCCCGCTCGCCAATGCTGCCCCGCGCCGAACAGAAGCAACAGACACGCCTCGCCCTGATGGACGCAGCCCGCCATCTGATGGAGTGTGGCCGTGGGTTTGGCAGCCTGAGCCTGCGCGAAGTGGCGAAGACGGCCGGCATCGTGCCCACCGGTTTCTACCGCCATTTTGCCGATATGGACCAGCTTGGGCTCGTCCTGGTCAGCGAAGTGGGCCAGACCTTCCGCGCCACGATCCGCCTGGTGCGCCACAACGAGTTCGTGATGGGCGGCATTATCGATGCCTCCGTGCGGATCTTCCTGGATGTGGTCTCGGCCAACCGTTCGCAATTCCTGTTCCTGGCCCGTGAACAATACGGTGGCTGCCTGGCGGTGCGTCAAGCGATCGGCGCCTTGCGCGAAGACATCACCCGTGACCTGGCAGCCGACCTGACGCTGATGCCCAAGCTGCAGCATCTGGATGCCGAAGGTTTGCACGTGATGGCCGACCTGATCGTTAAAAGTGTATTCGCCACCCTGCCCGATATCATCGACCCGCCGGCCCAGGCCCTGCCTGACCACCTCACGCCCCAGGCAAAAATCACCCAGCAATTGCGCTTTATCTTTATCGGTTTGAAACACTGGCAAGGCCTGGGCAGCACCGAGTAACGCCATCATCCCGCTGAGTGGAAGCGCTTGGCCGTGGTGTAGTTCCTGTTCCAGTAGTTGTTGCTCAACGAATCGATGCGGATGCTCTTGCCGGTACGCGGCGAATGAATAAATTTGCCCTCGCCGATATACAGGCCCACATGGCTGACCTGGCCGCGCCCGTTGCCCTTGAAAAACACCGCATCGCCGGGCTTGAGCGCATTGCGCTTGATGGTCGGGGCCGTGGAGCGGTGCATCGCGACCGTCGTACGGGGTAGCTGGATATTGGCTTGGGTCTTGAACAGATAGACCAGGAAACTGCTGCAATCGAAGCCCTGGTCCGCCGAGGTGCCGCCCCATTTGTACGGCGTGCCCAGCAGTTCGTGGGCGCGGTCGATCACGTCATCGATGGATGCTTCTTTCAGTGAAGTGGAGAAAGAGGCGTGAGGCTGCAGATTGGCGGAGGCCGAGGACAGCATAAAAGTCAGGCTGACTATAAACAGGTAACAAAGTGATTTGAACATGATGAACGTCGCAGTGGATTAAACACGGCGCACAGACTAAAGATCTCGCAGGTAACTTGATGAACGCCAATTCCTTTGACCCTGTAGGGAAAATCTGAAAACGCCCATCACAGTGCAACAGGCAACACTTCGCACCATTTTGGCGCAATCCAGCCGAGTCTTTTCGCCCTATTTAGTGGCGCCACCCACACACCTACAGGCATTTCCTACACCCCAGTGAGGTTGGCAAGCCCCTTGCTCTAACTGTTGCATCGCTCATAGCTGGAAGCTTCCTGATGCTGGTGATCCACCGCCGAATCGCCCCCCAAGCCCTCTGGGCCGCCGAGTTGCTGCTGAACTTCGAAGCTCGCAGCAAAAGCCGCCTGCGCTGTTTCAGTGCCGACGGTGAAGACGTAGGCCTTTTTCTGGAGCGCGGCCAGCCTCCGTTGCACGATGGCGAATTCCTGCAGGCTGAAGACGGACGCGTCGTACGTGTGCGCGCCCGGCCTGAACACCTCTTACACGTGACCTGCAGCAGTGCATTCGAACTGACCCGTGCGGCCTATCACCTGGGCAATCGCCACGTCGCGTTACAAGTAGGTGACGGCTGGTTGCGCCTGCTCGACGACTACGTGCTCAAGGCCATGCTCGAACAGTTGGGTGCGCAAACGCAAACCATCGAAGCGCCGTTTCAACCGGAGCATGGTGCCTATGGCGGCGGCCATCATCATTCGCGCCATGGCGATGAAGACTTCAATTACCCGCCCAAGCTGCATCAGTTCGGCGTGCGTCTATGAACCCAGCCTGGGCGCTGCTGCGTCTGGCCAGTCCGCAATTGCCGATTGGCGGATACAGCTATTCACAGGGCCTGGAAATGGCTGTCGAGAACGGTCGCGTCAACGATGCGGCCAGTGCACGCCGCTGGATCAGCGACCAGTTGCTGCTCAACCTCGCGCGTTTCGAGGCGCCGTTGCTGCTCGCCCATTGCCAGGCCGCCCAGGCGGCAGATTGGTCGCGCCTGGCACAGTTGTGTGAGGAACACCGCGCCAGCCGTGAGACACGCGAGCTGTATCAGGAAAGCCGGCAGATGGGCTACTCCCTGCAACAACTGCTCAATGGCCTGCCCGAGTTGGACGACGCGGCCCGCACCTTTCTTCAACAGTGCACCGAACCTCACCTCGCCCTGGGCTGGGCCCTGGCTGCCCGCGCCTGGCACATCAGCCCCGCCGATGCCCTCGCCGCGTGGCTGTGGAGCTGGCTGGAAAACCAATTGGCGGTGCTGATGAAAACCCTGCCACTGGGCCAGCAAGCCGCCCAACGCCTGACCAGCGAACTGCTGCCGCTGTTGCAACAAGCCCAGCAGGACGCCAACCACATCGACCCTGATCATCTCGGCAGCGCCGCGTTTGGCCTGTCCCTGGCGTGCATGGCCCACGAGCGCCAATACAGCCGCCTGTTCCGTTCCTAGGAGACAACACACATGAACGCACAACCTCTACGCGTCGGCATCGGCGGCCCGGTGGGCTCCGGCAAGACCGCCCTGACCCTGGCCCTGTGCCTGGCGCTGCGCGATCGCTACAACCTGGCGGTGGTCACCAACGACATCTACACCCGCGAAGACGCCGACTTCCTGGTGCGCAACCAGGCCCTGGCGCCGGAACGCATCATCGGCGTGGAAACCGGCGGCTGCCCGCATACGGCGATCCGCGAAGACGCCTCGATCAACCTGGAGGCCGTGGACCAGCTCAATCGCCGCTTCCCCGGCCTGGACCTGATCCTGGTGGAATCCGGCGGCGACAACCTGTCGGCTACGTTCAGCCCGGAACTGTCGGACCTGACCATCTACGTGATCGACGTGTCCGCCGGCGACAAGCTGCCACGCAAGGGTGGGCCGGGCATCTGCAAGTCCGACCTGCTGGTGATCAACAAGATCGACCTGGCCCCGCTGGTCGGTGCCTCGCTGGAGCTGATGAACAGCGACACCACCCGCATGCGCAACGGTAAACCCTTTGTGTTCAGCAACCAGAAAACCGGCGTCGGCCTGGATGACATCGTCGCCTTCATCGAACGCCAAGGCCTGCTGACCGCCGCCTGATCAACCCATAAGGAACCTGTCCATGAACCTCAAGAAACTGCTGACCGCCGCCGCCCTGCTGCTGGCCCCTGCCCTGGCCTTCGCCCACCCGGGCCACGGCGACAACGGCCTGGTGGCCGGCATCAGCCATCCCCTGAGCGGAATCGATCACTTATTGGCCATGGTCGCCGTCGGCTTGTGGGCCGCCCAACAAAAAGGCGCCGCGCGCTGGGCACTGCCGTGCACTTTCGTGGGCACCATGCTGATTGGCGGCGTGCTGGGTTTTGAAGGCCTGGAGTTGCCGGCGCTGGAAAGCGGGATTGCCGCGTCGGTGCTGGCCCTGGGTCTGGCGGTCGCGCTGGCGGTGCGTCCGCCGCTGTTCGTGGCGGTCGGGGCGACAGCCTTGTTCGCGCTGTTCCATGGCGTGGCCCATGGCTTGGAGCTGCCGGACATGTCCAGCCCCTGGGCGTATGCGGCTGGTTTTGTCGGTGCAACGGCGGTGCTGCATGCTGCCGGTTACGCTGTGGTGCGCTTGCTGCCGGCTGCGGCGGCGCCGCTGGTACGGGTTGCCGGGGCGGCTTCGGCGGCGACCGGGGTCTGGTTGTTGGCAGGCTGATTTGCGGCGTATTTGACGGCCTCATCGGGGGCAAGCCCCCTCCCACCTTTGGGGAGCGGGCCTGCCCCGATAGCGCTAGACCAGACACCACGGAACCCAAGCCTGCTACCATGCGCGCCTACACCCCTGCCGTGACGACGCCAGCCAATGCCCAGCGCTTCCCAACCCTCCTTGAACACCGTGCTCACGCACTTCCACAGCCTGATCGTGCCGCTCTGGCAAGGCCCGGGCTGGAATGCCGAACTGGCATTGCCGTATGAGGCACTGGACGCCGACCACCGGCCATTACCCCCGCAACGCTACCGCGCCATGGCCTGCGCCCGGCAGTTGTACCTGTTCGCCAGCCTGATCGGCGAGCCCGGCGCGGCCTTTGCCGAGGAACGTGCGGCGGCGTTGTTCCGCTCGCTGCAACGGCACTTCCACGACGCCGAACACGGCGGCTGGTTCTACAGCATCGACCCCGCCGGCCGACCGCTGGACAAGCGCAAAGACCTGTACACCCACGCCTTCATCATCTTCGCCTGCGCCCATTACTGGGCCAAGGTGCGCGAGCCGCTGGTGGAATCGGTGCTCAATGCCGCCCTGGCCGTGGTCGCCGAACGGTTTTCCACAGGCGACGGCCTGTACGAAGCGGTGCTGGAGCGCAATTGGGCGTCCCTCAAGTCCGGCCCCCTGCAAAACCCGTTGATGCACCTCGCCGAAGGCTTCCTCGCCACGCTGGCCGTGCGCGAAGATGCCATCACCCAAGACGCGCTGCTGGACCTGGCCAACGCCCTGCAGCAACGCTTCATCGACCGCCACCACGGCGTGATGATGGAAAAACCGCTGGGTGCTGTGGATAACTGGTTTGAGCCGGGGCACCAGTTCGAATGGTTTTTCTTGCTGGAGTCGTCTGAGTTACTGCGCGGTACGCCGTTGCACGCCTCCCTGACACGGGCGTTTGCCTACGCCGAAGAAAAGGGTGTGGATAACGCGAGCGGCGCCGTCAGCGGCATGTTGGCGTTGGATGGCACGGTGCGCGACGGCACCCAACGCATCTGGGCCCAGGCCGAGTACCTGCGGGCACTGACCTTGCGACCGGACAGCGAAGCGCGGTTGCAGCGCCAGTTGCTGGCGCTGCAACAACACTTCCTGCATGCAAAAGGCTGGCATGAATGCCTGGATGCCCAGGGCGCGGTGAGCCGACGGGATATGCCGTCGACCACGCCGTACCACCTGGCGACCTGTTACCAGGGCCTTATGCAATCCACTTGCGATCTCCGGTAAAGCTGATCGTCAGCCAGCGCGCCGCATCCGGCGTGCCAAGCCCTGTGGATATCTCTTCGCGCAGCTCATCCAGGGTCGCGACGTTATCCACCGGGTAATCCGCCGGCAACACCACATGAATCTCGATAAACCGTGCGCGCCCATGCTTTTGCACGTAGGACACGTAGTCATCGAAACCATGTTTGGCCCGGGCCGCGTCCATGACCTCGCGCACCTTGTCGTCCAGGTGGTCCGGCGCAATCCCCAGCACCTCGCGCAACGCCGGGCGCAAAATCTTGAACGCCGGCGCCAGCATGCTCAGGGCCAGCAGGATCAGGATCAACGGGTCGACATACACCGCCCACTCGCCATAGCCCTGGGACTTGAGCAACAGGGCCGCCAGAAAGCTGATCAGCAGGCCCACCGAGAGCATCGCGTCCACCAGCCAACTGATGTTGTCGAACTGGATCAGCGATGATTTCAGCGTTCGATTGCGGTAGCGCACGTAGAAAAAATAGGCGAACTCGACGACGGTAAACACCGCCGCATAGATGATCACCAGCCCCAGCTCGATCTCACGCCCGCCATTGATAATGCCGAACACACCGTTGAGGAACGCGTAGATGGCGATCAGCAACAGGAAGCTGCCTTCGATCAGCAGCACCATGGGCTCCAGGTGCCAGTAGCCGAACTGGAAACGCTCGTTGCTCTTCTTGGCGATCAGCTTGGCCGTGATCAGCATCAACACCTTGATGGCGGTGGCGATCAGCGAGAAAAAGCCGTCGAACAGAATGGACTGGGCGCCGGATACCACACCCGTGACAATCCCGGCGATCGCTACGGCGAACATCAGGATGGTCGATTGTTTGAGCAGTGCCTGCTCACCTCGGTTACTCACATTTCCTCCCGTCAAAACCTTGAATCCGCAGAGTGCGGAGGGGTTTTCAGGAGGTGAGTGTACCTTATGGCCTGTTTTGGCCGATCTGACGCTATCGGGGGCAAGTCGAATCGTCGCACCGCCCCTCCCACCTTCGACCGCATTCACATGCTGAAACTCGGTCAAGTGTGGGAGGGGGCTTGCCCCCGATGGCAGCGACTCGTTTTTAAGCCTTACTTGGCCCCACGCTCAATCGCAAACCCCGCCCAGGTCTGGCTCACCGGCATCAGCTCCAGGCGGTTGATGTTCACATGCGCCGGTGTGTTCATCACCCAGAAAATCGTGTCAGCAATGTCCTGCGGCTGGATCGGCTCGGCGCCCGCGTAGGTCGCGTCATACCGCGCCTGGTCGCCGCCAAAGCGCACCAGCGAGAACTCGCTCTCACACAGGCCCGGCTCGATGTTGGTCACGCGCACGCCGGTACCTTGCAGGTCGCAACGCAGGTTCAGCGAGAACTGCTTCACGAACGCCTTGGAGCCGCCGTACACATGGCTGCCCGGGTACGGGTAGCTGCCGGCGATGGAGCCGAGGTTGATGATGCCCGCACCACGGCCATGGGCGATCAGGCGCGGCAGCAGCAGGCTGGTGGTGGTGAGCAGGCCCTTGATGTTGGTGTCGACCATGGTTTCCCAATCGTCGAGATTGCACTTGGGCGCTGGGTCGGTGCCCACGGCCAGGCCAGCGTTGTTGATCAGCCCGCGCAGCGTGGCAAACGACGGCGGCAGGTTGGCGATGGCGTCTTCCATGCCCTTGCGGTCACGCACGTCCACGACCAGGCCATGCACTTCGGTCTGCTTGGAAAGCTCTTCGACCAACGCATTCAGGCGGTCGGCGCGACGGCCGGTGAGCACCAGTTTCCAGCCGGCTTCGGCAAAACGACGAGCACAGGCTTCGCCGAAACCTGAGGTTGCGCCAGTAATAAACAGCGTGTCGGACATGGTGTTCTCCTTGCGGGCATCGGGAAAAAAACAGCCAGCAGAATGCCCGTACGCCGCGATGGCGGCAACTACTGGGCACACAAGTTGACACATGCCTGATCACTTTTTAACCACTGAACGCAAAGCCTTACAGGCCGTGGCTTACAGCCATATGCGCGCAGGTTATCCACAACTGCGCCCACAGTCTTTGGGGGCAAGTGCAAAATGCCTCAGGCCTCTATACACAAGGGTTCCAGGCGCTTTTAGAAAGTTTTTGCTTGACCTTGGCCTGTGCGTATGTAGGCCCTTTCACGAACGGCAAACCAGAACGATGGCTCCAGGCCAGTCATTCCGGCCTCTGCGGCGGTCTTTCCAGAGTTTAGTCACAGACTTATCCACAGGCTGCCGGGACATATTCCAGTCATATACCTGTGTCTTTAAACAGGTTGACAACGGGCTCGGGCGGTCCCCAAAAACCCGCTGATCAAAAAACAATCACCGCGCTACAGGCCGCGTATTTGTTGGCTTTCAGCCAGCTACTCCCACGTTACCCACAGCCGGTTCCACAGCGGATGGGGACAAGTCAAAACTGTGACAAAACAGGGATTTGCGGCGGCTATATGTCGCGCTTTGGAGGGGGGCTGGATTTGTTTTCCACAATTTGGTGGCAACCCTCTTCACACCACAAAAAAACATGTGGATCTGCTTAATGTGGGAGGGGGCTTGCCCCCGATGGCGGTATGTCAGTCGACAGATGTACTGCTGATCCACCGCTATCGGGGGCAAGCCCCCTCCCACAGGGGGACCGCGTCGTTATTTAGATCAGTGACCGCCGAGGTAGGCGTTGCGCACTTCCTCGTTCACCAGCAATTCCTTGCCAGTGCCGGTCAGGCGGATCTCGCCATTGACCATCACATACGCCCGGTCCGACAAGCGCAGTGCATGGTTGGCGTTCTGCTCCACCAGGAAGATGGTCATCCCGGTGGCCGCCAGCTCGCGCAGGGTCGAGAAGATCTGCTTCACCACGATCGGCGCCAGGCCCAGGCTCGGCTCGTCCAGCAGCAACAACTTCGGACGGCTCATCAGTGCCCGGGCAATGGCGAGCATCTGCTGCTCGCCACCGGACATGGTCATGGCACGCTGGGTACGCCGTTCCTTGAGCCGTGGGAACAGCTCGAACATGCGCTGCATGTCATCAAAGGCATACTTGTCGCCAATCGGGATGGTGCCCATCAGCAGGTTTTCCTCGACGGTCATGTCGGGGAACACCCGCCGCCCTTCCGGCGACTGCGCAATGCCGTTGGAGGCGATGTAGTGGGACGACTTGTGGGTAATGTCGACGCCGTTGTAGAGGATCTGTCCCGACTCGGCCCGTGGCTGGCCGAAGATCGACATCAGCAGCGTGGACTTGCCCGCGCCGTTGGAGCCGATCAGGCTGACGGTTTCGCCTTCGTTGATGTGCAGCGAGACTTTCTTCAGGGCCTGGATCGGGCCGTAATACACGTCCAGGTCCTTCATTTCGAGGATAGGTGCACTCATACCAGCTCCTCTTCGTCAGCGCCCAGGTAGGCGGCAATCACTTTAGGGTCGTTGCGGATCGCGTCCGGCCCGCCCTCGGCGATCACGTTGCCGTGGTCCAGCACCACGATGTGGTCGGAAATACTCATCACCATGCCCATGTCGTGTTCGATCAGCACCACCGTGAGGTCGTGTTCGTCGCGCAACAGGCGAATCATCGCGCTGAGGGCTTCGGTTTCCTGGGGGTTGAGGCCCGCAGCGGGTTCGTCCAGGCAGATGATCTGCGGCCGCGTGCACATGGCGCGGGCGATTTCCAGGCGGCGCTGCTGGCCGTAGGAGAGTTCACCGGCCAGGCGGTTGGCGCAGTCCACCAGGTCCACCACTTCCAGCCAGTAGAAGGCGTGGTCGAGGGCGTCGCTTTCAGCCTTGCGGTAGCCCTTGGTGTTGAGGATACCTGCCAGCATATTGCGGTTGACCCACATGTGCTGGGCCACCAGCAGGTTTTCCAGTACCGACATTTCCTTGAACAGGCGGATGTTCTGGAACGTCCGCGCCAGACCCGCACGGTTCACCAGATGCGTTCCGCCGAACATCTTGTAGTACAGGCGACTGAGGAAGCTTTTCGGTGACACGAAGTCGGTCGGCTGGAACCGTTCGCCGAGCAACTGGATCACATTGGTCTGCTTGCCACGTATGTTCAGTTCGATCTTGCCGCCGCTGGCCTTGTAGAAACCGGTGAGGCAGTTGAACACCGTGGTCTTGCCTGCGCCGTTGGGCCCGATCAGGGCGAAGATCGAATTGCGTTCGACCTTGAGGCTCACATCGCTCAAGGCCTTGATGCCACCGAAGTGCATCATCAAATGCTCCACGCAGAGCACGACTTCCTTGCTCATGGCGCTACCCCCTTGCGTGGTGTCACACCGGTACGGCTGATGCGGATCAGGCCTCGCGGTCGCCAGATCATCATCACCACCATCAACACGCCAAACAGCAGCACGCGGTATTCGGAGAAGCTGCGCAGCAACTCAGGTGCAACGGTCAATACAAAGGCCGCGATCACCACGCCCACCGTCGACCCCATGCCTCCCAACACCACGATGGCCAGGATCAGCGCCGACTCGAAGAAGGTGAACGACGACGGGTTGACGAAGCCTTGGTAGCTGGCAAAGAACACCCCGGCCAAACCGGCCGTCGATGCACCGATAGTGAACGCCGAGAGCTTGACCAGCACATGGTTCAGGCCCATGGAACGGCAGGCGATTTCATCTTCGCGCAGGGCTTCCCAGGCGCGGCCGACCGGCATGCGGGTCAGGCGGTGCTTGATGTACAGCACGGCCAGCACCACCAGGAACAGCACGATGTAGATGAACAGGAATTTGATGTTGGGGTTGTAGTCGATGCCGAAGAACTCATGGAAGGGAACCCCGCCATCCTTCGCGCGCTTGCCGAACTCGAGGCCGAGGAAGGTCGGCGACGGCACCGGCATGCCATTCGGGCCGCCGGTAAACGACAGCCAGTTATTGAGCACCAACCGGATGATTTCACCGAAGCCCAGGGTCACGATGGCCAAATAGTCACCGTGCATTCGCAACACCGGGAACCCGAGTATGCACCCCGCCAACGCCGCGGCGATGGCCGCCAGTGGCAGCACGGTCCAGAAGCCCAGGCCGAGGTATTGATAACCCAATGCCAGGCCATAGGCGCCGATGGCGTAGAACGCCACGTAACCCAGGTCGAGCAGGCCGGCCAGGCCCACCACGATATTGAGGCCGAGGCCCAGCAACACGTAGATCAGCCCGAGGATCACCACGGTCAACAGGTACTTGTTGGCGAAGATCGGGAATACGATGGCGATCACGATCAGCACCGGGATGATCCAGCGCAGCCGCGACTTGTAGTCCGGTGGCAGCACGTGCACCCCGGAACCACTGCTTTCGAAGCCCTGCAGGATCTTCAGGCCCTTGGGGGTTTGCAGGAACAGGCTCATGGCAAAGCGGCCGACCATCACGATGGCCACCAGCAGGCCCACGCGGGCCGGTTCCAGGTTGAAGCTGTAGCCGTCGAGTACCACGCCGACGATCGGACCGAATACGATCAGCGAAATCAGCCCGGCAAGGATCGTATCGACCACACTTTTCTTGATATCGATTGATTTGGCAGCAGACATGTTTACACCTTCGCCACGAGTGGGCGACCAAGCAGGCCCTGGGGACGGAAAATCAGAATCACCACCAGCAGGGAGAAACTGAACACGTCTTTGTAGTCAGAGTTGATCAACCCCGAGAACAGCGACTCGGAGATACCGAGGATGATCCCGCCCAGCATCGCCCCAGGCAGGGAGCCGATGCCGCCGAGTACCGCCGCGGTGAACGCCTTGATGCCGATGATGAAGCCGGCATAGAAATCGAAGGTGCCGTAGTTGAGGGTGATGAGCACGCCGGCCAATGCCGCCATGGAGGCGCCGATGACGAACACGTAGGAGATCACCCGGTCGGTGTTGATGCCGAGGATCGACGCCATCTTGCGGTCTTGCTGGGTGGCGCGGCACATGCGGCCGAGCTTGGTGTACTTGATCACGTAGGTGAGCAACGCCATGCCGGCGAACGCCGCCACGAGGATGAAGACCTTGGTGTAGGTGAGCTGGACGAACCCTGTGCCGAAATCGACGCGCCAGGCGCCTGCCAGCAGGGTGGGAATGCCTTGTTGCTTGGCGCCCTGAGCGATCTGCGCATAGTTCTGCAGGATCAGGGAGATGCCGATGGCGCTGATCAGCGGTGCCAGTCGGGTGGAGTTGCGCAGCGGTTTGTAGGCGACACGCTCGATGACCCAACCGTACACGCCAGTGACGACCACGGTGAAGATCAAGGTGCCGAGAATGAGCAGCGGGAAGGATTCGATGCCGAAGTAAGCCAGCAGTGCCAGACTGATCGCCGCGAGGTAAGCGGAAATCATATAAACCTCGCCGTGGGCGAAGTTGATCATGCCAATGATGCCATAGACCATTGTGTAGCCGATGGCGATCAGGCCATAGACCGACCCGAGGGTCAGGCCGTTGACCAGTTGCTGCAGGAAAATACCATCCATAACGCAATCTCACGCGGTGAGCACCTGCACACCGGGAGGTGCGCGGCGCTTCTGGAGGAAAAGACAGATATTGATAACAACACGATCTCCTGTGGGAGGGGGCAAGCCCGCTCCCACATTGGAGCTGTGGTGTTCTGGATTACTTCTGTTTTTCCAGCTGGTGGTATTTGCCGTCTTTATCCCACTGGTAAACCACGTAGTCGGAGATTTTCAGGTCGCCCTTGGAGTCCCAGGCTTTTTCGCCCATGACGGTTTTCACCGGGTGAGCCTTGAGCCACTTGGCGGCGTCTTCGCCCTTGTTGGACTTGGCGCCGTTGAAGCCGGCGGCCAGGGCCTGGACCGACGCGTAGGCGTACAGGGTGTAGCCTTCGGGCTCGGTGCCGTTTTTGCGGAACTCTTCCACTACGGCCTTGCTGTCCGGCAGCAGGCGCGGGTCGGCGCCGAAGGTCATGTACACGCCGTCGACATATTGCTTACCGCCCGCGGTAGCAACCAGTTCGTCGGTGACCACGCCGTCATCGGACATGAACTTCACGTCTTTCAGACCCGCTTCACGGATCTGGCGAACCAATGGGCCGGCTTCCGGGTGCAGGCCGCCGAAGTACACGACGTCGGCACCGGTGGAGCGGATCTTGGTGACCAGGGCGCTGAAGTCTTTCTCGCCACGGGTCAGGCCTTCTTCCAGCACCGGCTTGACGCCGCGCTTGGTCAACTGGGCAGCGGTGGCGTCGGCCAGGCCTTTGCCGTAGGTGTCCTTGTCGTTGATGACCGCGACCTTCTTGCCCTTGAGCACATCGACGATGTAGTCGCCGGCCACGATGCCTTGCTGGTCGTCACGCCCGCACATACGGAACATGGCGCCCAGGCCGCGTTCAGTCACCTGTGGGTTGGTGGAGCCAGGGGTGATTGCGATGATGCCCGCTTCGTCGTACACCTCGGACGCCGGGATGGTGTTGGAGGAACAGAAGTGGCCGACCACGCCGATCACCTTGTCCTGGTCCGCCAGGCGGTTGGCCACGGCCACGGCTTGCTTGGGTTCGCAAGCGTCGTCGCCAGCCACCAGCACGATTTTCTCGCCGTTGATGCCACCGGCCTTGTTGATCACATCGGCTGCCGCCTGGGCACCCTTCATGTACTGCTCACCAAAAGCCGCGTTGGCACCCGTCATCGGGCCCGCCACGCCAATCTTCACATCAGCTTGAACAAACGTAGAAACACCCAGCGCCGCTGCAACGGCGAGGGCCAGAAAACCTTTCTTGTAAAACGTCTGGGACATGAGTGGTGCTCCGATATTTTTGATTTTTGGCACGACAACTTGCGTTCAAACTTTTCACTGAAAGCCCAGAGCAAAGCGCGTGCCATTAGGTTTTTATTCTTCAAAAAGACACGGTGTCATTGTTATTGCAGGCGTTTCGGCTCCGTTCGCCAGGACGTGCAACCCTCTAGCGCCCAGAGGTGCAACCGATGGACCGAAAAAGTACAACCTCGACGGGTCGCACCTGCAACCAGAGCTATAAACGACAGTTCCTACAGCTGTAACAACCTGCGTAACGGAACTGCACATTTACAGTGCGTGATTGCTACGACTTGCACCAATACAGATTAGTAGCCTGCTAAGAAAATGCAGGCTTTTGAGCGGTATTTCGCTGATCAGATCACGATCCTGAGGCATTGGCCGGCGTGATACAGCGAAAATCCTGCTTCATACAGACAGCTACGCAGCCCTACCCCGGAAAGCGGTTGCATGGGCGCGAAGGGAATCGGTAAAGCCTGGGGATTCTGGTGACACAAGTAGTCGGCAAACGCCTTGCCGACCACGCTGCCGGTGGTCACGCCACGACCGTTATAGCCCGTTACTGCCACAAGGCCCGGAGCGGGCTCGAACAGGCGCATCAAATGGTCCGGGGTGAAGGCGATGCAGCCGGTCCAGGTGTACTCCCACTGCACCGATTTGAGGTACGGGAAGTAATGCTGCTGCACCCGATCAGCCCACGCCTTGAGGAACCAGGTAGGTTTCTGGTTGCCGTTGCCCAGGCTGCCGAGTAGCAAGCGACCGTCAGCGTCGCGGCGGATGCTGCTCAGCACCTGGCGCGTATCCCAGGAGCCTTGGCCGCCGGGCAAAATCTGTTGGGCGGCTTCGTCTGTCAGCGGGGCTGATGCGACCTGGTAGTAGTAACCGGGGAAAAAGTTGCGCCGCAGCTCGGTCCATTCGCCTTCTGTGTAGGCGTTGGAGGCGATGACCACCTGTGCAGCCTGCACTGAGCCCTGGGCGGTCTGCACCGACCAGTGCGCACCTTGGCGCTCAAGTTGAGTAACCGGTGAATGATCGAACAACTGCCCGCCCAGCCCGACGGCAGCATTGGCAAGGCCGCTGGTGTAAGCCATCGGGTTCAGGGTGCCGGCACGCCGGTCCAGCAAGGCGGCGGCAATCTTTTTGGTACCGGTAGCCTGCTCGCAGGCCTGGCCGGTGAGCAGTTCCACTGGTGCGCCACGACGCTTCCATTGTTCTTCACGACTGCGCAGGTCCGCCTCGCCACGGGCGTTGTGCGCCATGTGCAAGGTGCCTTCACGGCGCAATTGGCAATCGATGTTGTATTTGTCGATCAGGCTGAACACCAGCGAGGGTGCCGCGCCCAGCATGCGGTTGAGCTGGCTGCCCACCGCCTCGCCGAAACCGGCTTCGATCTCGTCCGGCGGGATCCACAACCCGGCGTTGACCAGCCCCACGTTGCGCCCCGAACCGCCATGGCCAGTGCGATGCGCCTCCAGCACGGCCACGCTTTTACCCTGTTCCAGCAAATGAATGGCCGCCGACAGACCGGTAATACCGGCGCCGATCACGCACACATCCACCTTGACCTCGCCGTTGAGCCCAGCGCGATCCGGCCGGCTGGGGGTGAGGTGTTCCCACAAACATGTTTCGCGTAATGGCATTGCCAGACTCCGTGATGAAACCTAACAAACAGCTCGGTCAATGTAGGAGTGGGCTTGCCCCCTCCCACATGTTGATCCCATTCCGGCCAGCAGGGTCAGTCAAACGTGATGCCCTGTGCCAGCGGCAACTCCAGCGAGTAGTTCACGGTATTGGTCTGGCGACGCATGTACCCGCGCCACGCGTCCGACCCGGATTCGCGCCCGCCGCCGGTCTCTTTCTCGCCACCGAACGCGCCGCCGATTTCCGCGCCGCTCGGGCCGATGTTGACGTTGGCGATGCCGCAGTCGCTGCCCACCGCCGACATGAACTGCTCGGCTTCACGCACGTCAGTGGTGAAGATGCACGACGACAAGCCTTGCGGCACGGCATTGTTCAGGCGCAGGGCCTCAGCGAAGTCGGTGTAGCCGACCACGTAGAGGATCGGCGCGAAGGTCTCGGTGCACACCACATCGCTTTGCTCGGGCATTTCCACAATCGCCGGAGACACGTAGTAGGCATTCGGGAACTTGTCTTCCAACTGGCGCTTGCCGCCAAACACCTTGCCGCCTTCGCTCAGGGCCTGCTCCAGCGCGTCCTGCATAGCGTCGAAGCCGTGCTTGTCGATCAGCGGGCCGATCAGGTTGCCTTCCAGCGGGTGGCCGATGCGCACCTTGGAATAAGCCGCCTTGAGGCGAGTGACGATTTCTTCCTTGACCGATTCATGGGCGATCAGGCGGCGCAGTGTGGTGCAACGCTGACCGGCGGTACCAACGGCGCTGAACAGGATGGCGCGCACGGCCATGTCCAGGTCGGCGCTCGGGCCGAGGATCATCGCGTTGTTGCCGCCAAGTTCCAGGATGCTGCGGGCGAAGCGCGCGGCGACTTTCGGTGCCACTTCGCGGCCCATGCGCGTGCTGCCGGTGGCGCTGATCAGGGCGACACGCGGGTCGTCCACCAGCGCAGCACCGGCGTCACGGCCACCGATGATTACTTGGCTCAGGTACTGCGGGGCACCATCGAATTTTTTCAGCACGCGCTCGAACAGTGCCTGGCAGGCCAGGGCGGTGAGCGGGGTCTTTTCCGAGGGTTTCCAGATCACCGCGTTGCCGCACACCAGCGCCAGGGCGGTGTTCCACGCCCACACCGCCACCGGGAAGTTGAAGGCACTGATCACGCCGACCACACCCAGCGGGTGCCAGGTTTCACGCATGTGGTGGCCCGGACGCTCGGAGGCGATGGTCAAGCCGTACAACTGGCGCGACAGGCCGACGGCGAAGTCGCAAATGTCGATCATTTCCTGCACTTCGCCCAGGCCTTCCTGGGTGATCTTGCCAGCTTCCCAGGACACCAGCTCGCCCAGGTCGGCCTTGTATTCGCGCAACACATCGCCAAATTGGCGCACCAGTTCGCCACGGCGCGGCGCCGGTACTTTGCGCCAGGCCTCGAATGCATGCTCGGCGCGACTGACCTGCTGCTCCACCTCGGCGGCGCCCTCCCAGTGCACACTGCCGATACGGCTGCCATCGATCGGCGAATGCACAGGTTGTTTACCCGACTGGTACAACGCCGGGTTTACCCCGAGACGATCAAGCAATGCGGCAACCATGGGTCACTCCTTCAATTTCAAACAGAAAATTCGCACCGTCACACACACGGCGATCCAGGCCTTATTTGTAGCTGGCCCAAGACTTGCCAACAAACGACGATTAGGCGAGATATCATTCCGTTTATTCATGCAAAGAATAAAAAGAGGCGTGCCGTGCTGAATAAAAGACATTTGCCCTCGATCACTGCCCTGCAGTGCTTCGAAGCCGCCACTCGCCACCTGAGCTTTACCCGCGCCGCCGAGGAGCTGAACCTCACCCAGAGCGCCGTGAGCAAACAGGTGGCACAGTTGGAAGAACTGTTGCAACACCTGCTGTTTCGCCGGGTGCGCCGCCGTTTGCAGATGACTCCGGCAGGCGACCTGTACCTGGTGGAAGTGCGCAAGATCCTCACCCAGGTGGAGATGTCCACCCACTACCTGCGCTCCTACGGCGGCGAGACCGAAGTATTGCGCGTGTCCACGCCCTACACCTTCGGCGCGCGCTGGCTGGTGCCGCGCCTCAAGGGTTGGCGCCTGCGTCACCCGCAGATCCACCTGGACCTGTGCAACGAGCAGGAGCCGGACGAACTGCTGCAAGGCAAGGCCGACATGGCCTTCTACTTCGGCCAGGGCTCACGCCCCGGTACCGAGAGCCTGAAATTGTTCAGCGAAGAGCTGGTACCGGTGTGTGCGCCGGAAAGCCTGCCGGCGCAGCCTTTGAGCGACCCCACGCAACTGAGCGGCCTGGTCCTGCTGCAAAACGCCTCGCGGCCCCAGGGCTGGCATGACTGGTTCGCCAGCCAGGGTTACCAGACCGAACACAGCTACCATGGGCCGCGCTTTGACACCTTCTATATGTGCATCCGGGCGGCGCAGGTGGGCTGCGGCGTGGCCTTGCTGCCGCGCTTCCTGGTGGAAGAGGAACTGGCCGACGGCAAGCTGGTGATCCCCTGGCAGCATGCGATGCCGAGCCAGGACGCGTATTACCTGGCCTACCCGGAGCATTCAGCAGAGGTGCCCAAGGTGCGTGATTTTGTGAAGTGGATGATGGAGCAGGTCATTTAGTGCCTGGAATACCGCCATCGAGGGCAAGTCGAATCGTCGCGCCGCCCCTCCCACATCTGAAACGCATTCCAAGTGTGGGAGGGGGCTTGCCCCCGATGAGGCCAGTGGTCCCACTGAAAAAAACACTGGCAAAACCCCACAGGTCTATGCGCCACTAGCCCCCTTCCTTAATTGTGCGTAAAGGTCGGCGCCCATCGCCGTCCCGTCTGGAGATTCCCGTTATGAGCGAGAGTGTGTTTGCCGATCGCATCGTGCAGAACTTGCTCGACACCGACTTCTACAAGCTGACCATGATGCAGGCGGTGCTGCACAACTACCCCAACGTGGAAGTTGAATGGGAGTTCCGTTGCCGTAACAGCGAAGACTTGCGCCCGTACCTGGCCGAGATCCGCTACCAGATCGAACGTCTTGCCGAGCTGAGCCTGAGCCCCGACCAACTGGGTTTCCTGGAGCGCATCAGCTTCATGAAGCCGGATTTTTTGCGCTTTCTCGGGCTGTTCCGCTTCAACCTGCGCTACGTGCAGACCGGCATCGAGAACGGTGAGCTGTTCATCCGCCTGCGCGGGCCGTGGCTGCATGTGATTCTGTTTGAAGTGCCGATGCTGGCTATCGTCAGCGAAGTGCGTAACCGCTACCGCTACCAGACGGTGATCCTCGAACAGGCCCGCGAGCAGTTGTACCGCAAGTTCGACTGGCTGACCGCCAACGCCAGCAGCGACGAGCTGTCCGAGCTGCAAGTGGCCGACTTCGGCACGCGCCGACGCTTCTCGTACCGCGTGCAGGAAGAAGTGGTCAGTGTGCTCAAGCATGACTTCCCCGGGCGCTTTGTCGGCACCAGCAACGTGCACCTGGCCCGCGAATTCGATATGAAGCCGCTGGGCACCATGGCCCACGAATGGATCATGGCCCACCAGCAACTCGGCCCACGCCTGATCGACAGCCAGATCGCCGCGCTGGACTGCTGGGTCCGCGAATACCGTGGCCTGCTGGGCATCGCCCTGACCGACTGCATCACCACCGACGCGTTCCTCGGCGACTTCGACTTGTACTTCGCCAAGCTGTTCGACGGCCTGCGCCACGACTCCGGCGACCCGGTGCAGTGGGCGGAAAAAGCCATCGCCCACTACCACAAGCTCGGCATCGAGCCGATGAGCAAGACCCTGGTGTTCTCCGACAGTCTGTCGCTGCCCAAGGCCCTGGAAATATTCCGCGCACTGCGTGGTCGGATCAATGTGAGCTTTGGCATCGGCACCAACCTGACCTGTGACATTCCAGGTGTCGAGCCGATGAGCATCGTGCTTAAAATGACCGCCTGCAATGGCCAGCCCGTCGCGAAGATCTCCGATGAAGCGGGCAAGACCCACTGCACCGACCCGAATTTCGTCGCCTATTTGCGTCACGTTTTCAAAGTACCTGCCCTATCCAGCAAGGAGTGAATCATGCAAGCCGTACAGCGTGAGATTGCGCAGCAGCTCAAGGTCCAAGCGCCGTTCAACGACCAGGCCGCACTTGAGGCCGAGGTTGCCCGTCGCGTGGGGTTTATCCAGGATTGCCTGCGCAATGCCGGGCTCAAGGCGCTGGTGCTGGGCATCAGCGGTGGTGTCGACTCCCTGACCGCTGGCCTGTTGGCCCAACGCGCGGTGAAAGAGCTGCGTGAAAATACCGGTGATGAGGCCTACCGCTTTATCGCGGTGCGCCTGCCCTACGAAACCCAGTTCGACGAAATCGACGCCACGGCCTCGGTGGACTTTATCGAGCCGGACGAGCGCCATACTGTGAACATCGGCCCGGCGGTCAAAGCCCTGGCCAATGAAGTGGCGGCGTTCGAAGGCAAGGCGGCGGTGTCCCGCGATTTCGTGCTGGGCAACACCAAGGCGCGCATGCGCATGGTGGCGCAGTACACCATCGCGGGCGCGGCCGGTGGCCTGGTGATCGGCACCGACCATGCGGCGGAAGCGGTGATGGGCTTTTTCACCAAGTTCGGTGATGGGGCCTGCGATTTGGCACCGCTGAGCGGGCTGGTGAAGAACCAGGTGCGTGCGATTGCGCGGTACTTCGGGGCGCCGGAGTCGTTGGTGGAAAAAGTACCGACTGCGGACCTGGAAGACCTGTCGCCGGGCAAGCCGGACGAAGCGTCACATGGCGTGACCTACGCGGAGATCGATGCTTTCCTGCACGGCGAGCCGGTGCGTGAGGAAGCGTTCAGGATTATCTGCGAAACGTATCGCAAGACCGAGCACAAGCGGGTCATGCCATTCGCGCCGTGAGGTAGGACGCCATCGGGGGCAAGCCCCCTCCTACACTTTGATTTGTGAACACATCCAAATGTGGGAGGGGGCTTGCCCCCGATGAACGGTGATGCGGTGTTACTTGACGGTCACAGTGCCTTTCATCATCGAGATGTGGCCTGGGAACGAGCAGAAGAACGCGTAGTCAGTCCCGGCGGCCAGCTTCGACACATCGAAGGTCACCGAGTCTTTCTCGCCGGCACCGATGATCTTGGTGTGGGCGATGATGCGGTCATCACCTGGTTTCAGGTAGTCCTTGTCGATACCGGCGGCCATGCCGTCAGTGGCAACCGGCTGCATGTTGGCGGCGCTGGTCAGCACCCAGTTATGGCCCATGACGTTTTTCGGCAGGTTGCCCGAATGAGTCAGCTCGACGGTGAATGTCTTGCAGCTCTTGTCGATTTCGATGGCTTTGGTGTTAAAGGACATTTGGTCGGTGGAGTCGACAGTGACCTTGCACTCTGCAGCAAGCAACTGGCCACTTGCCAGAGTCAGCAGGGAAACAGCAACGAGTTTGGCAAACATGTGAATCTCCAAGGCAGGGTTTAAAAAACGCGTAATGCGACAAGGGTGCCTGAAGCAGGCAGAAATTCTTATGACCTGAATCAACAGATTGTATACAACTTTAGGCTATCAGACTTATCGACACAATCAACCAGCCAAAGTGCCGCACGCTGATTATGATCGGCCCATCACCCACTGGAGTCCGAGCCATGCACCTCAATCAACTGTTCAACGGCCTGCTGGCCGCCTACGCCTGCGGTAAGTGAAGGCCAAGCGCACCTTGAAGCTGCTACCATGTCGTCCCAAGGCAGCTGCGCGCCGCCACCCTCACCTTCGACCTTAGAGGATCGCCCATGGCCAAACCTAATTACTCCTTCGCCAAACGTCAGAGAGACTTGGCCAAGGAACAGAAGAAAGAGGAAAAACTGCAACGCAAGAAAGCCGCTGCAGACGAAGAAGCTGGCGCACTGAACCCGGACGCTGATGCTGAAGTAACGAGCGACGAGACCGAAACACCAAAAGATCCGGCTGAATAATTTCCTTTGTGCTGAGCCGGCTGCTCCGGCTCGGCACAATCAACCATCATTCCAGCGGCATCACCGTCACCCGCACCTCCGGGTCATGGCTCCCTCCCCCCAGAATCACCCCCCGCAACGGCGACACATCGGAAAAGTCCCGGCCCCAGGCCAGGGTGATGTGCTCCAGTGCCGGCTGCACATTGTTCGTCGGATCAAAGTCCACCCAGCCTGAAACCGGGCAATACACCGAGACCCACGCATGGGACGCATCGGCGCCGATCAGCCGTGGCTGGCCGGGCGGTGGCTGGGTGAGCAGATAGCCACTGATGTAACGCGCCGCCAGGCCTCGGGAGCGCAGGCAGGCGAGCATCAGGTGGGCGAAGTCCTGGCACACGCCGCGACGGCGCTCCAGCACTTCCACCAGCGGCGTGGCCACCTGGGTGGCTTCGGCATCGAAGGTGAATTCGCTGAAGATCTTCTCCATCAATGCCCGCACGCCCAGCAGCAACGGCTTGCCAGGCGGGAAACAGCTTTCGGAGAACTCGACGAAGGTTTTCTTCAAGTGCACGTAGGGCGATTCGAAACGATAGCGGCAGGCTTCGATCAGCTCGCCGGACATCGGCTGGCTGCTGTAGGTCAGGCGGTCGCGGGTCTGGTCCCAGGCCGGCGATTGCTGGAAATCCAGCACCGGCCGCGCCAGCACTTCCACGGTCAGCCCGGCATTCACCAGCAGTTCGTCATGGGGCCGCTCGAACGCCAGGCGGGTGATAGGGTTGCCGAACACGTCCAGCTCATCGCGGCGCGACGACGGCTGCGGGCTGATATCCAGTTGCTGCGAGCTGCAACGCTGCCAGGCGCACGGCCGTGGCCACAGGTGCGCCAACTGCTGGGCCAGGGACACCGGGCTGTCGTAGTGGTAATGGGTATCGTGGAAAATCTGGTAGCGCGCACTCATCACACCGACACCGTTTGCTGGCTGACATCATCCACATGGGCAAAATGGCGCAAGGCCAGGCGATCCGACACTTGCCCACTCTCATCGGCCACTGCTTGCAGCAGGTCGGCCAGGCCGTCCAGTGCGGCACGCACGCTGGACTCGCCGAACAATGGGTTCTCCAGGCAGCCCAGGTCGAAGCGCGCCAGGCGCTCCACCAACGGGCCGAGGCCGGTTTCACGCGGCACGCCAAAGTCGTCGTTGAGACGGCGCAGGGTGCGGCTCACCAGTTTGAGCTGGAACAGCACCGCATGGGGGTTCTGTTCATCCAGCAGCAACAGATCGAGCACCGGGATCAACTGCGGCACCGCCAGGTAGCGCGAGCGATAGGTGATGCTGCTGTTGCCCAACTCCAACAACCACTCCAAGCCAGCCTGGTCAAACACTGCCACACCGCGCAGGAATGCCGCCAGGCTGCTGCTCAGGAATTGCAGGCGCTCGATGCGCCGGCCCATCATCAAAAAGCGCCAGCCTTCGTCGCGGGTCATGTCGTCCAGGGCGAACCCGGACAGCGCCGCCAGGGACATCACCAGGCGGTTGAGAAAGTCCAGCAATTCGCCAAAATCCGGGGTCTCGCTTTCCAGCTCCTGGGCTTCGCGTTGCAGCTCCACCAGGGCCTGCCAGTTCTCCCGGGACAGCTTGCCGCGCACCTGGGACGCCGCCCATTGCAAGCGTTGCAGGTTGGCGCGCAGGCTCGATGGCCAGTCATCGCCCAAGAGTGCGGCCTGCAAGCGCTCCGGTAACTCGCCCTCTTCCGGCAACAGGCGCAGGTTTTCGCCCAGCTCGACGGCGGCCTGCAAGGCCAGTGGATCGTCGCCGTCCACATAACGTGCCAGCACGATGCGCAGCCAACGCGCACTGTCGTCACAGCGTTCGCAGTAACGGCCGAACCAGAACAGGTTTTCCACTACGCGGGACGGCAGATAAGGGTCGCGTCGTACCAGATCATGGGCGCCGATTGCGCGTTGTGCGCGCCAATGTTCACCACCGGATGCGCGTTCACCGAGCACCCAGGTGTCCTTGCTGGCGCCGCCGCGTTGCATCGACACCACTTCGGCATCGGCTTCAGCGGCGACCCGTGTCAGGCCGCCGGGCAACACGCGATAACCGTCATCGCTGGCCACGGCGTACACGCGCATGCCGATGGCGCGGTGTTGCAAATGATCATCCTCGGTGTGCCACACCGGCGCCTGGGACAGCTGCGCCAACTCCTGGGCGACGTACGCGTAGGGCCGCGCGCGCATGCGCTCGGCCAGGGCTTGGCGCTGTTCTTCATTCAGGTCACGGCCAAATACCGGGGTGAAACTCTGCGACGGAAACGCAGGCTTGATCAGCAGCTCCGGCAGTTTTTCCAGGGCCTCGGCCAGTACCGGCGCTTCACCGCACCACCAGGTGGCGATGGACGGCAGGATCAGTTCTTCGCCAAACAGGAATTCGTTGATTTTCGGCAGGAAACCCAGCAAACCGGGGGACTCCAGCACACCGCTGCCCAAGGCATTGGCCACCAGCACGTTGCCTTGGCGCACCGCATCAAGCAGGCCGGGTACCCCGAGGGCGGAGTCGGTGCGCAGTTCCAGCGGGTCGCAGAAGTCATCATCCAGGCGACGCATGATTGCGTGCACCCGGCGCAGGCCGCTGAGGGTTTTCAGGAACACCGTGCTGTCACGCACGGTGAGGTCGCCGCCTTCCACCAGCGGGTAGCCGAGCTGGCGGGCGAGGTAGAGGTGCTCGAAGTAGCTTTCGTTGAACCGGCCAGGGGTGAGCAGCACGATCAACGGCGGCTGGTCATCGCCGGGCGCCTGGCGGGCCAGGGTTTCCTGCAAGGTGCGGAAGAAACCGGTGAGGTGCTGCACCTGCAAGTCGCGGTAAAGATCCGGAAAGGCGCGGGACACGATAGTGCGGTTTTCCAATGCATAACCGGCGCCCGACGGCGCCTGGGTACGGTCGGCGGTGACCCACCAGCGGCCATCCGGCGTGCGCGCAAGGTCCACGGCGTACAGGTGCAAAAAGGCACCGTCCGGCGGTTGGATACCCTGGCACGGCCACAGGAAGTTGTTATGCCCGAACACCAGCTCGGCCGGCAGCAAGCCTTCCTTGATCAGGCGTTGCGGGCCATACAGGTCGGCAAGCACGGCATTGAGCAGGCGTGCACGCTGGGCGATACCGGCGCACAGGTGCTGCCATTCATCGGCGGCCAGCACATGGGGCAGCAGGTCCAATTCCCAGGGGCGGTCGGCGCCCTTGGGGTCGGCGTAGACATTGTAGGTCACGCCGTTTTCCTGGATCTGCCGGGTCAGCAGCGCCTGGCGCTGGGCCAATTGTGCAGGCGTGCTGCGTTGCAGGTGGTCGAGCAGGCGCTGCCAATGGGCACGCACTGCGCCACTGTCGTCCAGCAGTTCGTGATAAGTGCCCGCGGTCAGCGGGTAACGGTCGAGCAAGTCGGACATGGAACGCTCGGCAGGGACAAGGGGGCTCAGATTAACTCAAATTCACTGCAATCCACTGTGGGAGGGGGCTTGCCCTCTCCCACACTTAAACAGTGTTCAGTCATTTTTATTGGGGAAACGCCGCATATCCAGGGTCATCGGTAATTCATCGTTGATGGTTACCGTCGGTACGGGGAGCTTGCCGGGGCTATGCCCAAGCCGGAAAAACCGCGCCATCCGCCGGCTCTCCGCCTCATTGGCATTTACCGGCAAGCTGTCGTAATTGCGTCCACCCGGATGGGCGACGTGGTACTGGCAGCCGCCCAACGAGCGCTGCATCCAGGTATCCAGCAGATCGAACACCAAGGGCGCATGCACCGGGATGGTCGGTTGCAGGCAGTTGGCCGGTTGCCAGGCGCGATAACGCACGCCGGCGACAAACTCACCGACGCGCCCGGTGGCCTGCAGCGGCACCGGGATGCCGTTGCAGGTCAGCAGGTAGCGTTGCGGTGGCAGCCCGGTCAACTTGACTTGCAGGCGCTCCAGCGACGAATCCACATAGCGAACCGTACCGCCCACCGCGCCCTCCTCGCCCAGTACATGCCAGGGCTCCAGGGCCTGGCGCAGTTCCAGTTCGATACCGCTGACGGCGTAGTCGCCAACCTTGGGAAAACGGAACTCCAGGTGCGCGGCAAACCACTCGGCGCGCAGCGGGTAGCCGGCTGCGTTGAGCTCGACGATCACATCGGCAAAATCCTGCTCGATAAAGTGCGGCAACAGGAAGCGGTCGTGCAACTCGGTGCCCCAGCGCGCCAGCTTCGGCGGTGCATAGGGCTCGCGCCAGAAGCGCGCGACCAAGGCACGCAGCAGCAGTTGTTGGGTCAGGCTCATGCGTGCATGGGGCGGCATCTCGAATGCACGCAGTTCCAGCAGGCCCAGGCGGCCGGTAGCGCCATCCGGTGAGTAGAGTTTGTCGATGCAGAATTCGGCGCGGTGAGTGTTGCCGGTCACGTCGATCAGCAGGTTGCGCAGCAGGCGGTCGACCAGCCAGGGCGGGCATTCTTCGCCGGGAGCAGGCATTTGCGCGAAGGCGATTTCCAGCTCATACAGCGCATCGTTGCGCGCCTCGTCCACCCGGGGCGCCTGGGAGGTCGGGCCGATGAACAGGCCGGAAAACAGGTAGGACAACGAAGGATGGTTGTGCCAGTAGCTGATCAAGCTGCGCAGCAGATCGGGGCGACGCAGGAACGGCGAATCCTTGGGCGTGGCGCCACCGAGCACGAAATGGTTACCGCCACCGGTGCCGGTATGGCGCCCGTCGATCATGAATTTCTCGGTGGTCAGGCGGGTTTGCCGCGCCTCTTCGTAGAGGAACTCGGTGCGCTCCACCAACTCGTCCCAGGAGGCGGACGGCTGCACGTTGACCTCGATCACACCCGGGTCCGGCGTGACGCGAAAGTTGCTCAGGCGCGAATCGGCCGGTGGCTCGTAGCCTTCGAGCAAGACCGGGCAGTGCAGTTCTTCAGCGGTGGCTTCGATGGCCGCCACCAGTTCCAGATAGTCCTCGACGCGCTCCAGCGGCGGCATGAACAGATAGAGCCGCCCTTCCCGCGCTTCGGCGCACAGTGCGGTGCGGGTCAGCCAGTCGGCGGACTCGTCCACCTTGGGTACACGTTCATCACTCGGCGCAGGTTCGCCATGGCTTTGCAGTTGGGCGGTGGACGGCAGCTCGGGCTGATCCTGGTTAGGGTCCGTCGGGTGCACAAACGGATACTCCGCCGCCGTCACCCACGGCTGCGAAGCCAACGGCAGGCGATAGCCCAGGGGAGAATCTCCCGGCACCAAACGGCAGTGGTTATCGCGCAGGTACCAGCGGCCACTCTGCCAACGATCATTGGCAGGCGTACGCGCCAGCGGCAGTACTTGCCCGATGATTTTATCCAGGCCCTGGGCGAACACCTTGCGCAGGCGTTCGCGCTCCAGTTCATCGCCCAGGCGCGGGTCCTGGGCGGTGACGTTCTGCGGCAGCGCGCCTTCGCGCCACAGGTAATAGAAATTGTCTTCGAAGGCCGGGAACACAAAGCGTGCCGGCAGCTTAAGGCGTTCGGCGACGCTGGCCAGGAAACGCCCGGCCATCACGCCGTCCGCACCGTAATCCTTTTGCTCATCGGCGATCAACGCGCTGTTGTGCCAGATCGGCACGCCGTCACGGCGCCAGTAGCAGTTGAGCGACCAGCGCGGCAGTTGCTCGCCGGGGTACCACTTGCCCTGGCCGAAGTGCACCAGCCCTTTGGGCGCGTAGTGCTTGCGCATGCGCTGGAACAGCTCGGCGGACAGGCGGCGTTTGTCCGGGCCGAGGGCGGCGGTGTTCCATTCGGCGCCGTCGGGATCGTCGATGGAGACAAAGGTCGGCTCGCCGCCCATGGTCAGGCGGACATCGTCCTTGAGCAGGTCGCCATCGATCTGCCGTCCCAGTGCCTGAATCGCCAGCCACTGTTCCTCGGTGTAGGGCTTGGTGACCCGTGGGGCCTCCCAAATCCTCTCTACAGACATTTCGTGGGTGAATTCACACTCGCAGGGTTCCACCAGCCCACTGATCGGCGCGGCAGATGAGGGATCGGGACTGCAGGCCAACGGGATATGCCCTTCACCGGCGAACAGCCCGGAGGTGGCATCCAGGCCGATCCAACCGGCGCCGGGCAAATACACTTCGCACCAGGCGTGCAGGTCGGTGAAGTCCACTTCGGTGCCGGACGGGCCGTCGAGGGCTTTGACGTCGGCGGTCAACTGGATCAGATAGCCAGACACAAACCGCGCCGCCAAGCCCAGGTTGCGCAGCAATTGCACCAGCAGCCAGGCCGAATCACGGCAGGAGCCGGAGGCGTTTTCCAGGGTGAATTCCGGCGTCTGCACGCCCGGTTCCATGCGGATCAGGTAGCCGATGTCGGCCGCCAGGCGCTGGTTGAGGCCCACCAGGAAATCCACGGCCGGCAACGGCGTACGGTCGATGCCCGCAAGGTACGCGGCGAACTTCGGCGTCAGCGGCAGGGTTTCCAGGTACGGCGCCAGCTCGCGTTGTTCATCGGCGGCATAGCTAAAGGGGATTTTTTCGGCGTAGGGTTCAAGGAAAAAGTCGAACGGGTTGAACACCGCCATCTCGGCAACTAGGTCGACCTCGATGCGCAGCTCATCGGTCTTTTCCGGGAACACCAACCGCGCCAGGTAATTGCCCTGGGGGTCTTGCTGCCAATTGATAAAATGCTGCTCGGGCAGCACTTTCAGCGCGTAGGACAGAATCCGCGTGCGGCTATGGGCGGCCGGACGCAACCGTACAATCTGCGGGCCGAGTTCGACAGCACGGTCGTAGCGGTAATGCGTAACGTGGTGCAACGCGACATGAATCGACACGGCGGCCTCCTGCGAGCCAGGGCATGGACACAAAGCGCGCAAGACTTATGCCAGAGCGGCGGTCATTGCGCTTTATCGTGGGACCCAGTGCAGTACAGCACCAAAACGGCGCCAACGGCGATGCTCTGGTGCAAGTGACGCACATATTTGTGGCGCGGGTGTGAAGGTGGGTGGGGAATCTACCCAATCAGCCGGTTTTGCGCTTGGCGATCACGGCTTGGCGCAGGTGGCGTATTTCAAGCAGCTTCTGGCGCATCTCTCGTTGAACCTTGCTGTTAAGTGTCAATAATCCGAGCAATGGGAATAACAGCGCCAACCCATAAAGAATTTTGTGAGGCTGGAATTGAATCATCGGAACTACAAACAGTAGACAGGCGACGTAGATGCCGACCATCACCCACACCCAGGAGGGGCGGCCCCGCAAAATCATAAAGTTGCTATGGACCGTCAACAGAATGAGCAGCGCCCCGGCAGACATGATCTTGAGCCCCACTTGAGCAATGGGCGCATCACGAAAATAGGTGATGAACGCCAACGCCACAGCCAACGCCAAAGAAAAACACGCAGCAAATACGCCGCCCATAAACGTCAGAAAGTATTGCCTGAAAAAGTCGCGTAGCGTCATTAACTCGTTCATTCGTTTATTTCCTCGTACAACCCAATCGCGATGGTATTGACGTTTCCGGAGTACGCACTCCCGCCAAATCCTACGGTTGCGCCGAGGACGTCTTTGATCTGGGTCGTGGTGCTGTGCTTGAGCTGCGTAGGGGTGAAACGCTTGGTGAGTTCGCCCGACGCCTGCCGCAATTTGAGCATCTTGGCGGTCAAGCTGGGATGGTTGATGCTCAGCAGCTCTTTCGTCAGCTTGGCTCTTTCCTGGCGATTCAAACCGCGAAGCACATCACGCAGGCTCTTGCCCGTCGATGCTTTGGCAGCCCTGACCAGCTTGACCGTCGTCAGGGCCGAACCGCCTACGCCAGCCAGTGAAACGGCGTCCAGCACAACGGATGCATTCTGGTACCAGCCCTCACTGTCGAGCCAATCGTTTACCTCCGGTTTGGCGACCTCAAGCGCTGTTCGAGCAATGCCGTTAAAGCACTGAAGCGTACTCGCGCCGGCAGCCGCATACCCCACTACAACGATGACGGAACTGGCGCCAGCGCTGAAAGGCACCAGAATGGTTCCACTGGCGATCGCAGCCCAACTGATGACCGCCCCCAGGCAGGAGATTCCGGTATTCACGGCTTCGCCAATCAGTCGCGACTCTCGAGGATTGCTCACGACATGTTGAGCAAACTGCGTTGGCGCAATGTACTTCTGCGCTTCACGCAAAATGATGCGCTTGGGCTTGATGCTGCAGATGGGCTTGAATTCGCGCAGGGTAATGACGTTGAAGTCGGCGTCGATGTATACGACGCCTGCGCCAACGATACCTGGATCGGCGTCGATGGCCGCAAACAGGCGCGGAAGGTTGATCTGGCTTTCGATGCGCTGGCGCGCCATGAACTGAGAGCGGTTGGAGTCCATGCCGATGGAGGCCAGGGGGTTAGCCATAAGTGTTCTTCCTTGAGAATGATGGTGACCAGGCGGGCCCCATCGCGGGCAAGCCCACTCCCACATTTGGAATGCATTCTCCTGTGGGAGCCGGGCTTGCCCGCGATGGCTTTCTAATGGGCGCCACCTTAGCAAACAGGTTACCCAACAGCTAGAAAGCAAAACGCCAGCACGAGGCTGGCGTCTGGCATGTTCAGGCTGCGATCAACGCGGCACGACCGGCTTGCGCGCAGGCTTGCCGCCCTTGCCCTTGGCCGCATCGGCACGCTCCTTGGCGGCCTGCTTGTTGCGCGCCTGGGCCGCGGCCTTGGCTTGTTCACGCTTGTCCCATGGGTTGCTGCCGTCACTGCCGCGCGGCGGCAGGCCGGTGTGCTGGGTGAGGATCCTGGTGGTGGTTTCCTTGGCGACCTTGTGGCTGCCGGCCGGCGTCGAGTTCTTGCGACGGGCGCTCTGGTAGCTGTCGGTGCTCGGCTGGTGCAACGGGATCAGTTGGTCCTTGCCCGGCCCGATCAGGTCGGCGCGGCCCATGCGGGTCAGTGCCTCACGCAGCATCGGCCAGCCTTTCGGGTCGTGGTAGCGCAGGAACGCCTTGTGCAGGCGGCGCTGCTCTTCGCTCTTGACGATCGTTACCGCGTCGCTCTTGTAGGTGACCTTGCGCAGCGGGTTCTTGCCCGAGTGATACATGGCCGTGGCGGTGGCCATCGGCGACGGGTAGAACGCCTGTACCTGGTCGGCGCGGAAGCCGTTGCCCTTGAGCCACAGGGCCAGGTTCATCATGTCTTCATCGGTGGTACCCGGGTGGGCGGCGATGAAGTACGGAATCAGGTACTGCTCCTTGCCCGCTTCCTTGGTGTACTTCTCGAACATGCGCTTGAACTTGTCATAGCTGCCAATGCCCGGCTTCATCATCTGGTTGAGCGGACCTTCCTCGGTGTGTTCCGGGGCGATCTTGAGGTAGCCGCCGACGTGGTGGGTGACCAGCTCTTTCACGTATTCCGGCGACTCGACGGCCAGGTCATAACGCAGGCCGGAGGCGATCAGGATCTTCTTCACACCCGGCAACGCACGGGCGCTGCGGTACAGCTGGATCAACGACGAGTGGTCAGTGTTCAGGTTCGGGCAGATACCGGGGAACACGCACGACGGCTTGCGACACGCGGATTCGATTTCCGGGCTCTTGCAGGCGATGCGGTACATGTTCGCGGTCGGACCGCCGAGGTCGGAGATCACGCCGGTAAAGCCGGGGACCTTGTCGCGGATCTCTTCGATCTCGCGAATGATCGACTCTTCGGAACGGTTCTGGATGATGCGGCCTTCGTGCTCGGTGATGGAGCAGAAAGTGCAGCCGCCGAAGCAGCCACGCATGATGTTCACCGAGAAGCGGATCATGTCGTAGGCCGGGATTTTTTCCTTGCCGTACGCGGGGTGCGGGACGCGGGCGTACGGCATGCCGAACACGTAGTCCATTTCTTCGGTGGTCATCGGAATGGGTGGCGGGTTGAACCACACGTCCACTTCGCCGTGCTTCTGCACCAGGGCGCGGGCGTTGCCTGGGTTGGTTTCCAGGTGCAGCACGCGGTTGGCGTGGGCGTAGAGCACCGCATCGCCACGGACTTTCTCCACCGATGGCAGGCGGATCACGGTCTTGTCGCGGGTCATCTTCGGGCTGGCCAGGATCTGCACGACCTTGGCTTCTTCCGGATCATCCTGCGGCCCTTTTTCCTGCTCGATGGCGCAGGCCTGGGTGTCCTGGGTGTTGACGTACGGGTTGATGATCTTGTCGATCTTGCCCGGACGGTCGATACGCGTGGAGTCCACTTCGTACCAGCCGGCCGGCGTGTCGCGACGGATGAACGCGGTGCCGCGCACATCGGTGATGTCTTCGATCTTGTGGCCCCACGACAGGCGCTGGGCGACTTCGACGATGGCGCGCTCGGCGTTGCCGTACAGCAGGATATCGGCAGTGGCGTCGATCAGGATCGAATTGCGCACCCGGTCCTGCCAGTAGTCGTAGTGGGCGATGCGACGCAGGGAGGCTTCGATGCCGCCGAGTACGATCGGCACGTTCTTGTAGGCTTCCTTGCACCGCTGGCTGTACACCAGGCTGGCGCGATCCGGGCGTTTGCCGGCCATGCCGCCTGGGGTGTAGGCGTCGTCGGAGCGGATTTTCTTGTCGGCGGTGTAGCGGTTGATCATGGAGTCCATGTTGCCGGCCGCGACGCCGAAGAACAGGTTCGGCTCGCCGAGCTTCATGAAGTCGTCTTTGGACTGCCAGTTCGGCTGGGCAATGATCCCGACGCGGAAGCCCTGGGACTCCAGCAGCCGGCCGATGATCGCCATGCCGAACGACGGATGGTCAACGTAGGCATCACCGGTGACGATGATGATGTCGCAGGAATCCCAGCCAAGCTGATCCATCTCCTCCCTGCTCATCGGCAGGAATGGCGCTGGACCGAAACATTCGGCCCAGTACTTGGGATAGTCAAATAACGGCTTGGCTGTTTGCATGACGGTGACCGGTGTTGAGATGGAAAATCGCGGGCGCGGAATATAGCACAAATTTTGACCAATTCCGACGGTAATGGTCGGCTTTTACCCTGGCATCACTTTTCCCCGGTACTCATAGCCGGATTTGCAGGGGGCAAGGGCCTAATCCGCTAGCCCCATCCCCGGAAACACCCTGGATAGGCTGTCAGGATTCAACTAGCCTTTTCATGGAAACCCAGATGAGCAGTAATCCCGCGCCTCCACTGGTAACACCCGACGCCCACGCCGCCTTCATCCAGACCCAACTCCCCACTTGGCTCACCGACTCCCCCGCAGACACCCGCGCAGCCCTGCGCGCCAACCTGCTCAAGAGCAATCAATCCAGGCACAAGATCCAAGAACTCCTCAGGCAACTGCAAAGCCCCGAGGCGTTCGCTTTTCCGCTGTTTGAGCAGGCGTTGCGCCGCGAATACCTGACGCTGCTGAATGCGAAGACTTCGGTCCTGGTGCGCGAATGGAAAAACCATCATCTGTTCGGGCTGCTACGCACCCACGCACGCACCACTGAACAATCCCTTTTGGAGGCGGCCCTGCAGAACTTCGAGGCTTCGGAAGCAGAGGACGGCGGCATGGAGACCGGGACCGAGCTTTTCAACATCACCCAGGACTCACGATTTCCTTCGTTGATTTCCGCGACGCTCTTCGCCGGTTTTTGCCGCAAACTGGACCTGGGCGGGCAATACCTCAAGCATATTCGCACGGTCATCAGCACCAATCTGTCGGTACGCCGGTTCTTTCGCGAGCACGAACAGCAGCGTTTCAACGTTGCCTTGCACCTGGCCTACCTCAAGAAGAAGATGCCGAAAACCCTTTACGAAGAATTGGTCGAGCTCTCCGAGCGCGGACACCACGTGTCCTTCGACTGCTTTCACCTGACGCTTGGTGGAGTGGTGTTGCCTGACGTCCTGGTCATCGTTGACGTCCGGGCAGAAACCGGACCGCTTCTCTACACACCTGAAGACCCGATCGAGGCACTTCGCCAGCACCCCTCGATGGACGACCTGGAAACTCAACTCGTTAAACGCCTGATGCGACCGGACTACCTGGCCTTCTTCAAGCGGCTGGCCCCAGCGCATCAGCGAGAATCGCTGCTGCATGTAAAGCCCATGTGGATTGATTGGCTGCCCATCGGCTCACCCGGGAAAATCAAGCCAGCGCAGCTGGACAAACCGCTGACCCTGACCAAAATCACCGGCAATCTGTTCCACGCCATCATCCTGCGACGGTTTTCCCAGATAGAAAGCGACGCTTGCGAAGTCGCGGTCCCGACGGCACAGGTTGATGCCATCAGCCGACAAAAACGCCTGCAGTTCTATGCCGACCTGGGTAAATCCCTGCTGTTCTTTGCCGCATCCTTCGTGCCAATCGTCGGGGAGGTTCTGCTGGTCGTTACCGCCGCCCAATTGATCGGCACGGTCTATAACGGCTTTGCCGCCTGGAGCCAGGGCGATAGCCAACAGGCGCTCGACGACCTGCTGGACGTGGTGGATAACGTTGCCATGGCCGTAGCGACCGCCGGCGTGATCAAGGCAGGACGCTTTACGGCGGGCCTCGTGAAAGTTCAGGTACGCAATCAGGGCTGGCGCCTCTGGCACTCTGACTTGGAACCCTACCAACACCCCGCGACATTACCTGAACACGTGGTTGCCGATAAACAAGGTATCTATCAATACCAACAGCAGTCGTATCTAAAACTGGATGATCACCCCCATGCCATTCAGCGCTCACCCGATGGCACACGATGGGAGTTGTCACACCCCAGCGATCCGCACGCTTATTCACCTCCCCTGTTGAACAACGAAGCCGGCGGCTGGCGCCATGTGCACGAAACGCCAGAGGATTGGGACACGCTCAAACTGATCAAGCGCCTGGGCCCAGATGCGGCCAACATAACCCAACCGTCCGTAGAGCCCATCCTGCTGATCAGCGGGCTGGACAGCACCACATTGCGCCAAGCCCATCAAGAGATGGTGCGCCCTGCGCCCTTGCTGTGCGATACGGTTACACACTTCAACCTGGACCAGGAAATCAATGATTTCAACCTGAGCCGTGCCGAGGGCACCTCCGTGACGGCTCACTCGCCGCTGATTCAAGCCCACCTGCTCACCTCGCTGCCCGAATGGCCCGCCACTTACGGGCTGAAGGTGGTCGACCAGCAGCAACAGACCGTGATGCAGTTCGGTCAGGGCAACGTCGAAATCAAGGTCAGCGAAGACCGTTTCAGAAAGGGCGAGTTATTGCATGCCATAGAGGCGCAAATGCCTCAGACCGCGTTCAATAATCTGCTGCCCTCCTCGCCTATCGACTACTTCAGTAAAACCGAAAACCTTGCCCTGAGATTGAGCAAGCAGGCCGCACAGAAAAAACAATGGCTGTTTTCTCAACTCAACGCGGCCAATGAAGCCGCGGTCACACCCACCGAAAAAAGTCTGCGCACACTGATGCCGCAACTGTCCAAACGACATCTTGAAGAGATAGAGCGCACACTCCCAGCAAGCAAACGCCAACGCTTGCAAGCGGGAGACAGCCTGGACCCCGTATCGCTCGAAGAAGCAGACCACTACACAAAGATGGCAAAGGTCGCCCAGCTGCAAGAGAGCATTTTCCTCAATACCTTGCGCAACCGGGAAAGCGTGCAATTGATGCTTTACACACTGGAGCAGATACCCGGTTGGCCTGGGTCGCGCCGGATTGATGTGTATGACGACAGTACCGAGGGGCCGCTTCTGGGGAGTATCGGTAACGCGGATGCCCCTTCGAGCCATACGCTGATCCGCAAAGGCGAGCTATACGCGCTTCACGCCTCACCAGATACCCTCCCCCCCCCACTGACCGATCTGCCTCACGCAATCGAGCAAACACTTTCCCCCTTGGAGCACCGTGCACTGCTGCGCCAATCGGGTGCGGATTCGTTTGAGCAGGCCCTGCACAAATCCGGCAAGTCACTGATGGCCAGCAGCCTTCCGCGTCTGCGCGGCAAGCCCCTTACCCTCGAAACCCGGCCCTCGGCAGGGTTGCCACTCGACCCCTTGTTCGCCGAACCAACCCCTCCGGCCGGACTGACAAGGCTGGCTGACCAGACCTTTCAAGCGCCGCCACTGCCTGACGGAAGTTTTCGCTATTACGTCCAGGACGAGCAGAACTACTACCAGATCAAAAAAGACCCGCAGGGATGGCGACTGGTCGATGCGCGTAGCCGTTTCCGGGCCTATTCACCCTATCTGCGCAAAAACGCCAACGGGGGTTGGGAAATCGACCCCGCCAAAGGTGGGTTACCGGGCGGAGGGGGCTCGCCTGCGCCATCACTCGAAAGCGTCGACTCCATTGACGGGTATGGGTCGGCACACTCGTCCAATTCTTACGGATCAGCCGAGGAAGGCACTGTAGACGCGCTCTACACTCCTCAGGAATTGGCCTACATGCGCAACGAGCGCAGCTACCAGCACAGCCAGAACTATCGGCGTATTTATGACCGCGCCAACTGTGGCCGCTACCCACTGCGCGATGAAAATGGTCAGCCCATGCTGATCCGACTCATGCAACCCCAAGGGAAGTCGTTAACGTCCGGCACGGTATTCAGCAAAGACCAGCTGCTGCCCTACATCCGCTGGGAAGGTTATGAAAACGTCGCGCGCCTGTATGAAGACAAGCTTGAGGTTTTACCCTTCACCGCCGCTCATCAAAAATTCCCCCAGGAGGCCGCAATGATCGGCGAAGCCACGGTCATCACGCGGCGCCCGCTGAGCAAGGGCGAAGCGCTGGGCGTGTATGGAGGGGACATCCTGCCGTTTTTCGTGGCGAAGGCGCGCCGAGATCCTTATCTGATGGCCGTCAAGGATGTGAGGCCTGTGTCGCCCCACGCGCTCAACACTCAGCCGGTACTGTCCGGCGACAACGCGTTGTCGAGGATCAATACCATTTTTGAATATGAGGCCGATGTTCCGGTGCGACAGGCCGCCTCGGGCTACAACGTTGAGGCGGCAAAATTCAGGCTCCAGGCCCAGGTCGGCAACCGACAGGATCAAATGATACTCACCGGATTATTTGCCAGCGAATCTATTCCCGCCGGCACTGAGTTGCGCTGGAACTACCAATACGACGAAGCCACCATCCGTGCGCTGTTTGCCCGGCCGTAAGGCGCGTTATTCGTCGTCGTCGAAGTTATAACTGCCCGGCGCGAGGTTTTCGAAGCGTGTGTACTTGCCGATGAACGCCAGGCGGATAAACCCGATCGGGCCGTTCCGCTGCTTGCCGATGATGATCTCGGCAATGCCCTTGTGCTCGGTCTCGGGGTGGTACACCTCGTCGCGGTACACGAACATGATTACGTCGGCGTCCTGCTCGATCGCGCCGGATTCGCGCAAGTCGGAGTTCACCGGGCGCTTGTTGGGGCGTTGCTCCAGGGAACGGTTGAGCTGGGACAGCGCCACCACCGGGCAGTTGAATTCCTTGGCCAGGGCCTTGAGGGACCGGGAGATTTCGGAAATCTCGTTGGTCCGGCTGTCGCCGCTGGAACCGGGGATCTGCATCAACTGCAGGTAGTCGATCATGATCAGGGCGATATCGCCGTGCTCGCGCGCCAGGCGGCGGGTACGCGCACGCATTTCCGAGGGGCTGATACCGGCGGTGTCATCGATGAACAGCTTGCGGTCGTTAAGCAGGTTGACCGCCGAGGTCAGGCGCGGCCAATCGTCGTCTTCCAGTTGGCCGGAACGCACCTTGGTCTGGTCGATACGCCCGAGCGACGAGAGCATCCGCATGATCAGCGATTCGCCTGGCATCTCCAGGGAGTACACCAGCACGGTCTTGTCGCTGCGCAACACCGCGTTTTCCACCAGGTTCATCGCGAAGGTGGTCTTACCCATGGAAGGACGGCCGGCGACGATGATCAAGTCGGAGGGCTGCAGGCCGCTGGTTTTCTCGTCGAGGTCGGTGTAGCCGGTGGAAATACCAGTGATGGCGGCGTCGGTGTTGAACAGGGTGTCGATGCGGTCGATGGCCTTGGTCAACAGCTCGTTGACGCCCACCGGGCCGCCGGTTTTCGGGCGGGCCTCGGCGATCTGGAAGATCTGGCGCTCGGCTTCGTCGAGGATCTCTTCGGCGGTGCGCCCTTCGGGGTTGAAGGCGCTGTCGGCGATCTCGGTGCTGATGCCGATCAGTTGGCGCAACGTGGCGCGCTGGCGAACGATCTGGGCATAGGCCTTGATGTTGGCGACGGACGGCGTGTTTTTCGCCAGTTCGCCCAGGTAGCCCAGGCCGCCGACCTGGGAGGTCTGGCCTTCCTTGTCCAGTTGTTCGGCCAGGGTCACCACGTCGATCGGCGAGTTCTGGTCGGCCAGCTTGGCGATGGCGCGGAAGATCAGGCGGTGGTCATGGCGATAGAAATCACCGTCCGAGACTTGATCCAGCACGCGTTCCCAGGCGTTGTTGTCCAGCATCAAACCACCGAGCACAGCCTGTTCGGCCTCGATGGAATGCGGCGGCACCTTCAGGGCAGCGGTTTGCAGATCGTATTGCTCAGGAGCTGAAATATCGTTCATGGCCACTTGGAATTTGGGGTGTGTAGAAAAACAAAAGGCACGACCTGTAAACAGGATCGTGCCCGATGTTAACCGCCTGGCACGCGAGGTGCCAGCCAGTTAGGTGCGGCTTAAGCTGCTACCACGACAACGCGTACGGTGGCTTCAACTTCGGCGTGCAGGTGCACGGCTACGTCGAATTCGCCTACGTTGCGGATGGTGCCGTTCGGCAGACGAACTTCGCTCTTCTGCACTTCAACGCCGGAGGCGGTCAGTGCATCAGCGATGTCGTGGGTGCCGATCGAACCGAACAGCTTGCCTTCGTCACCGGCGGTGGCAGTGATAGTCACTTCCAGCTCAGCCAGTTGGGCAGCGCGAGTTTCGGCCGAAGCTTTTTTGTCTGCTGCGGCTTTTTCCAGCTCGGCACGACGCTCTTCAAACGCAGCCAGGTTGGCAGCGGTTGCAGCGGTGGCTTTGCCGTATGGCAGCAGGTAGTTACGACCGTAGCCGGCCTTAACGTTCACTTTGTCGCCCAGGTTGCCCAGGTTGGCGACTTTTTCCAGAAGGATCAGTTGCATGTGAAAATCCTCTAACTTTTAACCTTCACCGTTCGCGTTATCGGCGTCTTTCGGCGCCAGACGACCGCGAAAATCAATCAGGCCGTCGACAATGGCCAGAACCACGAGTAACGGATAGATCAGCTGCATGAACAGCACCATTGTTACGTACATCCCCACCAGCCAGAACTTGGCCAGGCGCTTCTGCGCGACCAGCCCGTGAATCAGGGCCAGTCCGGCGAACACCAGCGGTACGCTGCAAAACAGCACCAGCAAGGTGGCTTGTGAACCGAAGTACGGTCCGACCACCATGAGTGCCAGCAGCAACATCGCCGGGCCCACGGGGATTCTGATACTGCGAAATTCGCGACCAAAACCACCCGGGTTGTACAACAACGCCTGCCAATATCGCCCAAGCATCAGGCTCAGCACGCTGACGATCTGCATCATTACCGCCATCAGGCCGATCAGGGCCGGTGCAATCAGTGTCGCAAGACGCGCTCGCTCATCTACCGAAAGCTGCTGGTAGAGTTCCCCGAGGGCCATCGGCAGGACCTTGACGATCTCTTGCGACAGCACCTCGATCTGCGGGCGGAAAGCCGCGTCGATCAACACCGAAAACACCAACCCCACTGCCACGCTGACCAGCAGCGTGCGGGCCCAGGACTCACTTGCGCGCAAAACCAACGCAAGGCTCGACGATCCCAGCAGTACCAGAAGTACCTTGGGTTCGCCCAGTTGCAGCCACCAGATCAAGGCAGCCAGCACTCCCAGGGCCAGGACGCCAAGGGCATCCTGCAAACCGCGCCGCAGCAGCACAAGGCAACCTGCGGCAGCACCCAACCAATACAACAACGGCAATGCTGCACATCCAGCCACTACGAGAGTGGCCTGCACGCGACCGCGCATGATGAACTCAGCTAAGGCGCGCATGCATTCAATCCCTTACTACTTGTCGACTGCCCGGTCTCAGCGGCCGTGGCTGTCGGTGTAGGCCAGCAGGGCCAGGAAGCGGGCGCGCTTGATAGCGGTGGCCAGCTGACGCTGATAACGTGCTTTGGTACCGGTGATACGGCTTGGAACGATTTTGCCGGTCTCGGATACGTAGGCTTTCAGAGTGTTGAGATCTTTGTAATCGATCTCTTTCACGTCTTCAGCGGTGAAGCGGCAGAATTTACGACGACGGAAGAAACGTGCCATTTGATAGGCTCCTTAAAAGGTCCGTGGATTACTCGTCAGCGTTATCGCTGTTGTCGCTGTCATCACTATCAGCGCTATCAGCGCCTTCGTGCTCAGGACGGTCGCGACGCTCACGGCGCTCACTGCGGTTTTCTTCAGCCTTGAGCATCTCGGATTGGCCGGTAACGGCTTCTTCGCGACGGATGACCAGGTTACGGATCACAGCATCGTTGTAGCGGAAGTTGTCTTCCAGCTCGGCCAGGGCCTTGCCAGTGCACTCAACGTTCAGCATCACGTAGTGAGCCTTGTGAACATTGTTGATTGCGTAGGCCAGTTGACGACGGCCCCAATCTTCCAGACGGTGGATTTTGCCGCCGTCTTCTTCGATCAGCTTGGTGTAACGCTCAACCATGCCGCCGACTTGCTCGCTTTGATCCGGGTGGACCAAAAAGATGATTTCGTAATGACGCATGAATGCTCCTTACGGGTTGTAGCCTGCCGCTCAAAAACGGTCAGACAAGGAGTGAATGACACTTATGGATCTTGCCGCAGGGAGGCACCTCGGTGCCCGCCAGGAAGGCAAGGGGCGCAATTGTAGAGAAGGGGGAGGATGCGTGCAAGGTGATTGGTGATTATTTGAACAATCTTCCAGACACCCCAAAAACACTGTGGGAGGGGGCTTGCCCCCGATTACGAAGGATCAGCCACATCATCCGCAACCGACACACCGCTATCGGGAGTAAGCCCCCTCCCACATTTTGATCACTTCTTCGTTTTGGCCTTGGCCTTTGCGCCACGCTGGCGCTGGGCTTCGAACAGGCAGACGCCGGTGGCGACCGACACGTTGAGGCTGCTGACACTACCGGCCATCGGCAGGTGCACCAGGTAATCACAATGCTCGCGGGTCAGGCGGCGCATACCTTTGCCTTCGGCGCCCATGATCAGGATGGTCGGGCCGGTGAGGTCCTGGTCATAAATGCTGACCTCGGCCTCTCCCGCCGTACCCACCACCCACAGGCCGCGCTGCTGGAGCTTCTCCAGGGTGCGCGCCAGGTTGGTCACGGCCACCAGCGGAATCACTTCGGCTGCGCCACACGCGACTTTACGCACCACCGGCGTCAGCGTCGCCGACTTGTCTTTAGGCACGATTACCGCCAGCGCACCGGCAGCGTCCGCCGAGCGCAGGCAGGCGCCGAGGTTGTGCGGGTCGGTCACGCCGTCCAACACCAGCAGCAACGGTGCACCTTCGGTGCGGTCGAGCAGCTCGTCGAGCATCGCCTCGCCCCAGACCTGGCTCGGGCTGACATCCGCCACCACGCCCTGGTGAACACCCTCTACCCACACGTCCATTTCACGACGCTCGGCCTGGCCGATGGCAACCTTGTTTTGCGTGGCCAATTCAACCAGCGCTTGTACGCGCGGCTCGCTGCGCCCTTCCGCCAGCCAGACTTGCTTGACGCGCTTGGGATGGTGACGCAGCAGTGCTTCTACGGCGTGGACGCCGTAGATTTTTTCCAGACTCATGACTTGGCCTTAGGTTTGCGCGACCCGCCGCTCTTCGCGGGAGCCGAACCCGCTTTTGGCGGGCCTTTACGGTGTTTACTGGGCTTGCTCGACGGCTTTTCCGCCCCGTGGGACTTTCCCCCAGACGCCGCTTTACCACCGCTTTTGGCTTCATTGAGCAACTGCTGCTTCAACTCACGGCTCTTGCGCAGTTCGGCGTTTTTCGCCGCTGCATCGCTTGGGCGGTAGGCTTCGGGGGCCTTTTCCTTGGTCGATGAACGACGACCGGCCTTGGCTGGCGCAGGCTCGACGGTCGCTGCTTTGGCAGGCGCGGCCTTGCCTTTGCTGGTCGGTTCGCTACCACGCTTTTTACGGCTGCCCGGCGATTCGGCTGGTTTATCGGACATGCCGAAGTCGATCTTGCGCTCGTCGAGATCGACGCGCATGACCTGCACTTCAACGGTATCGCCAAGGCGGAAGCTGCGACCGGTGCGCTCGCCCGCCAGGCGGTGATGCACAGGGTCGAAGTGGTAGTAGTCGCCCGGCAAGGCGGTGACGTGCACCAGGCCTTCGACGTAGATATCGGTCAGTTCCACAAACAGACCGAAGCCGGTCACGGCGGTAATCACACCCGGGAACGATTCGCCTACGCGATCCTTCATGAACTCGCACTTGAGCCAGTTCACCACGTCGCGGGTGGCTTCGTCGGCACGGCGTTCGCTCATGGAACACTGCTCGCCCAGCTGTTCCAGGGCCGCTTCGTCGTACGGATAGATCCGCGCCTTCGGAATGGTCATGGCACCGGCGCGCTTGACGTGCGGGGTGTTCATCTTGGAATGGATCACGCTGCGGATCGCACGGTGCGTGAGCAGGTCCGGGTAACGGCGGATCGGCGAAGTGAAGTGGGTGTACGCCTCGTAGTTCAGGCCGAAGTGGCCCTGGTTATCCGCGCTGTACACCGCCTGGCTCAGGGAGCGCAGCATGACGGTCTGGATCACGTGGTAATCCGGGCGGTCCTTGATGCTGGCCAGCAGAGCCTGGTAATCCTTCGGCGTCGGGCCGTCCTTGCCTTTGTGCAGGGACAGGCCGAGTTCGCTGAGGAACGCGCGCAGCTTTTCCAGACGCTCCGGCGGCGGGCCGTCGTGCACCCGGTACAACGCAGGGATCTCGTGCTTTTTCAGGAACTCAGCGGTGGCCACGTTGGCCGCCAGCATGCATTCCTCGATCAGCTTGTGCGCATCGTTACGGGTGGTCGGGGTGATCGCAGCGATCTTGCGCTCGGAACCGAAGACAATCCGGGTTTCCTGGGTTTCAAAATCGATCGCGCCTCGGGTGTGACGTGCGCCCAGCAACACCTTGTACAGCGCATAGAGCTGCTTGAGATGCGGCACGACATGGCCGTACTCACCGCGCAATGCTTTGGCTTCGCTGGTTTTCGGCTGTTCCAGGATGGTGCTGACCTTGTTGTAGGTCAGGCGCGCCTGGGAATGAATCACCGCTTCATAGAACTGGTAATCGGTCATTTCGCCGGTTTTCGAGATAGTCATCTCGCACACCATGGCCAAACGGTCGACTTTCGGGTTCAGCGAGCACAGCCCGTTGGACAACTCTTCCGGCAGCATCGGAATCACGCGCTCGGGGAAGTACACCGAGTTGCCACGCACCTGGGCTTCGTTGTCCAGGGCCGAACCGATCTTCACGTAGCTGGAGACGTCGGCAATCGCCACGTACAACTTCCAGCCGCCGGAGAACAGACGCAGCTTGCCCGGCTTGGCTTCGCAGTAGACCGCATCGTCGAAGTCGCGGGCGTCTTCACCGTCGATGGTGACGAACGGCAGATGGCGCAGATCGATGCGCTTCTCTTTGTCCTTCTCTTCGACTTCCGGCTTGAGCTTGCGCGCCTCCTTCACGACGGCTTCAGGCCAGACGTGAGGAATATCGTAGGTACGCAGCGCGACATCGATTTCCATGCCCGGCGCCATGTAGTTGCCGACCACTTCAATCACATCACCCTGCGGCTGGAAGCGAGGGGTCGGCCAGTGGGTGATCTTCACCTCGACAAACTGACCAACCTTGGCATTCGCATTGCGGCCCGGGGTGATCAGCACTTCCTGCTGCACCTTGGGGTTATCGGGCACCACAAAACCAATGCCGCCTTCTTCGAAGTAGCGACCGACGATGGTCTCGTGACCACGGGACACCACTTCGACGATCACGCCTTCACGGCGACCGCGACGGTCCAGGCCGGAAACACGCGCCAGGGCACGGTCGCCATCGAACACCAGGCGCATTTGCGCCGGGCTCATGAACAGGTCATCGCTGCCGTCGTCCGGGATCAGGAAGCCGAAGCCATCACGATGGCCGGCGATGCGGCCGAGGATCAGGTCGAGCTTGTCCACTGGCGCGTAAGTGCCACGGCGGGTGTAGATCAATTGTGCGTCGCGCTCCATGGCGCGCAGGCGGCGGCGCAGGGCTTCGAGCTGGTCTTCGGTGGTCAGACCGAATTCTTCAACCAACTGCTCGCGGCTAGCAGGCGAGCCCCGATCGGCGAGGTGCGCCAGGATCAGTTCGCGGCTAGGAATAGGGTTTTCATATTTTTCCGCTTCACGAGCGGCCTCGGGATCGAGGGACTGCCAATCGGCCATTAGAGAGTTTTCACCTTGTCTATATGCGGGTTAGTTTGGCATACGCGTATTGAAACGGGAAATTTCAGACGTCAACAAGCCTTTTAAAGCCCTTTGCAGCCCGCAACAGGCACCTTGCACGACCACTGGCGAAATTTTCCAGGCTTTTTTCGTGGCGGGGGTTTACAGCTTAAAATCCCCTCCGTATAGTGCGCGCCATCGACGACGGCAACGTTGTTTGATAATGCCCAGGTGGTGAAATTGGTAGACACGCCAGCTTCAGGTGCTGGTGACCTTACGGTCGTGGAAGTTCGAGTCTTCTCCTGGGCACCAAATTCAGATCAAACCCGCGAAAGCGGGTTTTTTCGTTTCAAGGCTCTGATTTTTAACGGAAAACTTGATTTATTTTTTTGAATCAGGGGTTTACAGATCAAAAAGCCCTCCGTATAGTTCGCTCCATCAACAGCGCAAGCGTTGTTGATAATGCCCAGGTGGTGAAATTGGTAGACACGCCAGCTTCAGGTGCTGGTGATCGCAAGGTCGTGGAAGTTCGAGTCTTCTCCTGGGCACCAAATTCAGATCAAACCCGCGAAAGCGGGTTTTTTCGTTTCCGGGGTTTGAAAACTTCCCAGCCGATTTCCGCCTGCGTCCGCACCTGAGAAACTTTATCGTTTATCCTTGCAATGATTTGTTGCACACAAGCGAGGAAAACTTCGGATGACCATCCGCGATACCCGTCTCAAGACATCCCTTCTGCGTGGCCTGACCCTCACCCTGCTCGGCCTGACCTTGCTCTCGCCCACCGCCTATTCCGCCGACAAGGTCTCCCTGACCCTGTACAACGGCCAGCACAAAGAAGTCGGCGATGAACTCGCCAAGGCCTTCGAAGCCAAGACCGGCATCCACGTCAACGTGCGCAAAGGAAGCAGCAACCAGTTGGCCAGCCAAGTCGTCGAAGAAGGCGACCGCTCGCCCGCCGATGTGATCTACACCGAAGAATCGCCTCCGCTGAACAAACTCGGCGAGCAAGGCCTGCTGGCCAGGATCGACGCCAGCACCCTCGACGTATTGCCCAAGGATTATGTTGGCGCCAATGGCGACTGGATGGGCGTGACCGCGCGCACCCGCGTTGTGGCTTTCAACCCGAAGCTGATTGCTGAAAAAGACCTTCCCGAATCGGTACTCGACTTTGCCGGCCCCGAGTGGCAAGGCAAAGTCGGCTTCGTGCCAACCAGCGGCGCGTTCCAGGAACAAGCCGTGGCGATCATCAAGCTGCACGGTCGCGAAGCGGCTGAAGAATGGCTGACCGGCCTGCGCGCCTTCGGCAAGGTGTACAGCAACAACATGGTTGCGCTGAAAGCCGTCGAAAACGGCGAAGTGGCCACTGTTCTGGTGAACAACTACTACTGGTTCGCCCTGAAGAAAGAAAAGACCAATCTGGATTCCCGACTGCACTACTTCACCAATGGCGACGCCGGCGGCTTGATCACCGTGTCTTCCGCCGCCGCGCTGAAATCCAGCAAGCACCCCAAGGAAGCCCAGCAACTGTTGGCGTTCATGGCCAGTGAAGAAGGCCAGCGCGTGATCACCAACACCTCGGCCGAATACCCGCTGCGCAAGGGTATGGAATCCAATCGCGGCCTCAAGCCTTTCAGCGAACTGCAACCGCCGAAAGTCACCCCGGCCGACCTGGGCAACGCCGAAGAAGCCCTGGACCTGGAACGTGACGTTGGCTTGAACTGATGAACCCGTCGCTACCCGCCCTGCGCACAGGGCTCAGCCCAAGGCGCAAACGTCCGTCGATCTGGCTGTTGCTGCCGGTGCTGTTTCTGGTTGGCTTGAGCCTGTTGCCGCTGGCGTACGTCGGCACCAAGGCCTGGCAAGCGGGCTGGGCGGAAGCGGTGCATCTGCTGTGGCGACCTTATGTGTTTGGGTTGCTGCGCAACACCCTGGCGCTGATGGTGGGCGTGACGGCGGGCTGCGCAGTGATCGGCCTGTCCCTCGCCTGGCTGCTGGAGCGCAGCAACCTGCCGGGGCGACGTATCTGGGGCGTGATCCTGTGCCTGCCGTTTGCGGTACCGGCGTTTGTCAGCAGCTTTACCTGGGTGTCGCTGAGCGCCAGTTTCGAAGGGCTCGGTGGCGCCATCCTGGTGATGAGCCTGTCCAAATATCCGCTGGTGTTCTTGCCGGTGGCGGCGACGCTGCGCAATCTTGATCCCGCACTGGAAGAGTCGGCCCGCACCCTGGGACTGAATCGCTGGAGCATCTTTTTTCGCGTCACCTTGCCGCTGCTGTGGCCCTCGCTGCTGGCGGGGGCATTGCTGATCGCGCTGCATATGCTGGTGGAGTTCGGTGCGCTGTCGATCATTGGGTTGCAGACCTTCACCACCGCGATCTACCAGCAGTTCGAGCTGGAATTCAGCAATGCGAATGCTGCGATGCTGTCCGCCGTGCTGCTGGTGATGTGCCTGACGCTGCTGCGGCTGGAGCTGCGCATGCGTGGCAAGGGCCGGCACGTGCGCATTGGCCAGGGCGCAGCGCGACATGCGGAGCTGGTGCGATTGGGTAAGTGGGCGCCATTGGGCCAGGTGTATTGCCTGGCGTTGGCGATCATCGGTAGCGGCATTCCCCTGGGAATGCTCGGTTATTGGCTGGCGGTGGGTTCGTCGACTGCATTTCCGCTGGCCGAGATCAGTGAGGCGTTGCTGTCCTCCCTGGCACTGTCTCTCGGCGGCGCCGCGCTTTGCTTGGTACTGGCGGTGCCGGTGGGACTTCTGGTAGTGCGCTACAAAGGTCAGCTGGCGATCTGGGCCGAGCGCCTGCCCTACCTGCTGCACGCCTTGCCCGGCCTGGTGATCGCACTGAGCCTGGTGTATTTCGCCCTGCATTACGTGCCGGCGCTGTACCAGACCTCGGCACTGTTGCTGATTGCCTATGCGCTACTGTTTCTGCCACTGGCCCAGGCACCGATTCGCACGGCACTGAACAAGGCGGCGCCACAGCTTGAAGAAGCTGCACGCACGCTGGGCGCTTCGTCGTTCAGTGCATTTTGTCGGGTGACGCTGCCGATTATCTTCCCGGCCCTTGGCGCAGCATTTGCGCTGGTGTTCCTGGATGCGATGAAGGAATTGACGGCGACGCTGCTGCTCAGCCCGACCGGCTTGAATACTTTGGCGACGGCGGTGTGGGCGCACACTTCGAATGTGGAATTTGCGGCGGCGGCACCTTATGCGGCGTTGTTGATAGTGGTGTCGGGGTTGCCGGTTTATCTGCTCACGACGCGGATGTATCTGAGCCGTTGAGACCGCCATCGGGGGCAAGCCCCCTCTCACAGTTGACCGAGTTCCAGCTATGGAATGCTGACAAATGTGGGAGGGGGCTTGCCCCCGATGAGGCAGGTACAGGCAACACTACGCCCTGAACTGCCCCAGGCTCGCCTTCAACTGCGCCGCCAACCCATCCAGCACCTTGCCACTGGCGGTGGTCTCCACCACCGCCTGCGCGGCACGCTCGGCCTGGGCATGGATTACCTCCACCCGACCACGCACCGCATGGGCGCCCTGGGCCTGATGCTCGGCTGCACGTGTTGCCAAACCAATCGCGGCATGTACCTGCTCCACCGAGGCCTGCACCGTCTGCTGCAAACGCACGCTGTCACGCAGCACCAACAAGCCTTCGTTGGCCTGGCGCCCAGCCTTGCCGATGGTTTCCACCGCCTCCCGCGCGCCCTGCTGCAACGCCACGATATGCGCCTGGATATCGCCGGTGGAGCTTTGGGTCTTGCTCGCCAGTGCGCGCACCTCATCCGCCACCACCGCGAAGCCGCGCCCGGTTTCACCGGCACGTGCCGCCTCAATCGCCGCGTTGAGTGCCAGCAGGTTGGTTTGCTCGGCAATACCGTGAATCACGGTCAGCACCACCTCGATCTGCTCGCTTTGCTGGGCCAGGCGCTCGATAACCGTGGAACCTGCCTGCACCTGCCCCGCCAGTGCCTCGATCAAACTGCCGACTTCAGCCGAGGTGCGCGAGTTCTCGTCCGTGGCCTGACGAATATCCACCACCTGTTGCAACGCCGCCTGCATGGCGTGGCTTTCAGCCTGAGCTTCATCTGCCATCTGCGACAGCGCACGCAGACTTTCAGCCACTTCATCACGCTGCAAGCCCGCGGCCGCATCGGCACCGGCGTTGCGCAAGGTCATGGCGCCGATTTCCACACCCGTTCGCTGGGCTACATCCCCCGCCTCACGCACGATGGGCTGCAACTTATCCACAAAGCGATTGACCGCCGAGGCCATGTCGCCGATTTCGTCCTTGCTGCTGATTTGTACGCGCTTGGTGAGGTCGCCCTCGCCCGCCGCCAGATCATCCATGGCCGCGATCAACAGCTTCAAGCGGTTGACCACGCGACGACCCAGCACAACAGCGATCAACAGCAATACGCCAAGACCGACCAGCGCGAGCCCCATGCCAATGCGCCAGCGCAGGGTGCCGGCAGCGTCCTGGACGGCGCTGGTGGTGTTGGCCGTCATTTGGGTGGCTGTGGCTTGCGCAGATTGCAGACGGGCGCCCATGGCCGCAGCACTGTCGGCCGCTGCGCCCTTGAGGCTGTCGCCGACCAGTTGATCACCACTGGCGATCAGCGCCGCGAAACGCTTGTCGAGCGCTTGCAAGTCAGCTTCAACCGCAGCTGTCGAAACCCCCATGCGCACCTTGCCGATCTCTACACCATTCGGGCTGATGGACGCTTCCACGTAGAACACAGAAGGATCATCCTTGGCCGCATCCAGCACTTTATCCAGGGCACGATCACCCTTGCCCTTTTCCAACAACGCCTGGTTGATCGGGTTTTCACGGTTCAGGTAGCGAGTCAGGTGCTCACCTGCCGCGTCGTCATACACCACAAACAGCACGTTGGGATTGCGCTGGGCGCGTCGGGCGAACTCCGACAACGTCGGCACGTCACTGTCCCACATGGCGCGGGGCGCCACTGAGGCGAGCAGCTGTGCCATGTCATTGGCGGAGTCTTTCAGGTCTTTTTCCAGGGTTGCACGCAGTTGCTTCTGCTCTTCCTGCAGGCGAGCCGAGAGCCCAGCGGTCAGACGTTGGCGAGTGCTTGTCGACAAGCTATCGAGACTGGACGTGACTTCCTTGCCAGCCTGGGCCAATTCGCCGGACAGCTTCTGGCTGTCGACACCCAGGCGATTGCCCAGATCAGCCTCCAGTGCAGTGACCGTGCTTCGCGTCAGGGCGACCGCCACCAGTACTTGCACCAAAAGAGCGATACCTAGGGTAACGAACACCGGCCGCAACAGACGGCTTTGTAACAATGAGAGAACGGCAGACATCGGGAATCCCTCCATCACGGGTGCCATTAATTTGATAGCACCGCGAAAGAAAGAACCAAAGCAAGGGTCGTGCCGCTCGGGCGACAGAAACGACAAAGGGCTCCCGAAGGAACCCTTTGCTTTTTACATCAACAGCTTATTAAGCGAACGGATGACGCAGAACGATGGTTTCGTTGCGGTCCGGCCCCGTCGAAATAATGTCGATCGGCGCGCCAATCAGCGCTTCAACACGCTTGATGTACGCACGGGCATTCGCCGGCAGCTCTTCCAGGGTCTTGGCGCCCACGGTCGATTCGGTCCAGCCCGGCACTTCTTCGTACACAGGCTGCAGGCCTACGTAGCTGTCAGCGTCAGTCGGGGCGACATCTTTACCTTCCGCATCTTTATAACCAGTGCAGATATTGATGGTTTCCAGACCGTCGAGCACATCCAGCTTGGTCAGGCAGATGCCCGAAATGCTGTTCACGTCGATAGCGCGACGCAGGATAACGGCGTCAAACCAGCCGCAACGACGGGCACGGCCGGTGGTCGCACCAAACTCGTGACCTTGCTTGGCCAAGTGAGCGCCGACTTCGTCGAACAGCTCAGTCGGGAACGGACCCGAACCGACACGGGTGGTGTAGGCCTTGGTGATGCCCAGGATGTAGTCCAGGAACATCGGGCCCACGCCCGAACCGGTCGCCACGCCACCCGCGGTGGTGTTGGAGCTGGTCACGTACGGGTAAGTGCCGTGGTCGATGTCCAGCAGGGAGCCTTGGGCGCCTTCGAACATGATGTCCTTGCCGGCGCGACGCAGGTCGTGCAGCTCGGCGGTCACGTCCAGCATCAGCGGCTTGAGCAGCTCAGCGTATTCCTTGCACTCGGCCAGGGTCTTTTCGAACTCGATGGCCGGCTCTTTGTAGTAACCGACCAGCATGAAGTTGTGGTAATCCACCAGTTCACGCAGCTTGTCTTCGAAGCGTGGCATGTTGAGCAGGTCGCCCACACGCAGGCCACGACGTGCGACCTTGTCTTCGTAGGCCGGGCCGATGCCGCGACCGGTGGTGCCGATCTTCAGCTCGCCACGGGCTTTTTCACGGGCCTGGTCCAGCGCAACGTGGAAGGACAGGATCAGCGGGCAGGACGGGCTGATACGCAGGCGCTCGCGCACCGGTACGCCTTTTTCTTCCAGCTTGGTGATCTCACGCAGCAGGGCATCCGGTGCAACTACTACACCGTTGCCGATCAGGCACTGCACGCCTTCGCGCAATACGCCCGACGGGATCAGGTGCAAGACAGTTTTTTCGCCATCGATGACCAGGGTGTGGCCAGCGTTGTGCCCACCTTGGTAGCGCACTACGGCGGCAGCATGTTCGGTCAGCAGATCAACGATCTTGCCTTTGCCCTCATCACCCCATTGGGTGCCCAGGACTACGACATTCTTACCCATAACACTTGTCCTCATTCGCGCAAACTTGGTGCCGGCGATGGCCGGCAGGAAAACTCAAGAAGCCAGTGGCGATACTTGCCAAAGCCCGTTCTGCAGAATCAATTGCCGGTCGCAGTCCGCTTCACGGGCGGCGGCCAATGGCTGGCCAGGCAAGGCCTGGACAACACGCTGACCCTCACTGCGCAACTGGCAAACCTGCTGCCAGAGTGCTGCGTCCGTACTGTCGGGCATCCAGATGCCACCAGACGGCAGCTCGACCTCAGCACGCCCCAGGGTCACCAGGGTTTTCAAATCGGTGGAAAAACCAGTGGCCGGACGCGCACGACCGAAGTCAGCGCCGATATCGTCATAACGACCGCCTTGGGCGATGGCCTGGCCAACGCCCGGTACAAATACGGCGAACACCACACCGGTGTGGTAGTGGTAACCGCGCAACTCACCCAGATCAAAGTACAGCGGCAGCTCCGGGAAACGCGCCGACAACTGCTCGGCAATTGCCAGCACGTCATCCAGTGCCGCCAGTACCGGCGCCGGCGCATTGGCCAGGCGCTCACGGGCTGCCACCAGCACTTCACGGCCGCCACACAGGTTGACCAGTGCGCGCAGCATGTCGGCCAGATCGGCAGGCACGCCAGCGGTCAAGGCGATGACTTCATCGATAGCCTTGCGTTGCAGGGCATCGAACAGCTGTTGTTCAACTTCACCAGACAAACCGGCCGCACGGGCCAGGCCACGGTAGATACCTACGTGACCCAGGTCCATGTGGACATCCGGTACGTCGGCCAATTGCAGCATGGCCAGCATCAAGCTGATTACTTCAACGTCGCTGCTTGGGCTGGCATCGCCGTACAACTCGGCGCCCAACTGGATCGGGCTGCGGGACGACGACAACGCACGTGGCTGAGCATGCAGCACGCTACCGGCGTAACACAGGCGGCTCGGGCCTTCTCGGCGCAGGGTGTGCGCATCGATGCGCGCCACTTGCGGCGTGATATCGGCACGGAAGCCCATCTGACGGCCCGACTGCGGGTCGATGACCTTGAAGGTGCGCAGATCCAGGTCCTGGCCCGCGCCGGTCAGCAGGGATTCCAGGTACTCGATATGGGGGGTCACGACAAACTCGTAACCCCAGCTCTGGAACAGATCCAACACCTGGCGGCGCGCTACTTCAATGCGCGCAGCTTCTGGTGGCAGTACTTCTTCGATGCCATCTGGCAGCAGCCAGCGGTCTACCGTTGCCATTACGCCATTCCCCTTTGATCCGGGCGGCCAGCCCTCGGCCGAGCCTTGAGTGAAGCAGAAAACACCCGCCCCCTGCATAAACCACGCGCAAGAGCGACGTGACGAATGGCCTGCAATCGGCCTCGTCGGGCACTTTCCTCGAAAAACCTGTCACGCCTGCCGAATCAAACATGCAGACGCAAAAAAGCCGGGAATTTCCCGGCTGCCGCATCATACACCCGTTTTCTGAAAGGATCACCCCGCCTGGCGTTTTAGCCGCCCGACGGAGTGCTTCCTACACAGTGACGAGCTGATTACTTGGCCTTTTCCAGGTAGCGGAAGAAATCGCTACTTGGGTCCAGCACCATGACGTCGGTTTTGTTCGCGAAGCTTTCACGGTAGGCACGCAGGCTACGGTAGAACGCGTAGAACTCCTGATCCTGACCGTAGGCCTTGGCGTAGATCGCCGCGGCTTGAGCGTCGCCATCACCACGGGCCTCTTCAGACTCGCGATAGGCTTCAGCCAGCAGTACACGACGCTGACGGTCGGCATCCGCACGGATACCCTCGGCCAACTCGTTACCCTTGGCGCGGTGCTCACGGGCTTCACGTTCACGCTCGGTGCTCATGCGCTCGAACACGCTGCGGTTCACTTCCTTCGGCAGGTCGATAGCCTTGACCCGGACATCGACCACTTCGATGCCCAGCTCTTTTTCCGCCATGGTGTTCAGCGAACGGGTGATGTCAGCCATTAGCGCGTCACGCTCACCGGATACCACCTCGTGCAGGGTGCGCTTACCAAACTGGTCACGCAGGCCCGATTCCAGACGACGCGACAAGCGCTCGTCGGCAATCTGCTTGAGGCCGGAGGTCGCGGTGTAGAAGCGCTCGGCATCCTTGACGCGCCACTTGGCGTAGGCGTCAACCATCACGGCTTTCTTTTCCAGGGTCAGGAAGCGCTGTGTCGGTGCATCCAGGGTCATCAGGCGGGCGTCGAACTTGCGCACCTGGTTGACGTAGGGGACTTTCACATGCAGGCCCGGCTGGACATCCGCCTGGACCACGCGACCGAATTGCAGCAGCACCGCACGCTCGGTCTGAGCCACGATGTAGAAGCAGTTCCAGGCAGCGATGACCACGACGACACCCACAATCAGGGCGGTCAGCGATTTATTGCTCATCAACGACTCTCCCTGGTACGTGTTTGCTGTTGCAGCAAGTCGGCGGCCGCACGGGCGCTCGCTTCGTTGGCAGCGGCATTGGAACCGGTGGACGGTGCGCTGGTGCTGCTACGACCACCTTCGATCATCTTGTCCAGCGGCAGGTACAGCAGGTTGTTCTGCCCACCCTTGCTGCCGGTCACGAGAACCTTGCTGGTGTTGCTGAAGACTTCCTGCATGGTGTCCAGGTACAGACGCTCACGCGTGACTTCCGGCGCCTTGCGGTACTCGGCAACCAGCTTGGTAAAGCGATCCGCCTCACCCTTGGCACGGGAGACCACTTCGTCGCGGTAACCGTTGGCATCCTCGAGGATGCGCTGGGCCTGACCACGGGCTTCCGGCACGACGCCGTTGGCGTAGGTTTCAGCCTGGTTGCGCGAACGCTGCTCGTCTTCACGGGCGCGGATCACGTCGTCGAAGGCTTCCTGTACTTCACGCGGTGCGGCTGCGCTCTGTACGTTCACCTGGGTGACGGTGATACCGGTGCGGTAGGTGTCGAGGAACCGTTGCAGGCGCTCCTTGATCTCGCTGGCCATCAATTCACGCCCTTCGGTCAGCACCTGGTCCATCGCGGTCGAACCGACGACGTGGCGCAGGGCACTTTCGGTGGCGTGTTGCAGGCTGATTTCCGGCTGGTCAACGTTCAGCACGAAGTCCTGCAGGTTGCTGATCTTGTACTGCACGGTCAGCGGCACTTCGACGATGTTCTCGTCTTCGGTCAGCATCTGGCCCTGCTTGGTGTAGGCACGCTCACGCGTGACGTTCTCCATGTACTTCTTGTCGATCGGCGGGAAATAGATGTTCAGGCCCGGACCGACGGTTTCGTAGTACTTGCCGAAGCGCAGCACCACGGCCTGCTCCTGCTCGTCCACCACGTAAACGGCGCTGTACAGCCAAACGGCCGCCAGCACGACAAGACCCAGGCCCAGCAAGCCATAGCCACCGCCCTTGCTTGTGCGACCGCCGTCGTCACCACCACGTTTTTTCCCACCACCGAACAACCCATTCAGGCTTTCCTGCAGCTTTCGGAAGGCCTCGTCGAGATCTGGTGGCCCCTTGCGGTCGCCATTATTGCGGCGTTTACCACCCCAGGGATCCTGATTATTCGAGTTGCCACCCGGCTCATTCCAAGCCATAGCGCTCTCCATCTGATAAAGCAAAGACGCACCCACGGCGCGCCGACCAATGCTACAGAATGCCTGCCACTGCGGCACAACCGCTTTAGGAGGCTTTTATTGCAAAGTGTGTTGTTCGATGAACTCTGTCGGTACCACGCCTTCACGGCTGACCAGCCGATTCAGCTCCGAGCGCGGCAATCGAACGGCCAGCAAGCTGACACCCTCTTCGTCGTGTTCTTCTTTCTGTACCGCGCCCAACTCGAAAAACTGTGCACGCAGTCGAGCAAAACGCTGGGGCAAGCGCAAGGTGCCAACGAACAAATCGCTGCCGAGCAACTCGGCAATGGCTTGTTCAAGCAACTCGAGACCGCTGCCATCACGCGCCGACAGCCAGACCCGCTGGGGCTTGCCGTTCTCATCGCGCTGGATTTGTGGCTCAACGCCCTCAAGCAAATCGAGTTTGTTATAGACCTCGAGGATCGGCAAGTCCTGGGCGCCAATCTCGCCCAGCACCAGCATCACCTGTTCAATCTGCAACATGCGATCCGGTTCCGCCGCATCGATCACGTGCAACAGTAAGTCGGAATTGCTCGACTCTTCGAGCGTAGACCGAAATGCCTCGACCAGCTTGTGCGGTAAGTGACGAATGAAACCCACGGTATCGGCCAGGACAATCGGCCCCAGGTCGTCAAGATCCAGACGGCGCAGGGTCGGGTCGAGGGTGGCGAACAGTTGGTCGGCCGCGTACACGTCCGACTTCGTCACGTTGTTGAACAGTGTGGATTTGCCGGCGTTGGTGTAACCCACCAGGGACACGGTCGGGATATCCGCACGGGAACGGCCACGCCGCGATTGCTCGCGCTGGCTGCGCACCTTCTCGAGGCGACCCTTGATCTGGCGCAGGCGAACCCGCAGCAGGCGTCGGTCGGTTTCGAGCTGGGTTTCACCCGGGCCGCGCATACCGATACCGCCACCCTGGCGCTCAAGGTGAGTCCAGCCGCGGACCAGCCGGGTGCTCATGTGGTCAAGCTGGGCCAGTTCGACCTGGAGCTTGCCTTCATGGGTACGGGCGCGCTGGGCGAAAATATCGAGAATCAGACCGGTACGGTCGATCACGCGACACTCGAAGACACGTTCGAGGTTACGTTCCTGACTGGGCGTGAGGATGTGGTTGAAGATCACCAGATCGGCTTCTTCGGCGTGGACCAGGTCGCGCAGTTCCTCGACCTTGCCGCTGCCAATCAGGAATTTGGCGGTTGGCCGATGACGCGGCACGTTAAAAAACGCAACGGTCTCGGCGCCGGCCGAATTTGCCAACTCCTGAAACTCCTGCGGATCTTCGCGCGCCTCAGGGTCCTGTCCATCCAAGTGAACGAGGATCACTCGCTCACCACCACCGTGGCGCTCAAAGAACAAAGGAGACTCCTATCAGGCGTTACCTGCCTCAACGTCACCCTGTTCATCACCCGCTGCGCTAGGCAGACGGATTGGACGAACTGGAACGACTGTCGAGATAGCGTGCTTGTAGACCATCTGGCTGACGGTGTTTTTCAGCAGGATCACGAACTGGTCGAACGACTCGATCGTACCTTGCAGCTTGATACCGTTGACCAGATAGATGGAAACCCCCACTTTCTCTTTACGTAAAGTATTCAAGTAAGGGTCTTGTAGCGAATGCCCTTTTGACATGTGCCGCACTCCTTTAAGGATCAATAATAAAAAATCGGAAAATAGATAGCTTATGGCCGTCACACCCCCAAGGATAGACGGCAATTGCAAGGACTCAGCTCAATATGGAGACCGTTCCCAAGTATTTCAAGGCGCGTGACAGATTGTCGCTGTCCAGGCTGTCCAGCCAGTGCAAATCGCTCCAGCTGCGCAACCAGGTGAACTGGCGTTTCGCCAATTGGCGCGTGGCAATGATGCCGCGTTCCTGCATTTCGGCTGACGTCAGCTTGCCATCCAGATGATCCCAGACTTGGCGGTAGCCTACGGCACGTATCGAAGGCAACCCTGGATGCAGGTCACCTCTGGAACGCAGAGCTACGACCTCGTCCACAAACCCCTGTTCCAACATAATTGTGAATCTTTGTGCAATTCGTTCATGCAGCACCTGGCGATTTGCCGGAGCGATGGCCAGATTCGCCACAGTATAGGGCAATTGTGACTGTCCCGAAGCGCCTGCGTCAGCACTTTGCGCACTTTGTTTGCGCCGGTGTTCAGTCATGGTCTGCCCGCTCACACGCCAGACTTCCAGGGCGCGGGTGAGGCGCTGGGGGTCATTGGGGTGAATGCGTGCGGCGGAGACCGGGTCGACTGCCGCCAACTGGTCGTGCAGGGCTTGCCAGCCAAGGCGTGCCGCTTCTTCTTCGAGCTCGGCGCGCACCTGGGCGTCGGCCGGGGGCATATCCGCCAGGCCTTCCTGCAAAGCCTTGTAGTAGAGCATCGTCCCCCCCACCAGCAGCGGGATATTGCCCCGTGCGGTGATGTCGGCCATGGCGGCGAGTGCATCGGTACGAAAATCTGCAGCCGAATAGCTCTCGGACGGGTCGATGATGTCGATCAACCGGTGCGGATACTGGGCCAGAAGCTCTTTCGAAGGCTTGGCGGTGCCGATGTCCATGTCCCGGTAAACCAGGGCAGAGTCGACACTGATCAGCTCGCACGGCAACACCTTGGTCAGCTCGATGGCCAGGTCGGTCTTGCCGGCGGCCGTGGGGCCCATCAGGAAGATCGCGGGGGGCAAGGCACTCATCAACGGCCGCGCAGGAATAGTTTGTCCAGATCGTCCAGGCCCATCTGGGTCCAGGTCGGTCGGCCATGGTTGCATTGCCCGCTGCGCTCGGTGTTTTCCATGTCGCGCAGCAAGCCGTTCATTTCCGGCAGGGCCAGGCGGCGGTTGGCGCGGATGGCGCCGTGGCAGGCCATGGTGCCGAGCAGCTCGTTGATGTGCGCCTGGATGCGGTCACTGGTGCCGTACTCCATCAGGTCAGCCAGCACGTCAGCCACCAGCCGGTTAGCCTCGGCCTGCTTGAGCAGCGCGGGAATCTGGCGGATGGCCAGGGTTTCCGGGCCAAGGCGTTGCAATTCAAAGCCCAGTTTCTGGAACACGCTGTGGTGCTCTTCGGCGCAGTCGGCCTCACGCTGGCTGACTGCCAGGGATTCCGGCACCAGCAGCGGCTGCCCACTGAGGCCTTCGCTGGCCATGGCAATCTTGAGGCGTTCGTACATGATCCGCTCGTGGGCGGCGTGCATGTCCACCAGCACCAGGCCGTGGGCGTTCTCCGCCAGGATGTAGATGCCCTTGAGCTGCGCCAACGCGTAACCCAGCGGCGGAATATCACCACCGCCCTCCGGCAAGGCGACCGGCGCCCCCGGCTCAGCCCCCGGCAGCGGTGCAAAAAACTCGCGATACGCAGCCTGGGCTTCGGCCACCGGCACCGCCGATTGCGGGCGCGGGGTGTATTGGTACTGATAACCCGAGCCGGAGCCGGCATTCGGCGCGGTATACGAAGGTTGCTGCTGTGGCGATTGCAGCAGGTTTGCCGCCAGGCTCATTTCGCCTTGAGGGCCGAACTCACCAGCTTGCGGGCCACTCGGCCGGACCACTGCCGTCACAATCGGTGCGGACAACTGATCATCCGGACGCACATCCCCCAGGGTGCGGTGCAAGGTGCCATAGAGGAAGTCATGCACCATGCGTCCATCACGGAAGCGCACTTCGTGCTTGGTGGGGTGCACGTTGACGTCCACCACCGACGGGTCGACCTCAAAGAACAGCACAAACGTCGGGTGACGCCCGTTGAACAGCACGTCGCGATACGCCTGGCGCACCGCATGGGCCACCAGCTTGTCGCGCACCGCTCGGCCGTTCACGAAGAAATACTGCAAGTCCGCCTGGCTGCGGGAGAACGTCGGCAACCCGACCCAGCCCCACAACCGCAAGCCATTGCGCTCGATTTCAATCGGCAGCGCCTGCTCCAGGAAACCCGCGCCGCAAATCGCCGACACCCGGCGCGCACGCGCAGCGTCATCGTTGGCTTCATGCAGGCTGAGGATGGTCTTGCCGTTATGGCGCAGGTGGAAAGCCACGTCGAAGCGGGCCAGGGCCAAGCGCTTGATGACTTCCTGCAGGTGATCGAATTCGGTTTTCTCGGCCTTGAGGAATTTGCGTCGCGCCGGGGTGTTGAAGAACAGGTCGCGCACTTCCACCGAGGTGCCGACCGGATGCGCCGCCGGCTGCACCCGAGGTGCCATGTCGCGGCCTTCGGTTTCCACTTGCCAGGCTTGTTCGGCGCCGCGGGTGCGGGAGGTCAGGGTCAGGCGCGCCACGGAACTGATGGACGCCAGGGCCTCGCCGCGAAAGCCCAGGCTCATCACCCGCTCAAGGTCTTCCAGGTCGCGAATCTTGCTGGTGGCGTGACGCGCCAGAGCCAGCGGCAGGTCATCGGCGGAAATGCCGCTGCCATCGTCACGCACGCGCAACAGCTTGACGCCGCCCTGCTCCACATCGACGTCGATGCGCCTGGCGCCAGAGTCGATGCTGTTTTCCAGCAGCTCCTTGATCACCGATGCGGGGCGCTCGACCACCTCGCCTGCCGCAATCTGGTTGGCAAGGCGCGGGCTCAGCAGCTCAATGCGCGATCCGCTGTTCAGGAGTGATTCGCTCATTACTGTGCCGCCAATTCAGTGCCGGGGATAGTCAACACCTGGCCGACTTTCAATTCATCGGTTTTCAGGTTGTTGGCGCTGCGCAAGGTCGCGGCCGATACCTGGAAACGCACCGCCAGCATGGCCAGGGTGTCGCCCGGCTGCACGCGATGGTCACGCGGGCCCTGGGCGATTTTCCCCGAGTCACGCAGCCAAGCGATGTAGGTGCCCGGCGGCGGGTTCTGCTGGAAGAACTGGCGGATACCGGCACTGATCGAACGCGCCAGCGCCTGCTGGTGACTGGCGCTTGCCAGCTTCGAGGCTTCGTTGGAGTTGGAGATAAACCCGGTTTCCACCAGGATCGAGGGGATATCCGGCGATTTCAGCACCATGAACCCGGCCTGTTCCACACGCTGCTTGTGCAGCGAGGTGACCCGGCCGATGTTGCTCAGGACCTTCTGGCCCACGTTCAAGCTGGACGTCAGCGAAGCGGTCATCGACAGGTCCAGCAGCACGCCGGCGAGCATTTTGTCCTTGTCATCGAGGGACACGTTGCCGGCGCCGCCGATCAGGTCGGAACGGTTTTCACTGTCGGCCAGCCAACGGGCGGTCTCGGACGTAGCACCTCGATCCGACAGGGCAAACACCGAGGCGCCAAACGCGGCGGCCGAAGGCGCGGCGTCGGCGTGGATCGACACAAACAGGTCGGCGCCTTTCTTGCGGGCGATTTCGGTACGGCCGCGCAGCGGAATGAAGTAGTCGCCGGTACGCGTCAGCTCGGCGCGGTAGCCCTTCATGCCATTGACCTGGCGCTGCAGTTCGCGGGCGATGGCGAGTACCACGTCTTTCTCATGCTGGCCGCGTGAGCCGGAAGCACCCGGGTCTTCCCCCCCGTGACCGGCGTCAATCACCACGATAATGTCACGCTTGCCGGCCGGGGCCGGTGGCGGCGGTGGCAGCTTGACCTGCGGTTGCGACGGGTTCACCGGCACCGCCGGCACCGTTGCCACGCTTGGGGTCGGCGCAGGCGGCGGCGCGGCATCGGCGGCGTTGTCGAACAGATCGACCACCAGCCGGTTGCCGTACTGGGCGTTGGGCGCCAGAGAGAAGCTTTTGGGGGTCACGACCTTTTTCAGGTCGATGACCACGCGCAAATCGGTCGGCGTACGCTGGGCCGAACGCATGGCGGTAATCGGGGTGTTGGCGGTGGAGACTTTCAACGGCGCGGCCAGGGTCGCGCCGTTGATGTCGATCACCAGGCGATCAGGCGCCGTCAGGGTAAAGACGCTGTGCTGGACCGGGCCAGACAGGTCGAACACCAGTCGCGTGTTATCCGGCGCTCGCCACAGGCGAACACTCTTCACCTGTGAAGCAGCCAGAGCATTGACAGTCATTGCCGCAAGCAACACCCCCACGACAGCAACCAACGCGCGAAAGCGCATACCTAACCCCACCAATTATTTGAATTCCAATGCCAAAGCCGCGCACCACGACTGGCCGCGCACGCTCTGGGGCAACAACTTCAACTGACGTCCATGCTCATGCGGCGTAATGGTAATGGTCAGGTCGGGCTTTGGCAAAAAGCCTGTGCCTTTATCTGGCCACTCGATCAGGCACAGCGCATCTTCGTCGAAGTAATCCCGGATACCCATGTATTCCAGTTCTTCGGGATCGACCAGGCGATAGAGGTCGAAATGGAACGCTCGCACGTCGCCGATTTCGTAGGGCTCTACCAGGGTGAACGTCGGGCTTTTTACCGCCCCCGTGTGGCCCAACCCGCGAATGATCCCCCGGGACAGCGTGGTCTTGCCCGCCCCCAGGTCGCCTTCCAGAAAGATCAGCCCCGCTCCCGCCGTGACCTGGGCGATGCGCTGGCCGAAGGCAACCATGGCCTCTTCATCGACCAGGAAAAGAATTACTTCAGACACGGTGACTGCTCCTCCAGCAATTGACGAATGGCAGGGATCAGGTCACTGGCGGCCAACCCGCGACCGAACGTGCCCTGGCGATCTCCCGCCGTTGCGTGCAACCACACGGCCAGGCAGCTTGCCTCATAGGCTGGCATGCCCTGGGCCAGCAGTGCACCCACCAGACCGGCCAACACGTCGCCCAGCCCTGCCGTGGCCATCGCCGGGTGGCCTTGGTCACAGCGTGAAACACGCCCGTCCGGGCTGGCAATCAAACTGCCTGCGCCCTTGAGAATAGCCACTGCGTTGAATTTCTGGCTCAACGCGCGCGCCACCTTAAGGCGATCGGCCTGAACCTCGGCTGTCGACAGACCCAACAACCGCGCCGCCTCCCCGGGATGCGGTGTGATCACGCAGTTGGCCGGCAAGCTGACGCTGCCGGTGGCGAGTTGATTCAAGGCGTCGGCGTCCCACACCTGCGGCTGGCTGGCGTTGGCGGCGACCGAAAGCAGGCTTCTGCCCCAAGACGCGTCACCGAGCCCAGGCCCGATCACAATGACCGAGATCTTTTCCAGCAGGCCCATCAGTTGGTTGGCCGAGGCGACGCCGACGGTCATGACTTCCGGCAGTCGCGCCAGGGCCGCGGGCACATGCTCCAGGCGAGTAGCCAGGGACACCATGCCCGCGCCGCTGCGCAAGGCGCTTTCGGCACTCAGCAGCGCTGCGCCGCCAAAGCCGTGGTCACCACCGATGACCAGCAGGTGGCCGAACCGGCCTTTATGGGCGTCCGGGGAACGCGCAGCGAGTTGCGGCAAATGGCCGTGCAGCAGCGGTTGTACGTCGGTTATTGCGTGTTTTGTCTGCGGCATGCGTCTTCAAGCTCCGATGTCTGGCAGAATTATACCTATCTAACCTGCGGTTTCCCTTGTCTCATGCCTGCCATCACCACCGATCTGCCTGCCCTCGCCCAATCGATCAAAGACTGGGGCCGCGAGCTGGGCTTTCAGCAAGTCGGCATCAGCGGCCTGGACCTGGCCGAGCATGAACAGCACCTGCAACGCTGGCTCGACGCGGGTTACCACGGCGAGATGGACTACATGGGCGCCCATGGCAGCAAACGCTCCCATCCGGATGAGCTGGTGCCCGGCACCTTGCGCGTGGTGTCGCTGCGCATGGATTACCTGCCCGGCGACACACAGATGGCGCAACTGCTGGCCAAGCCGGAAAAAGCCTATATCTCGCGCTACGCCCTGGGCCGCGACTACCACAAGCTGATCCGCAAGCGCGTGCAGCAACTGGCCGACCGTATCCAGGCGCAAATCGGCCCCTTCGGCTTCCGTGCCTTCGTCGACAGCGCACCCGTGCTTGAGAAAGCCATCGCCGAAAAAGCCGGGCTGGGCTGGATCGGCAAGAACACCCTGGTGCTCAATCGCAAGGCCGGCAGCTACTTCTTCCTCAGCGAGCTGTTTGTCGACCTGCCACTGCCGATCGACGCACCTCATAGCACTGAACATTGCGGGCGCTGCACCGCCTGCCTGGACATCTGCCCCACCAATGCCTTTGTCGGCCCCTACGTGCTGGACGCCCGGCGCTGCATTTCCTACCTGACCATCGAGCTCAAGAACGCAATCCCCGAAGACCTGCGCCCGTTGATCGGCAACCGCGTGTTCGGTTGTGATGACTGTCAGATCGTTTGCCCGTGGAATCGTTTCGCCCGCGCCACGGCCGAAGGCGACTTCAAGCCACGCCACAACCTGGATAACGCCGAACTGGCCGAGTTGTTTATGTGGGATGAGGATAAATTCCTCAGCAGCACCGAAGGTTCACCCCTGCGCCGCGCCGGCTATGAGCGTTGGTTGCGCAACCTGGCGGTAGGCCTGGGCAACGCACCGTCGAGCATTCCGGTGCTGGAAGCCTTGAAGGCGCGGCGCGAATATCCCTCCGAACTGGTGCGCGAACATGTGGAATGGGCGCTGAACCAGCACGCCAACCGCTAGTGCACGTCGTCGTTGTAGACGAACTTGGGCATTTCCCAGTGGAAACGGATCGCCAGCAAGCGCAGTAGAAAGCCGCTGAACAGCGTCAGCAGGATCGATTGCTCACTGGGCAATTCCAGATACAGGCACAGCATGTAGAACCAGGCGGCCAGGAACGACACGCTGGCGTACAGCTCACGGCGGAAGATCAGCGGGATATCGTTGCAGAAGATATCCCGCAGGATGCCACCGAAAACCCCGGTGATCACGCCGCTGACCGAGGCCACCAGCATGCCATGGCCCATTTCCAGGGCGGTCATGCAACCGATCAGGGTGAAGGCCACCAGGCCCAGGGCGTCCAATGCCAGGAACAACGAACGCAGGCGGCGCATCAGCGGGGCGATAAAGATCGTCACCAGCGCGGCGACGGAGGTCAGCACCAGGTATTCCGGGTGCTTGACCCAAGTCAGCGGGTAATGCCCCAGCAACACATCGCGCACCGAACCACCACCCAGTGCCGTCACGCAGGCGATCAGCACGACGCCAAACCAGTCCATGCCCCGCCGCCCAGCCGACAGCGCACCGGTCATGGCTTCGGCAGTGATGGCGATGAGGTAGAGCATCAGCAGCATGAGGGCGATCCTCGCAAAACTGTGGCGAGCGGGCTAGCCCCGCGTTGGGCTGCGCAGCAGCCCCAAAGCCGGCAATGATATCTGTTTGGAGAGGTGTGTTGGCAGTATTAGGGCTGCTTCGCAGCCCAACGCGGGACAAGCCCGCTCGCCACAAAAAACCGGCTCACCCTTGAAGGAATTCAAGCCTTGATGAAATGCTTGCGGTAGTGCTGCAACTCGGCAATCGACTCGCGAATATCATCCAGCGCCAGGTGCGTGCTGCCTTTATGGAAGCTGTCCTTCACTTCCGGCGCCCAGCGCGCCGCCAGCTCTTTAAGCGTGGACACATCCAGGTTGCGGTAGTGGAAGTAGCTTTCCAGCGCTTTCATATGCGTATAAAGGAAGCGGCGATCCTGGCAGATGCTGTTGCCGCAGATCGGCGACTTGCCCTTGGGCACCCATTTTTCCAGGAAGGCGATGGTTTCGGCTTCGGCTTCGGCCATGCTGATGCGGCTGTCACGCACGCGCTGGGTCAGGCCGGAGTTACCGTGGGTGCGGGTGTTCCACTCGTCCATGGTGGCGAGTACGGCATCGCTGTGGTGGATGGCGATCACCGGACCTTCGGCCAAGGTGTTGAGGTTGCTGTCGGTGACAATGGTCGCCATCTCGATGATGACGTCGGTGTCGGGGTTCAGACCGGTCATTTCCAGATCGATCCAAATCAGGTTCTGTGGGTTTTGCATGGGTTGATTCTCTTGGCACCTTGGCGTAGCTGCGCAGTTTAGCAGGCGGGGCCGTGCTAGACTCGCGACCGTTTTACCCAACCTTTGCATTATCGACACGGAACACCAATGGCCAAACGCCAGCTCAACCGTCGCCAAAACTGGCGCATCGAAAAGATTCAGGGCGAACGCGCCGCGCGCGCCGCCAAACGTGAATCCTCCGCCGTGGAAGCGCTCGAGGGCGGCGACCTCGGCCCTGAACAAACAGGCCTGGTGATCGCGCACTTCGGCGTGCAGGTCGAAGTCGAGGCGCTCGAAGGCGAACTCGCCGGCCAGGTGTTCCGCTGCCACTTGCGCGCCAACCTGCCGGCGCTGGTCACTGGTGACCGGGTTGTGTGGCGTGCTGGCAACCAGGGTATCGGCGTAATCGTCGCCCAACTGCCGCGCACCACCGAACTGCGCCGCCCCGATAGCCGCGGCCAGCTCAAGCCGGTGGCGGCCAACGTCGACATGATCGTGATCGTGTTCGCGCCGCTGCCCGAGCCCCATGCCAACCTGATCGACCGCTACCTGGTGGCGGCCGAACACGCCGGCATCCGCCCGCTGTTGCTGCTGAACAAATTCGACCTGATCGACGAGCAGAATGCCCCGGCACTCAACGCCCTGCTGGCGGTCTATCGCACCCTGGGTTACCCGGTGCTGGAGGTTTCGGCGCATCACGGTAATGGCATGGAACAGCTGCAACAGCAGCTGGACGGGCGCATCAGCGTGTTTGTGGGCCAGTCCGGCGTGGGTAAGTCCTCGCTGGTCAACAGCCTGCTGCCGGAAGTCGACACCCGCGTAGGTCCGCTGTCGGAACTGTCCGGCCAGGGCACCCACACCACCACCACCGCGCGGTTATTCCACTTCCCCGGCGGTGGCGAACTGATCGACTCCCCCGGCATCCGCGAATTCGGCCTCGGCCACGTCAGCCGCAGTGATGTGGAAGCGGGCTTCATCGAGTTCAACGACCTGATCGGCACCTGCCGCTTCCGCGACTGCAAACACGACCGCGAACCGGGCTGTGCGTTGCTCAAGGCGCTGGAGGATGGGCGCGTGCAGCAGCAGCGGATGAACAGCTATCGGTCGATTATTGCGAGCTTGCCGGAGAGCAGTTACTAAAACCGCCATGCCTTGATACACATAAAGCACGGCACAGCATGGCCTGGTCCATTGATTTAACGGGGTCTGGCATCAAGAATTCAGGACAACTGGACGGCCCACCGACACGAGCCAGCCTGAATTCGGAATTCCTGATGCGCATAATTGCTCCGTCACCAGCGCAAGCTGGCAGGAGTCTGGATCCTCTTCGGGGTTGATCCAGCGGCGCAGAAGGGGCGAAGCAAGCTCCATAGAAAGACGCGAGCCACAGGGCGGGAGTACTTCGTACCGCGCCTGTGCACCGATGACATGCGAGGCGTGATCAAAGGCGTCAAAGCCTACCTCCCGCTATGACTGCAAAAGAAAACGCCCCGATCAGTATCGGGGCGTTTTCATGAGTGAAGCAGCTTCGGCAGCTTAAGAACCCGTCTTGGGCACCGTAGGATCCTTCACCCCACCGTCATCAAACAGGTTCAGCTTCTGGCGCAACTCATGCGCCGGCAACGGCTCCTGCCCTGGCGGAATGGCGTTCGGGTCGGCCGGTACTTCACCCGGAGCGCCGGTCCCCGGAGTAGGTTGCGGCGCTGGCGGCTGGTCACCTTCAATCGCACGCTGGGCCTTTTTGGTCAGCACCACGATGTCGATCCGGCGGTTGACCGGGTTGAACGGGTCTTGATGATCAAACAGCTGCGACGAAGCAAAACCCACCACCCGCGCCACCTGCGCATCCGGATAGCTGCCGGCCACCAGCGCACGGCGTGCGGCGTTGGCGCGGTTGGCCGAGAGTTCCCAGTTGCCGAAATCCCCCTGGCCCGCGTAAGGCTTGGCGTCGGTGTGGCCGCTGATGCTGATCTTGTTGGGTACCGCTTTGATGGTATCGGCCATGGCCAGCAGGATGTCTTCGAAGTACGGCTTCAAACGCGCGCTGCCGGAGTCGAACATCGGCCGGTTGGCGGCGTCGGTGATCTGGATGCGCAGGCCTTCAGGCGTGATTTCGAAGGAGATCTGGTCCTTGAACTTCAGCAGTTGCGGGTTTTCCTCGACCTTGTTCTGCAGCTCCTGCAGCAACAGCTCAAGGCGCTCCTGCTCGACCTGTTCGGCCATCGACTCGACAGTATCGCGCTCGATCGGGATTTTTTCCTGAGGCGCTTCAGTCTTGACTTCGGGGTTGATGGTGCGCTCAGGCGCCAACTGCGGCGAACCGCCCAGGTCGATCACAAAGGGCGTGCCGCTTTCCGAAAAGCCAATCGGGTCCTTGAAGTAACCGGCAATGGCGATCTTCTGTTCGGGCGTGGCGGTGGACATCAGCCACAGCACCAGGAAGAACGCCATCATCGCCGTCGCAAAGTCGGCGAAGGCGATTTTCCAGGCGCCACCATGGTGCCCCGCAGCGAAGCGCTTGACGCGCTTGATGATTATCGGCTGGTTGTTCTCCATGGCTTAGCGACCGCGAACCGCTTGTTCCAGCTCGGCGAAGCTTGGGCGATGCTTGGGGTACAGCACTTTACGACCGAACTCCACCGCCAGCGACGGCGGCATGCCGGAAGCGGAAGCAACCAGGCTGGCCTTGATCGATTCGTACAGGTTCACTTCTTCCTTGGCGTCATGGGCCAGGGAAGTCGCCAGCGGGCCGAAGAAGCCATAGGCCGCCAGAATACCGAAGAAGGTACCGACCAGCGCTGCACCCACGTGCATGCCGATAGCGGCCTGGTCGCCCTCACCCAGGGACGCCATGGTCACCACGATACCGAGTACCGCCGCGACGATACCGAAACCCGGCATACCATCGGCGATGCCGGTCACAGCGTGGGAGGGGTGCTCCAGCTCTTCTTTAAGGCTGAACAACTCCATGTCGAACAGGCCTTCCAGCTCATGGGGGGCCATGTTGCCGGAGGACATGATGCGCAGGTAGTCACAGATGTAGGCGGTCATGCGCTCGTCCTTGAGCACGGCCGGGTACTTGGCGAAAATCGGGCTGGCGGCAGCGTCTTCGATATCGGCCTCGATGGCCATCATGCCTTCGCGACGGCTCTTGTTGAGGATCTCGTAGACCAGGCCCAACACCTCCAGGTAGAAGGTATGGGTAAAGCGTGAACCGAACATGCCCAGCGACTTCTTGATCACGTGCATGGTCATGTAGCCGGGGTTGGCCTGCAGGAATGCACCCAGCGCCGCACCGCCGATGATCATCACCTCGAAAGGCTGGATCAGCGCAGCGATTTTACCGTGGGACAGGACGTACCCGCCGAGCACGCTTGCGAAGACGACGATGATGCCGATAATTTTAGCCATAGGAGATGAGTACTTGCGCCGTCGGGTTCATGGACATATTGGGTGTAGCAGAAAACTCTTGTTCTACTTATCGGCAAAACTGCGCCAGACTATAGCCCGTTAAGGCGAAAAGCCAGTTCGGCCCGCTCCGGGCGTGTAGACCGCAAGTGATGATCGCGCCCCAATCATGGCTAATGAAACGACAGTCCCAACTGCAAAACCCAACTCTATCGCCGCTTGGATCAAGCGCCTGGACGAAGTGCTGCTGCCCGTTCCCCAGGCCAGTCACGACCGTGTGTGCAAAGGCATCCGCGATAACCGCAGTTCATTGCGGGATATTGCCGAACTGATGCAAAGCAGCCCGGCCCTGGTGCTCAGCGTGATGCGCGAGGCCAACAGCCACACCCATGGCAGCCTGGCGGAACCGGCGGAAAACCTGGAAGTGGCGCTCAACCGCCTGGGCCTCAAGCGCGCCGAAGAACTGCTGGCACGCCTGCCCTCGGTGCCGGCCAACGAGATCCCCGTGGCGTTGCGCCAACTGTTGCTGGTCAGCCAGCACGCGTCGCAGCAGGCCAACGGTTTGTTCGGCAGTCGCCTGGCGCGGCTGTGGCAAGACATCCACTGGGGCAGCCTGTTGTTCCTGTCGCCACTGTGGCCGATGGCGGTGGCCTACCCCAAGCTTCTGGAGGAGTGGGAGCTGCGGGTTATCCACAAGGGCCAATCAGCCCGCACGGTCGAGCAGGAATTGTTCGGCGTACGCCTGCTGGACCTTTGCGTCGGCATGACCGAAGCCTGGCACCTGCCGATCTGGGTGTCCCAGGGCTATAAGTTGCTGATGAGCGAGCAGCGCCTGCTGGTCAAGGCCCTGCATATCGCTCGTGAAGACGACCCGCTGCGCCACCAGCAATTGCTCGACGCTGAACCCAATCTGCGGCGCTGGCTGAACCAGCCGGCCAATACCGTGTTGCTGGCCAACGGCCTGGCGATGTCGGCCCAGGAATCCTGGACCTGCCCGCACACCGAACGCTGGCAGTTGCTCACAGCGCTGTACCTGCAACAACCGTTGGGTGAGGTGCAGCAACTGGTCCACCAACAAGCCGTCACCAGTGCCCGTACCACCCTGATGCCCGACCTCTGGCACCCGGCGCTATCGCTGATCTGGCCGTGGCACGTGGCGAAGATCCATCGCGGCCTGCTGCCGGCGCCACCGCCCACCGCCGAGGCCCTGGCCGTGTGGCGCAAGCGCTGCACTGAACTCTTGGTGGAACCGAGCCGCTTTGCCAACGCGATGCACCTGACCACCTGCGCCAAGGAGGCCTTGGTCGCCAGCGGCATGCAACGGGTCATGCTGTTGATGGCCGATCGCGCCATGAGCACCTTGCGCGTGCACCAGGTCGATGGCCTGCCCAAGGACGCCGCCAACCTGAGCCTGGACGTGGTCAACAGCACCTTGCTGCAACGCCTGCTGGAAAAGTCCGCCCAGGTGCGCCTCAACCCCGAAAACCATGCCCAGTTCTCAGCCTTGCTGCCGCCGATCCTGCGCCGCCTGTTCACCGGCGAACACCTGCTGCTGCGTTCCCTGAGCTGTAATGGCAAGGTGGTGATGCTGATGGTGGCCGACCAGGGTGGGGGGCCGTTCTCGGAAACCACCGTGCAGGCCTTCGGCAAAACCGCCCAATGCATCGAAAAAGCCCTGCACTGCTTTACCAACCGCAGCGCCTGATGCTTGCGCTACAATCGCCCTCTTTTATCGCCAACATTTGTGCCCAGGAGACCTCACATGCCTGACTTCTCTGGCTTGCCGCTGGTGATCGAATCCAGCGACCTGATTGGTCGCCTCGGTGCCGAACACCTGATTCTGGTGGACCTCACCAGCGCTGCCCGCTACGCCGAAGGGCATATCCCCGGCGCGCATTTCGTTGACCCCAAGCGCACCCAACTGGGCCAGCCGCCGGCGCCCGGCCTGCTGCCCAGCAAGGCGGACCTGGAAAAACTGTTCGGCGAACTGGGCCACACCCCGGATGCAACCTACGTGGTCTATGACGACGAAGGCGGCGGCTGGGCCGGGCGTTTTATCTGGATGCTCGACGTGATCGGCCACCAGAAATACCACTACCTGGATGGCGGCCTGCTGGCCTGGCTGGAAGAACACCACCCGGTCTCCACCGACGTGCCCGCGCCTGTCGGTGGCCCGGTCAGCCTCACGCTGCACGAAGGCCCCACCGCCACGCGTGAATACCTGCAAAGCCGCCTGGGTGCTGCCGACCTGGGCATCTGGGATGCTCGCGGGCCGCTGGAATACTCCGGCGAGAAGGTCCTCGCTGCCAAAGGCGGGCATATCCCCGGCGCGGTCAACTTCGAATGGACCGCCGGCATGGACAAGGCACGCAACCTGCGTATCCGTCGTGACATGCCGCAGATTCTCGAAGACCTCGGATTGACCAAAGATAAAGAAATCATCACTCACTGCCAGACTCACCACCGCTCTGGCTTCACCTACCTGGTGGCCAAGGCGCTCGGTTATCCGCGAGTCAAAGGTTATGCCGGTTCCTGGGGCGAATGGGGCAACCACCCCGACACCCCCGTCGAGATTTAAGGTTTAAGGACAGTTATGAAAAAGCAGTTGTTTATCCTCAGCCAGTACTTGCTGCCGCACCACTTGCTGTCGCGCCTGGCAGGTTGTATCGCCGAGTGCCGCGTGCGCTGGTTCAAGAATGCCTTCACCGCCTGGTTTGCCAAGCGCTATCAAGTGGACATGTCCCAGGCCCTGGTTGAAGACCTGAGCGCCTACGAGCACTTCAACGCCTTCTTCACCCGCGCCCTGAAAGACGGCGCCCGCCCGCTGGATCAAACCCCAGGCGCGGTGCTGAGCCCTGCCGATGGCGCGGTCAGCCAACTGGGCCCGATCGAACATGGCCGCGTATTCCAGGCCAAGGGCCACAGCTTCAGCGTGCTGGAACTGCTGGGTGGCGATGCGGCCGTAGCTGCACCGTTCATGGGCGGCGACTTCGCTACCATCTACCTCTCGCCGAAGGACTACCACCGCGTGCACATGCCGTTGGCCGGCACGCTGCGCGAGATGGTCTACATTCCTGGACGCATCTTTTCGGTCAACCAGACCACCGCTGAAAACGTACCCGAGTTGTTCGCACGTAACGAGCGCGTTGCCTGCATCTTCGACACCGAACGCGGCCCGATGGCCGTGGTATTGGTGGGCGCGATGATTGTGGCGTCGATTGAAACCGTATGGGCCGGCTTGGTGACACCGCCAAAGCGCGAGCTGAAAACCTTCCGCTACGACGAAGCTGCACGTGCGCCGATCCACCTGGAAAAAGGTGCCGAGCTGGGGCGCTTCAAGCTGGGATCGACGGCGATTGTGCTGTTCGGGCCGGACCAGGTGAAGTGGGCTGAAGAATTGGCGGCGGGTACGCCAGTGCAGATGGGCGAGGGTATTGCACTGCCAAAAGCCTGATTTGAATTCAGTACAGAGCAAATGTGGGAGGGGGCTTGCCCCCTCCCACATTTTTAACTGTATTCCTACTGTGAGATCGAGTTACAGCTGACCGTCGCGATCGCGAAAGCCCAGCAGGTACAACACACCGTCCAGCCCCAGCGTCGAAATCGCCTGCTTGGCCGATTGCTTTACCAACGGCTTGGCCCGGAACGCCACACCCAACCCGGCAATCGCCAGCATCGGCAAGTCATTCGCCCCGTCGCCGACTGCAATGGTCTGCTCCAGACGCAACCCTTCCTTGTGAGCCAATTCCTTGAGCAGATCCGCTTTGCGCTGTGCGTCGACAATCGGCTCCACCGCCACGCCGGTCACCTTGCCATCCACCACTTCCAGCTCGTTGGCGAACACATAGTCGATACCCAGCCTGGCCTGCAATTGCTTGGCGAAGTAGGTGAAGCCGCCGGACAGAATGGCGGTCTTGTAGCCCAGGCGCTTGAGTTCGGCGAACAGGGTTTCGGCGCCCTCGGTCAGGCGCAGGGAAGCGCCGATGGAGTCCAGCACGCTCACGTCCAGGCCCTTGAGCAGCGCCAGGCGCTCCTTGAAGCTGGCGCGGAAGTCGAGTTCACCGGCCATGGCGCGCTCGGTGATTTGCGACACCTGCTCGCCAACACCCGCGGCCTTGGCCAGCTCGTCGATGACCTCAGCCTCTATCAGCGTCGAGTCCATGTCGAACACTGCCAAGCGGCGGTTGCGGCGGAACAGCGAGTCTTCCTGGAAGGCGATATCGACGTTCAGCTCCTGGGCCACGCTGAGGAACTCGGCACGCAGGGCCTGCGGGTCGGCCGGTTCACCGCGCACGGAGAACTCGATGCAGCCCTTGCCCTTGTCGGCCGGCGTGTCCAATGGCATACGACCCGACAAACGGTCGATATGGTCGATATTCAGGCCATATTGCGCGGTGATGGAGCTGACGCGCTGTAGTTGCTCGGCGGTGACCTTGCGGGTCAGCAGCGTCACGATGTGGCGTTTCTTGCCCTGGCCGGCAACCCATTGCCGGTAATCCTCTTCGGACACCGGGGTGAAACGCACCTGTTGGTCCAGCTTGTAGGCCGTAAACAGGATGTCCTTGAGCACCGAAGACGCCTGCTCGGTGCTCGGAATCTCGACCAGGATGCCGAACGACAGGGTGTCGTGGATCACCGCCTGGCCGATGTCGAGAATGTTCACACCACCCTGGGCCAGAACGCCGGTAATGGCTGCGGTCAGACCCGGGCGGTCTTCCCCAGTGATGTTAATCAGGACAATTTCGCGCAAGGCGCACCCCCAGGCTGGAAAAAAACCGCATTCTACCCACTTTCAGTGACCATCGGGCACAGCCAGCGCTTTGCCGGTCATGGGGCTGTCGCTATACTGCGCGTCAACTTCACGGACCAAGAGCCGAGCGCAAGTGAACCGGCCCACGCCAGTAAAAACCGATAACTTCTTCCTGCTGATCTTCCGGGCACTGCGCCACCGCCGTGTACCGATCGCATTACGCATCGCCAGCCATAACGTGATCCTGGTCGCCCTGGCCCTGGTGATCTACGCCTGCGTGATGGGATTGCAGTTCAAGCAGGCCATGCACGAACAAGCCGACGCCCTGGGCGAGAGCCTGACGACCCAGACCGCCACCTCGGCGACTGAGTTGCTGGTGTCCAACGACATCCTCAGCCTCAACGTACTGCTCAACAACCTGACCAAGAACCCGCTGGTGGCCCACGCCGCCATCTACAGCGTGGACAACCGGATCATGGCCGAAGCCGGGCAACGCCCGAAAAACGGCCTGCTGGGTGAAGCCGAAGGCCTGTATTCGAGCAATATTACGTTTCAGGATGTGAAGGCCGGCCAACTGCGCATCAGCCTCGACATGCAGCAATTCCAGCAGCCGATGACCATCAGCCTGCAAAGCATGGGCATTCTCAGCGCGATCCTGCTGGCCCTGGCCCTGGCCCTGAGCCTGCGCCTGGGACGGCATATCTCTACGCCCTTGATGCAACTGCGCATCTGGCTGCGGGACATCGACGAACATACTCCGGCCACTGATCGCCAGGACGAAATAGGCGACCTCGCTCGCCAGCTGCACGCCAGTTTCGCCCCGGAACCGGTGGTGCGCGAGATTGAGCCCGAGCCTGAGTTCGACGATGAGCCTGAGTTTGAAGTGGAAGACGCCCCGGTCGCAGGCCTCAAACCTGCCACTCGCCAGGCGTTCAAAGCCGAAGAGGACGAGCTGGACGACGAAGACCCGTTCGCCGATCTGCGCGACACCTCGGCCAGCGCCCCGGCCGTCGCCGCCAAACCGGCTCCGGTAAAGAGTGCGGAACCCCAGTACAGCGCCGTTCTGGCGGTGCAACTGGGAGCACAGGATCAACTCCGTCGCCTGCCACGCGCACGCCTGACCGAGTTGCTGGAACGCTACCGTGACTGCCTCGACCAGGCCGCTTCGCTGTACCAGAGCGAATTGCACACCCTGAACGATGGCAGCACGCTGATGCTGTTCCACAGTGAAGACAGCGGTGAAGACTACCTGACCAACGCCATCTGCTGCGGCGAGTTGCTGCGTGCCCTGGGTCATGAATTGCAGATCGAAGTGGCGGACAGCGGCATTACCCTGCAACTGCAGCTTGGCCTGACAGTGGGCGACGATCTGTTCGGCATAAGCCAGATCGACCTGCTGCTCACCGAAATCGCCCAGGACGCCCTGGCCCTGTCCCAACACAGCCGCAACCTGCTGCTGGTGGAGCGCAAGATCAGTGAAGACACGCTGATCCGCCAACGCGCGCGTATCCGCCCGATTGCCAGCCCCGAGGGGGCCAGTTGTGTGGAGCGATTGATGGAGCCGTATCCGTCGATGCTGGAGCGGCAGTTGGCGCGGATGCATGAGACCCGCGCCAAATAAAACGGTAGGACTCATGTGGGAGGGGGCTTGCCCCCGATAGCCGAGTATCAGTTAACACATCATTAACTGAACTACCGCTATCGGGGGCAAGCCCCCTCCCACATTGGGTCCGCAGCCTGGCTCAAATTGCGCACAAACAAAAAGGCCCGCTTAATCAGCGGGCCTTTTGTTTGTGCGCGATTCAGGTCAGAACCTGAACACTTCCATATCCGTACGGATCGGCGTAGCCATCGGCATCTTCGGCTTCTGCGGCTCTGCCGGCCTGGCCTGCGCCGGCGCGCTTTGCTTGCGCGGCGCTTCGGCAATCGGCGGTTGGTTGGCCAATGGCTTGAGTGCCACCGACAACTGCTGCGCCAAATGCTGCAACAACACGCCCTGGGCCTGGACCTGGGACGCAGTGGAACCGGTGTGCTGTTCCTGCAAGTGCACAATACGGTTATCACGCACCTGCCCACGACGGTCGATCAAGCGCCATTGCGCATCGAGGATGGCCGGTTGCGACGTGCCGGAGTCAAGCCGGGTAATGGTCAGCAACACCTGTACATCAGGCGTGAACCCGGAGGGCCCTGGTGCCAGGACCACCCGCTGGCTGTCCAACTGACCCGCCACCTGGCGCAACATCAACTGATTGATATCAGAGGACAAACTCCCCGCCCAACGGCCATCGGTGGAACCTTGCAGGCTTCCATCGTTCTGACGTTGCAGGAGGGTTTCGCGTTGCAGGTAGTCGGCTACGACCACCGGGCCGAGCAGGACGGCCATGCCGGCGGACTGTGCAGGTTGAGCCGGGCTTCCGCTGTCCAGCTGGTACAGCGACACCGGTTGGTGTGTGCTGCAGCCCGCCAGCCCCAAAAGGCCAGCGAGCATGAAAATAAAAGGAAGGCGTGGAGCAGTCATCATCCCATCCAGGTGGCTGCCACAAGGCGAACCACAATGTAATACTAAAAATAACCTAAACACGCTCGGCCACGCCGGCGCTGGAAAGGCCATATCATCCGTGAATATGCGCCATGACTCCAGCGCCAAAGCATCGATCTACGCGTTAAATCGTAGATCGAGAGCTCTAAAACGCGTTAAACCGGCGCTTCTACCAGCAAGGCATCCACTCGCTGGAAGCCTCGAGGCAGTTTGTTACCACGCCGACCACGTTCGCCCTTGTAATGTTCAAGGTCGTCAGGGCGTAGCGACAGCGTACGCTTGCCGGCCTGGAGCACCAGGGTCGCGCCTTCCGGGATCACCGCGATGTCGGTCACGTACTCTTCGCGACTGGCCACCCGCTCGCCGGGAATACCGATGATCTTGTTGCCTTTACCTTTGCCCAACTGCGGCAGGTCGCTGATCTTGAACACCAGCAAACGCCCTTCGGTGGTCACCGACGCCAGCCAGTTGCTCTCACGATCATCCACCGGCCGCGGCAGGATCACCTTGGCGTTGTTCGGCAAGCTCAGCAACGCCTTGCCCGCCTTGTTCTTGGCCTGCAGGTCTTCACCCTTGACCACGAAACCGTAACCCGCGTCGGACGCGATCACATACAGCGCATCGTCGTCCGGCAGCAGCACACATTCGAAATTCGCCCCTGGCGGCGGCGTCAGACGCCCGGTCAACGGCTCGCCCTGTCCCCGTGCAGATGGCAAGGTGTGAGCCGGCACCGAATAACTGCGCCCGGTGGAATCGATAAACACCGCAAACTGGTTGGAACGCCCGGCCGCAGCGGTCTTGAACCCGTCACCGGCCTTGTAGGACAGACCAGTGGCGTCAATATCATGCCCCTTGGCGGATCGAACCCAACCCTTTTCCGACAGAACGACAGTAATTTTCTCGTTTGGCAGCAGCTCGGTTTCCGTCAGGGCTTTCGCCTCGGCACGCTGCACAATTGGCGAACGACGCTCGTCACCGTAGGTTTCGGCGTCTTTGATCAGCTCGCTGCGCACCAGTTTCTTCAGCTTGGCCTCACTGCCCAGCAGGGCTTGCAGCTTGGCTTGCTCCTTGAGCAGCGCGTCCTGTTCGTCGCGCAGCTTCATCTCTTCCAGTCGCGCCAATTGACGCAAGCGGGTATCGAGGATGTAGTCAGCCTGGATCTCGCTCAGCTCAAACCGCGCGATCAGCTCGGCTTTCGGGTGCTCGGCGGTACGGATGATATGGATCACTTCATCCAGGTTGAGGTAGGCAATCAGCAAGCCGTCCAACAGGTGCAGGCGGCGCTCGACCTTGTCGAGGCGGAATTGCAGGCGGCGACGCACGGTCTGCACCCGGAACTCCAGCCACTCCACCAGCAGGTTGCGCAGGTTCTTCAACTGCGGCTTGCCGTCCAGGCCGATGATGTTGACGTTGACCCGGTAGCTGGACTCCAGGTCCGTGCTGGCAAACAGATGCTGCATCAACACTTCGTGGTCGACCCGGCTGTTGGTCGGGATGATCACGATGCGGCATGGGTTCTCGTGGTCGGACTCGTCACGCAGGTCGGCCACCTGCGGCAGTTTCGACGGTTTGGCCTGCATCAGCGCGGCGATCTGCTCCAGCACCTTGGCGCCCGACACCTGATGCGGCAGCGCGGTGACGATAATGTCGCCATCCTCGATGTGGTACACGGCGCGCATGCGCACCGAGCCCTTGCCGGTTTCGTACATTTTCAGCAGGTCGGCGCGCGGTGTGATGATTTCCGCTTCGGTCGGATAGTCCGGGCCCTGGATGTGCTCGCAGAGCTGTTCAACCGTGGCTTTGGGCTCATCCAGCAAACGCACGCAGGCCGTGGCGACCTCACGCAGGTTGTGCGGCGGTACGTCAGTGGCCATACCCACCGCAATACCGGTGGTGCCATTGAGCAGGATATTCGGCAAACGTGCCGGTAACACCAGTGGCTCGTCGAGCGTGCCGTCGAAGTTGGGCCCCCAGTCGGCGGTGCCCTGCCCCAGTTCGCTCAGCAAGACTTCCGAGTAACGCGACAGGCGCGCTTCGGTGTATCGCATGGCAGCGAAGGACTTGGGATCATCCGGCGCACCCCAGTTACCCTGGCCGTCCACCAGCGTGTAGCGATAGCTGAACGGTTGGGCCATCAGCACCATGGCTTCGTAGCACGCCGAGTCGCCGTGGGGATGGAACTTACCGAGTACGTCACCGACGGTACGCGCCGATTTCTTGTGCTTGGAATCAGCGTCCAGGCCCAACTCACTCATGGCGTAGATGATGCGCCGTTGTACGGGCTTCAGGCCGTCGCCGATATGCGGCAAGGCACGGTCCATGATCACGTACATGGAGTAGTTGAGGTAGGCATTTTCGGTGAAGTCAGCCAGCGACCGGCGTTCTACGCCGTCTAAGCTGTCTGCGAGGATGTCACTCATGCGGGCCTCATCATGCTTGGGTATGGCGCAGCGGAAATGCCACGGCGCCGGGTCAATTCAAAAAAGTGTTGGCTCATGGCTTGGCGCTCCAGCCACCGACAGGGGCGGCAAAACGATAGACCATGGGGCGTTTTTCACCATCGGCACGTGGGCCGAAATTGTTGTCCAGACCGATCCAGGCGCCATCGGCGTCCACCACCAACGCTTCGGCCAGGCCGTAGGGCTGATCGTATCGGCGTTGCGGCGTGAGCATCTCGGAAGCAAATGACCAGCATTGCTCGACAGCCCCTGTGACGGCATCGCGGCGGCACAGCTGGTATTGGCTGCTTTCGAGCGTGAACAATTTGCCCTGAAACAGCGTCACATCCGAAAAATTCCTGGCGACCGCCTTGGCCTTGGGCACCTGGGCAGGCTGCATCTCGGTGCCCGCCTCACTCAATAACACGCACGGACCATCGCAGTCCCACAGGCTTTGCGGACGCTTGATGGAAATCAGGCCACGCCGTTCACGCTCAGCCGCCAGCCAGATCTGATTGCCTTCAGGATTGATCGCCAGGCCTTCAAACAATGCATTGAAGTGCAGCAACAGGCCGCTGGCCCGGGCCTCACGCACCATGCCCGGTGCGATCCTCAACCAGTCCGGCGCCCCCGTAACCGGCACTTGCAGCACCGCCGCATGGGCTTCGCTGACAATGTAGCGGTTACCGGCGGCATCGCAGGTGATACCTTCAAAATCCAGGTCGCCACCGCGAATGAGCGAGGCTGCCTTGGTGCGCGAACGCAACCCCCAGGGCAAGCCGGACTCGGGCACCGGCGGCACGTCGATCTTCACGGTTTCGGCCTTCCAAGTCGTCTCGCTTGTATCCAGGCGGTAGATCTGGTCGTCATCACGATCGGAAACCGTCCACAACTCGTTACCGCACAACGCCAGGCCCGACAGGTTGCCGCCGCGCATGCCGTCCACCGGGTGTTCGGACACCAGCTTGAGCTCGGCCGCAGGCGCGGCAGCCACCTGGGCGGCCGCCAAACTGCTCAACATCAGGATCGCCAGGGCGAAACCTGTGCGCATCAGCCCAGAACCTCGGCCAGGTTGCCTTTGGATTCCAGCCAGGACTTGCGGTCCGGCGCGCGTTTCTTCGCCAGCAGCATGTCCATCATTTCCGAGGTGGCGGCGAAATCGTCGCCCAGCGTCAACTGCACCAGGCGCCGGGTGTTCGGGTCCATGGTGGTTTCGCGCAGTTGCGGCGGGTTCATTTCACCCAGGCCTTTGAATCGCGTGACCTGTGGCTTGCCGCGCTTCTTCTCGGCCACCAGGCGGTCGAGGATGCCATCGCGCTCGGCTTCATCCAGGGCGTAGTAAATCTCTTTGCCCAGGTCGATCCGGTACAGCGGCGGCATGGCGACGTAGACGTGGCCGGCATCCACCAGCGGGCGGAAGTGCTGGACGAACAGCGCGCACAACAGCGTGGCGATGTGCAGGCCGTCGGAGTCGGCGTCGGCGAGGATGCAGATCTTGCCGTAGCGCAACTGGCTCATGTCCGCCGCGCCCGGGTCTACCCCAATGGCCACGGCGATGTTGTGCACTTCCTGGCTGGCCAGGACTTCGCTGCCATCGACTTCCCAGGTGTTGAGGATCTTGCCGCGCAACGGCAGGATCGCCTGGAACTCCTTGTCCCGCGCTTGCTTGGCGGAACCGCCGGCGGAGTCACCTTCCACCAGGAACAGCTCGGAGCGCATCGGGTCCTGCCCGGCGCAATCGGCCAGTTTGCCGGGCAATGCCGGACCCTGGGTGATGCGTTTGCGCTCGACCTTCTTGCTGGCCTTCAAGCGACGGCCGGCGTTGTTGATCGCCAGCTCAGCCAGGGCCAGGCCCAGTTCAGGGTGCTCATTGAGCCACAGGCTGAACGCATCCTTGACCACCCCAGAGACAAACGCCGCCGCTTCACGGGACGACAGGCGCTCTTTGGTCTGGCCGGAGAATTGCGGCTCCTGCATCTTCATCGACAGCACGAACGCAATGCGCTCCCACACGTCTTCCGGCGCCAGCTTCACCCCGCGTGGCAGCAGGCTGCGGTATTCGCAGAATTCGCGCATGGCATCGAGCAGGCCCTGGCGTAAGCCGTTAACGTGGGTGCCGCCCTGGGCCGTGGGGATCAGGTTGACGTAGCTTTCCTGCACGCTATCGCCGCCCTCGGGCAACCACAGCAGCGCCCAGTCCACGGCCTCTTTATTACCGGCCAGGCTGCCGCAGAACGGCTCGTTGGGCAGGCGCTCGAAGTCGCTGACGGAGTCTTCCAGGTACGAACGCAGGCCGTCTTCGTAATGCCACTCGACCTTCTCGCCGGTGCCTTTGTCTTCAAAGGTCACCAGCAGGCCCGGGCACAGCACGGCCTTGGCCTTGAGCACATGCTTGAGGCGGCTGATGGAGAATTTCGGCGAATCGAAGTATTTCGGGTCCGGCGCGAAGTACACGCTGGTGCCGGTGTTGCGCTTGCCAACGGTGCCGATCACTTCCAGGTCGGTGGCTTTGTAGCCATCGGCAAAGGTCATCTGGTACTCGTTGCCGTCGCGCTTGACCTTGACCCGCACCAGCGTGGACAGGGCGTTGACCACGGAAATACCCACACCGTGCAGGCCACCGGAGAACTGGTAGTTCTTGTTGGAGAACTTGCCACCCGCGTGGAGCTTGGTGAGGATCAGCTCGACGCCCGGCACCCCCTCTTCCGGGTGGATGTCCACCGGCATGCCGCGACCATCGTCGGACACTTCCAGGGAGTGGTCAGCGTGGAGAATGACATGCACCGACTTGGCGTGCCCGGCCAAGGCTTCGTCGACGCTGTTGTCGATGACTTCCTGGGCAAGGTGGTTCGGCCGACTGGTGTCGGTGTACATGCCGGGGCGTTTGCGCACCGGGTCGAGGCCCGAGAGGACTTCGATGGCGTCGGCGTTATAAGAGCTAGCGCTGGGAGTGGCCATGGGGTCTCGTCGTGAGTCGTTCGATTAAAAAATGACCTGCGACTTTACAGTGCAGCAAAGTCGAAGGATTGATACTGATCTGCGCCAATACCGGCAAAGCTCAAGATCGCCGGTAATTGCCGGGCGAAACCCTGGTAACCATGGTCGCCGCCGGCCTGGATGCGCAAGGCACAGGCCCGGTAATACTGCTGGGCGAGGCGATAATCCAGGGTTTCATCCCCGGTCTGCAACCACACCTGATACCGCGCGGCGTCCTGGGGCGCCGGGACTTCCAGTTCGGCCAGGGCCGTCACGTGGTCGTGGGTCAGCTCCCAGGTTTCATCGGTGTAGAGGTTCTTCTGGGTGCCCAGGTAACCGTCGAACATCCGATGGGGGCTGACCGCCGGGTTCACCAGCAATGCCTTGAGGCCATGGCGTTCGGCAAGATGGGTTGCATAGTAGCCGCCGAGTGAGCTGCCGACCAGCAGTGGCCGACCCAGTTCGGCAATCGCGGCTTCCAGTTGAGGAATCGCCTGACGGGGATGGTGATGCAGGGCCGGTACACGCAGTTGCCCGGCCAGGCCAAGGTTGTCCATCACGGTGATCAGCTGGCTGGCCTTGTTGGACGCCGGCGCGCTGTTGAAACCGTGGATATACAGGATCGAAGCGGACATGCCGGGCTCTCCATGACTCAGCCAAAGAGGCGCAGTTTACAGGGATCGAAGCCGTGTGTGATGACCTCAGCCCTCAATACACCGAAGATCCAATGTGGGAGTGGGCTTGCCCCCGATAGCGGAGTGTCAGGCACTGTTAGATGTGACTGATCCACCGCCATCGGGGGCAAGCGCCCTCCCACAGTCAATAGCCGTTGCTGCCGTAGTCCACGGTAAATTCGAAGCCCTGGACACGCTCCACCCCGGTCTCCAACCGTCCGTCGGCGTGCAGGCGCAGCCAGCGGTAGCCCGGTGCCTGTTCACTGACCTTGAAATCCTCGCTGCCCGGCGCGAACTGGATGCAGGTGGACGGCGACGCCAGCAGGCGCACGCCGTTGCGCTCGTGGTCGATTTCCTGGTGCACATGCCCCCACAGTACTGCCCTCACCTGCGGAAAACGGTCGAGCACCGCAAACAGGGCCTCCGGGTTGCGCAGGCCAATGGGTTCCATCCAGGCGCAACCGATGGACACCGGATGATGGTGGAAGCACACCAGATGGTGACGGTTCGGCGCTTCGCTCAGGGCCTGGGCGAGCAGTTGCAATTGGCTGTCCTGCAAGTAACCGGGCACAGAGCCGGGTACGGCGGAGTCCAGCAGGGTGACACGCCAGTGGCCGATATCGACCACCGACTCCAGCAAGTCGCTGTGCACGGCGGCGTGGGCCATGATCTGCGGCTCGTCGTGATTGCCAGGAATCCAGCGCGTCGGGGCGCCAATGGGCGCCGTCATATCGCGAAACTGCTGATACGACTCCAGTGTGCCGTCCTGGGAAAGATCCCCGGTGGCTAACACCAGATCAATGCGTGCCTGCTGCGCACGCACCAACTCGATCACCCTTTGCAGGCTGTCACGGGTGTTCATGCCCAACAGCGTGCCATCGGCCTCGGCAAACAGGTGGCTGTCGGACAGTTGCACCAGCAAGGCCGGTGCATCGGGGCTCACGGTGGATACGCTCGGCAAGGCGCTCTCCCAAGGCAATCACAGGAATGGACGTTTGGCGTGATTATGCTGGGGCAGGACACAAAGAGGAAACCCAGGAAGCGGACGCAGTTCACATCTACCGCACGGCTTCGAACTCATGGCCCAGGGCCAGGCAGTGACTCAACCATTCACCGAGGAACACATTCAGTTGTGCTTTCTCGTCGGGCTGGTGCATGAACACGTTGGGGTAAGGATAGATGCTGCGAAAGCGCCGCGCATGTTCGGCGCTGATCACTTCGGCCATGCGTGCGTCGTGGTACACCTGCACTTCCAGCTGCGGCACCGGCAGCCAAGGCAGGCTGTGCTCCTGGCGCACGCGCAGGGTGGTGGTGTACGGGCAGTTGACGATCACTTCCAAGGCCAGCACGCCGAGCATCTGGTCGCCATGGGTCACGCCGATACGCCGCGCCTCGGGGGCGTGACGCATGTCGGGGAGCAGGCGCATCAGCCGCGCATAGTTGGCCTCGCAGGCGGCTTGCAGCCCGATCAGGTCGACTCGATAACGTTCCCGTGCCTTTACTGCCATAACCCCCTCACTTCCGCGCGATTAAGCGCAAGCCACTGCAGGGCGATAATGCTGGCTGCGTTGGAAATTTTGCCGTCGCGCACCGCTTGCAGGGCATCTTCGAAGGCCCACACGGTGACGCGGATATCTTCAGCTTCTTCTTCCAATCCATGGACGCCCCCCGCACCCGAGCTGTCGCAACGGCCCAGGTACAAGTGGACAAATTCGGTACTGCCACCGGGCGACGGGAAATATTTGGTGATCGGCCACAGCGCGGAGAATGTCAGCCCAGCTTCCTCCTCGGCTTCGCGGTGTGCAACCTCCTCCGGCTCTTCATCCTTGTCGATCAGGCCGGCGACCATCTCTACCAGCCACGGGTTGTCGGTACGCCCCATGGCGCCGACGCGGAACTGCTCGATCAGCACCACTTCATCACGCTGCGGGTCGTAGGGCAGCACGCACACGGCATCATGACGAACAAAGACTTCACGGTTGATCACCCGGCTCATGCCGCCATCGAACTTCTCGTGGCGCAGTTGCACGCGATCAAGCTTGTAGAAGCCCTGGTAGGCATTGTCGCGCTGAACAATCTCGATTGTGCTCGGCGTCGATTTTGCAAAATCCGTCATATCCCTTCCTCGTTGAGCCTGCGCAATTGGCGCCATCCTAACGCGCTCATGCCTCTGGATGCAGCCCCTTTCCAGTTGCCGGGATAGACGGCGGGCGTCAAACACACTCTAATCAGCTTAGTGGCGAACTGACTGCCGTGCTGGCAGTCGAAGCTCCACAAATTTCGCTCTTATCGATAGACGAAGGACTTACATGTCGCTTTTAAAAATCGCCTCCGTGGCCTGCATCGCATTGACCCTCGGCGCGTGCCAGAGCCTGTTCCAGCCGAGTTACAAAACCCCGGTGGAAGCCACCCGCGACGCCACCGAGCAAAGCAAGCCGGGCTGCGCCAGCGCCGATTGCCCGCTGGTGAATATCGACACCGTGCACTTTGCCAAGGAACCCAAGCTGGACGCATTGATTGAACAGCGCCTGCTGGAAATGACCCAAAGCGATCCCCTGCCGACGAGCCTGGAGACCTATCGCGAGCAATTCCTGAAAACCGCCGCTCCACGCAACAGCATGTACTTGCAGGCCAAGGTACGTGAACAGCATGACGGCTTGGTGATCATCGAATTGTCCAGCTACCTGGACCAGGGCGCCACCCACGGCGAGCCCGGCCGTGCGTTCATCAACTATTCGCGCCAGCGGCAAAAGGCCCTGACCCTGACCGACATGCTGCTGCCCGGCAAGGAAGATGCGTTCTGGAAAGCCGCCCAGGTGGCCCACAACAGCTGGCTGATCAGCACCCGCCTGAGCCTGGAGCCGGAGTATGTGAAGACCTACCCCTTCCAGAAAACCCCGAACGTGGCGCTGACCTATGGGGGCGTGATCCTCAAGTACCCTACCAACACCATCGCGCCGTACGCCCTGGGCCACGTCGAATTGCAGATACCCTATTCACGCCTGGACGGCATCATCCAGCCTGAGCTGGTGCCTGCACGCCGCTGAAGGCTTTAGCCAGAATTAACTGCAACAGCCCTGCCAGCACCAGCGCCGGCAGGGTCGCGCCGATGTCCGGATACAGATTGGCCAACAGGTGATACGTCGCGACGCCGCCCAGCCAAGCCAGCAGCGCCGGCCAACGCAGGTTGGCGACAGCACCCTGGCCACGACGACGCAGGATAAAGTGATCCACCAGCACCACGCCGAACAGCGGCGCGAACACCGAGCCGATCAGCAACAGGAAGTTCTGGTATTGGGCCAGTGGTGCAAAGCAGGCGATGAGCGTGCAGATCACGCCGATGGCCAACGCCAGGTGCTCCACCTTCAAGCGCAACAGCACGCCGCTGGAAACCGCCGCCGAGTGAATATCGGCAAAGGCATTTTCCGACTCATCCAGCAGGATCAGCAGCAGCGGAATCCCCAGGCCAGCCCCGGCCAGCGCCAGCAACAGCGCATTCACCTCACCGCTCGGCGCAAACGCCAGGGTGTAGGCCACGCCCAGGCTCATCAGCCAGAAATTACCGATAAAGAAACCCAGCGCCGTGCCGCCGAACACGTTTTTGGCGCGCTTGCCGAAGCGTGAGTAATCGGCAATCAGCGGCAGCCATGACAGCGGCATGGCAATCGCGATATCAACGCCCACCGCGAACGGCATCGAACTGTCACCGGCGTTGGCCCAGAGTGCGGCGAGGTCGGCTTTGGCGAACAGGTTCCAGGTCAGCCACAGGCAGGCGGCGAGCAGCAGCCAGATACCCCATTTGCGCAGGACCTGACGCACAAACGTCAGTGGACCGCTGACCGCCAGCAAGGTCGCCAGACCGCCGAAGAACAGCGTCCACAGCAATGGGCTGGCCAACAGGCTGCCGTCGCTGAATGCTCGCGCGCCCAACAGGCTCGCGGCGTCACGCATCACGATGATTTCGAACGAGCCCCAGCCGATCAGTTGCAGCAGGTTGAGCAACGCCGGCAGGCTGGCGCCCTTGGCACCCAGGCTGAGCTTGAGCGCGGCCATGGCGGACAGGCCGGTATCGCTGCCGATGACGCCGACGGCGGCCAGCAGCAGGACGCCGACCAGGGTGCCGAGGAAAATCGCCAGCAACGAACCGGACAAGCCCAGGCCCGGCGCCAGCAAGGCGCCGGTCTGCAGGACCATCAGGCCGATGCCGAGGGAGAACCACAGGGAGAACAGGTCGCGGGCGCCGAAGACTCTTTTGTCGCTCGGCACTGCGATATCGGGGGAGTAAGTACTCGGTTGAATGCTCAAGGGGGTTATCTCTGAGGAACATTTGTTGTTTGTCGGATCGCTATCGGGGGCAAGCCCCCTCCCACAATTTGAGTAATGTGGGAGGGGGCTTGCCCCCGATAAGGCCGGTACAGGCGCCTACGATCTCGAATCAGACCTTTTTGTAGAGCTGACTGCCTTCCTGCTTGAACCGCTCCGCCTGCTCGGCCAGGCCCTTGGCAACGTCCACGTCCACCGCTTCAATGCGCTGGTTGGCCGCGTACTCACGCACTTCCTGGGTGATCTTCATCGAGCAGAACTTCGGCCCGCACATCGAGCAGAAGTGCGCGACCTTTGCCGAGTCCTTCGGCAGGGTTTCGTCGTGATAGGAACGCGCGGTGTCGGGGTCAAGGCCAAGGTTGAACTGGTCTTCCCAGCGGAACTCGAAACGCGCCTTGCTCAAGGCGTTATCGCGGATCTGCGCGCCCGGATGACCTTTGGCGAGGTCCGCCGCGTGGGCGGCGATCTTGTAGGTGATGATCCCGGTCTTCACGTCATCCTTGTTCGGCAGGCCCAGGTGTTCCTTGGGCGTGACGTAGCAGAGCATGGCGCAACCGAACCAGCCGATCATCGCCGCGCCGATGCCGGAGGTGATGTGGTCGTAACCTGGCGCGATGTCGGTGGTCAGCGGGCCGAGGGTGTAGAACGGCGCTTCGTCGCAGCACTCGAGCTGCTTGTCCATGTTCTCCTTGATCAGCTGCATCGGTACGTGGCCAGGGCCTTCGATCATGGTTTGCACGTCGTGCTTCCAGGCGGTCTTGGTCAGTTCGCCCAAGGTTTCCAGCTCACCGAATTGCGCGGCGTCGTTGGCGTCGGCAATCGAACCCGGGCGCAGGCCATCGCCGAGGGAGAAGCTGACGTCGTAGGCCTTCATGATTTCGCAGATTTCGTCGAAATGCGTGTAGGTGAAGTTCTCTTTGTGGTGCGCCAGGCACCACTTGGCCATGATCGAGCCGCCACGAGACACGATGCCGGTGACGCGCTTGGCGGTCAGCGGCACGTAGCGCAGCAACACGCCGGCGTGGATGGTGAAGTAGTCGACGCCCTGCTCGGCCTGTTCGATCAGGGTGTCGCGGAACAGCTCCCAGGTCAGGTCCTCGGCGGCGCCGCCGACTTTTTCCAGGGCCTGGTAGATCGGCACGGTGCCGATCGGCACCGGCGAATTGCGGATGATCCATTCGCGGGTTTCATGAATATGTTTGCCGGTGGACAGGTCCATCACCGTGTCCGAGCCCCAGCGAATGCCCCACGTCAGTTTGGCCACTTCTTCTTCGATGGACGAACCCAGGGCGCTGTTGCCGATGTTGCCGTTGATCTTCACCAGGAAGTTACGGCCGATGATCATCGGTTCCAGTTCGGTGTGGTTGATGTTGGCCGGGATGATCGCGCGGCCGCGGGCGATTTCTTCGCGCACGAATTCGGGGGTGATGATCTTCGGCACGCTGGCGCCAAAGCTGTGGCCGGCGTGCTGCTGGTCGAGCAGGCCACTGGCGCGGGCTTCTTCGAGCTTCATGTTTTCGCGGATGGCGACGTATTCCATCTCGGCGGTGATGATGCCTTTGCGCGCGTAGTGCATCTGGGTGACATTGGCGCCGGCCTTGGCACGACGCGGGTTCTTCACATGGGCGAAGCGCAACGCGGTCAACTCGGCGTCGCTGAGGCGCTGTTGGCCGAAGTGCGAGCTGAGGCCCGGCAGGCGCTCGGTGTCGCCACGCGCTTCGATCCACGGCGAGCGCACATCGCCCAGGCCTTTGCGCACATCGATGATCACGTTGGGGTCGGTGTAGGGGCCGGAGGTGTCATACACGGTAACCGGCGCGTTGATCTCACCGCCGAAATCGGTGGGGGTGACGTCCAGGCTGATTTGTCGCATCGGTACACGGATGTCCGGGCGAGTGCCTTCTACGTAGATCTTCTGCGAGCGGGTAAAGGGCTGCACGGAGCCGGAGTCGACTTTGGCCGACTCACTCAAATGCACGGTATTTTTTAATTTTGTAGTCATCACGGGCTCCAATATCCAGGCGGTGGATTATTGTCGGAGCGAACCTGTGACGGACGGACGCACTGGAACCAGTGCTGTGCTTGGCGCACGAGGCTGTTCGATTGTCGAACAACATCCCGGACGAAGCACAAGAGGACTCGCCGGGTGACGAGAAATCTTGTTCCCTACGCAGGCGCTAACCTGATCAGGTTCAACGGGATCCGGTATTTACCGATCTCAGCCTTCCAACAAGGCACCCCGACAAGAACGCGGCCAGTCTAGACCATGCCGTGGGCAAATTGCCAATGGCGGTGCATTCAGCGTGATGAATGGCGTGATTGCGGGATTGTTGCGCCGAGTCAGCACCACTACACTCGGTTGCCGCCACAATGCTTGACGCCAGGAATGGCCGGCCTTAGCCTTGGGCGCTAAATTATCATCGTAATATTCAAACTAGGGATCGCCTCATGCTGCGCAAACTTTCACTGGCTTTTGCCGTGTCTTGTGCGACCAACGGAATGGTCTGGGCAGCTGAAGCGCCCTTGTCCGCCAAAACCGACCTGATCAGCGTCTACCAGGAAGCGGTGGACAACAACGCCGACCTGGCCGCCGCCCGTGCCCAGTACGGCGCGCAAAAGGAAGTGGTGCCCCAGGCCCGCGCCGGCCTGCTGCCGAACCTGACCGGCGGTGCCGATATCAACAACGTGCGCACCCAGATCGACACCCCGGCCGCTACCGCCAACCGCGATGCGCACTCCTGGCGCGCCACCCTGAGCCAGCCGCTGTTCCGTGCCGACCGCTGGTTCCAGCTGCAAGCCGCCGAGGCCACCAATGAGCAGGCGGCATTGCAACTGTCGGCCACCGAACAGAACCTGATCCTGCAAAGCGCCGAAAGCTATTTTGCCGTGCTGCGCGCCCAGGACAACCTGGCCTCGACCAAGGCCGAAGAAAACGCGTTCAAGCGCCAGCTGGACCAGTCCAACGAGCGCTTTGACGTGGGCCTGTCGGACAAGACCGACGTGCTGCAATCCCAGGCCAGCTACGACACCGCCCGCGCCAACCGCATCCTGGCCCAGCGCCAGGTCGAGGACGCTTTCGAAGCGCTGATCACCCTGACCAACCGCCAGTACAACTCGATCCAGGGCATCGTCCACACGCTGCCGGTGCTGCCGCCGCTGCCGAACGACGCCAAGGCCTGGGTCGAAACCGCCGGCCGCCAGAACCTGAACCTGCTGGCCAGCAACTACGCGGTCACTGCCGCCGAAGAAACCCTCAAGCAGCGCAAGGCCGGTCACGCGCCAACCCTGGACGCCGTGGCGCAATATGAGAAAGGCGACAATGACGCCCTCGGTTTCAGCAACCCGAACGCCTTCGGCACGCCGTACCGGGGAGATGTGGAACAGCGCACCATTGGCCTGCGCCTGAGCATCCCGATCTACAGCGGCGGGCTGACCAGCTCGCAGGTGCGTGAGTCCTACTCGCGCCTGGGCCAGACCGAGCAGCAGCGCGAAGGCCTGCGCCGCCAGGTGGTGGAAAACACCCGCAACCTGCACCGCGCGGTGAACACCGACGTGGAGCAGGTACAGGCGCGCCGCCAGTCGATCATCTCCAACCAGAGCGCGGTGGAAGCCACGGAAATCGGCTATCAGGTGGGTACGCGCAATATCGTCGACGTGCTCGACTCACAGCGCCAGCTCTACGCGTCGGTGCGCAACTACAACAACAGCCGCTACGACTACATCCTCGACAACCTGCGCCTGAAGCAGGCGGCCGGCACCTTGAACCCGGGAGACCTGCAGGACCTGGCGCGCTACCTCAAGGCTGACTACAACCCGGACCGCGACTTCCTGCCGCCGGACCTGGCCAAGGCTGCCGCCGAGCAGCTCAAGGCCCGCCCCGGCAACTGAATCCACTGCAACCCCCCTCCCACATTGAGTCAGGTGCTGATTCAGTCAGCCAGCAGTCGACCCAGGCCATCCAGCAACCGCTTCAACGCGCCCTGGTTGGCCTGCATCACCCTGAGCCCCGCCTGTGCCATCTTGCGCGCATCCTGCGGCAGTTCGAACAACTGGCGCACGGCTTCGGCCAACCCTTCTGCGTCGTCCACCGCGCGCAACGCCCCGGCTTCACGCATCATCGCGGTGATTTCGAGGAAGTTGAACACATGTGGCCCCATGATCACCGGCAAGGCCAGCGCCGCCGGTTCCAGAGGGTTGTGCCCACCGGTCGCCACCAGGCTGCCGCCTACGAAAGCGCTATCGGCCAAGGCGTAGAGAAACAGCAACTCGCCCATGGTGTCGCCGAGCAGTACCGACGTGTTCGCGGTGACGGGTTCGCCACTGGAGCGACGCACCGTGGCAAAACCCTGCTGCTCGCACAGTGCGAACATCGGGCCGAAGCGCTCCTGATGGCGCGGCACCAGAATCAGCAGGGCGTTGGGGTAGCTGTCGAGCAGTCGGCGATGGGCGGCCAGCACCACCTCATCTTCACCTTCATGGGTACTCGCTGCGATCCACACCGGACGCTCGCTGGCGCCCCATTGCGCGCGCAACGCGGCGGCGCGCACCGGCAACTGGGGGTCGATGGTCAGGTCGAACTTGATCGAGCCGGTGACTTCGACGGTTTCCGGCCGAGCCCCCAAATCCAGGAAGCGCTGCGCTTCGGCTTGCGTCTGCACAGCGAACAGGCTCATTTCGGCCAACATCGGCGCCGTCAGCCTGGCAAAGCGCCCATAGCCCTTGGCCGAACGCGCCGACAACCGCGCATTGGCCAATGCCACCGGAATCCCGCGCCGGGCGCAGGCGTGGATATGATTGGGCCACAGCTCGGTTTCCATGATCACCGCGAGTTTGGGCTGTACACGATCAAGAAAACGCTTGGCCGCGCACGGCAAGTCATACGGCAAGTAGCAGTGCTGGATTCGCGGTTCATTGGCGAACAACGCCTGGATACGCTCGGACCCGGTCGGCGTCATGCAGGTGACGGTGATCGGCAGCGTCGGATAACGCTCCAGCAACCCGCGCACCATAGGCGCAGCGGCAATGCTTTCGCCCACCGACACGGCGTGCACCCAGATCCCACCCGGCCGCATCACCGGCAAGCCATAGGAGAAGCGCTCGCCGACGCGCTTGGCATAGGCCGGCGCCTTGCGCGCGCGCAGCCACAGACGTAAAGCCACCAAGGGCAGCGCCAGGTAAAACAGACAGCTGTAGAGAGTTCTATTCATGGCGGCGGAGTTTATCGGCTTTTTCAGTCGATCGCCTGCAAGCACTCGGCAAATCGTTTGGCCAGGAAGCGCGCTGCCGGCCCCAGATGTTCGTCGCGCCGCCAGACCAGCTCGACCACCAGGGCCGGCGGCGTCCATTCGCTGTCCAGTTCGACCATCTGTTGCTGGTAGGTCGGGTATTGCACGATATGCCGCGGCAACCAGGCCCAGCCCAGGCCACTCATCAGCCATTCGGCCAGCACGTAGAAACTGTCGGCGCGCCACACCAGCGGGCTGGCGGCTTCGCTGCCGGGGTAGACACTGGTCTGGGTCGACATCAGCAACTGGCGGAACTGCGCCAGGTGCTGGCACGTTACATAGGTTTGCTTGGCCAGCGGGTGATTCACACCGCACACCGTGACCATCTCCACGCTGCCGACCACGCGCCGCTCCAGGGCTTCAGGGATCTGGTCGTGATAGAACAGCAGGCCCAGGTCAGCCTTGCGCTCCACCAGCTTGCGCGCCACATCACCCTGGGCCGCGCTGGACAACTGTACCTCCAACAACGGGTACTGCCCGGCCAGTGCCTCAAGACTATCGAGCACTGGCTGGAACAGCATGGCTTCATCCTGGGCCAGGCGCAGGCAGGCCTCTTCACCACGGGTCAATGACAGTGCCCGGCCATTGAGTCGCTCGCACTGGCGCAGCACTTCGCGCGCTTCTTCCAGCAACACACTGCCGGCTTCGGTCAGCCGGGGCTGGCGGCCGCTGCTACGCTCGAACAGGCTGACGCCCAGGTCCGCCTCCAGCATGGCAATCCCATTGCTGACCGCCGATTGAGCCTTGCGCTGCTGGCGCGCCACCGCCGAAAACGAACGCTGCTCGGCGACGCTGACAAACAAACGCATCCGTTCCAGATCCCACTGTACGCTCATGGCTCAACCCATCTTTGATTCGGATAGGTAATGACTTTACCCCATCTGACATAACTCTAAAATGCCAGCCTTAACTGACCGCTTTATCCGAGGACTGCCCCATGAACGCCGCCTACTGCTATCTGGCTATCGCCATCTGCTCGGAAGTGATCGCCACCGTTTGCATGAAAGCCATCAAGGGCTGGAGCACGCCTATCCCACTGCTGCTGGTGATCGTCGGCTACGGCGTGGCGTTCTGGATGCTGACGCTGGTGGTGCGCACCGTACCGGTGGGCGTGGCCTACGCGGTGTGGGCTGGAATGGGCATTGTGATGGTCAGCATCGCGGCGTTGTTCATCTACGGGCAGAAGCTGGATATCCCGGCGATGCTGGGGATGGGCCTGATTGTGCTGGGCGTGGTGGTGATCCAGCTGTTCTCGAAAACCGCCGGGCACTGACCACTCCTCAACAGCCTGTATACTGCACCTCTTGTCTTGAACACTGAGGTCGCCCATGCCATCCGTTATTTCCACCGACGTTCTGATTGTCGGCGCCGGGGTTGCCGGCCTCTGGCTGAATGCGCGCCTGCGCCGCCAGGGGTTTTCCACGGTGGTGGTGGAAAACGCCACCTTGGGTGGCGGGCAGAGCGTGAAGTCCCAGGGGATCATTCACGGTGGTGCTAAGTACGCCCTGCACGGCGCGATCACCGGCGCGTCCGAAGCCATTGCCGACATGCCGCGTCGCTGGCGCGAAGCACTGGCGGGTAGCGGTGAGCTGGACCTGCGCGGCGTACGCTTGTTGTCCGAGGCGCATTACCTGTGGTCCCCCGGCACGCTCGCCGGCAACCTCACCAGTTTTTTCGCCAGCAAGGCCGTGCGTGGCCGTGTTGATCAGGTCAAGGGCGACGATTTACCCGCAGCGCTGCAAGACCGCCGCTTCAAGGGCAAGGTCTACCGCCTTGCCGAGTTGGTCATCGATGTACCGAGCCTGATCGAACGCCTGGCCCAACTGGCCGGCGATGGTTTGCTCGCCGGCCAGCACATCGAACCGTTGTTGGAAGGCGACACGTTGGTGGGCTTGAAGGTGGACAGTCGCGAGATCCGCGCCCAGCGCATCGTGTTGAGTGCCGGCGCAGGTACGGCGGATCTGCTGACCGCGCTGGGCATCAGCCAGCCGGCCATGCAAAAACGCCCATTGCATATGATCATCGCCAAAGGGCCCGGCCTGAAGCCACTGTATGCCCACTGCCTGGGCGGCGGCACCAAACCGCGCATTACCGTTACCACTCACCCGGCGGCCGATGGCAACTGGGTGTGGTACATGGGCGGCGATATTGCCGAAGCCGATGGTGTGGCGCGCACCCCGCAGGAACAGATTGCTATGGCGCAAAAAGAGCTGGCGCAGTTGCTGCCCTGGATCGACATGAGCCAGACCCAATGGGCGACCCTGCGCGTCGACCGCGCGGAGCCCCTGCAATCGGGCCTGACCCGGCCCGACAACGCCTTCATCGCCGAGCAAGGCCGTCTGCTGGTGGGCTGGCCGACCAAATTGGCCCTGGCACCAGACTTCGCCGATCGGGTGATCAACAGCCTGGAGCGTGACGGCATCCGCCCAAGTGTCGGCGAGCCGCTGCCCGACCTGCCAAGACCCGCCATCGGCGTGCCTGCCTGGGAGCAACTGTTGCCATGAGCCTGCCCACCCTGCACGACCTGCACCGCCCCCTGGGCAGCACTGGCCTGCTGGTATCACCCCTGGGCCTGGGCACCGTCAAGCTGGGCCGCGACCAAGGGGTGAAATACCCCAGCGGCTTCCAGATCCCCGGCGACGACGAGGCCCGCATGCTGTTGCGCCAGGCCCGTGAACTGGGCATCAACCTGATCGACACCGCGCCGGCCTATGGCATGAGCGAAGAACGTCTGGGGCCGCTGCTGCGGGGCCAGCGCAAAGACTGGGTGATCGTCAGCAAAGTCGGCGAAGAATTCGAGAATGGCGCGTCCAGCCACGACTTCAGCGCGGCCCACACCCGGATGTCGATCGAGCGCAGCTTGAAACGACTTGAAACCGATTTTATCGACCTGGTGCTGGTGCACTCCGACGGTAACGACCTGCATATCCTCAATGACTGCGAGGTCTACCAGACCCTGTCGGCGCTGAAACAGGAAGGCAAGATCCGTGGTTTCGGCTTTTCCGGCAAGACCGTCGAGGGCGGCGTAAAGGCTCTGGAACAGGGCGATTGCGCGATGGTCACCTACAATCTGAACGAACAAGCCGAGAAAGCCGTCATTGAATATGCGGCGGCCCATGGCAAGGGCATCCTGGTGAAAAAGGCCTTGGCCAGCGGCCACGTGTGCCTGGAGCCGGGAATGGATCCAATTCGCGCCAGTTTCATGTTGTTGTTTGCGCAAACAGGCGTTGCCAGTGCTATTGTCGGGACCATTAATCCGCTGCACCTGGCCCATAACGTGGCGACCGCTGCCCAGGTCATTCGTCAACTCTGATGCCGCCGACGCGGCCGACCCCGTCGCAAGAAGGAGCCGACATGCCGCGAACGCTCATAAGAAAAAACCCCAGCAACTTCAAGACACTGCCGCTGCACGTCGAAGCCACCCCCGAAGGCCTGAGCTACCAGAGCGTCGGCATGCCGCTCAACTTTGCCCAGACCCTGCAACGGCGCAAGCCGGTGGAGGTGGCAGACCCCGAGCGTTTCGCCCTGGAACTGGCCAACCTCGGCGTGTCGGTGCGCCTGACCCTGCATTGGCAAAACAAGGATTACTGGGTGCTGGTGCGCCAGCGCCGCCAGGACCGTGGCGACGTGGTACTCAAGCTGATCTCAGGCTACGTGCCCGCCCATGAGCTGAACCTGCCGCTGCACACCGCCATCCAGGAAATTGCCGAAGAATGCCTGCTGGAGACGCCGGAAGGCTGGCTCGGCGGGCGCTTCAACGACACCTGGCTGCCGGCCCCCTACTCCGCCGCCCTGCATTACCGCGAAGCCCTGCCCTTTCGCCTCAGCCCGCTGTCCGGCGCGGCTCGCCCGGTGCGCTGCGCCACCACCCAGTTGATCGAACGCCCGCGCGCCTATGTGCACCTGCCCACGGCATCGCTGCAATTGATCTACGACCTGCGCCTGGAAGTGCCCAAGGAAGCCAAATCCCTGAGCCTGTTCCATGTGGACGAACGCCTCGAAGGCGACCAACTGGTCGCCCGCCTCGACCGTCAACGCCCGGACCTGTACCTGATGCCATTGAAAGACGGCCAGCCCCAGGCTGAGTTGTACACCGTCAAGAAAGACCAGTTGTACCCGGCGAGCACGCGAGGCTTGTACCTGGCGGAGAGCTTCGCCCAGCAGGAAGGCTGGCTGGTTCGTGAGGAGCGGATTCGCTGGAAGGATTGGCTGCGCCAGCAAGGTCTGGCAGAGCCTGAGAAAGAGTCGAAATTGAAACGCCTGGCCCAGCGGGTGCTGCGCAAGATCGTGCCGAAGAAAAAAACCAAGGCCTGACGCAAGCCAGCTCCCACAGCGATGGCGTTCAGCCTTTGAGCAAGCGCTCCAGGCCCACCTTCAACGGCGTGCGCTCCGGCAGTGTGAAGCTCGCCAGCAACCGCTGGTTGTTCGCCCGCGAATGCCGGATATCGCCGGAGCGTGCCGGCCCGTAAGTCACCGCCGGCAGCTTGCCGACGATGTCTTCCAAGGCCCGCAGCACATCCTTGAGCGTGGTGGTGCGGTTCCAGCCGACATTGATTGCGCCCAGCGGAGCTTCAGGCGCTTCAATAGCCTGCACCAGCAAATCCACCAGGTCCCCCACGTACATGAAGTCGCGGGTTTGCTCGCCATCGCCAAACACGGCAATCGGCACGCCCTGTTGCACGCGCTCGCTGAAGATACTGATCACGCCGGAATACGGCGATGACGGGTCCTGCCGTGGCCCGAAGATATTGAAGAAACGGAAGATCACCGGCTCCAGGCCATGCTGGCGACGGTAGAAATCGAAGTAGTGCTCGCCGGCCAACTTGTCGGACGCATAGGGCGTGAGCGGCGCCTTGGTGGTCTCTTCGTCGATCGAAGCCCCTTCGCCATTGTTGCCATATACCGCAGCGCTGGAGGCATACACCACACGCTTGACGCCGGCCTTGCGCATGGCTTCGCACACATTCAGGGTGCCGACGAAATTGCTCTGGTGCGTGCTGACCGGGTCATCCACCGAGGCCTGCACCGAGGCCACCGCTGCCAGATGCACCACCGCCGCTGCGCCGACAGCGGCACGGGCGACCCACTCGGCATCGGCCACATCACCTTCCAGCAGTTCGACGCGCGGATTGTCCAACGGCAAGTTACTGCGCTTGCCGGTGGAGAGGTTATCCAGTACCCGCACGCCGTAGCCTTTGGCGAGCAGCGCATCGACCAGGTGCGAGCCGATAAACCCCGCGCCGCCGGTGACAAGAACCTGCTTACTCATTGTTGCGGATCTTCTCGACAATGGCGGTGGTCGAGCTGTTCTCGACCAGGCCCAGCACCTTGACCTTGCCACCGTAGGCGCTGACGATGTCCGCCCCCACGACCTGGTCGACAGAGTAGTCGCCGCCCTTGACCAGCACGTCCGGCTTGACCTGGGCCAGCAGGTTTTCCGGGGTCGCTTCAGGGAAGCTGATCACCCAGTCCACCGCGCCCAGCCCCGCCAGCACCGCCATGCGCCGGTCGACACTGTTGATCGGACGGCCAGGGCCTTTCAGGCGGCTGACCGACGCATCGTCATTGACCGCGACAATCAGTCGATCCCCCTGGGCACGCGCCTGTTCCAGGTAAGTCACATGGCCGGCGTGCAGGATGTCGAAACAACCGTTGGTGAACACAATGCTTTCGTTGTGGGCGCGGGCATCGTCAATCGCCAGCAGCAATTGTTCGATAGTCAGCACGCCCCGCTCCGAGCCTTCGGAGCGCTGGATCGCACGGCGCAATTCAGGTGCGCTGATGGCAGCAGTACCCAACTTGCCCACCACGATGCCCGCCGCCAGGTTGGCCAGGGCCACGGCGTGGGGCAGTTCTTCACCGGCGGCAATCGAGGCCGCCAGGGTAGAAATCACGGTGTCGCCGGCGCCGGTGACGTCGAATACTTCACGGGCACGTGCCGGCAAGTGCATTGCCGGGTGGCCGGGGCGCAGCAGGGTCATGCCGTGCTCGCCGCGGGTCACCAGCAAGGCGCCGAGGTCGAGGTCGGCCATCAGCGTCGCGCCCTTGGTCACCAGATCGTGCTCATCGGCGCAACCGCCGACGATGGCTTCGAATTCGCTGAGATTCGGCGTAATCAGGCTGGCTCCGCGATAAATCGAAAAGTCCTTGCCCTTGGGATCGGCCAATACCGGAATGCCCCGGGCCTTGGCGGCCTGGATCAGTTCCTGGTGGTTTTTCAAGGCGCCTTTACCGTAGTCGGACAACACCAGCACCTTGATGCCTTCCAGCAACTGATCGACCTGACCACTCAAGGCCAGGGCGTCGGTGGCGAAGGGTTCTTCAAAATCGATACGCAGCAATTGCTGGTGACGGCTCATCACCCGCAGCTTGACGATGGTCGGCTGGTGGGCGATGCGCTGGAACAACGCCCGCACGCCGGCACCGCGCAGGCTGTTGGCCAGGCTGTCGGCGGCTTCGTCGTCGCCGGTCACGCCGACCAGCGAGGCCGGGGCGCCGAGCGCGGCAATATTGAGGGCAACGTTGGCAGCGCCACCTGGACGATCTTCGATTTGCTCGACCTTGACGACCGGCACCGGCGCCTCAGGGGAAATCCGTGAGGTACCACCATGCCAGTAACGGTCGAGCATGACATCGCCGACCACCAAGACAGGGGCTTGATCGAATCGCGGCATGGACAACTTCATGGAGCAACCCACATACAAAATGAACAGGGGCGCGATATTAGCACAGGGTTGTGGGAGGTTTGCGGGAGGGTTTTGCAAGGAGCCGGCTTGCCGGCTCCTCCAGGGAGGTTCAGGTGATGTCGGCGGAAATCGGCGCATCCAGGCCCATGGCATGCAGGCGGGCGTAATAGCCGTTCTGTGCCAGCAGCTCACTGTGCGTGCCACGCTCGACAATTCGACCGTCGTCCATCACCAGGATCAGGTCGGCCTTCTCGATGGTGGACAAACGGTGAGCAATCACCAAGGTGGTGCGACCTTGCATGACCTTGTCCAGCGCTGCCTGTATGTGGCGCTCGGACTCGGTGTCGAGGGCCGAGGTGGCCTCGTCGAGAATCAGCAGCGGTGCATTCTTCAGGAGGGCGCGGGCAATCGCCAGGCGCTGGCGCTGGCCGCCGGACAGCAACACACCGTTTTCGCCAACCTGGGTGTCGAAGCCCTTGGGCAACTGGTCGATGAAGTCCTTGGCATTGGCGTCCGCCGCGGCCGCTTCAACGTCCGCCCGAGGCGCACCCGCCAGGTCGCCGTAGGCGATGTTGTTGGTCACGGTGTCGCTGAACAAGGTCACATGCTGGGTCACCTGGGCAATGTGTTTGCGCAGGTTGAGCAGCTTGTAGTCTTCGATCTCGACACCATCCAGCAGGATTTCGCCACTTGCGTGGTGGTAGAAGCGCGGGATCAGGCTGGCCAGGGTCGACTTCCCGCTGCCCGAGCGCCCAACCAGGGCGATCATCTGCCCAGGCTCAGCGGTGAAGCTGATGTCCTTGAGCACATGGCGCTCGGTGCCCGGGTAGGTAAAGTTCAGGTTGCGTACGTCGAGACGACCGCTGACCTTGTCGCGCTCGATGGTGCCGTTGTCGACTTCGACCTCTTCGTCCAACTGTTCAAAAATGCTTTCGGCACCCGCCACGCCCTTCTGGATCGTGGAGCTGACTTCCGAGAGCTGGCGAATCGGCTTGGGCAGCAGGCCGGCCAGGGTGATGTAGGCCACCATGTCACCGGCCGATGCGTCACCGCGAAGATAAAGGACCAGGAACATCAGCACCGCCATCGCGGTGTAGATCACCAGTTGCAGTGCCGGTGTGTAGATCGCCCCGGTGCGGGTCATGCGCAGTTGCTTGTTGGTGTTGCTCTGGCTGGCCTTGAGGAAGCGTTTTTCTTCGTAGACCTCCCCCCCGAAGCTGCGCACCACGCGGTAGCCCTGGATGGTTTCGGAGGCCACGTGGGTCACGTCGCCCATCGCCACCTGGATCTTCTTGCTCTGCTTGCGGAATTTCTTGCTGGCCGTGCTCACCATCACGGCGATCAACGGCAGGATGGCAATCATCACCAGCGTCAGGCGCCAGTTCATGTACAGCAGCGAGGCGAACAGAAAGATCACTGTCATGCCTTCACGAATCACCACTTTGATCGCATCGGTCGCCGCCCCCGTGACCATGGTCACGTTGAAGGTGATGCGAGAAATCAGGTGCCCGGAGTTGTGGTTGTCGAAGTAGCGATTGGGCAGCGTCAGCAAGTTGTTGAACAACTGCACGCGCAGGTCATGGACCAGGCCCAGGGACACCTTGGCCAGCAGGTAGTTGCCCAGGAACGAACCCAGGCCCTGCCAGGCGGCGATCAGGATGATCAGCAGCGGCACGGCTTGCAGCAGTTGCAGGTCCCGAAGGTACGGCACGGTAGGGAATAGCACGGCTTCAGGGTTGGAAAGGCCGTCGACGAAGTACTTGAGGATGTACCCCAGCATGGGCTGGGTCGACGCGAAAATCAGAAATCCGACGATACTCAGCGCGAACAAGCCGGCGTAAGGCTTAACGTAACTGAGCAGGCGGAAGTATATTTTCAAGCTCGAAGGGCTTGCGCTCGGACTGGAGTCGGTCATATCACGCGGCGTTTTGAAAAAGGAGGCTGACTTTAGCACAGCTTCTCTGTTGTACTTGCACCCTGCATGACCCTCAAACCGGTTGGCTCCAACCGGCGACATTATATAGCCACTACTTTATGATGGTCGGCTTTCTCAAATGGAATGGCTTTACTGTATGCACTCCAAGCGCCTGATCTATGGCTCAAATCGCGTTTTTGACTTCCTGGTCCTGTGGATCTTGCCCATTGGCTTGTTGCTGTTGCTGAGTTCGCTGTTCTTCGTATCCAACCGCAACGTGTTGCATCGAATCGTCTACATCCTGTTCAGCGTACCGACGCTCTTCATGTTGTGCATGCGCCCCCGGGAGCTGAAAGAGTTACTGCGCGAGCCCCTGGCGCTCGCCTTTCTGGTCTTCTCCGCATGGGCCTTGACCAGCCTGCTGTGGAGCCCGGAGCCCACCACCGACACCGACCTGTTCAAGCGCCCGCTCAATACCTTCATGTTGTTTGGTGGCTGCGGGCTGTTGCTGCATTACCGCAACGAACTGTTCAAGCCGATCTTCTTCAGTGCGGCGGTAATCGCACTGGTGGTGAGCCTGTGCAACCTGGTGGCGTTCGTCAAAGGCTTCGAACCGGGCATGCGCATGATCGGTGGGCGTGGCGCTCTCGACAATCCGCTGCTCAGTTCTCATCTATTCGGTTTCTTCTGCGTCTACTGGTTGTATGTCTGCATGACCACCCAGCGCCTGAAAGTCCTGTGGTTCAGCGCCCCGGCTCTGGCAGTCATGCTCGCGGCGGTTCTGGCTACAGGCTCGCGTACACCGCTGGTAGCCCTGACACTGACCGTCCTGTGGATGACCTTCGTCAGCCGCAACCGCCGCTCGGCCCTGCTGATAGCAAGCCTGGTCCTGGGGGCTGCTGCATTGCTGCTGCTATACCCGGAATCCATTACCGAACGAGGCAGCTCATTTCGCTTTGAACTGTGGGGCATGTCACTGCAACGCATTGCCGAACATCCATGGATCGGCCACAGCTACGACTCCGAGCTCTACCTGACCCTGTCCGACGGCTATCAGCTGCGCGAGCCGCACAGCTTTGCCCTGGGCGTGTTGTATTACGTCGGCATCATCGGCTTTATCCCGTGGATCTTCATGATCGGCTGGGGGCTGTACAAGGGCCTGAAAGAACGCGCCCAGCCACTCTTCATCCTGGCTTCGTCGCTGCTGACCTATGGCATCGGCGCCGGGCTGACCGAAGGGGGTGGCATCCTGTCACGCCCGAAAGAGCACTGGTTCGTGCTGTGGATCCCGCTGGCGATCATTGCCGGCCTGAGCATCGCCCAGCGCCGCCACAGCCTGTTGCGCATGCCGGTACAAGCGCTCAAGCCCGCAGCTTTCGACCAGTTGTGCAGCAATGCCCACGTGATCGAAGCCGACGGGCTGGGTCCGAAAGTCCTGCGCCTGGCCGACGGCCGCTTCCTGAAGATCTTCCGTGCGCGCCACTGGTACACCTCGGGCAGCTTCAACCCCTACTCCGAGCGGTTTGCCAGCAACGCCGAGCAATTGCGCACCCTGGGCATCCCCACGCCGCAGATTCTAGGCCTCTATAGCCTGCGCGATGCCAGCACTGCCGTCAGCTACGCGCCACTGCCCGGCCTGACTCTGCGCCAGGCCCTGCAAGGCCTGGACAACAGCCTGCGTGAGTCGCTGATCGAACGTTTCGGCCAGTTCATGGCCAAGTTGCATGAGCGCGGTGTGTACTTCCGTTCGCTGCACCTGGGTAACGTGCTGTTGATGGATGACGGTGAGTTCGCCCTGATCGATATCGCCGACCTGCGCATCTTCCCGTCGCCGCTGCGCAACGCGTTGCGCCAGCGCAACCTGCGCCATATGCAGCGCTACCCACAGGACCGCGCCTGGTTGTTCGAGACACACTTCGAACAGTTGGCCAAAGGTTATGCGTCCGTTGCCAGCCAAGGCGCCACGGCGAAGATCCGCGCGCAAGTGCAGGCATTGACCAGCCCCGCCACCTGATAAAAAAGGCGACTATCACTGCTGATAGTCGCCTTTTTCATACCCCCCGCCGCCTCATTTCCTGAGGGGCGCCAGGTACAACCGCACCAAGCCACGCAAAGTCTTGCGCCCCCAGAACTTCAGCGGGATCTGCTTGAGGATCTCCCGCGCCAGTGGCCGGTCACGATCAGCCGTCTTCAAGAACATCGAGTTCAGGAAGTTGTAGCGCACCGCGTCATAGGCCGGGTGCTCGCTGAAATGGGCATAGGTCTTGAGAATGTTCTGGATCATATAGCGGTGGTTCTTGTAGGTGTTGCTTGCGTGCTGCCGATACTGCGCCATCACTACGCCGAGTGCGTCAATGGTGTAGCCCGCGGCGGTGATCTTCAATTGGATCAGCAGGTCTTCCAGAGGGATCAGTGGGTCGAAGCCACCGACTTCTTCCAGGACTTCGCGGCGAATCAACATGGTCGGTGCCGGCGGGAAGGGCTTGCGGTCCATGAACATGTCGTCGAAATCCAGGCTGCGAAACGGTACGTCGCGGCGCTGCTTTTTCTCCGGGTGCAGATTGCCGTCACCATCGATCAACTCGATATTGCCAGCGCACATGCCCACCTTCGGCTTCCCTTCCATGTAGGCCACCTGGGTGGCGATGCGGTCCGGCAACATGATGTCATCGGAGCCGAACGGGGCGATCAGGCTGCCCTTGGCGCGGGCGATGGCACCGTTGAGCGTGGCGGTCAGGCCCTGGTTCTGCTGCACCTGGAAATCAAAGCCGTGCTCGGCCTGCAGGCGCTGGATGCGCTCGACACTGTCATCCTTGGAACCGTCATCCACCACCAGCAGCTCGATGTTAGGGTACGTCTGGCCAAGCACGCTGAGGATGCTCTCCTCGATGTACCGGCCGTGGTTGTAGGACGCGATGATCACCGAGACCAGGGGTTGTTGTGCTGTCATGCTCTACCTACTTCTTTCAAACCGGTTTCGATGAGGTTCAGGTACTTTTGCTGGAACTCGGCCAGGGCGTGGTTTTCTTGCAGATAACGGAATACCTGTTCACCCTTGGCGCGCAATTGCTCGTCGCTCATGGCCAGATAAGTGTCCAGGGCCGCTGTCAGTTGCTCGACATTGCCAGGCTCGTGAGACAAGCCTCCCGCCCCTTCCACCAGCGGCAGCATGGCCGGCCCGTTGGAAGCAATCACCGGCAGGCGTCCACTCATGCCTTCGAGCAGGGCCAGGCCCAGGCCCTCAAGCAAGGAAGGCATGGTCCAAATATCGAAGGCGCGTACATATTTGAGGCCATCCTCGCGAAAGCCCAGCAAGTGCGCACGGCCAGTGAGGCCAAGGCGCTCGATGTCCGCACGCAAGTCGGCTTCGGCACGGCCGGAACCAATGATGCCGACTTGAGCGTCAGGGTACTTATCCTTGAGGCGGGCAAACGCTTGCAGCAGGTGCGTATGGCCCTTGATCGGCACCAGTCGCCCCAGTGCGCCGATGATCCGCGCGTCGAGCGGCAGCCCGAGCGCTTGGCGCGCCTGCTCGCGTGGCAACTGCAAGGCTTCGGCCTGGGGAATATCGATGGCATTGGTGACGAAGGTGGTGTTCTCTTGGGTAAAGCCGCAGTTGAGGCCGATCAGGTAATCCCTGACTGCCGCCGATACCCCGACAAAGCGCCAGGCCGGGCTGACCAGGCGGCGCGTCTGGCGCCGGCGATACGCGCGTTCGTACTCGCCGAAACCGTGGGAGATGCCGATGCACAACGGGATCTTCAACCAACGGTTGAGCGACAGCATCATGTTCACCGACTTGAAGCGGTTACAGATGACCACATCGAATTTCTGCTCACGGCAGTACTTGTAGATTTCCCACATGGCGCCCAGGCGGATGCCTTTGAGGGCCTTCTCGGGAAACTCGAAATACTTGGAATGATCCGCCACGCTCAACGGCTGGCCCGGCTGCGGTCGACCGCTCAGGAAGGCGGACGTTACCTCGAATCGCTCCGTCGGCAACGCCTTGACGATCTGCTCGCCGAGATCAGCGAAATCATTGAGCTTGACGTTGTAGTCAGGCTGCAACTGCAAAACCTTGAAACGAGGCTTCATATCACTCCATGAGGCAATCGGGCTACTGCACGCGGGCAGCCCGACGAAAAAAGTCAATTTCAGTCCTGCTTCAGCACCCAAAGCAGCTCGTGGCGGCGCACGGCCTTGCGGAAAAATTCGTTCTCGCCGTAAGGCGATGGACCACGGCCGGCCAGCCATTGCTGCAACAGACGACGCACCCGGCGCTTGAACGGTGCACGGGGCTGCAGATCATGCATCATGCCCAGCGCCATGGCCTTGTCCTGCTGTTGGCTCAAGCTGAGCACCCGGCAATAGGGCTCAAGTACCTGGGCGGCATCGAACTGTGGCGGCAAAGCGATGCCAGCGCCTGAATCACCCATGGGCCAACGGTCGTTATCATGCAGATGGTTGGCATAACCAAGCAACGTGGTCGGTTGCCACTCAAGCCCCTGCAGCGCCTGCACCACCGCGGTGTGCGCGCAGATATGGTCAGGGTGGGGATCGAGCACTGGCGTCGGCAACACAATCACCTCGGGACGCGCCTTGAGCAACACCGCCCGCAGGTCGGCTATCAGGTTGTTCCAGGTCGGCGCACCGTCCACATCCCCCGGCAACGCCAAGGCATTGAACTGGCGGAACAGCCGCGTATCGTCCAACTGCGCTTCGCGCGATGCCTGGGGTTGATCGGGGGCGTCACGCATGGCCGACAGTTGCAGGCAGAAATACCCCAACTGCACGCAGTGCGCCTCGGGCACACCGGCCCAGCGCGGCACGGCAATGCTGTCCCAGGCACGCAGGCGCCCTTTGATCCGCGCCGCTTCAGCCTTGGGCAAGCCCATTTGCTGATAGTGCTCGGCCTCGATCTCACCTGCGGTCAGGGTCACGATCCAGCTTTCATCCGCCTGGCTGTACAGACCGAAGGCAGCCAGCTCAGCATCATCGGCGTGAGGGGCGATCACCATCACCCGCTGGCGGGCAGCATCTGGCTGGCGAAACACCCACAAGACCGGCTGGCCGATCACGCGACAAAAGCGCCCGCGCAGGCGCAGTTCACCGCCGGCCAATGCCGCCGCCGAACCGGTGAGATTGAGGCAACGCTTGCCGGCAACCCCGCGCTCGAACGCCTGGCGATCGTCCAGAAAATCAACTGCAGGATCAAACAAGCGCCCCCAGAGAGTGCTCTTGAGCTGCACTTCGACGATCAGCGTTTCATCGCCAGCCAGCTCGAGCGGTGTCTCTGCCAGCAACCTGCCGCCCTCCAGACGCAGCCCGACCTGCTGACCACTCGACGCAAACCTGTATTGGTAGTCTTCCTTGGGCGAATAAAACAGGTGGTCGGCAAACCAGGCTTCGTGGGCCACCCACAGCACGACCGCGAGGATCAGCGGCAACCACCAGGCCACCAGCACACCGGTCGCGATCAACAGCAGCAGCCCGATCAGCAGCGCAATGCGTTTATTGCGCCGGTGGCGCTTGAGCAGTTGCTGTTTGCGGCTCATACGCTGAACACCGGCACCGGGTTGCACCAGCGCTCCTTGTACTCGCGGTCGGCACGCCCGAAGGAAAAACGCAGCGGTTTATCCACGGCCCGCGCCTGTTCCCAGGCACTTTGGGTGTTGAGGAAGCTCAGCACACTGCCGGGGCTGAATGCCCGGGTTTCAGGGTCGACACCGCCATTGACGTACTCGATGCTGATCCACTCCGGCGCCTCGACGCGGTACACCAGTTGTACGGCAATCGGCGCATCGTTGAGAAACAGGACCGAGCCGATCAGGAACTCTTTGAGCAGCTCCAGCACCTCAGCCAGGCGCTCGGCGCCTGTGGCGGCAAAGCCCCAGCGGCGCTGGAACAGATCGCAGTAGATCGCCGACAGCTCCACACTGGAAAACTCGCTCACCGCCCGCACCACGCCGCCCGCCTCTTCCAGCAGACGCAGTTCGCGGCGCTGGTTGTAGCGAAACTTCTTCGACAGGTCTTCGGGGGTACGCGCCATGGCCAACTGCTCGGCCTGGGACTTGAGGGTGCTGATGCGGCCCTCGTTCAGCGCTGACAGGTAGCGCCCGCGATGGCGCACCGGCAACTGGGCATGGGCAGTGATCGGCAGGATGATCTCAGCATTGCCCAAGTCAAACAGGCCTTTCTTGCCGCTGCGCTTGAGTACGTCCTTGGACAGGGCCAGGTCGCGCCCCCAGGTGGCAATCGCCCCCCGGAGTTCGCCGTCCTGTTCCCAGCCCAGGTAACGCACCGGAATCTGCGCCAGGCCCGCCAAGCGTTCGACAACCTGCGGATGGGTCGCAACGCTGCCGCCAAACCGCTGCCAGGCCTGGGCGTAAACCTCGGCCTCGACAGGCGCCCAGCCACGCTCACGCCACACCTGGAAGCGGTTCAGCATTTAGACCACGGCGTCATAAGGGTCCACGCCGTCCTTGACGACCAGAATGTCTTCCATGATCAGGTATTGCAGGTCGGAACCGAAGAACATGTTCAGCGCGTCGGTCGGCGAGCAGATCATCGCTTCGCCGCGACGGTTGAGCGAGGTGTTCAGGGACACGCCGTTGCCGGTCAGCACTTCGAGCTCTTTCATCATGTCGTAGTAGCGCGGGTTGTACTCGCGCTTGAGCACCTGGGCGCGGGAGGTGCCATCTTCATGGACCACTTCCGGCACGCGGGTCTTCCACTCTTCGGCCACTTCAAAGGTGAAGGTCATGAAGGGTGCCGGGTGGTCGACCTTGATCATCTGCGGCGCGACGGTGTCGAGCATCGACGGGCAGAAAGGCCTCCAGCGCTCGCGGAACTTGATCTGGTGGTTGATACGGTCCGCCACGCCGGTGGCGCTCGGGCAACCGATGATCGAGCGGCCGCCCAATGCACGCGGGCCAAACTCCATGCGGCCCTGGAACCAAGCCACCGGGTTGCCGTCGACCATGATCCTGGCGATGCGCTGGGGCATGTTCTCGATCTTGCGCCAGTTCGGCTTGCTCTCATGCCTGGCGCACGCGGCGATCACGTCTTCGTTGCTGTAGGACGGGCCGAGGTAGACGTGTTCCATCTTCTCCACCGGCACACCCCGGGCGTGGGACACGTAGGCCGCCGCGCCCACGGCAGTACCGGCATCGCCGGAGGCTGGCTGTACGAACAGCTCCTTGACGTCATCACGGGCGATGATTTTCTGGTTCAGCTTGACGTTCAGCGCGCAGCCGCCGGCGAAGGCCAGCTTGCCGGTGTCCTTGAGGATGTCGCCCAGGTAGTGGTCGATCATCTGCAAGGCCAGCTTCTCGAACAGCGCCTGCATGCTGGCGGCGTAGTGGATGTACGGCTCGTCGGCGATATCGCCTTCGCGCTTGGGACCCAGCCACTCGATCAGTTTTGGCGAGAAGTAGAAACCCTTGCCCTTCTCTTTATAACGGCGCAGGCCGATGACGTTGGCGTAGTCGGTATTGATCACCAGCTCGCCGTTCTCGAAGGAGGCCAGGCGCGAGAAATCGTACTTGCTGGCGTCGCCATACGGCGCCATGCCCATGACCTTGAACTCACCGTCGAGCATCTCGAAACCGAGGAACTCGGTGATCGCGCCGTACAGGCCGCCCAGGGAGTCCGGGTCGTAGAATTCCTTGATCTTGTGGATCTTGCCGTTTTCGCCGTAGCCGAAGAACGTGGTGGCGTACTCACCTTTACCGTCGATCCCGAGGATCGCGGTTTTCTCCTGGAAGCCGGAGCAGTGGTAGGCGCTGGAAGCGTGGGCCAGGTGGTGTTCAACCGGTTCGATCTTGATTTTCTTCGGATCGAAGCCCAGTTGCTCCAGGCACCAGACGATCTTGTTGCGATAGCGCTTGTAGCGACGGTTGCCCATCAGGATCGCATCAAGGGCGCGGTCCGGGGCGTACCAGTAACGCTTGGCGTAATGCCAGCGCGCCTCACCGAACAGGCTGATCGGGGCGAACGGGATCGCCACCACGTCAACGTCGGAAGGCTTGATACCGGCCTGTTCCAGGCAGAACTTCGCCGACTCGTAGGGCATGCGGTTCTTTGCATGTTTGTCGCGTACGAAGCGTTCTTCTTCGGCGGCAGCGATCAGCTTGCCGTCGATATACAAGGCTGCGGAAGGATCATGGCTAAGGGCGCCGGACAGGCCAAGAATCGTCAATGCCACAGGGGTCTAGCCTCTTTTAGTCTGCATGCAGGCGGGTTGCGCCTGAAAAAAGTGTGCTCCCCGCCTGGGCGGGAAACAGCTAAAGGGCGGGATTATAGCGTAAAAGCGAAAGGAAGCTGTTAGCGGCGAGCGTCAAGAGGGATCAGCGGAAGATCTCGATGCTGCCGTCCCGGCTTTGACGGTAAACGGTGTAGGGCAGCACAAGGGTGTCCAGCACGCCGGAGGCGACAAACTCGACCGCGACAAAGGGTAGCATGCTCCCGTCATGGTCGATCAGGCTCTTGTCCTTCAGGCTCTTGTCGGGCGCCGGCTCCCCATTGAGCGTGCAGAACCCGTAGATCACCCCGCTGTAGATGCGCGGCACGTTTTCGCAGTGACTGCGCGAGTCCTTGAGGTTCTGGCTGGTGACCGCGTCGGGCCGGAAGACCGTATTGATGGTTCCGCAGCCCGTCAACACAAGCGACAGCGCACTGCACAAGACTTTCGACCCCATTCTCATGACCCTCTCCTTATGGCCCATCCGCCATTGTTATTGCCAAGGCTGACCACGCTACCATCGCCAAGGTGGGTGACCCAAAGCAGCAAAATTGATTTGCAGCGTAGGACGATTCCCAAATGATAAAAATCGCCTGAGCCACTAAACTCGCGCCCCTTTGCGCGTCTACCTCCTATGCGCGCCATGGATTCCGGCTGACTGATGAAAACCCTCGCCCGCTTCACCTTGTTGTTGCCTGGCCTGTTGGCCCTGAGCGATGCCGCTCGGGCCGACGACGCTCCGCTGGTCCTCGACCCCAGCGTGGTCACCGGCTCGCGCAGCGCCAGCCCGACCTTCGACCTGCCGTACTCGGTGGACGGCATCAGCCGCGAACAGATCAGCGACGGCCAATTGGGCATCAACGCCTCCGAGGCCCTGTCCCGCGTGCCTGGCCTGGTGGTGCAGAACCGCCAGAACTATGCCCAGGACCTGCAGATTTCCTCCCGAGGCTTCGGCGCCCGCTCGGCGTTCGGCGTGCGCGGCATCAAGCTGATTGCCGACGGCATCCCCGCCAGTACCCCGGACGGCCAGGGCCAGGCGGCCACCTTCAACCTCGATACCGCCGAACGCATCGAAGTGCTGCGCGGCCCTGCCGCCACCCTGTATGGCAGCAATGCCGGCGGCGTGATCCAGATGTTCTCCCGCGACGGCGAAGGCCCACCGCGCATCGGCGCCGAGACCCTGGTGGGCAGCGACGGCCTGAACAAGAACCACCTGAACGCCGAAGGCGCGACCAACGGCGCCGGTTTCGTGCTCGACGCTTCGCGCATGGACACCAACGGCTACCGCGACCACAGCAGCGCACGCCGCGACCAGACCTTCGCCAAGCTCAATGTCCAGCCGGATGACGACAGCAAGGTGGCGCTGATCTACAGCAGCCTGGAGCAGAACGGCACCCAGGACCCGCTGGGGCAGACCTGGGCAGCGTACGAAGGCCGACCCACGCTCGGTGAGCGCCAACGCGCTGACGTACAACACGCGTAAAAGCATCGATCATCAGCAATTGGGAATGAATTACGAGCGGTACTTCGGCGATGCGACACTGCAGGTGAACGGATATACGGGGCGGCGGAGTGTGATTCAGTATTTGTCGATTCCAAAGGGCACACCCGCCAACGAGCGTGGCGGCGGGGTGGTGCAATTCGACCGCAAGTTCTATGGCGGCAGCGTGCGTTGGATACAGCCTATTGAAAGCGCACCGGGCGAGCTAATGATCATCTCCGGCCTGGATTTCGATCAAAGCGAAGACAGTCGCCACGGCTACCAGAACTACAGCGGCAACACCCTCGGCGTAAAAGGCCAACTGCGCCGCGATGAAATCGACACCGCCCGCAGTCTCGACCCCTATATCCAGGCCAACTGGGCCCTCGACCGCTGGACCCTGCAAGCCGGCGTCCGGCACAGCACCATGCAGTTGGACGTTGACGACCAGTTCCTCAGCAACGGCGATTCCAGCGGCAACAAGACCTATCAGAAAAATACGCCGTCAATGAGCGTGATGTATGCGTTCACGCCTGAACTGCATGGTTATGTGAGCGCGGGCAAAGGCTTCGAAACACCAACCCAGGCCGAATTGGCCTATGCGCCGGGCAATGTGGAGGGCTTCAACTTCGGCTTGAAACCGTCAGAGAGCACCCAGTACGAAGTGGGATTAAAGGCCCAAGTGAAAAACACCAGGATCAATGCGGCCGTATTCCAGATAACTACAGAAGATGAGTTAGTGGTCGCTCAATCCAAAGACGGCCGCACCAGTTACCAAAACGCCGGCCGCACCCTGCGCCGCGGCTTCGAACTGGGCATCGAAAGCCAGCTCAGCGAGCACTGGAGCGCCAACCTCGCCTACACCCGCCTGCAAGCCACCTACGACAGTGACTTCGTCAGCGGCAACACCGCCGTCGACAAGGGCAACTACCTGCCGGGAGTCCCTCAAACCACGCTGTTCGCAGAACTGAGCTGGAAACCAAGGGACTGGGTCAGCACCGCCCTCGAAGGGATGTACCGCAGCCAGGTCTACGTCGAAGACACCAACAGCCAACACGCCGCCCCGGCCTACAGCGTATTCAACTGGCGCGCCCGCTTTGAGCAGAAAGTCGAACACTGGACCTTCCACCAGACCCTGCGCCTGGACAACCTGCTCGACCGCCAGTACGTCGGCTCGGTGATCGTCGGCGACGGCAATAACCGCTACTACGAAGCGGCGCCTGGACGTTCGTGGTATGCAGGCGCCGGGGCGGAGTATCGGTTCTGATCAGTTGATATCTCGAGGCAACCGCTGATCAATCAATTGGTACAACGCACTGCTTTCGGGCCAGTTACGCATGAACCGCGCCCGGTCCTTGGCATACGCCGGGGCGAAGCTCGCCTCGGAGCCGTGCTGACACATGGCGTCCAGGTCGATCAGCGACCAGCGGCCCTGGTCCCAGAACAGGTTGTGGCCCTTGAAATCGCCATGGCTGATGCGTTCACGGATCAGCTCGGCGAACAGGTGATCCAGCGCCTGCAGTTCGTTTTCCGGCGCGTCACCATTTTCAACGTACGGCGCGAAGCGCTCGATGATATCTGGGCCGGGCAGGTATTCGGTGACCAGGTAAGCGCGACGGCGCAACCAGAAGAAGCGTTTTTCCAGCACCGCCAGCGGCTTGGGCGTGGCGATACCGAGGAACGCCAGGCGGTTGCCTTCGCGCCAGGAGTGCCAGGCACGGCTCGGACGCCAGAAGCGTTTGAGCCAGTGGGCGAAGCCCTTGATGTTATAGCGCTTGATTACCAGCGGCCGACCGGCCACCTCGACCTTGGCCACGCTGGCGGCGCCGCCGGTCTTGTACAAATGCCCCTGGTCCAGCAGTGCGTCAGCCTGTTCCAGCACCGGTAGCATGGCCGGCTCCTCTTCCCGCCGGATCGCGCGCAAGGCAAAGGCGCCGCGCACCACGCTGAACAGCGTGCATTCACGGCCGACCTTGCTCAGGAAGTCCTTGAGGCGCCAGGCACTGACTTTACGCACCTGTTTCTCCAGGGCTTCCAGCGGCAGGGCGTGCTCGCCGTTGCTCAGCAGGTAGTACACCAGCAGCTCTTCGGTAAACGGCTCGAGATTCTTCGGCAACTGGGCGAAAAACACCCCGAGGTTTTCCAGCACACGGTTGCGTGAGAGCGGTTTACCCGCTTCTTCGACGCGGATCCCGGCGCCATCGATCAGGTACAGCTTGCCGTCCTGGCGCAGCAGGTTGTCCAGGTGCAGGTCTTCCTGCCATAGGCCCCTGGTGTGCATCTGCGCAATGGCGCCCAGCGCTTCGGCCAGCACGGCGGTTTGTTCGTCAGCCAGCGGCGGCAGGTCTTCGACGGCCTGCCAGGCAGCGGCCAGGCTTTCGGCGCCCTCAATGAACTCGAACAGCAGCCAGCCGCCCTCGCCTTCCTGCAAGCCATCGGCCAGCAGCAACGGCGTGGTCAGGCCTTGCTCGGCGAGCAGGCGCACGCCGCTGAGTTCACGCTGAAAGTGCCGCGCCGCCTTGCTGCCCACCAGTAACTTGGCCAAAACCGGACGACCGCGCCAGACCGCCGCCCCCACATAACGCTCGCCCGGCAGCACACGCAACAGGCTCAGCAGTTGCAACTGGCCCGGGCCGGCCGCATCGGCCAGTTCGAGGGTCAGTGGCAGCTCGGGGTTACGGCCGGCGGCTTTCAGCTCGGACAGACGCATCAACGGTTTTCCTTGTGACTACGGCGCGCGGTCAGTTTCTGCAGCCAGCTGGTGACCAGCGCGCTGTCCTTCGGTTGATCAAGATAGGCGGCCAACAGTTGGCGTACCTGTTCATCCGACCACTGCGGTGCACGTCGCAACAACGGCTCCAGGTCCTTGACCCGATCGCGCCAGCCGAACAGCAGCGGGCGGGTTTTCTCAAGGTCGATCAACTGCGCGGCATAGCCGTCGCCGGTGGCCTGCATAAAAATATGCTTGGGATAAAAACAGCCATGCACCTGGCCGACGCTGTGCAACCGACGTGCAAGCTGACCGCAGGCCAGCAGGATCGCGTGGTGCTGGGCGTCGCTCAATTGAGGCCACTGCCCCAGCAGCGAATCCAGGTCATTCCAGCCGTCCAGGGCACGGGTCAGCAGCATGGCGCGATGCTCGCCGCCCACCTTGCGCTCGCCGTAGAAAGCCGCCTGCAAGGCAGGGATGCCGAGCTTGCGGTAACGACTGATATTGCGGAACTCGCGGGAGAAACTCGGCTCGCCAAAGGGACGGTGCAGGCTGCGCGTCAGGTAGTTGCTCTGACGCTTGAGGTAATAACCGTGGCCGTCCAGCTCCAGACGAAACACGCTGCTCCAGCCGCCGCGACTGGTGTTGGGTTCATCCACTGCATCCAGTTGTTTGGCCCACAGGGCGTCGAACGTCGCCAAGCCGTTGCGCTCCAGCAGCGCCCGGTCTTCAGCCGCCAGGAAATCACTCATTCACGTCCCTCGAAAAACTTCACCACGTGGCGAATACGCTGTTTGTCCGCTGCACTCAGGTGTCGGCGCTGACGGTATTGCATGTAGAAACGCAGGCGCTGGGTGGCGGACAAGTGATACTTGGCCACCTTGTCCAGGCAGGCCAGGTCTTTGGTGATGCGGTACTTGAGCCAGAACCCGCGCCAGAAATCGCCGTTGGGGCAGTCGATCAGGTACAGGGTCTGCTGGTCATCGATCAACAGGTTGCGCCACTTCAAGTCGTTATGGGTAAAGCGATGATCGTGCATGGTGCGTGTGTATTCGGCGAGCTGACGGCTCACCGCGTCGACCCACTTGGGGTCGCGCAGGCGCGCATCGTTGCGCTCGGCCAATACCGAGAGGTCTTCGGTCTTCGGCAGCTCGCGGGTGATCATTGCCCCACGATCATAGGCCAGGCCCTTTCGCTCCAGCCCCCAGGCAACCACATCAGCGGTGGGAATACCCCATTTGGCGAAACGCTTGAGGTTCTGCCATTCGGACTTGACCCGCGGCTTGCCCAGGTAGCGCCGCAGCCCTTTGCCGGCACCAATGTAGCGCTTGACGTAATAGTTGACCCCGCAACGCTCCACGCGGATCACTTCCGACAGCGGATCGCGGGTCAGGCGCTCGCCCTGCAGGGCGAAGACCGCTTCGAGGTTGCCGAAATCATCCGCCAGGCTGGCGTACGCAGGTTCCAGGTTCCAACCCGCCATCAGATCGCATCCCCATAACGCAGCTTGCGCGCATACAGCTTGTCGGCCTTGCGCTGCATCAGGCTCAGTGACGCCGATTGCTCAGCGAGGATCTGGCGCAGCGGCTGGCGGAAGTAGCCCTTGAGAAAACGCAGCTTGTCGCGACGGGTGAGGCCGATATCCAGCGCCGAGTAGTACAGCGCGGACAGGTCCTTGTCGCGCCAGCGCAGCGGCAGATGGGCACGCAGTTGAGCGCGGTGCAGGTCGATCACCGACAGCTTGATGTTGTTCGCATCGATGGGCCTGGCGGTGTCCAGCAGGAAGTGGCACAGGTAGCAGTCGCGGTGGTTTACGCCACCCCGGTGCATATCGCCAACCATGCGCGCCAGCTCGGCCGTGAGGGCATGACGCAACGCGGGCGCAGGCGGTTCGGCGACCCAATTGATCGTGACGTCTTCGAGGCTGAGGGTCGGCGCCAGCTCTTCGGTGATGATGAACGAGTGCTGGTCCGCCGGGTTGCTGCCCTTCTCGCCGAAAGCCACGCCGGTCATGGTCGGCACGCCGAGTGCCTGAAGTCGATGAATCGCCGCCCATTCAAGGCCTGCGCCCAGCACCGGCAGCTTGGCGGTAATCAGGTTCTTGAAGATTTCGCCCCAGCCGATGCCACGGTGGATCTTCACGAAATACGGACGGCCATCCACCACGGTGCGCAGCGTGCGGCGCGCCGCCAGCTCACGGAATACCTGGCCTTGCAGTTTCTCGACTTCGGCAAAGGCATCAAGCCCGGCCCACAATGTCTTGAACGGTTCGGCAAGAATCAACTTCATCGTTTTGGCTCCGCCAGAATCACATCCGCAGCGCGCTGCGGCATGCTGTATAGGTCGGCCGTCTCAGCGAAGGCCAGGCCATTGCGGCTCCAGGCCGCGCGCTGTGCAGTGTCGGTGAGCATGTGCGTCAGGTACTGGTTGAGCTGCGCTTGTTCAAACGGCTCATCCAGTACCAGGCCACTGTCGGCCTCGGCAATGTAGTGGGCATACCCACATACCGCCGAGACCAGCACCGGCAACCCGGCCACCAGGGCTTCGAGCAAGACGGTGCCGGTGTTTTCGTTGTACGCCGGGTGAATCAACAGGTCGGCGCCCAGCAGGAAACGCGGGATATCGCTGCGGCCCTTGAGGAACTGCACGTTATCGCCCAAGCCCAAGGTGGCGCTTTGCAGTTGGAATACCTTGGGGTCGTCCTGGCCGATTACAAACAGGCGCGTGCGTTTTTTCAATTCAGGCGGCAACGCGGCCACGGCCTTGAGGCTGCGGTCGACCCCTTTGGTCTTGAAGCCCGAGCCGATCTGCACCAGCAGCAACTCGTCGTCGCCGAGGTTGAATTCCTTGCGGAAACCCTCACGGATTTCGGCGGCATTCGGCGGTGCGCGGCGGTCCTGGGCAATGCCCGGTGGCAGCAGGTGGAAGCGCTCCACCGGGGTGTTGTAATGCTTGATGAACAGCGGCTGCTGAACTTCGGAAATCATCAGGACTTCGGTCTTGGCGTCCTTGGCGAACACTGCGCGTTCGTACTCGGCGAAGTGCTTGTAGCGGCCGAAATAGCGGTACAGCGAGTGGCGCAGGTTTTGCGCCTTGTCTTCAAAGCAACCGTCGGCGGCGTAGTACACGTCCAGGTTGGGCATTTTGTTGAAGCCGATCAGGCGGTCCACCGGGCGCCTGGCCAGGTCGGCAGCCATCCAGGCGCTGAGCTTTTCATTGCGCCGATGGTTGAAGAACGCCTTGACCGGCGCCACCAGCACTTCGAAGCCGGGCGGGATGTCGCCCTCCCAGATCAGCGTGTACACACGAATCTGATGACCGCGCTGCTGGCACTCCAGGGCGATGCGCATGAAGTCGCGCTGCAGGCCACCGAAGGGGAAATATTTGTACAGCACAAAAGCCAGTTGCATCAGTGCAGCTCCTCAGCCAATAACAACGTGCTCAGTCGGCTTGCCACACGCTCTGGGTTCAGGCGCGTGAAGCACAGGGGCGACTCGCGCTTGAGGTCGAACCGACGCAGGTCGTCGGCCGTCGGTTGATAGGTACATTGCTTTTGCAGGCACGGCGCGCAGGGGAAGTCGCTGGCCAGATGAATCTGGCGCTTGCCGTAGGCACCGGTCAGGCCGGGGTTGGTCGGGCCGAACAGGGAGATGGTCGGCACATCCAGCGCGGCGGCCAGGTGGCCGAGACCGGTGTCCACCGCCACACAGGCGCGAGCGCCGGCCAATACACGAGCCACACCGGCCAGGTTCAGCTTGGGTAGCACCTCGGCGTTTTGCAGGCCCTGGGCCAGGCGTTCGGCACGGGCTTTTTCGGCGGCGTTACCCCACGGCAATTTCACGTCGACACCCAGGCGGCCCATGCGCTCGGCCAGCTCGCGCCAGTAGGCTTCGGGCCAGTGCTTGGTGTCCCAGGTGGTGCCGTGCAACAGCAGCACAAAAGGTTTTTTCGGCGGCAGGCCCAGGAGCTTTTCAGTGCTCAGGCCGTAGTCACCCAGGCCTTTGGGCAGGTCATATCCGAGCGCCACGGCGAATAACTGGCGCAGACGCTCCACCGCGTGTTGCCCTCGCGCAACGGCGAGGCGTCGCGAATAGAAACGCGCGGCCATCGGCTCGCGGGCGGAGTTTCTGTCGAAACCCGCGACGGGCGCACGCACATAACGGGTCAGCCAGGCGCTTTTCAGCAGGCCCTGGGCGTCGATCACCAGATCGTATTTGGTCGACTGGACTTGCTGCTTGAAGCGCTGCCATTCGCCACTCTTGATGGTTTGCCAGATGTTTTTGCGCCAGCGGCGGATCGCCACCGGGATCACCTTGTCGACCGCCGGGTGCCAGGTGGGAATCTCGGCAAAACCTTCTTCCACTACCCAGTCGAATTGAATGCCGGGGATCGCCCGCGCCGCGTCGGTCAGCGCCGGCAAGGCGTGGATCACGTCGCCCAGGGATGAGGTCTTGATTACCAGTACGCGCAAGCTATCGGACCTCGACCGCAGAGCCCTGCAACCGCTGCAAGGCCTCGTTCACCGGCTGTGGCAACAACTGGCGCATGCAATTGTAGTGGCCGAAACGGCAGGTACGGTCAAAACATGGGCTGCACTCCAGGCCCAGGCGCACCACTTCGACCTGATCGGCCAAGGGCGGCGTGAAGCCCGGCGAGGTGGAGCCATACACCGCCACCAGCGGGCGGTTCAGCGCAGCGGCCACGTGCATCAGGCCGGAGTCGTTGGACACCACCGAATCGGCGCAGGACAGCAGGTCGATGGCCTCGGCCAGGGACGTGTCGCCACTGAGGTTCACTGCCTCTTCACGCAGGCCGGGGATCAGGCGCTGGCGAATGTCTTCACCTACCGGATGGTCCTTCTTCGAACCGAACAGCCACACCTGCCAGCCTTCGCGGATCTTCGCCTCGGCCACCTTCGCGTAATGCTCCGACGGCCAGCGCTTGGACTCGCCAAACTCGGCGCCGGGGCACAAGGCCAACACCGGCCGGTCCAGGGTCAGGCCGAACTTGGCCAGGGCCGCGTCGCGGCTCAGCGGGTCGATCTGCAGGCTCGGGCGCGGATACGGCTTGGGCAACTCGGCACCCGGCTCATAGGCCAGGGCCATGAAGCGTTCGATCATCAGCGGGTAGCGGGCTTTGTCCAGCGTGCGCACGTCATTGAGCAGCACGTAGCGGAACTCGCCGCGCCAGCCGGTGCGCTTGGGGATACCGGCAAAATACGGCACCAGCGCCGACTTGAGCGAGTTGGGCAGCAGGATCGCCTGGTCGTACTCACCCGCCAGGGACTTGCCGATGCGACGGCGGGTTGCCAGCTCCAGGGCACCGTGGCCGAGCGGGAAGCTCAAGGCCTTGCGCACCTCGGGCATGCGCTCGAGGATCGGCCGGCTCCACTCGGGGGCGAGCACGTCGATCTGGCAGTCCGGGTAACGCACGCGCAGGCACTGGAAGAGTGTCTGCGCCATCACCATGTCACCGACCCAACTGGGCCCAACGATCAGAATATTCATGTAGTTTCCACAAACGATGCGGGGAGGCTTATGCCTCCCCGCCGTAATAGTGTTTCAGCTCAGCCCCAGCGCCTGCCAGATTCGCATTACCTGGCGCCGTTCGTCGGCAAACTGATCCCCGGCCACTGTACCGGCCTCGTTCTGCAAGGCCTGGCGGTGCGCGGCGGATCGGTAGGCCTTATACACCTCACGCAGCAGATGGGCATCGGCGGCGGGCATCAAGCCTACCTGCTCCAGGCCTTCCAGAATGCGGATATTGTCGGTGTAGCGCAGCAACGATGGATGTTGCGCAGACCACGCCAAAGCCGCGTATTGCACCATAAATTCAATATCGACGATACCTCCGGCGTCCTGCTTGAGGTCGAACAGCGCCGTGGCTTCGAAGGCATTGGCGCCGGTGCCGGCCGCCGTGCCCTTGGTGCCCAGGTTGTCACGCATCTTGGCGCGCATCTCGCTGACCTCCTGGCGCAGCTTCGCCAGGTCCCGCTCCTGCCCCAATACCTTAGCCCGTACCCGCTCGAACGCCTGGCCCACATCCTGGCTGCCCACCAGCACCCGCGCACGAATCAGGGCCTGATGCTCCCAGGTCCAGGCTTCATTTTGCTGATAGCGCTCAAACGCCCCCAGCGAACTCACCAACAAACCGGATGCGCCGGAAGGTCGCAGGCGCATGTCCACTTCATACAACTGGCCCGAGTTGGTCTGGGTGGTCAGCAGGTGGATGATGCGCTGGCCCAGGCGCGTGAAGAACTGCGCACCGTCGATGGGCTTGGCGCCATCGGTTTCCGCCTGGGGATCACCGTCGTGGATAAACACCAAGTCCAGGTCCGAACCATGCCCCAGTTCTATACCGCCGACTTTCCCATAACCGACAATGATAAACCCAGGATCGCACAGGGTGCCGTCCAACCGCTGCGGCGAGCCATGGCGCCCCACGGTCTGGCGCCAGGCCAGGGCCAGCACTTGTTCGAGGATGGCCTCGGCGAGCCAGGTCAGGTAGTCGCTGACTTTCATCAGCGGCAGGCTGCCGGCAATCTCCGAGGCCGCCACGCGCAGGCGGTGGGCCAGCTTGAAGTGCCGCAGGGCTTCCATCTGTTGCTCAAGGTCATCTTCGGGGATGCGTGTAAGACGCTCGCGTAGTTCGGCGGCCAGTTCCGGCGCCAGCGGTGGCTTGAACAGGCGGCCTTCGTTGAGCAATTCGTCGAGCAACAGCGGGAAACGGGTGATCTGCTCGGCGATCCACGGGCTCGCGGCGCACAGGGTCAGCAGACGGCGCAGGGCATCGGGGTTTTCCGTGAGCAGCACCAGGTAAGCGGAACGCCGGGCGACGGCTTCCACCAGCGGCAACACGCGCTCCAGCACCAGGTCCGGGTTGGCGTGCTCGACCGCCTGGGCAAGCAGGCGCGGTATAAAAGCATCCAACCGTTCGCGCCCCAAACGCTGCATGGCACGCAGTTGCGGGCTGTTGCGCAGGCCGGCCAACGCCTTGAGCGCCTTGGCCGCGTCGGTAAAACCACCTTCGGCCAACTGACGGCAGGCCGCCTCTTCATCCTGGGATTCCTCCCAAAGCGGCAACCACTCACCGCCCACCACCAACTCGCTTTCTTCGCCCTCTTCTTCATCCGGATCGGCGATCACCTGGCGGAAGTGCCAGTCCACCCGACCGCGCCAGTACATCAGGCACTCGTGGAAAGCGTCCCAATCGGCAAAGCCCAACATAAAGGCAATGCGCGCCTGGTCTTCGGGGCTGTCCGGAAGCATTTGTGTCTGGCGATCGGCAATCGCCTGGATCGCGTGCTCGGTGTAACGCAGGAATTCGTAGCCATTGCGCAATTCGGCAATCACCGCCGGCGGCAGGTAACCCTGGCCTTCCAGGGTGCCGAGCACCTTGAGCAGCGGGCGCTGTTGCAGGCTCAGGTCGCGGCCGCCGTGGATCAACTGGAACGCCTGGGCGATAAACTCCACTTCGCGGATGCCGCCCGAGCCCAGCTTGATGTTGTCGGCCATGCCTTTGCGCCGTACTTCCTGCTGAATCAACTGCTTCATCGTGCGCAGCGCTTCGATGGCGGAAAAGTCCAGGTAGCGGCGATAGACGAACGGCCGCAGCATGTCGAGCAGTTGTGCACCGGCCACCTGGTCGCCGGCCACGACCCGCGCCTTGATCATGGCGTAGCGTTCCCAGTCACGGCCCTGATCCTGGTAATACTGCTCCAGCGCGTTGAAGCTCAGTACCAGCGCACCGGCCGAGCCGTAGGGCCGCAGGCGCATGTCGACGCGAAACACAAAGCCGTCAACGGTGATCGGGTCGAGGGCCTTGATCAGTTTCTGACCAAGGCGGATAAAGAATTCCTGGTTATCCAGGGCGCGTTTCACACCCACCGTCTCGCCACCTTCGGGGTAGGCGAAGATCAAGTCGATATCCGACGACAGGTTCAACTCCACCGCACCGAGCTTGCCCATGCCGAGGATCACCATGTGCTGCGGCTCGCCGCTGCGCCGCCCGGTGGGCGTGCCGAACTGTACGCAGTGACGTTGGTACAGCCACTGGTAGGCCTGGTCGATGCAGGCGTCGGCCATGTCGGAAAGGTCGCGGCAGGTTTGCACCAGGTCGGCCTGGCGGGTCAGGTCGCGCCAGATGATGCGCACTTGCTGGCGCGTGCGCTGGCGACGCAGCACACGGCCGAGTTCATCTTCTGTTTCGACTTGTTGCACGGCGCCAGCAATCTGCCCGCACAGCTCGCCGGGCGCAAAACCCCGGTCCAACTCGCCCCAGGCAGCCAGCTCGAGCAACATCAAAGGGTCACGAACACTCTGTTCAATGACGAAATCACTGGCGGCGCACACGCGGGCGAAGTCGGCCCACCGTTGCGGCGTCCACGCAGAAAGTCCATGATCGTCGTCCAGCGCGGCCACTGCGTCACGAAATGACTGCTCGGCCCGCTGGGCTTTTGGCAAGAGAATGGCCGGTAGTTGGGCCAGTGTTGGAAGGCTCATGGTCTATCCTTGATCGGCGTGTAATTGGCTACGTGTTGTGAACGCAAGGACCACGCTCTATGAAGGACTGTCGAACAAAGGTTAGAAATAGCTGAAATTAATTTCATTTTGGCAGCCAACATCAAGCTTTCACCTTTTCTTGTTCGCAAAAGATCAACAATAACGATTATGCTCACCAGCCAGACCGAGCCATACGCTCAGTCTTGTGTAGTTTTACTACTCGTATATACATTCGAAAGGCTGAAATGGCCGACGATTTGTAGTAAAACTACAGGACGCCGAAGCAACCTTCGGCCATCCAAGAATTTATGTCGTCTGCCCACAAGGCCAGTCGCAAACTTCAGGCAACCGATTCTGGTAGCCTTTCCGCCCTGGAGCAAGCCATGCAAGACCTCGATCCCGTCGAAACCCAGGAATGGCTGGACGCCCTGGAATCGGTTCTCGACAAAGAAGGCGAAGACCGTGCTCACTACCTGATGACCCGTATGGGCGAACTCGCGACCCGCAGCGGCTCGCAACTGCCTTACGCCATCACTACGCCATACCGCAACACCATCCCCGTTACCCACGAAGCACGCATGCCTGGCGACCTGTTCATGGAACGCCGCATTCGCTCGCTGGTACGTTGGAACGCCATGGCGATGGTAATGCGCACGAACTTGAAAGATTCGGACCTGGGCGGTCACATCTCCAGCTTCGCTTCCAGCGCAACCCTGTATGACATCGGCTTCAACTACTTCTTCCAGGCCCCGACCGACGAACACGGCGGCGACCTGATCTACTTCCAGGGCCACACCTCGCCAGGCGTCTACGCCCGTGCGTTCATGGAAGGCCGCATCAGCGAAGAACACATGAACAACTTCCGCCAGGAAGTGGACGGTAACGGCCTGTCGTCGTACCCGCACCCTTGGCTGATGCCTGATTTCTGGCAGTTCCCGACCGTATCCATGGGCCTGGGCCCGATCCAGGCGATCTACCAGGCACGCTTCATGAAGTACCTGGAAGCCCGTGGCTTCATCCCTGAAGGCAAACAGAAGGTCTGGTGCTTCCTGGGCGACGGCGAGTGCGACGAGCCGGAATCCCTGGGCGCCATCTCCCTGGCCGGCCGCGAGAAGCTGGACAACCTGATCTTTGTCATCAACTGCAACCTGCAGCGCCTCGACGGCCCGGTTCGCGGCAACGGCAAGATCATCCAGGAACTCGAAGGCGTGTTCCGCGGCGCCCAGTGGAACGTGACCAAAGTCATCTGGGGTCGTTTCTGGGACCCACTGCTGGCCAAGGACGTCGACGGTATCCTGCAGCGTCGCATGGACGAAGTCATCGACGGCGAGTACCAGAACTACAAGGCCAAGGACGGCGCGTTCGTCCGCGAACACTTCTTCAACACGCCTGAACTCAAGGCGATGGTTGCCGACCTGTCCGACGACGAAATCTGGAAACTCAACCGTGGCGGCCACGACCCGTACAAGGTCTACGCGGCGTACCACGAAGCGGTCAACCACAAAGAACAACCGACCGTCATCCTGGCCAAGACCATCAAGGGTTATGGCACCGGTGCCGGCGAAGCGAAGAACACTGCGCACAACACCAAGAAAGTCGATGTCGACAGCCTGAAGTTGTTCCGTGACCGCTTCGACATCCCGGTCAAGGATGAAGAGCTGGAAAACCTGCCGTTCTTCAAGCCGGAGCCGAACAGCGCCGAAGCCCGCTACCTGGCCGAGCGCCGCGCCGCACTGGGTGGTTTCGTGCCACAACGCCGCGCGCAGAGCTTCAGCGTACCGACGCCGGACCTGAGCACCCTCAAGGCTATCCTTGACGGCTCGGGCGACCGTGAAATCTCCACCACCATGGCCTTCGTGCGGATCCTCGCGCAGTTGGTCAAGGACAAGGACATCGGCCCGCGCATCGTCCCGATCATCCCGGACGAAGCCCGTACCTTCGGTATGGAAGGCATGTTCCGTCAGTTGGGCATCTACTCCTCCGTCGGCCAGCTCTACGAGCCAGTCGATAAAGACCAGGTGATGTTCTACAAGGAAGACAAGAAGGGCCAGATCCTCGAAGAAGGCATCAACGAAGCGGGCGCAATGAGCTCCTTCATCGCTGCCGGTACTTCGTACTCCAGCCACAACCAGCCGATGCTGCCGTTCTACATCTTCTATTCGATGTTCGGCTTCCAGCGTATCGGCGACCTGGCCTGGGCAGCAGGCGACAGCCGTACCCGTGGCTTCCTGATCGGCGGCACCGCCGGTCGTACCACGCTGAACGGCGAAGGCCTGCAACACGAAGACGGTCACAGCCACATCCTGGCTGCCACCATCCCGAACTGCCGCACCTTTGATCCAACCTACGGCTACGAGCTGGCGGTGATCATCCAGGACGGCATGAAGAAAATGACCGAAGAGCAGCAGGACGTTTTCTACTACATCACTGTGATGAACGAGTCCTACCAGCAGCCAGCCATGCCGGCCGGCGTGGAAGAAGGCATCATCAAGGGCATGTACCTGCTCGAAGAAGACACCAAGGAAGCAGCGCACCACGTACAGCTGATGGGCTCCGGCACCATCCTGCGCGAAGTGCGTGAAGCGGCCAAGATCCTGCGTGACGAGTTCAACGTCGGGGCCGACGTATGGAGCGTGACCAGCTTCAACGAACTGCGTCGCGATGGCCTGGCCGTAGAGCGTCACAACCGCCTGCACCCTGGCCAGAAGCCACAGCGCACCTTCGTTGAAGAGTGCCTGACCGGCCGTAAAGGCCCGGTGATCGCTTCGACCGACTACATGAAACTGTTTGCTGAACAAATTCGCCAGTGGGTCCCGTCCAAGGAATTCAAAGTCCTGGGCACCGACGGTTTCGGCCGCAGTGACAGCCGCAAGAAGCTGCGTCACTTCTTCGAAGTTGACCGTCACTTCGTGGTGTTGGCAGCCCTGGAAGCCTTGGCTGACCGTGGTGAGATCGAACCGAAGGTGGTGGCTGACGCTATCGTCAAGTTCGGGATCAACCCGGAAAAACGCAACCCACTGGACTGCTGAGGAGACTTTTTGTGAGCGAACTCATTCGCGTACCTGACATCGGCAGCGGTGAAGGTGAAGTAATCGAGCTGTTTGTGAAGGTCGGCGACACCGTCGAAGCCGACCAGAGCATCCTGACCCTGGAATCGGACAAGGCGAGCATGGAAATCCCTGCTCCCAAGGCCGGCGTGGTCAAGAGCCTGAAAGTGAAGCTGGGCGACCGCCTGAAAGAAGGCGACGAACTGCTGGAGCTGGAAATCGAAGGTGCCGCTGATGCGGCCCCTGCGCCGGCGGCCCCTGCTGCCGCCGCTGCACCTGCGCCTGCTGCTGAAAAACCTGCCGAAGCGCCTGCCGCTGCCGCACCTGCCGCCGCCACTGTCCAGGACATTCACGTCCCGGACATCGGTTCGTCGGGCAAGGCCAAGATCATCGAGCTGCTGGTCAAGGTCGGCGACACCGTCGAAGCCGACCAGTCGCTGATCACCCTGGAGTCTGACAAAGCCTCCATGGAAATCCCTTCGCCGGCTGCCGGCGTGGTGGAAAGCATTGCGGTCAAGCTGGAAGACGAAGTCGGCACCGGTGACTTCATCCTCAAGCTGAAAGTACAAGGCGCTGCGCCTGCCGCCGCCCCAGCCCCGGCCGCTGCTCCAGCCGCCAAGGCTGAAGCCGCACCGGCTGCCGCTGCACCTGCACCTGCTGCAAAAGTCGAGGCCGCTCCGGCCGCTGCTGCTGCCGCACCTGCGCCAAGCGGTGCCAAGGTTCACGCCGGCCCTGCCGTGCGTCAGTTGGCCCGTGAGTTCGGCGTGGAGCTGAGCGCTGTGTCGGCCACTGGCCCTCACGGTCGCGTGTTGAAGGAAGACGTGCAGGTTTACGTCAAGGCCATGATGCAGAAAGCCAAGGAAGCGCCAGCTGCTGGCGGCGCTACCGGTGGTTCGGGCATTCCGCCGATCCGCACCGTGGACTTCAGCCGCTTCGGCGAAGTCGAAGAAGTGCCGATGACCCGCCTGATGCAAATCGGCGCGGCCGGCCTGCACGCCAGTTGGCTGAACATCCCGCACGTGACGCAGTTCGACCAGGCCGACATCACCGACCTGGAAGCTTTCCGCATTGCGCAGAAAGCCGTGGCCGAAAAAGCCGGCGTGAAACTGACCGTGCTGCCGCTGCTGCTCAAGGCCTGTGCCTACCTGCTCAAGGAGCTGCCGGACTTCAACAGTTCGCTGGCGCCAAGCGGCAAGGCGATCATCCGCAAGAAGTACGTGCACATCGGTTTCGCGGTGGACACCCCGGATGGCCTGCTGGTACCGGTGATCAAGAACGTCGACCAGAAGAGCCTGCTGCAACTCGCTGCCGAAGCCGCCGCGCTGGCTGCCAAGGCCCGCGACAAGAAGCTCACCCCGGACGACATGCAGGGCGCATGCTTCACCATCTCCAGCCTCGGTCACATTGGCGGTACTGGCTTTACGCCAATCGTCAACGCGCCGGAAGTGGCGATACTGGGTGTGTCCAAGGCGACTATCCAGCCGGTTTGGGACGGTAAAGCGTTCCAGCCTAAGCTGATGCTGCCGCTGTCGCTGTCCTACGATCACCGTGTGATCAACGGCGCCGCCGCTGCACGCTTCACCCAGCGTCTGGGCCAAGTGCTGAACGATATCCGCACGATCTTGCTGTAAACCGTCACGGCCTCCTCTTCACTGAGGAGGCCTGGCTGTATCGATTTTCGAGCGCCACGCTCGTACCTCAACCCCGCCACTTGGCGGGGCTTTTTTTGCCGGCTTTCAGGCAGGAAACTGGACATACAAGACAGGTTTGTACACCTTCCATCACCTCGATTGCAGAAATCCCTTCCGCAGCCGATAACCCCGTTATAGCACTTAGCCTTCATCCTCTCTTGTCAGCCCGCGCCGCATGATGCAACCTTGCCGCAGGCAACAGAAAAGAGGGCGTGAGCCCGGCGCCGTGCGCGTTATTTCAAGTGAGTCTCCCCCATGAAAAGCCAGCCCGATGTCGCCCGAATGGCGGCCGAGGTAGTGACGCAGTTACCGGTGCCTTCGCGCCTCGGTATGCTGCGTTTCGAGCGGCTTAATGAGGCAAGCTGGGCCCTCCTTTACCTCGACCCCAATTGCGAGCGCCAATTCGGCCTGCCGGCGGTCGAGCTGTGCGCGCTGATCGGCACTCCTTACGCCAGCCTGATGGAGCCCCAGGCGCGCTATCAACTGCACGACATCATCCAGCAGCAACTGAACCAGAGCCCGCACTACCTGGTGCGCTACACCCTGCACACCAGCGACGGCCCGCTGAGCCTGCTGGAAATGGGCGAAGCCTACAAACAACACAATCGCCACCTGCTGCGCGGCTACCTGATGGTGGTCGATGGCCTGTTCAGTGAAATCCCCACTGCCGTGCCCACGGCAGACCTGGAGAACCAGAACAGCCGCCTGCAGATCGCCCTGGAACTCAACCAGCGGGCCCAGCAGGAACAGTTGCAGCACCTTGAGCGGGTGCGCGCCCAACAGGAGTTGATCCTGCTGCTGGCCCGTCAGCGCTACACCACTAACAATTCGCTGCAGGAAGCTGCCGAGCTGATCACCCGCAGCGCCTGCGATATCTACCAGATCGACTGCGCCAGCATCTGGAACCTTGAAGGCCAGCGCCTGGTGCCGATCTCCGCCTACCACCGCGCAGACGGGCAGCATCACTTGCCCGAGCCTATCGACGCCAGTTGCTTCCCGGACTACCTGGAAGCCTTGCACTCCAGCCGGGCCATCGACGCCACCAACGCACTGCGCGACCCGCGCACCCGAGAAATGGCCGACAGCCTGCGCGACAAAGACATCCACGCGATGCTTGACGCGAGCATTCGCGTCGATGGCCATGTGGTGGGCGTGCTGTGCCTGGAGCAAAGCGGCAGCACCCGCGCCTGGCAGGCCGATGAAATTGCCTTTGCCGGCGAGCTGGCCGACCAGTTCGCCCAGGTGATCAACAACCACAACCGCCGCACCGCCACCAGCGCCCTGCACCTGTTCCAGCGTGCCGTGGAACAAAGCGCCAACGCCTTTCTGCTGGTCAACTGCGATGGTGTAGTGGAGTACGTCAACCCAAGCTTTACTGCGATCACCCAGTACAGCGCCGAAGAGGTCCACGGCCACCGCCTGGCCCAATTGCCGGCGCTGGAGAACCTCAGCGAATTGCTGTTCGACGCCCCCTCGAGCCTGGCCAAAAGCAACAGCTGGCAGGGCGAATTCAAGAGCCGGCGCAAGAACCTGGAGCCCTACTGGGGCCAGCTGTCGATTTCCAAGGTGTATGGCGACAACCGTGAGCTGACGCACTACATCGGCATCTACGAAGACATTACCCAGACCAAGCTGGCCCAGCAGCGTATCGAGCGCCTGGCCTACACGGACAACCTGACCAACCTGGGCAATCGCCCGGCGTTCATTCGCAACCTCGATGAACGCTTCGCCCGTGACAGCGACAGCCCGATCAGCCTGCTGCTGGTGGACATCGACAACTTCAAGCGCATCAACGACAGCCTAGGCCACCAGACCGGTGACAAGCTGCTGATCAGCCTGGCCCGGCGCCTGCGCAACAGCCTGAGCACCGGTGGCAGCCTGGCGCGCTTTGCCAGCAACGAGTTTGCGGTGCTGCTCGACGACACCGACCTGGAAAGTGGCCAGTTGGTGGCCAGCCAATTGCTCGCGACCCTCGACAAGCCGATGTTCGTCGACAACCAGTTGATCAGCGTCACCGGCTCCGTGGGCCTGGCCTGCGCGCCACTGCATGGCCGCGACCCGCAGACCCTGATGCGTAACGCCGGCCTGGCCCTGCACAAGGCCAAGGCCAACGGCAAACATCAGGTGCAGATCTTTACCGAAGCGCTGAATGCCGAGGCCAGCTACAAGCTGTTCGTCGAGAACAACCTGCGCCGCGCCCTCACCCAGAACGAACTGGACGTGTTCTACCAGCCCAAGCTGTGCCTGCGCAGTGGCCGTCTGCTGGGCATGGAAGCGCTATTGCGCTGGAACCATCCGGAAAAAGGCATGATCCGCCCTGACCAATTCATCAGCGTGGCTGAAGAAACCGGTCTGATTATTCCCATCGGCAAATGGATCGCGCGCCAGGCCTGTCGCATGAGCCGTCAGTTGACCGCCGCTGGCATGGGCAACTTGCAGGTGGCGATCAACCTGTCACCCAAGCAGTTTTCCGACCCGGACCTGGTGGCCTCGATCGCCACGATCCTCAAGGAAGAAAAACTGCCGGCCAACCTGCTGGAGCTGGAACTGACCGAAGGCCTGCTACTGGAAGCCACCGAAGACACGCGCCTGCAGCTTGATCAATTGAAGAGCTTCGGCCTGACCCTGGCCATGGACGACTTCGGCACCGGTTACTCGTCGTTGAGTTACTTGAAAAAATTCCCTATCGACATCATCAAGATCGACCGCAGCTTCATCCACGAAATCCCGGACAACCAGGACGACATGGAAATCACCTCGGCGGTGATCGCCATGGCCCACAATCTCAAGCTCAAGGTGGTGGCCGAGGGCATCGAGACCGCCGAGCAACTGGCGTTCCTGCGCCGGCACCGTTGCGATGTGGGCCAGGGCTACCTGTTCGACCGGCCGATCCCCGGCGCCGAGCTGCTGGCGATGCTGAAACGCTACCCGCGCGGCCCTATCGCCTGACAGCGCTGTAACACTCGGGCACACTGGCGGTCTCAATCTTTATTGCTAACTCAACCTGACGAGAGGACTGATCATGGTCTTGCGCTCGGAAATTCTGGTGAACAAAAACGTGCTGCCTACTCAAGAACAAGCTCTGCCTGGCCGTGAAACCCCGATGGCATTGCCGCAGAAGCACTTCGTCAATGGCAACCCGCTGCTCGGACCGTTCCTCGATGACGTCGGCTTTGCAATCTTCGGCCTGGGCTGCTTCTGGGGTGCCGAGCGTCGGTTCTGGCAGCGCGATGGCGTGGTCAGCACTGTGGTCGGTTACGCCGGCGGCTACACGCCCAACCCGACCTATGAAGAAGTCTGCTCGGGCCTGACCGGCCACAGCGAAGTGGTGCTGGTGGTGTATGACCAGGCCAAAGTGAAATACGAAGACTTGTTGAAAATGTTCTGGGAACTGCACAACCCCACCCAGGGCATGCGCCAGGGCAATGACATCGGCAGCCAGTACCGCTCAGTGATTTATGCCACCACGCCGGAACAACTGGCGGCGGCGCAGGCCAGCGCCAAGGCGTATCAAGCCGAACTGACCAAGGCCGGCCTGGGTGCGATTACCACCGAAATCGAAGAGGCACCGACGGTGTACTTCGCCGAGGCGTATCACCAGCAGTACCTGGCGAAAAATCCGCAGGGCTATTGCGGGATTGGTGGCACCGGTGTGACCTGCCCGATCTAAAGCCGACACGGGTAAAATGTGGGAGGGGGCTTGCCCCCGATAGCGGTGTGTCAGTCAGTACATCTGTAACTGATAGATCGCTATCGGGGGCAAGCCCCCTCCCACATGAGGTATTCACAAGGCGTGGTTACTCAGCGATGAGCCAATCCATCTGCCATCCGCCCTGGGTCTGCCCAAGCTTCCTGGACAGCCACGGCAGCAGCTCACGCAGCTCCTCTTCCAGCCCCCACGGCGGGTTGGCGATGGCCAGGCCCGAGCCAGTCAGGGTGTTGGGGGTGTCCAGCGGATGCACCAGTAACTCCACTCGCAGCAACTTCGGCGCGCCGCTGCCGGCGAGGTCCTGGTAGAAACGACGCAACATGCGCTGGTCCTTCACCGGGTACCAGATGGCCGCGACGGTCTGGCGCATGCGGCCCACGGCTTCCTTGAGGGAGGCGGCGCAGCGTTGCATCTCGTCGAGCTTTTCGAACGGCGGGTCGATCAGCATCAGCGCGCGCTTTTCCGGCACCGGCAACAGCGCACGCGGTACGTGCCAACCTTCGCCCAGGTGCACTTTGACGCGGCGGTCACCCTTCATGTTGTCCTTGAGCAACACGCCGTCTTCCGGGTGTTTCTCATTGAGCAGCACGCGGTCCTGAGGGCGCGTCAGGCGCCGCGCCAGCTCGGGCGAACCAGGGTAGTAGCGCAACTCGCCATCCGGGTTCATCTCATGCAGCACGCGCATGTAATCGGCGGTCAACGGCGGCAGGTCGCTTGCGCCCCACAGGCGGGCGATGCCTTCCAGGTATTCACCGGTGCGGTTGGCCTGGTTGCCCTGCAGGTCGTACAGACCGATCCCCGCATGGGTGTCGAGGTAGGCGAACGGCTGCTCCTTGCGCGACATCAGGGCGATGAGGCGGGTCAAGGTCAGGTGTTTGAAGACATCGGCGTGGTTGCCGGCGTGAAAGGCGTGACGATAATTCATGGTTGCTCCTGCGCAGGGGGCGAAGTTTACCTTTTACGCAAGCGTTGGTGCAGGGCAACGTGCCGGGCGGTACTTATATCGAAAAGACAGGCTTTCACCTGAAAAAAGTCTAAATATCAATGATGACTCGGACTTATTGTGGCGATCCACACTCCAGGGAGGTCCATCACCCTCATGAAAGACGCCACCATCGCACTGCACCACGGCTTCCAGTCGGACCCGACCACCAAGGCCGTTGCTGTGCCGATCTACCAGAATGTTGCCTTCGAATTCGACAACGCCCAGCACGGCGCCGACCTGTTCAACCTGGACGTGCCCGGCAATATCTACACGCGGATCATGAACCCCACCAACGACGTGCTGGAGCAACGCATCGCCGCGCTCGAAGGCGGTATCGCAGGCCTGGCGGTGTCGGCCGGCAGCGCGGCGATCCACTACGCGATCCAGACGCTCACCCGCGCCGGGGACAATATCGTCACCACCCCGCAACTCTACGGCGGCACCTACACCTTGTTCGCGCACTTGCTGCCCAGCTTCGGCGTCGATGTTCGCTTTGCCCGGGATGACTGCGCCGAAGCCATCGCCGAGCTGATCGACGACAACACCAAGCTGGTGTACTGCGAAAGCATCGGCAACCCGGCGGGCAACATCGTCGACCTGGAAGCCCTGGCCAACGTCGCCCACGCGCACGGCGTGCCGCTGGTGGTGGATAACACCGTGGCCACGCCGATCCTGTGCAAACCCATCCGGTTCGGCGCCGATATCGTGGTGCACTCGGTGACCAAGTACATCGGCGGCCACGGCAACTCCCTGGGCGGCGTGATCGTCGACAGCGGCAACTTCCCCTGGACCGACTACCCGCAGAAATTCCCCGGGCTCAACAACCCCGAGCCCGCCTATCACGGCGTGGTCTACACCGAGAAATTCGGCCCGGCCGCCTTCATCGCTCGCGCCCGCACCGTTCCACTGCGCAACACCGGCGCGGCACTGGCCCCGATGAACGCCTTCCTGCTGCTGCAAGGCCTGGAAACCCTGGCCCTGCGCATGGAGCGCCATACTGAAAACGCCCTGAAGGTCGCACAGTTCCTGCAAGGCCATGCCGAGGTAGAGTGGGTCAGCTACGCAGGCCTGCCGGACCACCCGCACCACGAACTGGCGCAGAAGTACTTGCAAGGCAAACCGTCAGCAATCCTTTCATTTGGCTTGAAGGGCGGCTATGAGGCCGGCGTGCGCTTCTATGACGCACTGCGCATCTTCAAGCGCCTGGTGAACATCGGCGATGCCAAATCCCTGGCCTGCCACCCGGCCTCCACCACCCATCGGCAGATGAACGAGCAAGAACAGGCCAAGGCCGGCGTAAAGCCCGAGATGATTCGCTTGTCGGTGGGCATCGAGGCCATTGAAGACCTGATCGAGGATTTGCAGCAGGCGCTGGGCTCAACTCAGCTCTGAGGCCAGGTAATCAGCCAGCGCTTCATGGCTGATACTCGATCGACGCGCAAAGTAGGCGACCTTGTGCTGCAAGGTCGCCGGCGCAAAAGCGGTGTAGAGGTCGGGTCGCTGCTCTTCGAGCCACTGCAACAGGTTACCGACCAGGGTTTGCGGCGATTGCTCCGCCAAGTGCTCCAGCAAAGGTACCGGCACTCGCCACCATGGGCTGGCTTTGGCGGCAGTGACCGGGCCAGTCGCAACAGTCAGCGATTGGCCACTAATGAGGTATCGCGGGAACACCGGCAACAGCTCTTCACCGCAGCGCTGAATGATCGGCAGAAACTGCGCGCCATCCCAAAAGCGCAAAAATACCTCTTGCCCATCGGCCAGGTACACCTTGGTCAGGCTTTGCAGGTGTGCGACCACCACGTCCAATGGGCAGGACGATACGGCCAGCCAGCCCCAATCCGTGGCGTCTGTGGCGGCAGCCCATTCCAGGAACGCGCTACCTGGATCGACGATGCCTACATAGGGCATCACCTCCTCCCAGGTCGCATAGGCCGTACTGGCCCAAACGGGATGCAAAGGCGCTCCGCCGGCCAGCGTTCGCCACGCATTCAAGGGCTGGGCGTCGCTGGCAGCGCCGAGTACTGCGAAGATCTTTTCACCAGCAAGCAAGGGTTGAAGCATCGACGTAGAGTCCTTCTGGGTGGAGGTCAGGTGAGATTGCACTGGCCGTTCCTGCATCGTTCGCACTCTTCGCAAAACGGTGCACTGCGTTTCAGGCTGGCGACCTGCACACGGGACAGCGGAGCCGGGATCACTGCCAACAATTTTTCCTTCACCCCCGGCATCAACGGCGCCGCTACTGCAGCGGGCGCCCCGCCAGGCTGGATCGGCACGCTGCTGAAAATGCCACCGGCAGACAGGGTGATCGACTGCCCACCCGCCTGAATCGTGACGGTCGCGCCCGCGTCAATGACGATGCTTTGTCCTGCGCCTATCTGGATGGTCTGCCCGGCCCGGACCTGCTGCGAACCGCCCACCACTAGATGGTCGTCCTGCTTGAGGTCGGTCAGGCGGTTGCCATGATTTATCCGCTGTTCCTCGCCCTGCACTTCATGGTGCGATTCGCCGTCCACCATCACCCGATGGTCATGCAGCACATGCTGCGTCCAATCCCGCTGGGCGCGCAGATAGATTTCCTCGGCCCCCTTGCGATCCTCGATGCGTAGCTCGTTGTAGCCACCCCCCCCAGGGCTGCTCTGGCTGCGCAAGATGCTTCGGGTCTTGTCCGCCGGCAAATCGAGGGGCACCTGTGTTGCCGCATTAGGCAGGCAACCCATCACCAATGGCATATCCGGGTCGCCATTGACGAAGCCCACCAGGACCTCCATACCGACCCGCGGAATCAACACAGAACCGTAACGATCATGGGCCCAACCGCTGGCAACCCTCAGCCAGCAGCTGGACTGATCGTTGCGTTCACCGTTGCGGTCCCAGGCAAACTGCACCTTGACCCGGCCGTACTCGTCACAATGGATTTCACTGTCGGCGGGCCCCGTCACTACTGCGTTCTGGTAACCCGATATGGACGGCCGCGACATCATGAGCGGTGTTCGAAACAGCACGTCCCAGGGCGTTACGACAAATTCATTGCTGTAGCCTTGGGAGGATTCATCGCCATACCCTTCAGGGGCAGATTCCTCAAGCACCTGAGGCTGCCGCCCTGTATGGTGCAACTGAGTGACCAGCCACAAGGCATTCCACTCCTGACGAGGGTGACCAGCCATCTTCAGGAACTGTCCGGTGACCAACGCCGGTTGATCGCTATGGCCACGGGCCTGGCGGTAATCGCTGCGATGACGCTCCAGCACGCGTTGCGCCAGGTACTTGCCACGCTCACGATCTTCGAAGTGCCCTGGGTAACGCTGGTCGTTCAGAGTCGGTTGCCGATTGCTGGAGACTGCGCTTTCCAACGTCAGGTTCGGCTTTTTGAAGTCGTAGTCCCGCAGATTCACACCGCTGGTGCGGGTCTTCAGCCGCAGAATAAAGCGCTTGATCGCAGGCCCATCGGCCACCATCCCGGAGCCGGGTGAATATGGCGTGACGTGATCCGGCTTCGCGAACACACTCTGGTCGTCGCCAAACACCAACAGGTGGCGCTCGGGGCTGTGCTGGAAGTGATAGTGAATGCCCCATTCGGCACACAAGCGTTGAATAAACTCCAGATCGGTTTCGCCGAACTGAACACAATACTCACACTCGGGGTACTTGCCGCTCAGATGAAATGCGAAGGCATCAGCTTTGATGGCCTGGGCCTCCAATACCTGTGCAATGATCTGGGGCACTGTTTTTTTCTGAAAGATCCGCTGATGAGTGCTGTGCTCCAGATAAGCCAGCTGCGGCATCAGGGTGATCTGATAGCGCGTAAGGCGCCTGCCCGAATCACCTTGTGCGACCCGATACACCAGGCCATGAATGCCATGGCCATTGGCATCAAACCCCAGGAACGCCTGGCTGTGCAGCAGACTCTCAAGGTCCAGGTCGGGTTGCTCGCTGACCAACTCCAGGTCAAAGCGAAAAGGCAGGCTGATGAACTCAGTCCCCATGAACCCGTGGACCTTGAATTCACTGGGCTCCCCATTGAGGGACAGGGTAAAGGCACTCTGATTGGCAGGAGCTAACATCCGGTGTTTCTCTGCAAGGGGTAAGGGGCCGATTCTGCATCACGGCTGCCCTCTGCCGAGCACGCGCCAGACAAATCAGTAAAACCCTACAAAAACGCGTACGAATCCTCTCTGGGTCGGCGTAAAGCACACGCAAAAAAAGGCCCGCTATCCATAGGAAGCGGGCCCCTCTTTCAACTCATCAGGCGCTTAAGGCCCGGCGAATTACTTGTTGAGGTTGTAGTCTTTTTCCGCCGCATCAAAACGCTCGACCATACCCGCAGTCGGTGCGCCCATCTTGCTTACGACGTAGATCGCGAGGCTGGCGAAGATGAAGCCTGGGATGATTTCGTACAGGCCCAGCAGCTCAAAGTGTTTCCACACGATCACGGTGATCGCGCCGACCAGGATACCGGCCAGTGCGCCGTTGCGGGTCATGCCTTTCCAGATCACCGAGATCAGCACCACAGGACCGAACGCGGCGCCGAAACCGGCCCAGGCGTAGCTCACCAGGCCCAGTACGCGGTTGTTCGGGTTGGCGGCCAGGCCGATAGCGACCAGGGCCACCAGCAGCACCATGGCACGACCGACCCACACCAGCTCAACCTGGGAGGCGGTCTTGCGCAGGAAGGTTTTGTAGAAGTCTTCGGTCAGGGCGCTGGAGCACACCAGCAATTGGCAGCTCAGGGTACTCATCACGGCAGCCAGGATGGCCGACAGCAACACACCGGCAATCCATGGGTTGAACAGCAGCTTGGCCAGCTCGATGAATACACGTTCGTGGTTTTCAGTCACAGGACCGGCCACTTCCGGGTGTGCCGAGAAGTAGGCAATACCGAAGAAGCCCACCGCCACCGTGCCGCCCAGGCACAGGATCATCCAGGTCATGGAGATACGACGCGCCTTGGCAATCGACTTCACCGAATCCGCCGCCATGAAGCGCGCCAGGATATGCGGCTGGCCGAAGTAACCCAGGCCCCAGCCCATCAGCGAAATGATGCCGATGAAGGTGGTGTTTTTCAGCATGTTGAAGTTGTCAGGGTTCTTGGCTTCGATGGCCAGGAAAGTGGTGTCGACGCCACCAGTGGCCAGCAGCACGATGATCGGCGTGAGGATCAGCGCGAAAATCATCAGGGTGGCCTGTACGGTGTCAGTCCAGCTCACGGCCAGGAAACCACCGACGAAGGTGTAGGCAATGGTCGCTGCGGCACCGGCCCAAAGGGCGGTCTCGTAGGACATGCCGAAAGTGCTTTCGAACAAGCGGGCACCGGCCACGATGCCGGAAGCGCAGTAAATGGTGAAGAACACCAGGATCACCACGGCGGAGATGATCCGCAGCAGGCCGCTTTTATCTTCGAAACGGCTGGAGAAATAATCCGGCAGGGTCAGGGCGTCACCGTTGTGCTCGGTCTGGACCCGCAGGCGACCGGCGACGAACAGCCAGTTGAGGTAGGCACCAACGATCAGGCCGATGGCGATCCAGCTTTCCGACAGGCCGGACATGTAGATCGCGCCCGGCAGGCCCATCAACAACCAGCCGCTCATGTCGGAAGCACCGGCCGACAAGGCTGTCACCACGCTACCGAGGCTGCGACCGCCCAAGATGTAGTCGGAAAGGTTGTTGGTGGAGCGATAGGCCATGAAGCCGATCAGCACCATTGCTGCGATGTAGATCACGAACGTGATCAGGGTTGGATTACTAACGCTCATAAGAGTGACGCCCTGGCTTTGTTTTTATGTAGCGGCGGTCTGTCAGACGACCACCCACTGGAAGTAGGTAGACGTAGCTGCGTGCCGCGCATTTATGACTGACGTTTCCCCAGGAAAGCCGCCAGCCGATGAACCAAACCTCAGAGGTGGTTGCACCTTGGGCGCGAATGCTATTCAACAAAGCAAATAAGGTGCAACCAGTTTCGCGAGAATAAGTTGCACCTTGATGTTAAATGCGCAAAACACCTCGTTTTTGCTCCTTTTCGGAGCAAGAACAGCCGATCTCAGAAGCAAACGCACCAAGGCGAAGCGGATTCCGTCGAAGGCCGTTTTTTTCCCGATCACGATCGAAAAAATCATGAAGAAAATGGGTTGCACCCGGTTGCACCTCTGCATGCGCAAAGCTAATCTTGCCGCCAGCTGATGCCACTCGGTAGTGGCACCCATGAGGATAAGAAAATGGCTACGACCACCCTTGGGGTCAAACTTGACGACCCGACCCGCGAGCGCCTCAAGGCCGCCGCGACCTCCATCGATCGCACGCCGCACTGGCTGATCAAGCAGGCGATTTTCAATTACCTGGAGAAACTGGAGGGTGGTGCAACCCTGACCGAACTCAATGGTTTGAGCAGCAAGGACGCGGACGACGCGGGCGAGGTCCAGACCGACCACGCCCACCAGTGCTTCCTCGAATTCGCCGAAAGCATCCTGCCGCAATCCGTGCTGCGTGCGTCGATCACTGCCGCTTACCGTCGCCCCGAGCCGGAAGTGGTGCCGATGCTGATCGAACAGGCCCGCCTGCCGGCGCCGATGGCCGAAGCCACCAACAAGCTCGCCGCCTCGATTGCCGAAAAACTGCGTAACCAGAAGAGCGCCGGCGGCCGTGCCGGGATTGTCCAGGGCCTGCTGCAAGAGTTTTCCCTGTCGTCCCAGGAAGGTGTCGCCCTGATGTGCCTGGCCGAAGCGCTGCTGCGCATCCCGGACAAGGGCACCCGCGACGCGCTGATCCGCGACAAGATCAGCACCGGCAACTGGCAGCCGCATTTGGGCAACAGCCCGTCGCTGTTCGTCAACGCCGCCACCTGGGGCCTGCTGCTGACCGGCAAACTGGTCGCCACCCACAATGAAGCCGGCCTCACCTCGTCCCTGAGCCGCATCATCGGCAAGAGCGGCGAGCCGATGATCCGCAAGGGCGTCGACATGGCCATGCGCCTGATGGGCGAACAGTTCGTCACCGGCGAAACCATCGCCGAAGCCCTGGCCAATGCGAGCAAATTCGAAGCCAAGGGCTTCCGCTATTCCTACGACATGCTCGGTGAAGCCGCGCTCACCGAGCACGATGCCCAGAAGTACCTGGCCTCGTACGAACAAGCCATCCACTCCATCGGCAAAGCCTCCCACGGCCGTGGGATTTATGAAGGCCCGGGCATTTCCATCAAGCTGTCGGCGCTGCACCCGCGCTACAGCCGTGCGCAGTATGAGCGCGTGATGGATGAGCTGTACCCGCGCCTACTGTCCCTGACGCTCCTGGCCAAGCAATACGACATCGGTTTGAACATCGACGCCGAAGAAGCCGACCGCCTGGAGCTGTCCCTGGACCTGCTCGAGCGCCTGTGCTTCGAGCCTCAACTGACTGGCTGGAACGGCATCGGTTTCGTGATCCAGGCCTACCAGAAGCGTTGCCCGTATGTGATCGACTACGTCATCGACCTGGCGCGCCGCAGCCGCCACCGCCTGATGATCCGCCTGGTAAAAGGCGCGTACTGGGACAGCGAAATCAAGCGCGCCCAGGTCGAAGGCCTGGAAGGCTACCCGGTGTACACCCGCAAGGTGTACACCGACGTGTCCTACATCGCCTGCGCACGCAAACTGCTGTCGGTACCGGAAGTCATCTACCCGCAGTTCGCCACGCACAACGCCCACACGCTTTCGGCCATCTACCATATCGCCGGTCAGAACTATTACCCCGGCCAGTACGAGTTCCAGTGCCTGCACGGCATGGGTGAGCCACTGTACGAGCAGGTTGTAGGCAAGGTTGCCGATGGCAAGCTGAACCGTCCGTGCCGCGTGTATGCACCGGTCGGCACCCACGAAACGCTGCTGGCCTACCTGGTCCGTCGCCTGCTGGAAAACGGCGCGAACACTTCGTTCGTCAACCGTATTGCCGACCAATCCATCTCGATCCAGGAGCTGGTGGCCGATCCGGTGACCAGCATCGAGCAAATGGCCACGCTGGAAGGCGGCTTCGGCCTGCCGCACCCGCGCATTCCATTGCCACGTGACCTGTACGGTAGCGACCGCGCCAACTCGGCCGGTATCGACCTGGCCAACGAACATCGCCTGGCATCGCTTTCGTGTGCCCTTCTCGCCACCGCTCACAACAACTGGAAAGCCACGCCGATGCTCGGTTGTACCTCCAGCGAGCAAGCAGCGGCGCCGGTGCTCAACCCGTCCGACCTGCGTGATGTAGTCGGTCATGTACAAGAAGCCACCGTCGAAGACGTCGACAACGCCATCCTGTGCGCAATCAGTGCCGGTCCGATCTGGCAGGCCACCCCGCCCGCCGAACGCGCCGCTATCCTGGAGCGCGCCGCCGACCTGATGGAGGGCGAGATCCAGCCGCTGATGGGCCTGCTGGCCCGCGAAGCCGGCAAGACCTTCGCCAACGCCATCGCCGAAGTGCGTGAAGCCGTGGACTTCCTGCGCTACTACGCGGTGCAGGCACGCAACGACTTCACCAACGACGCCCACCGGCCACTGGGCCCGGTGGTCTGCATCAGCCCGTGGAACTTCCCACTGGCCATCTTCAGCGGCCAAGTCGCCGCCGCATTGGCCGCCGGCAACCCGGTACTGGCCAAGCCGGCCGAACAAACTCCGCTGGTCGCCGCGCAAGCCGTGCGCATCCTGTTGGAAGCCGGTATTCCGGAAGGCGTGCTGCAACTGCTGCCGGGCCAGGGCGAAACCGTGGGTGCCCGCCTGGTGGGGGATGATCGCGTCAAAGGCGTGATGTTCACTGGCTCTACCGAAGTGGCGCGTCTGCTGCAACGTAATGTCGCGGGCCGCCTGGACGCCCAGGGCCGTCCGATCCCGTTGATCGCCGAAACCGGCGGCCAGAACGCGATGATCGTCGACTCCTCGGCGCTGACCGAACAAGTCGTGATCGACGTGGTGTCTTCGGCCTTCGACAGCGCCGGCCAGCGTTGCTCGGCCCTGCGCGTACTGTGCCTGCAGGAAGATTCAGCAGACCGTGTGATCGAAATGCTCAAGGGCGCCATGGCTGAATGCCGCCTGGGCAACCCGGAGCGCCTGTCGGTGGATATCGGCCCGGTGATCGACGCCGAAGCCAAGGCCGGCATCGAGAAACACATCCAGGCCATGCGCGACAAAGGCCGCAACGTATACCAGGTGGCGATTGCCGATGGTGAAGAGATCAAGCGCGGCACCTTCGTGATGCCAACCCTGATCGAACTGGAAAGCTTCGACGAGTTGCAACGCGAGATCTTCGGTCCGGTAGTGCACGTGGTGCGCTACAAGCGTAAAGAGATCGACCAGCTCATCGGCCAGATCAACGCTTCCGGCTACGGCCTGACCCTGGGCGTGCACACCCGCATCGACGAGACCATCGCCAAGGTGATCGACAACGTCAATGCCGGTAACGTCTATGTGAACCGCAACATCGTCGGTGCCGTGGTCGGCGTACAACCGTTCGGCGGCGAAGGCCTGTCGGGCACTGGTCCGAAAGCCGGCGGCCCGCTGTACCTGTACCGCCTGCTGTCGACCCGTCCTACGGATGCGATCGAGCAATCCTTCGTACGCGGCGACGCACTGGCCGCACCGGATGTTCGCTTGCGCGACGCCATGAGCCAACCGCTGACGGCCCTCAAAACCTGGGCCGACAGCAACCAGTTCAGCGAACTCAGCGCCCTGTGCAGCCAGTTCGCCGCGCAATCGCAAAGCGGTATCACCCGCCAACTGGCCGGCCCGACCGGCGAGCGCAACAGTTACGCCATCCTGCCCCGCGAGCACGTTCTGTGCCTGGCGGACGTGGAAGGTGATCTGTTGACGCAACTGGCGGCGGTACTGGCCGTAGGCGGTTCGGCGGTATGGCCGGAATCTGACCTGACCAAGGCCTTGTTCCCACGCCTGCCGAAGGAGATTCAGACGAAGATCAAGCGCGTGGCAGACTGGACCAAGGACGAAGTGGTGTTCGATGCGGTATTGCACCACGGTGATTCCGACCAGTTGCGCGCGGTGTGCCAGCAAGTGGCACAGCGTGGTGGCGCGATTGTCGGGGTGCATGGTTTATCCCAGGGCGAGACGGCGATTGCGCTGGAGCGTTTGGTGATTGAGCGGGCGTTGAGTGTCAACACCGCTGCGGCGGGTGGTAACGCCAGCCTGATGACCATCGGCTAACTGCCTGACGAAATGCGGTAAAAAATGTGGGAGGGGGCTTGCCCCCGATAGCGGTGGATCAGCCAATGCACTTGGTGACTGACACATCGCCATCGGGGGCAAGCCCCCTCCCACATTTGCCTGTGCATCACCCAAATCAATGTTGCTATCCAGCCTCTATTCGCGCACTTAGACTCAGGCCAATTCCTCCAAAGGTAATCCGCCATGTCCGAGACGCTGCTCAGTTCCCGCAATCTGGCTTTCGAGCTGTACGAAGTCCTCGATGCCGAGGGCCTGACCCAGCGCGAGCGGTTTGCCGAGCACAATCGCGAAACCTTCGACGCGGCCATCAGCACCGCCCGCAGCATTGCGGAAAAATACTTTGCGCCCCACAACCGCAAGAACGACGAGAACGAACCGCGCTACGAAGACGGCAAGGCCATTCTGATTCCGGAGGTCAAACCGGCGGTGGATGCGTTCCTTGAAGCCGGTTTCCTCAACACAGCACGCAGTTTCGAAGCCGGTGGCATGCAACTGCCCACCCTGTTGTCACAAGCCTGTTTCGCGCACTTCCAGTCGGCGAACGCCGCGTCCACGTCCTACCCGTTCCTGACCATGGGCGCCGCCAACCTGATCGAAAGCTTCGGCACCGACGATCAGAAACAACGCTTCCTGCAACCGATGATCGACGGCCGTTTCTTCGGCACCATGGCACTGACTGAACCCCATGCAGGTTCGTCACTGTCGGATATTCGCACCCGCGCAGAACCAGCGGCTGACGGCACCTATCGCCTCAAGGGCAACAAGATCTTTATTTCCGGCGGCGATCACCCGCTGTCGGAAAACATCGTGCACATGGTGCTGGCCAAGCTGCCGGACGCGCCCGCCGGGGTGAAGGGCATTTCGCTGTTTATCGTGCCCAAGTTCCTGGTCAACGACGATGGCAGCCTGGGCGAGCGCAACGATGTGTTGCTGGCCGGTCTGTTCCACAAGATGGGCTGGCGCGGTACCACCTCCACGGCGTTGAATTTCGGCGATAACGGCAACTGTGTCGGCTATCTGGTGGGCAAGCCGCACCAAGGTTTAAGCTGCATGTTCCAGATGATGAACGAGGCGCGCATCGGTGTAGGTATGGGCGCGGTAATGCTTGGCTACGCCGGCTATCTCTATTCCCTGGAGTACGCCCGCGAGCGCCCTCAAGGTCGCCTGCCCGACAGCAAGGATCCTACAACCGCACCGGTCTCGATCATCCAGCACGCCGACATCAAGCGCATGCTGCTCACACAAAAATCCTATGTGGAAGGCGCCTTCGACCTGGGCCTCTACGCCGCACGCCTGTTCGACGACACCACCACCCTGGAAACCGAAGACGCGCGCAAACAGGCCCATGAACTGCTGGACCTGCTGACCCCCATCGTCAAATCCTGGCCGTCGGAGTTCTGCCTCAAGGCCAACGAACTGGCGATCCAGATTCTCGGCGGCCACGGCTACACCCGTGAATACCCGGTGGAGCAGTACTACCGTGATAACCGCCTGAACCCGATCCATGAAGGCACCCATGGCATTCAGTCCCTGGATTTGCTGGGGCGCAAGCTGGCGCAGAATGGCGGCGCGGGCTTGAAGCAACTCATCAGGTTGATCGCCGAAACCGGCGCCCGTGCGCAGCAATATCCAAGCCTCACTGCACTGAGGGAACCGCTGGAACAACTGGTGAACCGCCTGCAAGGCGTGACCATCGGCCTGCTGACGGATCTCGCCCAGGGCAAGGTCAACAGCAGCCTGGCGAACTCGGCGCTGTACTTGAAGGTGTTCGGGCATACGGTGATTGGCTGGCGCTGGCTGGAACAGGCAATTCGCGCCGAAGAAGGCTTGGCCAAGGGCAATGCGGCCGATGTGGCCTTCTACAAAGGCAAGCTCCGGGCTGCCCGGTACTTCCTGACCTGGGAAGTACCGGGCTGCCATCATGAACTGGCGATTCTGGAGGCACGCGATGACACGTGCCTCGGTATGCAGGATGAGTGGTTCTAAGGCGTTCCGATCGCCTTGGAAATCACATCGACCGTGGCGCTGACTTGCTCTTGGTAACGGTCGAGTTCCTGCTGGTGAGCCTGCTGCATTTCGATCTGCTCGGCGCACAGGTTCAGCGCCGCCAGCACCAGTAATTTGTCACCGATCAGGGTCGGGTACTTTTTCTTGGTGGTGGCCAGGGAGGCCTTGAGCAGGGTCACGGCGTGCATCAGGGTCTTATCTTCCCCAGGCGGGGCCTTGATCGAGTAATCCTCTCCGAGAATCGAAACGACCTTTATCCCTTCACTCATGCGCTGACAGGCCCTGCACTCACACGCTCAACCAGCGCCTGGATACGGGCGGCGGTGGCGCCGTGCTTCTCTTCCTGTTCCATCAGGCTCAGTTGCAGGCTGTCGTTCTCATCCTTGGCGCGGGCCAGTTCGGCCTTGAGGGATTCATTGCTGCCCAGCAGGTCCTGATTCTGTTGTACGAGGTCGCTGACGAGTTGTTCCAATTGGCTGAGGGATGCTTCTAACATTTTGATTTCTCTGGCTTTTCAAAGGGCGGTGACGATAAAGAAAATTCACCTCGGATGCCAGGGTTATCCCCGGCGCGCGGCCCGATTTTTAAGGGCCGGGCCGCACTTTCGAGCCTTAGTGACTGCATTTACCGGATCTGGTTCCTGAATCAGTCAAACCCCTCGTCAGGTGCGACAAAACCGCACACGCCCCTTTAGACTTTAGTCGTACGACCGATAGAGAGGCACACCCCGTCTCATGGCCGCACGGATCGCGCTTCTCCCCCAGGATTCCCGCATGTCGCTTCGTAATATGAATATCGCTCCGAGGGCCTTCCTCGGCTTCGCGTTTATTGGTGCGTTGATGTTGTTTCTCGGTGTGTTCGCCCTGAATCAGATGAGCAAGATCCGCGCCGCCACCGAAGACATCACCCTGTCCAGCGTGCCGAGCATTCGCGCCCTGGATGAGTTCACCCAACTGACCCTGCGCCTGCGGGTGCTGTCGTACCGCCTGCTGACCAACCGTGAACCGGATGTGCAACAGAAAACCCTGGAAGCCTTCGAGCTGCGCAACCAGCAGATCCGCACCGCCCAGGGCATCTACGAAAAACTGATCGAGAGCAGTGAGGAGCGCTCGACTTATGACGAGTACGTACGCCTGCTCGGCCAGTACCACCAGATTGAAGAGCGCATGAAGAGCCTGTCACGGGCCAATCAAGTGGAAGAACTGCGCAGCCTGCTCAACACCGAATTGCTCAGCAATTCCGAGCAAGTCAACGCCGTGCTCACGCGGCTGCTGGACCTCAACAACACGATGGCCCTGACCACCAATAAGGAAGCCGAGGACCAATACAACATGGCCTTCAACCTGGTGGTAAGCCTGTTGGTGGTCGCCACGCTGCTGACCCTGCTGTTTGCCTGGCTGTTGACCCGCAGCATCACACTGCCCATTTCCCAGGCATTGGAAGCTGCGGAAGAAGTGGCCGAAGGCAACCTGACCCGCCCGATCAAGGTCGACGGCAACGACGAAGCCGGGCGCCTGCTGGCAGCCATGGCCAAGATGCAGGACAAGCTGCGCGACACCCTGCAACGCATCGCCGGTTCCGCCACCCAGTTGGCATCGGCCGCCGAAGAGTTGAACGCGGTCACCGACGAAAGCGCCCGTGGCCTGACCCAGCAAAACAATGAAATCGAACAAGCCGCCACAGCGGTGAATGAAATGACCAGTGCCGTCGAAGAAGTTGCTCGCAATGCGGTGAGCACCTCCGAAGCGTCGCGCAACGCCACCGCCTCCGCCGGTGATGGCCGTGATCTGGTGCAGGAAACAGTCAGCGCCATCGAGCGCATGAGCGCCGACGTGCAAGCCACCGCGACCCTGATTGGCGACCTGGCCAATGAGTCCCGCGATATCGGCAAGGTACTCGACGTGATCCGTGGCCTGGCCGACCAGACCAACCTGCTGGCCCTGAACGCGGCGATTGAAGCGGCGCGTGCCGGTGAAGCCGGTCGCGGCTTTGCGGTAGTGGCCGATGAAGTGCGGGCCCTGGCCCATCGCACCCAACAGTCGACCAGCGAAATCGAGCGGATGATCGGCAGTATCCAGGCCGGCACCGAGCACGCGGTGGATTCGATGCGCAACAGCACCGAACGCGCCGAATCGACGCTGAACATCGCCAAAGGTGCCGGGATGTCGCTGGATACCATCAACACCGCAATCGTCGAGATCAACGAGCGCAATCTGGTGATCGCCAGCGCGGCCGAAGAGCAGGCGCAGGTGGCGCGGGAAGTGGACCGCAACCTGGTGAACATCCGCGATTTGTCGGTGCAGTCAGCCACCGGCGCCAGCCAGACCAGCGCGGCGAGCAGTGAACTGTCGCGCCTGGCAGTGGACCTGAACGGCATGGTCGGCCGCTTCCGCCTCTGACTGAAACAACTGGGTCGAAATTGTGGGAGGGGGCTTGCCCCCGATGACGGTGTATCAGCCAGCTTATCTGTAGCTGAACCATCGCAATCGGGGGCAAGCCCCCTCCCACATTTAGATCTGTGCCTGTCTTTAAAAGCTTTTTGACAGCGCAGCAATTCAACAGGTTAGAATCGCTGGCACGTAGACTGCATGGTCAGTTTGCGCCCTGTCTTGTTTGCCCGTGGAGTATTGCCTTTGAATGCGACGACCATCAACAGCCTGTTCCTGATCGGCGCGTTGCTGGTAAGTGCGAGCATTCTGGTGAGTTCTCTTTCGTCCCGCCTGGGGATTCCGATCCTGGTGATCATCCTGGCCGTGGGCATGGTCGCCGGCGTCGACGGCGGCGGCATCATCTTCGACAACTACCCGACCGCCTACCTGGTGGGCAACCTCGCCCTGGCCGTGATCCTGCTTGATGGCGGTTTGCGCACGCGGGTGGCGAGTTTCCGCGTGGCACTCTGGCCGGCGTTGTCGCTGGCCACGGTGGGGGTGTTGATTACCACCGGCCTCACCGGCATGGCCGCGGCCTGGCTGTTTGACCTCAATATCATCCAGGGCTTGCTGATTGGTGCGATTGTCGGCTCGACGGACGCCGCAGCCGTGTTCTCGCTGCTCGGCGGCAAAGGCCTGAACGAACGGGTCACCGCCAGCCTGGAGATCGAATCCGGCAGCAACGACCCGATGGCGGTGTTCCTCACGGTTACCCTGATCGACATGCTCGCAAGCGGCCAGACCGGCCTGCACTGGAGCCTGCTGACGCACCTGGTGCGCGAATTCGGCATCGGCGGCATCGTCGGCCTGGGCGGCGGCTGGTTGATGTTGCAGATGGTCAACCGCATCAACCTGGCCACCGGCCTGTACCCGATCCTGGTGATCGCCGGTGGCCTGTTCGTATTTGCCGTGACCAACGCCCTGCACGGCAGCGGCTTCCTCGCCGTGTACCTGTGCGGCCTGGTGATAGGCAACCGCCCGGTGCGCAGCCGTCATGGCATTCTGCATATGCTCGACGGCATGGCCTGGCTGGCGCAGATCGGCATGTTCCTGGTGCTGGGCCTGCTGGTCACGCCCCATGACTTGCTGCCGATTGCGTTGCCGGCCCTGGGCCTGGCGCTGTGGATGATCCTGTTTGCACGGCCGCTGTCGGTGATGGTTGGCCTGCTGCCCTTCAAGGCGTTCCATGGCCGCGAAAAAGCCTTTATCGCCTGGGTCGGGTTGCGCGGCGCGGTGCCGATCATCCTGGCGGTGTTCCCGCTGATGGCCGGCCTGCCCCATGCGCAGCTGTACTTCAACCTGGCGTTCTTTATCGTGCTGGTGTCACTGCTGGTGCAGGGCACGAGCCTGCCGTGGGTGGCCAAGCTGCTCAAGGTCACCGTCCCGCCGGACCCGGCGCCGATTTCCCGCGCGGCGCTGGAAGTGCACGTCACCAGCGAATGGGAGCTGTTCGTCTACCGCCTGGGCGCGGAAAAATGGTGCATCGGCGCCGCCCTGCGCGAGCTGAAAATGCCCGAAGGCACGCGGATTGCCGCGCTGTTCCGTGGCCAGCAACTGCTCCATCCGTCGGGTAGTACCGTGCTGGAAGTCGGCGACCTGCTCTGCGTGATCGGCCACGAACACAACCTGCCAGCCCTGGGCAAACTGTTCAGCCAGGCACCGCAACGCGGGCTGGATCTGCGCTTCTTCGGCGACTTCGTGCTGGAAGGCGACGCCCAGCTGGGCGCGGTGTCGGCCTTGTACGGCCTGAAGCTGGAGGGCATCGACCCGGACATGCCGCTGAGCAGCTTCATCACCCAGAAAGTCGGGGGCGCGCCCATCGTCGGCGACCAGGTGGAGTGGAACAACACCATCTGGACCGTTGCGGTCATGGACGGGAACAAGATCGGCAAAGTGGGCGTCAGATTCCCCGAAGGAAGTCGCCCGGGCCCCGGACTCTTCCTCTAAACTGCGGGGCGACGACGCCCCCGATTCTTCACCTTGCACGACCGGTCTCTATGCCAACCTTGCGCACTCTTCTCGCCACTGCCCTGCTGAGCCTGACCCTGTGTGTCGGCGTTGTCCACGCCGCCGACCCGCCCAGCGCCGAGGCTATCCAGCAAACCCTGGACAAGCTGCCCGACCGCAAACTGCCCGACGCCGACATGAAGGCGCTGCAGACCATTCTGCAGCAGACCCTGACGTACCTGGCCAACAAGCAGGATTACGAGCAGCGCCTGGCCGACCTCAAGCGCCAACTGGAAGACGCCCCGCGCCAGACCACCGAGAACCAGCGCGAACTGACGCGGCTCAAGGCAACCAAAGTCATCCCGGTCGCCCAGCGCTACGCCAGCCTGCCGGTGCCACAGCTTGAACAGTTGCTGGTGCAGCGCAGCACCCAGCAAGGCGACCTGCAAAAAGAACTGGCCGATGCCAACAGCCTGTCCATCGCCGCCCAGACCCGTCCTGAGCGCGCCCAGACCGAAATCAGCAACAGCCAGACACGCATTCTGCAGATCAACTCGACCCTCAAGGCCGGTAAAGACAACGGCAAGACCCTCAGCGCCGACCAGCGCAACCAGCTCAACGCCGAACTTGCGGCCCTCAACGCGCTGATCCCCCTGCGCCGCCAGGAACTGGCTGGCAACAGCCAGCTGCAAGACCTGGGCAACAGCCAGCATGACCTGGTGATGGAAAAGACCGCACGCCTGGAACAAGAGATCCAGGACCTGCAGACCCTGATCAACCAGAAGCGCCTGGCCCAGTCCCAGCAGACCGTGACCCAGCAGTCCATCGAAGCGCAAAAAGCCGGTGGCAGCAGCCTGCTGGCCACGGAAAGCGCGGCCAACCTGAAGCTGTCCGACTACCTGCTCAAAAGTACCGACCGCCTCAACGACCTGACCCAGAAGAACCTGCAGACCAAGCAGCAACTGGACACCGTGACCCAGAGCGACTCGGCCCTGGACGAACAGATCAACGTGCTCAAGGGCAGCCTGCTGCTGTCAAAGATCCTCTACAAGCAAAAGCAGGCCCTGCCGCGTCTCACCGTGGACCGCGACCTGGCGGACGACATCGCCAACATTCGCCTGTACCAGTTCGAGGTCAACCAGCAGCGCGAGCTGATCAGCTCGCCCAGCGCCTATGTGGATAACCTGCTGGCCAACCAGGCGCCGGAAGACGTCACCCCGCAACTGCGCCGCACCTTGCTCGAATTGGCGATCACCCGCAGCGACCTGCTGGAGCGCCTGAGCCGTGAACTGAGCGCGCTGCTCAACGAATCCATCACGTTGCAACTGAACCAGAAACAACTGCTTAGCACCGCCACCACCCTGCGCGCGACGCTGGATGAGCAGATGTTCTGGATTCCCAGCAACAAGCCGCTGGATACCGAATGGCTGGAAACCGTCCCCGCGCACCTGAGCAAGCAAGTCGCCACCCTGCCCTGGGCGTCCAGCGTCAGCGAACTGTATGACGGCCTGACCCAACGCCCGCTGCTGTTCCTGCCCCTGCTGCTGTTGATCGGCGCGTTGCTGTGGCGTCGGAAAAACCTGTACCAGCGCCTGAACAAGGTGCACCTGGACATCGGCCACTTCAAGCGCGACAGCCAGTGGCACACGCCCCAGGCCATCCTGATCAACATCCTGCTGGCGATGCCGGTGTCCCTCGGCCTTGCGCTGTGCGGGTATGCGCTGCAAATCGACGCCCGTGGGCAAAACGCCAACCTCGGTTCAGCCCTGCTGCAGATCGCCCAGGCATGGCTGGTGTTCTACACCGCCTATCGCATCCTGGCGCCCGGTGGCGTGGCCGAACTGCACTTTCGCTGGGAAAAGCCCCAGGTCGAATTCCTGCAAGGCTGGGTGCGCAAACTCGGGCTGGTGGTATTGGCCCTGGTGGCCGTGGTCGCCATCGCTGAACACCAACCCGCGGCGCTGGCCGACGACGTGCTGGGCATCGGCGTGGTGCTGACCTGCTACGCGCTGATGGCCTGGCTGCTGGGCCGCCTGTTGCTCAACAGCCCTACGCACGAAAAGGCTTCGCTGTTTCGCAAGGCCGTGGGCCTGTTGTTTACCGCGCTGCCCATCGCGCTGTTTATCGCCGTGTGCTTCGGCTACTACTACACCGCACTCAAGCTCAGCGACCGGCTGATCAATACCCTGTACCTGCTGATGTTCTGGCTGGTGATCGAAGCCACCTTCGTCCGTGGCCTGGGCGTTGCCGCCCGGCGCCTGGCCTATGCGCGCGCCCTGGCCAAACGCCAGGCCGCCAAGGAAGCCGGCGACGGCGAAGCGGTGATCGAAGAACCGACCCTGGACATCGAGCAGGTCAACGAGCAGTCCATGCGCCTGATTCGCCTGGCATTGCTCGGCGGTTTTATCGCCGCGCTGTATTGGGTGTGGGCGGACCTGATCTCGGTATTTTCCTACCTGGATAACGTCACGCTGTACGAATACACCAGCGGCACAGGTGCGAATATCAGCATGGTGCCCATCAGCATCGGCGACTTGCTCGGCGCGCTGATCATCATCGGCATTACCTTCGCGCTCGCGCGCAACTTGCCGGGTTTGCTCGAAGTATTGGTGCTGTCCAAACTGGACCTGGCCCAGGGCAGCGCCTACGCGACCACCACGCTGCTGTCCTACGTGATTGCCGGCGTCGGTTTCGTCTCCACCCTGTCGACCCTCGGCGTGAGCTGGGACAAGTTGCAATGGCTGGTGGCGGCGCTGTCGGTGGGCCTGGGCTTTGGCATGCAGGAGATCTTCGCCAACTTCATCTCCGGCATCATGATCCTGTTCGAACGCCCGGTGCGCATCGGCGACACCATCACCATCGGCAACCTGTCGGGCACGGTGAGCAAGATCCGCATCCGCGCCACGACGATCACCGACTTTGACCGCAAGGACATCATTGTCCCGAACAAAACGTTCATTACCGGACAACTGATCAACTGGTCGCTGACCGACACCATTACCCGCGTCACCCTCAAGCTCGGCGTGGACTACGGCTCCGACCTGGACCGCGTGAAGGAACTGCTGCTCAAGGCCGCCCGCGAGAACCCGCGGGTACTCAAGGAGCCGGAACCCCATGTGTACTTCCTCAACTTCGGCGAAAGCACCCTCGACCATGAACTGCGCATGCACGTGCGCGACCTGGGCGACCGCAACCCGGTGATCGATGAAGTGAACCGCTTTATCAATCGCGAGTTCAAGAAAGAGCACATCAACATCTCGTTCCGCCAGATGGAGGTCTATCTCAAGAACCTCCACGGCCAGGAATACAAACTGGTGGAAGTCGACACCCCGGCCAAGCCCGCCAATGACGGCGGCGTGCAGGAACCACCACCGAGCAAACTCGACTAACCGCGCTATCCCCAGCAGAATGCTCGGACATTCTGCTGGAGATGGCCGGTGAAAGCCCTCGACGAACTGACCTTCGACAACCGCTTCGCACGCCTGGGCGATGCGTTCTCAACCCACGTATTGCCCGAGCCCCTCGACGCACCGCGCCTGGTCGTGGCGAGCGAGGCCGCCATGGCCCTGCTCGACCTGGACCCCGCCGTTGCCGAAACACCGGTGTTCGCCGAACTGTTCGGCGGGCACAAACTGTGGGCCGAGGCAGAGCCGCGGGCGATGGTCTATTCCGGGCATCAGTTCGGCGGCTACACCCCGCAATTGGGTGACGGCCGTGGGTTGTTGCTGGGCGAGGTGTACAACCAGGCGGGCGAGCATTGGGACCTGCACCTCAAGGGCGCCGGCATGACGCCTTACTCACGCATGGGCGATGGGCGTGCCGTGCTGCGCTCGTCGATCCGCGAATTCCTGGCGTCCGAAGCGCTGCATGCGCTGGGCATCCCCAGCAGCCGCGCGCTGTGCGTGATCGGTTCCGACACCCCGGTGTGGCGCGAAAAACAGGAACGCGGCGCGATGGTATTGCGCATGGCGCACAGCCATATCCGCTTCGGGCATTTCGAATACTTCTACTACACCAAGAAACCCGAGCAGCAGGCGCAACTGGCCGAACACGTGCTCAACCTGCACTACCCCGAATGCCGCGAACAGCCCGAGCCGTACCTGGCGATGTTCCGCGAAATCGTCGAGCGCAATGCCGAGCTGATCGCCAAATGGCAGGCATATGGCTTCTGCCACGGGGTGATGAACACCGACAACATGTCGATCCTCGGTATCACCTTCGACTTCGGGCCGTTTGCATTCCTGGACGACTTTGACGCGCACTTCATCTGCAACCACTCGGATCACGAAGGGCGCTATTCCTTCAGTAATCAGGTGCCGATCGGGCAGTGGAACTTGAGTGCATTGGCGCAGGCGCTGACACCGTTTATCAGCGTCGATGCGTTGAAGGAAGCACTTGGGTTGTATCTGCCGCTTTATCAAGCGAACTACCTGGACCTGATGCGCCGCCGCTTGGGGCTGACCATCGCCGAAGACGATGACCAGCAACTGGTCGAGCGTTTACTGAAGCTGATGCAAAACAGCGGCGTGGATTACACCCTGTTCTTCCGGCGCCTGGGGGATGAATCGGCGGCGTTGGCCGTAGCGCGGCTGCGCGATGACTTTGTCGACCTGGCCGGGTTTGATGCCTGGGCCGAGCAGTACAAGGCGCGCGTTGAGCGGGATGGGGAATTCAGCCAAGAACAACGCCGTGCGCGGATGCATGCGGTGAACCCTCTGTATATCCTGCGCAACTACCTGGCGCAGAACGCCATCGTTGCCGCCGAATCCGGGGATTACAGCGAAGTGCGGCGGTTGCATGCGGTGCTTTCCAAGCCGTTTGAGGAGCAAGCGGGGATGGAGCAGTACGCACAGCGGCCGCCAGATTGGGGGAAACATTTGGAGATTAGTTGTTCGTCGTAAAGCCTCTAGATGAAGGTTTCTACTGAAACCCCAAAACGCTCAGCCAGCCAACGTATTTGGCGTATGTTGAGCTGGCGTTTACCGCTTAACACCTCAGAGACCACCGACTGGGCCCCCACCCCCGGCAGGTCACTCTGAGTGAGATGGTGTTCACGCATCATGTATCGCAATACTTCAGCACCACTGGCGACCGGCATGGGACGGTGCTCATGATCGTAGGCTTCGATCCAGTCACTGAGGATATCTACCAGACTTATCAACGGGCTGTCTTCATTTTCACCGATCAGAGTCAGCAACTCGTCCAAACCACATACCAGCGCATCGTAGTCTGCTTCGTTCTCTGGTTTGCGCATCACTGGCGAAACGAATTGCCAATGTTCGGCCGCTACTCGCATAAGCGCGCTCATCTGTTTTTTTCCTTCCATTTGTCTTTCTCATAATCGCGATGATCAAGCAGATGCTTGATGTAAACGCGCTGCGCCCGATACTCCACGACCGCAATCAACCTCAGCTTGTTTCCTCCAATATCGAATACGTGAAATTCCCCAACCTTATCCGCGGCGGGAAACATTGCTTTCATCGCTGCGAAATCCTTGGGGAAATTTCGCTTCATTATTCGATACCACTGATCCAATGCCGTCGCTGACTGCGGCCACTTTTCCTTTGCTTCCCAGATCCTTTTCTCACTGATCACTCGCATGCAACATCCTTATCGCATCTTGCTATGAAGGTTAGAGCTGTCGCTTAAATATCGCAATTTGCTATAGCCATAAACAGACCAATGGAGCCAAAACAGAACAGACGCTAACAGCCTAGATAGGCGACCCCGCATCAGCACGAGCGAAACTGTGAGTGGATGAGTCCTCCCCTCTCCGCTTGATAAACCCTAGGCCCGACTCCAAATACAGTCCATTGGCCACATCCAAGGAGACCACCATGCCCGAACCTCTTGTCATCCCCTGCCCCCACTGCAACGGCCTCAACCGCATCCCCGGTGAACGCCTGGGTGATGCGCCCAAATGCGGGCGCTGCAAGCAGCCGGTTTTGTCGAACAAGCCGTTTGAGTTGAAGCAAGGCGACTACGCCAGTCAAATCAAGGGCGATTTGCCGTTGCTGGTGGATGTGTGGGCGGACTGGTGTGGGCCGTGTAAGTCGTTTGCGCCGGTGTTCGAGCAGGCGGCCGGGCAGTTGGCGGGCAAGTGCCGGTTGGCCAAGCTGGACAGCGAGGCCAATCAGCAGTTGTCGGCACAGTTGGGGATTCGCTCGATTCCCAGTTTGATTCTGTTCAAGAACGGCCGCGAAGCGGCGCGCCAGAGTGGGGCGCTTGCGTTGCCGCAATTGATGAGCTGGTTGCATAGCCAAGGCGTGTAACTCGGCCTTGGAAACCACCCATCCCCCTCCCACAGGGGTTTTGTGTTGTCTTTTGGATCACGCGTTTTCCAGCAGGTTATGCAACTCTACAAACTGCTGCGTCAGCTTGTGCCGTGGGTCCAGGTGGATCAGCGGCTTGCTCTCCTGGTGCGACTCACGCATGCGCACGGAGCTGGCCAAGTACACCGGCAGCACCGGCAACCCTTCTGCAATCAACTCATCCAGCATCTGCTGCGGCAGGCTCGCCCGGGCCTGGAACTGATTGACCACGATGCCTTCCACTTCGAGGTCCTCGTTGTGGTCTTCCTTCAACTCTTCGATCTCCGCCAGCAGACCATACAGAGCCTGGCGCGAGAAGCTGTCGCAATCGAAGGGGATCAGCACGCGATCAGCGGCAATCAGCGCTGAAACCGCATAAAAATTCAGTGCTGGAGGCGTATCCAGGTAAATCCGGTCGTAATCTTCGCTCAGCTCATCCAGCAGCTTTCGCAGCTTGTTGATCTTGTGCTTGGCCTCGAGCTTGGGCTGCAGGTCCGCCAGTTCTGCGGTTGCGGTGATCACGTGCAGGTTGTCGAAGGGGGTCTCGTAGATATCCACCCGGTTTTTCTTCGAAAACGGCCCGGAAGACAGGGTTTGCTTGAAGAATTCGGCAATACCCATGGGGATATCGTCGCCGGTCAGCCCAGTGAGGTATTGGGTTGAATTGGCTTGCGCATCGAGGTCCACCAACAGGGTTCGATAACCTTCGCTGGCGCTGACTGCCGCCAGGTTGCAGGCAATGCTGGACTTGCCAACGCCACCTTTTTGATTGAACACCACACGCCGCATGGAAAAACCTCCGTGTATCAATGAATGTCCGAGTGTAGAGGGCAAAAGCGCCTGTTAGCTACCTCGTTCATCCATGCACTGCTGCATCACGATGCCATTGGCACGATAGCTGTCATACACAGCCCACAGATTAAAAAGAACGGTCCGACAATCCATCCAGTCCTTGGGTAAAGGACAATCTGTCAATTCTTTCCACTATTTTGTAATCGACCGTGCACAAATCTTTACCAAAGTTTGCTAGAACCCCACGGCACCGGGATAATGCGCGCCATTCGGCTATTGTTCCCTGTCCCGGTATTCGGGGCCAAAAGTCGCACATGGAAGCCCGCAGGGGCGGGACAACTTCTCAGTGATCACTTTCAACATCGCCCAATGGCGCGCCTGGGCCCCCGGGCTCGATAGCGTGGATGACTGGCGCGCCTGGTGTCAGGCGCCGGCGTTGCTGCCCGCAAGTGATGCAGCCCCTGATGTCTCGTTCCTGCCGGCCATGCAGCGCCGCCGCCTGAGCAGGCTGGCGCGCATGGCGTTCAGCGTGGGTTGGCCACTGGCCGAAGGCCTGCAGGACCTGCCGCTGGTGTTTATCTCCCGGCATGGCGAAACCCCGCGCACCCTCGACATCCTCAGCGACCTGGCCAGCGAACAACCGCTGTCGCCAACCCAGTTCAGCCTGTCGGTGCACAATGCGGTGATTGGCCTTTGGTCGATCCTGCGCAATGAAACCAGCGAAATGACCGCCCTCGCCGCCGCCGGCGATGGCCTGGAACACGGTATGCTCGAAGCCGCCGCGCTGCTCAACGAAGGTGCGACGGCGGTTTTACTGGTGATAACCGAAGAGCAGGCGCCCGAAGCCTATGCCAGCTGGATCGTCGACGTGCCCTTCCCCTACGCCCTCGGTTTGCTGCTGACGCCGGGCGACGAGTGGCAACTGGAACTCGGTACCGGCACTGTCCAACCCACTCAAACCCAGTGGCCCCACGCCCTGAACCTGCTGCGCACCCTGCTCACCGAACAGGTCGCCTGCCAACATGCCTGGAAGAACCGCGTATGGAACTGGCAACGCAAGCCCTGAATGACAAACCACGAGACGCCTATTACTGGCGCCTGTTCGCCACCGCCGCCAGCTTTGCGCTGTTCGGTTTCGGCGGGTTGTGCCTGCGTTTGCTGGTGTTTCCTTTGCTCAGTTGCCTGCCAGGGGACGCTGCAAAGCACCGCAGCCGCGCCCGTCACACGATCAGTTGGCTGTTCTGGTTCTTTATCCGCCTGATGCAACGCGCCGGCGTGCTGACCTACAGCGTCGAAGGTGCCGAAAAGCTGGGTCGCCCGGGCCAGATGATCATCGCCAACCACCCATCGCTGATCGACGTGGTATTCCTGATCGGCCTGGTGCGCCAGGCCAATTGCGTGGTCAAGCAGAGCCTGTGGCAGAACCCGTTCACCCGCGGCCCGGTGCGCGACGCCGGTTATATCAGCAACGACGGCAGTGCCGAGATGCTCGATGCTGCCGCAGACGCCCTGCGCAGCGGCCAGACCCTGATCATCTTTCCCGAGGGCACCCGCACCACACCCGGCGCGGCGCCTGCCTTTCATCGCGGCGGTGCCGCCATTGCACTGCGGGGTGCGACAATCATCACCCCCGTGGTGATCAAGGTCAGCCCGACCACGCTGACCAAGGCCGAACCCTGGTATCGCATCCCTAAATGCCGCGTGCACTTCAGTTTGCGGGTGGGTGCCGATATAGAACCACAGGCGTTCGCAACACTGGGGCCCGCGCCCCAGGCCTCACGCAAGCTCAACGATTACCTGCATCACTATTTTATTAAGGAGCTCGCCGAAGATGAGCGACCAACACCGCCTTGAGCACGACATAAAGGCGCTGATCATCGAGGCCCTGGGCCTGGAAGATATCAGCGTCGACGATATCGGCAGCGATCAGACCCTGTTCGGCGAAGGCCTCGGCCTGGATTCGGTAGATGCCCTGGAACTGGGCCTGGCGATCCAGAAAAAGTACGGCATCAAGATCGATGCCGACGCCAAGGACACCCGCAATCACTTCACCAACGTGGCCAGCCTTGCGGCGTTCGTCACGGCCAGACAGGCAGCTTGAGACCGGACCATGCAAACTCGTGACGATATTTTCAACACCCTGCGCGATGCCTTGGTGGAACTGTTCGAACTGCCGCCGGAACGCGTTACCCTGGACGCCAACCTGTACCAGGACCTGGAAATCGACAGCATCGATGCCGTCGACTTGATCGACCATATCAAGCGCCAGACCGGCAAGAAGATCGCCGCCGAGGAATTCAAGGCTGTGCGCACCGTGAACGACGTGGTTGAGGCGGTGTACCGTCTGGTCACGCCTGCCGCATGAGCCGGTTGATCGGCCTTGGCCTGTTGCTGGCGGGGCTGCTGTACCCCTTTGCGGTGTATTACGGCACCGAACACTTCGCCCCGTGGCAATTCGGTCTGCTGCTCGGCAGTCTGTGGCTGCTGCGCGCGCTGACCGGTGCACGACGCCCGGGCAGCCGCGGGATGGCGCTGGCGGTGATCGTGTTCTGCCTGTTGCTCGCCTGGTTCGACAACCCCCGCCTGCTGCGCTGGTACCCGAGCCTGGTCAGCGCGTTCATGCTGGCGCTGTTCGGCCTGAGCCTCAAATATGGCCCGCCGATGGTCGAGCGCCTGGCGCGCATGACCGACCCGGTGCTGGCGCCGCATGCCATCGTGTACACCCGCCAGGTCACCGTGGTGTGGAGTGTGTTTTTTCTGTGTAATGGCCTGCTCGCCGCCGCCCTCACCCTGTGGGCACCGCTGAGCTGGTGGACGTTGTACAACGGCCTGATCGCCTACGGGCTGATGGGGCTGTTGTTTGCCGTGGAATGGCTGGTACGACAAAGGGTTCGAGGCCGCGTATGAATGGGTTGAAACTTGAGCACGTGCTGCTTGAGCCGCTGGAACAGCGTCCGGTTACCACCGAACCTGCCATGAATCATGCCCAACTGTGGGCATACTCCCTGAGCCTGGCGGCGGGCCTGCAAGCCCGCGGCATCCAGCGACTGGCCGTGTACCTGGAAGATGCCGGCCTGCTGGCGATTGCCCTGCTGGGTGCCTGGCGGGCCGGAGTCAGCGTACTGCTGCCCGCCGACCTGCAACCTCAGACCCGCCAACGCTGGGATGAGGCCGTCGATGCCTGGCTGACCGAAGCGGCTGACCTTGAGTCGCTGTATGCGGCGCCATTGAGCGCTGCCGCACTTGAACTGGACGCTTGCCAACTGAGCCTGTGCACCTCCGGCTCCAGCGGCGAACCCAAGCGCATCGACAAGACCCTGCGTCAACTGGCCAACGAGGTCGAGGCCCTGGAAACCCTGTGGGGCCAGGACCTCAAGGACGCCTGCATCATCGGCAGCGTCGCCACCCAACACATCTACGGTTTGCTGTTCCGCGTCCTGTGGCCGCTGTGCGCCGGCCGTACCTTTGTGCGCAAGCAACTGGCATTCCCTGAAGACATGCAGCGCGCCAGTCGCGAGCATGCGCACTTTGCCTGGGTTGCCAGCCCGGCACTGCTCAAGCGCATGGGCGATAACCTCGACTGGCCGGCACTGAGCAGCGTGTCGCGGGTGTTTTCGTCCGGCGGCGCTTTGCCGGTGGACGCCGCCGGCAGCCTGTACGACCGCTTGCAACAATGGCCGACCGAGATTCTCGGCAGCTCGGAAACCGGCGGCATCGCCTGGCGCCAAGGCGCACAGCCGTGGCAGCCGTTTACCGACGTGCAACTGAGCCAGGATGCCGACGGTGCCCTGCGCATTGCATCGCCTTACCTGCCTGAGGGGCATGTCGAACAGACCGCCGACGCCGCACGCATCCATGCCGATGGCCGTTTCGAGCTGCTCGGCCGCCTGGACCGCATCGTCAAGCTGGAAGAAAAACGCATCTCCCTGCCCATGCTGGAACACGCGTTGATGACCCACCCGTGGGTCGCCGACACCCGCCTGGGCGTAGTCCAGGAAAATCGCGCCTCGCTTGGTGCGCTGGTGGTGTTGAGCGCCGAAGGCCTGCATGCCTTGCGCAATCAAGGCCGCCGGACCGTCACCCAAACCCTGCGCCAACACCTGAGCCAGCACTGCGAAGCCCTGGCCCTGCCGCGTCGTTGGCGATTGCTGAGGCAGCTGCCGCTGAACAGCCAAGGCAAACTGCCTCAGGCCGACATCGAGGCACTGCTGCTGGCACCCCGGCCCAAGGCACCGGAAGTATTGGAGCGCGTCGAAGCCAACGGCGAATGGACCGTGCAACTGAGCGTCCCGCCAGACCTGGCCTATTTCAGCGGCCACTTCCCGGTCACGCCGGTGCTGCCGGGCGTGGTGCAAGTCGAGTGGGCGTTCAACCTGGGCCAACAACTGCTCGATTTGCCACCGAGTTTTGCGGGTATGGAAGTGCTCAAGTTTCAGCAATTAGTGCGCCCAGGCGATGGGATCGAACTGCACCTGCGCTTTGACCCGGAACGCGGCAAATTGTATTTCGCCTATCGCAACGGCGTAGCGGCCTGCTCCAGCGGACGCATTCAGTTGGTGGCATCCAATGCATAACCCCTGCGCCCTGATCCCGGTCTACAACCACGAAGCCGCCGTGCCGGCCGTGGTCCGCAGCCTGCTGGACAGCGGCCTGCCCTGCCTGTTGGTGGATGACGGCAGCAGCCCGGCGTGCGCAGCGGTATTGGCGCAACTGGCAACCCTGGACAACGTCACCCTGCTGACCTTGCCGAACAACCAGGGCAAAGGCGGCGCGGTGATGGCCGGCTTTCGCGAAGCCGCACGCCTGGGTTTCAGCCACGCCCTGCAAGTCGACGCCGACGGCCAGCATGACCTGCGCGAAGTCGAGACCTTTATCGACACCTCGCGCCGGCATCCCGATGCGATTATCTGCGGCTATCCCGAATACGACGACAGCGTGCCCAAAGGCCGCTTGTACGCGCGCTACCTGACCCACGTGTGGGTGTGGATCAACACCTTGTCGTTGCAGATCCGCGACTCGATGTGCGGCTTTCGCGTGTACCCGCTGGCACCGGTGCTGGCGCTGATGGACTCGGCCTACATCGGCACGCGCATGGACTTCGACTCCGACATTCTGGTGCGCCTGGCCTGGCGCAACCAACCGATGCGCTGGCTGCCGACCCAGGTGCATTACCCGGCCGATGGCCTGTCGCACTTCCGCCTGTTCCGCGACAACGTACGCATCTCGGCCATGCACACCCGACTGTTCTTCGGCATGCTGATCCGCGCGCCGATGATCCTGTGGCGGCGGTGGCAGGCATGAGTGACAGCAGCAAACACTGGGCCGACCGCGAGGAGCGCGGCAGCTATTGGCTGATGAAACTCACCGCCTTCGCCGCCAAGGTCCTTGGTCGTCGACTGCTGAGCCCGGTGTTGTACGGCATCGTCCTGTACTTCTTCCTGTTCGGCCGCACCGCCCGACAGAGCGCCTGGCAATACCAGCAGCGCCTGGCCGACTGGAGCGGGCGTGACGAACTGCGCCCTACCCACTGGAAAGTCTTCGGCCAGTTCATGGCCTTTGCCGACTCGTTGCTCGACAAGCTCGACGTGTGGAACGGCAAGTTGCGTCTGGAGCAGATTGAAATCAACGACCCTGCGCAATTGCGCGGGCAACTGCGGGGCGAGCGCGGGCAGATGCTGGTGGGCGCGCACCTGGGCAACCTCGAAGTGTGCCGGGCGCTGGCCGAGATCGGTGAACAGGTCACCATGAACGTGCTGGTGCACACCAAGCACGCCGAACAATTCAACCGTCTGTTGGGCGAGGCCGGGGCGACGCACTTGCGCCTGATCCAGGTCAGCGAGCTGGACCCGGCCACCATGCTGCTGCTCAGCCAGCGCCTGGATGACGGCGAGTGGCTGGCCATCGCCGGCGACCGCGTGCCGCTGCACGGTGGGCGCACGGTGCGTGTGGACTTCCTCGGCCACGACGCCGCCTTCCCCCAAGGCCCGTGGCTGCTGGCCGGCCTGCTCAAATGCCCGGTGAACCTGTTGATGTGCCTCAAGCACGGCAGCCGCTATCGCCTGAGCATCGAGCCGTTTACGCCGCTGATCGAATGGAAACGCACCACCCGCGAGCAGGTCATAGCCCTGTGGACCGCACGCTACGCCGCACGCCTGGGCGAGTTCTGCCTGGAAGCGCCCCGACAATGGTTCAACTTTTACCCTTTCTGGAAGACCGATGACCACGCATCTTGAGCCGGTAACCTTTGGCGAACGCCCTTTGCGCATCGAAGACGTGCTGGCCCTGGCCAACCGTCAAGCGCCTACGCAGTTGCAGGATGACCCCGCGTATCGCCAGCGCATCGCCAAGGGCGCGCAGTTCCTCGACTCGCTGCTGGACAAGGAAGGCGTGATCTACGGCGTGACCACCGGCTACGGCGACTCCTGCGTGGTGGCGGTGCCCTTGCAGCACGTCGAAGCGCTGCCGCGTCATCTGTACACCTTCCACGGTTGCGGCCTGGGCAAGTTGCTCGACGCCCAGGCCACCCGGGCGGTGCTGGCGGCTCGTTTGCAGTCGCTGTGCCACGGCGTATCCGGTGTGCGCGTGGAGCTGCTGGAGCGCCTGCATGCGTTCCTCGAACACGACGTGCTGCCGCTGATCCCGGAAGAAGGCTCGGTGGGCGCCAGCGGTGACCTGACGCCCCTGTCCTACGTGGCCGCAACCCTGTCCGGCGAACGTGAAGTGATGTTCCGTGGCGAACGCCGCCAGGCCGCCGACGTGCACCGCGAACTGGGCTGGAACCCGCTGGTGCTGCGCCCCAAGGAAGCCCTGGCGCTGATGAACGGCACCGCCGTGATGACCGGCCTGGCGTGCCTGGCCTTCGCCCGCGCCGACTACCTGCTGCAACTGGCCACGCGCATCACCGCGCTGAACGTGGTGGCGCTGCAAGGCAACCCGGAACACTTCGACGAGCGGCTGTTCGCCGCCAAGCCGCACCCGGGGCAGATGCAAGTCGCCGCCTGGCTGCGCAAGGACCTGGCCATCGATGCGCCGACCGCGCCACTGCACCGTCTGCAGGACCGTTACTCACTGCGCTGCGCGCCCCACGTCCTCGGCGTGTTGGCCGACAGCCTAAACTGGCTGCGTTCGTTCATCGAGATCGAGCTGAACAGCGCCAACGACAACCCGATCATCGACGCCGAAGAAGAACGCGTGCTGCACGGCGGGCACTTCTACGGCGGGCATATCGCCTTTGCCATGGACAGCCTCAAGACCCTGGTGGCCAACGTCGCCGACCTGCTCGACCGCCAGCTCGCACTGTTGGTGGACGTGCGCTACAACCACGGCCTGCCGAGCAACCTGTCCGGCGCGCCGGCTGACCGCGCCATGATCAACCACGGCTTCAAGGCGGTGCAGATCGGCACCAGCGCCTGGACCGCCGAAGCCCTGAAAAACACCATGCCCGCCAGCGTGTTCTCGCGCTCCACCGAGTGCCACAACCAGGACAAGGTGAGCATGGGCACCATCGCCGCCCGCGATGCGATCCGCGTGCTGGAGCTGACCGAACAGGTCGCCGCCGCAACTTTGCTCGCGGCCAACCAGGGCGTGTGGCTGCGGGCCCAGGCCGAGGATGCGCGGCCGCTGCCACCGGCCTTGGCCGCCATGCACGCGGAACTGGCCAAGGACTTCCCGCCGGTCATCGAAGACCGCGCCCTGGAAGGCGAACTGCGCCTGTGCCTGCAACGCATCGCCGAACAACACTGGAGGCTGCATGCGTAACCCTGGCGTGCTGCATTGCGACACTGAAATCCTCGTGCCGTTTTTTGACGTCGACACCATGAACGTCGTGTGGCACGGGCATTACGTGAAGTACCTGGAGGTGGCGCGTTGCGCGCTGCTGGACAAGCTCGGCCACAACTACGCGGCGATGCTCGAATCGGGCTACGCCTGGCCGGTGATCGACCTGCAACTGCGCTACGTGCGCGGCGCCGTGTTCGGCCAGACCATCAACGTACGCGCCAGCCTGGTGGAGTGGGAGAACCGCTTGAAGGTCAACTACCTGATCACCGACCTGGCCAGCGGCGAGCGTTTGACCCGCGCCAGCACCGTGCAAGTCGCGGTGGAAATCGCCACGCGCGAGATGCAACTGGCCTCCCCCAAAGTCTTCACCGACGCCGTCGAAAGGGCCCTGAAATGAAATCCCATGTGGGAGGGGGCTTACCCCCGATGGACTTCAACGATAACGCGATCCGCCGGACACTACGCAGCGCCCTCAGGCTCATCGCGGGCAAGCCCGCTGCCACATTTTTGATCGGGTTGTTCCTGAGCTTTAGTGCACATGCTTTTGACTTGCAACAACTCAGCGACCAACTGGCCAAACCCTCGGTGATCCACGGCAACTTCACCCAGGAAAAACACCTGCGTGCCCTGCCCCAGCCCTTGGTCAGCAAAGGCACCTTCGTGCTCGCCAAGGACCATGGCCTGCTGTGGCTGCTGAAAACGCCACTGCAACAGGACTACCGCATCAGCGCCCAGGGCATTGCCCGTCGCGACGCCAATAGTTGGCAACTGCTGCCGAACAAGAGCGCCGGTGCCGAACAAAATCGGCTGTTCCTCGCCGTACTGCAGGGCGACAGCAGCGGCCTGCAACGTGACTTCGAATTGAAGCTGCAAGGCGAGGCCAAGCAGTGGAAGTTGACCCTGATCCCGCGCTCGCTGTTGCTCAAGCAAGTCTTCACCCAGATCAACATCGACGGCGGCGACCTGGTGCAAACCATCGAACTGCTGGAAACCCAGGGCGACAGCACCGTGCTGCGCATGCAGGACAGCCATGCCGACCTGCCCCTGAGTGAAGCGGAGCAACACGACTTTGCCCAGTGAGCGCCTGCTGCCGCGCCTGTTCCTGATCCTGCTGGTGGCCGTGCTGGCCCTGGCCGGCTGGCAGTGGCGCCACGGTGCGCCGCTGTCGGCCAACCTGATGGAACTGGTGCCGGGCAACACCCCGGATGCGCTGGAACAGCAAGCCGAACAACGCATGCAGGAGCCGCTGAACCGCGAAATGCTGGTGCTGGTGGGACATGCCGACCGCCAGCAAGCCGTGGCCGTGGCGCAACAGTTGGGCGAGCGCTGGCAGGCCAGCGGGCTATTCGAAAAAGTGCAGTGGAACCTGCAAGCCGACTTGCCGGCACTGCGCGAGCAATTGCTGCGTGGCCGCCTGGCGATGCTGTCAGCCAAGGACCGCGAGCAACTGATCGAGCATCCCGATGCGTTTATCCAGCAACGCGTACAGGCGCTGTTCGACCCCTTCACCGGATTCAGCCTGGTGCCGAGCCAGGATGACTGGCTGGGCCTGACCGGGCGTATCCAGAACAGCCAGCCGCAACACGGCTCGGTGCAACTGGATATCGGCAGCGGCGCATTGATCGCCGATGCCGACGGCAAAAGCTGGGTGCTGCTGCGGGCACGCACCACCGGCAATGCCTTCGACATGAAACTGCCGTTGCAGGTGGCGGATCTGCTCCAGGCGAGCCGCGAGCAAGCCGGTCAGCAAGGCGCGCAGTTGCTCGCCGCCAGCGGTTTGTTGTACGCCGCCAATGGTCAACAGCAGGCCACGCGGGAGATCACCTGGGTCGGCGGCGGCGCTACCGTTGGCATCCTGTTGTTGCTGTTGCTCGCCTTCCGCCGCTGGCGCGTGCTGCTGGCCTTTGTGCCGGTGCTGGTGGGCATGCTGTTTGGCGCGGTGGCCTGTGTGGCGCTGTTCGGCCATATGCATGTGATGACCTTGGTACTCGGTTCCAGCCTGATCGGCGTGGCGGTGGATTACCCGCTGCACTACCTGTCGAAGAGCTGGAGCCTGCAGCCGTGGCGCAGTTGGCCGGCGTTGCGCATCACCTTGCCCGGTTTGAGTCTGAGCCTGGCCACCAGTTGCATCGGCTACCTGGCGCTGGCCTGGACGCCGTTCCCGGCGCTGACCCAGATTGCGGTGTTCTCCGCGGCGGGACTGGTCGGTGCGTACCTGTCCGCCGTGTGTCTGCTGCCGGCGCTGCTCAAGGGCGTCGAACTGCGCCCGGCGCAATGGCCGCTGCGCGTCGCGCAATGCCTGTGGCTAGCGCGCGAGTCGCTGCTCAAGCGCGTGCCGAGCCCGGCATTGCTGGCGCTGGTGCTGCTGTTTTGCGCCGGTGGCCTGTGGCACTTGAACAGCAAGAATGATATCCGCCAGTGGATCGGCGCGCCGCCGCAGCTGCTGCAAGAAGCCCAGGCCGTGGCGCGGATCACCGGGTTCCAACCCACCAGCCAGTTTTTCCTGGTGCGTGCAGACAACCAGCAACAGCTGTTGGAGCGTCAACACGCGTTGGGCCAACGCCTAGATCAGTTGGTGAACATGGACAAGCTCCAGGGCTACCTGGCGCTCGATCAACTGGTCAGCCTGCCCGCCGAACAGCAACAACTGCGCGACGCACTGAACGCACTGCCGCAACACTGGCAGCCGCTGCTGGACCTCGGCGTGCCCGCCAGTGCCCTGCAAGCCGAAGTCGCACAGTTGCAAGCACTGCCCACCCAAGACATCGACGCCGCGCTGAAAGGCCCGCTGGCCGAGCCTTGGCGCACGCTGTGGCTCGGGCCGGTGGACGGCGGCGTGGCGGCGATGGTCAGCCTGCAAGGCTTGAACAACCCCGCGCTGCTGCGCGTGCAAGCGCTGGATCTGCCCGGCGTGCAGTTGGTCGACCGCCTGGGCGACTTGAACCGGGTGTTTGCCGACACCCAGATCAGCGCCGCTGAATTGAAGTTGATCTCCTGCGTCTTGATCGTCCTGCTGCTGATCCTGCCGTTCGGTCTCGGCGGGGCCTTGCGCATCGTCGCCCTGCCATTGCTGGCGGCGCTGTGCAGCCTGGCCAGCCTCGGTTGGCTGGGCCAGCCGCTGACGCTGTTCAGCCTGTTCGGCCTGCTGCTGGTCACGGCCATCAGCGTGGACTACGCAATCCTGATGCGCGAACAGATAGGCGGTCCTGCGGTCAGTCTTCTCGGCACATTGCTGGCGGCGCTGACGACCTGGTTGTCGTTTGGCCTGCTGGCCGTATCAAGTACGCCAGCGGTGAGCAATTTCGGCTTATCGGTCAGCCTGGGCCTGGCATTCAGCTTGATGCTGGCACCCTGGGCCGGGCGGCAGAAGCACGCCTTATGAATGTAATTATCGCCAATGTGGCAAGGAGCCCTCGTGCCCACAGTTGAAATGGAACGTCGCCAGGTGGTGGTGATCGGTGCCGGTCCATCCGGGGCTATCGCCGCCGCGCTGTTAAAGCGCAAAGGGCATGATGTATTGATCATCGAGCGCCAGCATTTCCCACGGTTCTCGATTGGCGAAAGCCTGCTGTCGCACTGCATCGACTTTATCGAAGAAGCCGGCATGCTCGACGCCGTGCAGGCGGCAGGTTTCCAGGTGAAAACCGGCGCTGCGTTTGCCTGGGGCGAGCGCTACAGCGCGTTTGATTTCGGCGACACCTTCAGCAACGGCAAACCCACTACCTTCCAGGTGCAGCGCGGCGAGTTCGACAAGTTGCTGGCCGATCAGGCAGCCAAGCAAGGCGTGGATATCCGCTACGGCGAAACCATTGTCGGCGTGGACTTCAAGGGCGAGTCGCGCTACCTGCATGTACGCAGGGAAAACGGCAGCGAGTACCACCTCAAGGCCAAGTTCGTGCTCGATGCCAGCGGCTACGGCCGGGTGTTGCCGCGCCTGCTGGAGCTGGATCTGCCGTCGGACTTTCCGGTGCGCCAGGCGGTGTTCACCCACATCGAAGATCGCATCGAACACCCAGGTTTCGAGCGCAGCAAGATCCTGGTGACCACACACCCGACCCAGCGTGATATCTGGTTCTGGACCATTCCGTTCAGCAACGGCCGCTGCTCGGTGGGCGTGGTCGCTGCCAGGCAGCATTTCGACGGTCGTGACAGTGACCTCGACGCCTGCCTGCGCGGCTTCATCGATGAAACCCCGAGCCTGGCCGGTGTGCTGCAAAACGCCGTATGGGATACGCCGGCGCGGACCATCGGCGGCTACGCGGCCAACGTCAAAACCCTGCACGGGCCTGGCTTTGCGCTGCTGGGCAACGCGGCGGAATTTCTCGACCCAGTGTTTTCTTCGGGCGTGACCATCGCCATGCGTTCGGCGAGCATGGCGGCCGGCGTGCTGCATCGTCAGCTCAACGGCGAAACCGTAGACTGGCAGACAGAGTTTGCCGAACCGTTGAAGCGCGGTGTCGATACGTTCCGCTGCTACGTCGAAGGCTGGTACGCCGGGACGTTCCAGGATGTGATCTTCCATCCGGGCAGTTCGCCGGAGATTCGCCGGATGATCGCGTCGATCCTCGCCGGTTATGCGTGGGATGAGCGCAACCCGTTTGTGAGTGAACCCAAGCGACGCTTGCGGATGTTGTCGGAAATTTGCGCAGGGGACGCCGCGTGAGCAGTCAGTATTTGAGTAAGAACTACGTCGAAGAAACCAGGTTCGGCTTCTGGTTCCTGCGCAGCCACACCTGGCAGCACCATGTGTTGCGCGTGGCGATCAACGACCTGCGCAGCCTGTTCACCGAACCACTGCCACAAGCGCCGGTGCTGCTGGACGCCGGTTGCGGCCAGGGCAAATCCTTCAAGCTGTTGCAGCAGGTGTTCGCCCCGAAGCGCCTGATCGGTCTTGACGCGGACCTGCACAGCCTGGAACTGAGCCGTGAAGAAGCGGCGCGCCAGGGCCTGGCCATCGAGCTGATCGGCAGTGACTGCGCCACCCTGCAGGTGTCGGACGACAGCGTGGACATCCTGTTCTGCCACCAGACCTTCCACCACTTGGTAGAGCAGCATCGCGCACTCAAGGAGTTCTACCGCGTGCTCAAGCCAGGCGGTTACTTGCTGTTTGCCGAGTCCACCGAAGCCTATATCGACACCTGGGTGATCCGCTGGCTGTTCCGCCACCCGATGCATGTGCAGAAAAGCGCCGAAGAATACCTGGAGATGCTCCGCGAACAGGGCTTTGAGTTCGGCCCGCAAAACGTCTCGTACCCGTACTTGTGGTGGAGCCGCTCCAGCGACTTCGGCCTGCTGGAACGCTGGGGCCTGCGCAAGGCACCGCCGGTGGGCCAACGCGAAGAAACCCTGGTCAACTGCGTGGCACGCAAACCACTGGCGAGTGCCAACCCATGATGCGCTGGCTGTTGATCGGTTGCCTGTTGCTGCTGGGCGCCTGCGCCAGCCAGGCGCCGTTGCCCGAGAAAATCCCGGCCCTGGCCTTGCCGCTGCAACTGCATGTGCAACGCCTGGCTGACGGCCAGAGCCAGGACTGGCTGTTGGTGATCCAGCGCGAAGCCAATGGCATTCGTTGGTCGATGATGGACCCCCTGGGCATTCCCCAGGCCCGGCAAAAGCTGATCGATGGCGAGTGGCAAGCCGATGGCTTGCTGCCGCCCAACCCCCAGGCACGCGAGCTGTTTGCCGCGCTGCTGTTTGCGCTGACCTCGGCGGATGACGTGCGTACGCTGTACCCCAGCGCGCAGGCGATGGATTTGACGCGCACCCTGCCGGGCCATTGGCAGATCGTGTACCAGTCGTCCGAGGTGTTCAGCGTAAACATGACTGGCCACCCCTTGAGCTACCGCATCACACCGCTAGGAGCGGCACGATGACCGCCTACCTGAACGCCCTGGGCGTGATTTGCGCCCTTGGCCGTGGCCAGGCGGAGGTCAGCCGCAGCCTGTTTGCCGGTGACTGCTCCGGCATGCGCGCCGAAAGCGGCTGGGTCCCAGACCGTGTGCTGCCGGTGGCCGGTGTGCACGGCGAGCTGGCAACCATCCCCGCTGAGCTGGGCCAGCAAAGCAGCCGTAATAACCAGTTGCTGCTGGAAGCGGCGTTGCAGATCGAGGGCGAGATCCGCCAGGCGATCCACACCTACGGCGCCTCACGAGTCGGTATCGTGCTCGGCACCAGCACCTCGGGTATCGATGAAGCCAGTCGCGGTATTGCCCATTACCTGCGCGAACACCAGTTCCCCGGCGATTACGATTACCGGCAGCAGGAACTCAGCGCCCCGGCGAACTTCCTCGCCGACTGGCTGCAACTGAGCGGCCCGGCCTATGTGATCTCCACCGCCTGCACCTCCAGCGCGCGCGCATTGATGAGCGCCCAGCGCCTGCTGGACCTGGGCGTGTGCGATGCAGTGATCTGCGGCGGCGTCGACAGCCTGTGCAAGCTCACGCTCAACGGGTTCAGTGCCTTGGAAGCGGTGTCGAACGAACGCTGCAACCCGTTTTCGGTGAACCGTAACGGCATCAACATCGGCGAAGCGGCCGTGCTGTTCCTGATGAGCAAGGTGCCTGCCCCCATCGCCCTGCTGGGCAGCGGCGCCAGTTGCGATGCGCACCATATTTCCGCGCCGGAACCCACCGGCAAAGGTGCATTGCAGGCGATGCGCAAGGCCCTGGCCAGCGCGAAATTGCAGCCCGGGCAGATCGGCTATCTGAACCTGCACGGCACCGCCACCCAGCATAACGATGCGATGGAAAGCCTGGCGGTCGCCAGCCTGTTCCCCCACGGCGTGGCCTGCTCGTCGACCAAACCCCTGAGCGGGCATACCCTGGGCGCTGCCGGTGCGCTGGAAGCGGCGTTCTGCTGGTTGAGCCTGGCCCACCACCGGGTGCCGCCGCATGTCTGGGATGGCCAGGCCGACCCGGCACTGCCCGCCTTGCACTGGGCGCAAGCCGCAGAGCCCCTGGAAAAACGCTGCCTGATGAGCAACTCGTTTGCCTTCGGCGGTAACAATGTCAGCCTGATTATTGGAGAGGCCCCATGATCGATTGGCCACTCGCCGAACTGCTGCCCCATGCGGGCGACATGATCCTGATCGACCAGGTGCTGTCGTTCGATGAAGAGCAGGTCCACACCCGCACCACAATCAAGCCAGGCGGCCTGTTCAACCGCGCTGACGGCAGCCTGCCGGCCTGGGTCGGCATCGAGTTGATGGCGCAAAGCGTCGCCGCCTACGCCGGTTGCCACGCGCGCCAGAAAGGTGAAGCGGTGGAACTGGGTTTCCTGCTCGGCACGCGCAAGTTCGAATGCAACGTGGAACACTTTCCGGCAGGCGCCGAGCTGAGCATCCACGGCCTGCGTTCCCTGGAAGACGACAATGGCATGGGTGTGTTCGAATGCCACCTGACCGGTGACGGTATCCAGGCGAGCGCCCGCTTGAATGTATTTCGACCGCCCCAGGCGGCCAATTATTTAGATGAATCGAAGGACGTAACGCCATGACTGAATCCGTACTGGTCACCGGCTCCAGCCGTGGCATCGGTCGCGCTATTGCACTGCGCCTGGCCCAGGCCGGGCATGACCTCGTGCTGCACTGCCGCAGCGGGCGTAGCGACGCCGATGCGGTGCAGGCCGAGGTTGAAGCCCTGGGCCGCAAGGCGCGGGTGCTGCAGTTCGATGTGGCGGATCGTGCGCTGTGCAAGGAAATTCTCGAGGCCGATGTGGAGCAACATGGCGCCTACTACGGCGTGGTGCTCAATGCCGGCCTGACCCGTGACGGCGCATTCCCGGCCCTGTCGGAGGAGGACTGGGACGTGGTGATGCGCACTAATCTGGACGGTTTCTACAACGTGCTGCACCCGGTGATGATGCCGATGATTCGTCGTCGCGCAGCCGGGCGTATCGTGTGCATCACGTCGGTTTCCGGTTTGATCGGCAACCGTGGCCAGGTCAACTACAGCGCGTCCAAAGCCGGCCTGATCGGCGCGGCCAAGGCCCTGGCCATCGAGCTGGGCAAGCGCAAGATCACCGTCAACTGCGTCGCCCCCGGCTTGATCGACACGGCGATGCTGGATGAAAACGTACCGGTGCAAGAGCTGATGAAAATGATCCCGGCGCAGCGCATGGGCACGCCGGAAGAAGTCGCCGGTGCGGTGAACTTCCTGATGTCGGCCGAAGCCGGCTATATCACGCGCCAGGTCCTGGCCGTGAATGGAGGCTTGTGCTGATGAAGCGCGTCGTCGTCACCGGCATGGCCGGCATGACCTCCCTGGGCAGCGATTGGGCGAGCATTTCGGCCAACTTCCGCGCCAACCGCAGTGGCATCCGGCGCATGGACGAGTGGGACCGCTTCACTGAATTGAACACGCGCCTGGCCGGGCCGATCGACGACTTCGTCGTGCCCGCCCATTGGACGCGCAAGCAACTGCGCAGCATGGGCCGCGTCTCGCGTCTGGCGGTGTGGGCGGCGGAGCAGGCGTTGCAGGACGCCGGCTTGCTCGGTGACGAGTCGATCAAGGACGGACGCATGGGCGTGGCTTGCGGCTCGTCCACCGGCAGCACGGACGAGATCAAGGCGTTCGGCAATATGCTGCTGAACTCGGTGGCCGAGGGGCTGAATGCCAACTCCTACGTGCGCATGATGCCGCACACCACGGCGGCGAATATCAGCATCTTCTTTGGCCTGACCGGACGGCTGATCCCCACGTCCAGCGCATGCACCAGCGGCAGCCAGGGCATCGGCTATGCCTATGAGGCGATCAAGTTCGGCCGCCTGCCCCTGATGCTCGCCGGCGGTGCCGAAGAGCTGTGCCCCACCGAAGCCATGGTGTTCGACGCGCTCTACGCCACCAGCCTGAAAAACGACGCCCCGCAAACCAGCCCACGCCCCTATGACAGTGGCCGCGATGGCCTGGTGATCGGTGAAGGCGGCGGCATGCTGGTGCTCGAAGAACTGGAACATGCGCTGGCGCGCGGTGCGCATATCCATGCCGAGATTGTCGGCTTCGGCAGCAATGCCGACGGTCAGCACACCACCCGCCCGGAGCAGAAAACCATGCGCCGCGCCATGGAGCTGGCCCTGGAAGATGCCGGGCTTGAGCCGTCCGCGATCGGCTACGTGAACGGGCATGGCACGGCCACCGACCAAGGCGACATCGCCGAAACCCTGGCCACCAGCAGCCTGTTCGGCACCCGCATGCCCATCAGTTCGCAGAAGAGTTTCCTCGGCCACACCCTCGGCGCGTGCGGCGCGCTGGAGTCGTGGTTCAGCATCGAGATGATGAACCGCGACCAGTACGTGCACACCTTCAACCTGGACACCGTCGACCCGCAATGCGGCGAGCTGGATTACCTGCAGGGTGACTTCCGCGAGATGCACCACGACTACGTGATGAACAACAACTTTGCCTTTGGCGGCGTCAACACCTCGCTGATTTTCCGCCGCTGGGCCTGACTCTTTAATCGATTGGAGAAAACGGAATGTCTTCCTTGCTACGCGTTACCTTGATCACCCTGGCCCTGCTGGTCAGCGCCGGCTGCACCAGCAAACCGATCCTCAATACCCAGCACGACCTGCCGGCCAACGCCCAGGTCAGCGAAGAAAAAATGAAAACGGTGATCGTCAACGCCCTGCAAAAGCGCGAATGGACGGTACAACGCCTCAGCCCGCAACTGGTGCAGGCTGAAATCACTGTGCGTAACCAGTACTACGCCGCCATCGACATCCGCTACACCCGCAACAGCTACGCCATCACCTACCGCGACAGCCGCGAACTGGGCTACAAGGATGGCAAGATCCATCGCAACTACAACCGTTGGGTGAACAATCTGGATAGCGACATCATGGCGGGCTTGCGCAGCAATGGCGTGAATGAGGCGGGGACGGCGGCGCAGTTGTTTGAGCAGACGGGGACGTCGAAGTAAGACCAGCGTCAGGCACACCCCCTCCGTGGTGAGCGGGCTATTGTGGTGAGCGAGCTTGCTCGCGCTGGGCTGCGTAGCGACCCCAAAGATCTTGGGAGCGCTTCGCACTCCAGCGCGGGGCAAGCCCGCTCACCACAACAAGCGCGCTCACCACAAAGCGTTATTGGGCAGCCTTGCGCGTCAACAACTCCACAAACGCCTCTGCCATGGGCGTCTGCGCGCCCTTGCGTTGCACCAGCCACACCGCCGTCATCGCCTCCTGATCCAGCAGCGTGCGATACACCACACCATCGATCCGAATGCGCTGGTAGGACGCTGGCAGTACCGACACGCCCAAGCCCGCCGCCACTAGGCCGATGATGGTCATCGCCTCCCCGGCCTCCTGGGCAAAGTGCGGGCTGAAGCCAGCATCACGCGCCAGGTTGAGCAACTGGGCATAGAGGCCGCTGCCGTAAGTGCGCGGGAAAAACACAAACGGCTCCTGTGCCAATTGCGCCAGGTGCAAACCACGCTCGCTGCCCGCCACCAACGGGTGACCAGCATTCAGCACCGCCACCAAGGGTTCGCGCATCAACTCGACCACGCTCAAGGAATCCGGCAAGGGCAGTGGCCGCATCAAGCCCACCTGGATCGACTCATCCACCAGCGACTCGGCCACTTCGGTGCTGCTCATCTCCTGCAGGTTCAGATGCACCGCCGGGAATGCCTGGCGAAACGCGAAAATTGCCTGGGGAATACTGGAGTTGAACGGTGCCGACGAGGTGAAACCAATCTTCAATTCACCCAGCTCGCCCAACTGCGCCCGACGCGCCACATCCGCCGCCTTGTCCACCTGCGCCAGCACCAGCCGCGCCTCTTGCAAGAACAGCCGCCCGGCCTCGCTCAGCTCGACCCGACGATTGGTCCGCTCAAACAAACGTGCGCCCACCTCTTGCTCCAGCGCCTGAATCTGCTGGCTCAACGGCGGCTGCGAAATGCCCAACACCTGCGCGGCCCGGCCGAAATGCAGTTCTTCGGCGACGGCGATGAAGTACCGCAAGTGACGCAATTCCATGCAAACCTCATTAGGTCGTTAAAGCTATCAAACAGGTCGAACAATATATTGGAAAGAATCATTAGGGAGCTATATTCTTTTTTGCATTGCCGGTCCTGGCACGCTCTTCCTCCCCGAGGTCCCCGTGAAAGCTGCTGTCGCTCCACTCGCTCAAGAAGTCCCGCCCACTGCCCTGGATGAGGTGGTGGCCCAGCTCAATGACGAGTACATCGAAAAAGGCACGCCGATGTTCATGCGTACGGTGCTGGCACTGTTCTCCGGCGGTTTCGCCACTTTTGCGCTGCTGTATTGCGTGCAGCCGATGATGCCGGCGCTGTCCCACGAATTTTCCATCAATGCGGCACAAAGCAGCCTGATCCTGTCGGTGGCCACGGCGATGCTCGCATGTGGTTTGTTGATCACCGGGCCGATTTCCGACCGCCTGGGGCGCAAGCCGGTGATGGTCTCCGCGTTGTTCTGCGCCGCGCTGGCGACCATCGCCAGCGGCCTTATGCCGACCTGGGAAGGCATCCTGCTGATGCGTGCACTGGTGGGTCTGTCGCTCAGCGGCCTGGCCGCCGTAGCCATGACCTACCTGAGCGAAGAAATCCACCCGCAGCACATCGGCCTGGCCATGGGCTTGTACATCGGCGGTAACGCAATTGGCGGCATGAGCGGGCGGCTGATCATCGGCGTGTTGATCGACTTCGTCAGTTGGCACACCGCGATGCTGATCATTGGCGGTCTGGCGCTGATCGCCGCCACGGTGTTCTGGAAGATCCTCCCCGAATCACGCAACTTCCGCGCTACCAGTCTCAAGCCGCGCAGCCTGGTGGATGGCTTTGTCATGCATTTCAAGGACGCCGGCCTGCCGTGGCTGTTCCTCGAAGCGTTCCTGTTGATGGGCGCGTTCGTGACGATGTTCAACTACATCGGCTATCGCCTGCTGGCCGATCCTTATGACCTGAGCCAAGCCGTGGTCGGCCTGCTGTCGCTGGTGTACCTCTCGGGCATCTACAGCTCGGCGAAAATCGGCTCCCTGGCTGACCGCCTTGGCCGCCGTCGCGTGCTGTGGGGCACCATCGTGCTGATGCTGGCCGGCATGGCCCTGACCTTGTTCACCCCCCTGTGGCTTGTTGTGCCGGGCATGCTGATCTTCACCTTCGGCTTCTTCGGCGCCCACTCGGTGGCCAGCAGCTGGATCGGCCGCCGCGCGGTGAGAGCCAAGGGGCAAGCGTCGTCGCTGTACCTGTTCTGCTACTACGTGGGGTCGAGTATTGCGGGGACGGCAGGCGGGTTCTTCTGGCACTTCGCCGGGTGGAACGGGATCGGCGCGTTTATCGTGGCGCTGTTGATCGGGGCGTTGCTGGTGGCGTTGAAGTTGGCAAAGTTGCCGCCGTTGGGGCAAGCGAAGGCCTGAGTTTCTCTGGCTTTTAATGTGGGAGGGGGCTACACCCCGATGAGGGTAGATCAGTCATAGTTGTACTGACTGGTACACCGCCATCGGGGGCAAGCCCCCTCCCACATTCGTTTTGCGTGTTATTCGTGATACTGCGCCGACAGCTCATGCACCGCGCGCAGGAACGCACCCGCATGCTCCGGATTCACTTCCGGGGTGATGCCATGGCCGAGGTTGAACACGTGCCCGGTGCCTTTGCCGTAGCTGGCCAGGATGCGGCCAACTTCGGTGCGGATGGCTTCCGGCTTGGCGTACAGCACGGTCGGGTCCATGTTGCCTTGCAGCGCGACCTCGCCACCAACGCGACGGCGAGCCTCGCCAATGTCGCAGGTCCAGTCCAGGCCCAATGCATCGGCACCAGCGCCGGCAATGCTTTCCAGCCACAGGCCGCCACCTTTGGTGAACAGGATCACTGGCACCTTGCGCCCTTCGTGTTCGCGGATCAGGCCGCTGACGATCTTGCGCATGTAGGCCAGGGAGAACTCCTGGTACGCCGCCGCCGAGAGGTTGCCACCCCAGGTGTCGAAGATCTGCACCGCCTGGGCGCCGGCCATGATCTGGCCGTTGAGGTAGGAGGTGACCGACTGTGCCAGCTTATCCAGCAGCAGGTGCATGGCTTGCGGGTTGTCGTAGAGCATGGCCTTGGTCTTGCGGAAGTCTTTCGACGAGCCGCCTTCGACCATGTAGGTGGCCAGGGTCCAGGGGCTGCCGGAGAAGCCGATCAACGGCACGCGGCCGTTAAGCTCGCGGCGGATGGTGCTGACGGCGTCCATCACGTAACCGAGGTCTTTGTGGGGGTCTGGAATCGGCAGGGCTTCGATATCGGCCAGGGTGCTGACGACTTTCTTGAAACGCGGGCCTTCGCCGGTCTCGAAGTACAGGCCCTGGCCCATGGCGTCAGGGATGGTGAGGATGTCGGAAAAAAGGATGGCCGCGTCCAATTGTGGATAGCGGTCCAGCGGCTGCATCGTGACTTCGCAGGCGAACTCCGGGTTCATGCACAGGCTCATGAAATCGCCGGCGTTGGCACGACTGGCGCGGTATTCCGGCAGGTAGCGACCGGCCTGGCGCATCATCCACACAGGGGTGACGTCCACGGGTTGCTTGAGCAGGGCACGAAGGAAACGGTCGTTCTTGAGGGCAGTCATGTCGGCATCCGCAAAAAAAGTGCGGGCATTTTCTCAGAGCCAGACGCAAAAGGCACGGTATGAGCCGTGCCTTTTGTCTATCGGGTCAATTTGTCGCGGACATGAAAGCGCTACAAAAATAAACGTGGGAGGGGGCTTGCCCCCGATTGCAGTGTGTCAGTCCCAGTATCTGTAACTGAACCACCGCTATCGGGGGCAAGCCCCCTCTCACATTTTTGACCGCATTTCAGCCTGAACGAGATTAGACGTTCAGGTAATCCAGGATCCCTTCGGCGGCATTGCGGCCTTCGAAGATCGCGGTTACCACCAGGTCAGAACCGCGCACCATGTCGCCACCGGCGAAGATCTTCGGGTTGCTGGTCTGGTGCTTGTACTGGCCTTGTTCCGGGGCTACGACGCGGCCCTGGCTGTCGGTCTGGATCTGGAATTGCTCGAACCACGGCGCCGGGCTTGGGCGGAAGCCGAAGGCGATGACCACGGCGTCGGCCGGGATGATCTCTTCGGAACCCGGGATCGGCTCGGGGCTGCGACGGCCACGGGCGTCCGGCTCTCCGAGGCGGGTCTCGACCACCTTCACGCCTTCGACGCGGTCTTCACCGACGATTGCAATCGGCTGGCGGTTGTAGAGGAATTTCACACCTTCTTCTTTGGCGTTCTTCACCTCTTTGCGCGAGCCGGGCATGTTGGCTTCGTCACGGCGATAGGCACAAGTCACCGACTTGGCGCCCTGGCGGATCGAGGTGCGGTTGCAGTCCATCGCGGTGTCACCACCGCCGAGCACCACGACCTTCTTGCCTTTCATGTCGACGAAGTCTTCCGGCGACTTTTCAAAGCCCAGGTTGCGGTTGACGTTGGCGATCAGGAAGTCGAGCGCGTCATAAACGCCCGGCAGGTCCTCACCGGCAAAACCGCCCTTCATGTAGGTGTAGGTGCCCATGCCCATGAACACGGCATCGTATTCTTCGAGCAGTTGCTCCATGGTGATGTCCTTGCCGACTTCGGTATTGAGGCGGAACTCGATACCCATGCCGGTGAACACTTCACGACGGTTGCTCAGGACGGTTTTTTCCAGCTTGAACTCGGGGATGCCGAAGGTCAGCAAGCCGCCGATTTCCGGGTTCTTGTCGAACACCACCGGGGTCACGCCGCCACGCACCAGCACGTCGGCACAGCCCAGGCCCGCCGGGCCCGCGCCGATGATCGCGACGCGCTTGCCGGTCGGCTTGACCTTGGACATATCCGGGCGCCAGCCCATGGCGAACGCGGTGTCGGTGATGTACTTCTCCACCGAACCGATGGTCACCGCGCCGAAGCCGTCGTTGAGGGTGCAGGCACCCTCGCACAGACGGTCCTGCGGGCACACCCGGCCGCACACTTCCGGCAGGGTGTTGGTCTGGTGCGACAGCTCGGCGGCAGCGAGGATATTGCCCTCGGCCACCAACTTGAGCCAGTTGGGAATGAAGTTGTGCACCGGGCACTTCCATTCGCAATACGGGTTACCGCACCCCAGGCAGCGGTGGGCCTGGTCGGCCGAGTGCTGGGGTTTGAAGGGTTCGTAGATCTCCACGAACTCTTTCTTGCGTTGACGCAACAGTTTCTTCTTCGGATCTTTGCGCCCGACATCGATGAACTGGAAGTCGTTATTCAGACGTTCAGCCATGTTAAAACCTCATCAAACTCTTCAGGCGCATATCACTGCGGGTTGGCACGGATGCTGGAAAGCAACGATTTCAGGTTGGCAGCCTTGGGCTTGACCAGCCAGAAACGACGCAGGTAATCATCGAGGTTTTCAGCGAGGTTACGGCCCCATTCGCTGCCGGTCTCCTCGACGTACTCGTCCAGCACGTGCTGCAAGTGGTTCCGGTAGGACTCCATGGCTTCGCCGCTGATCCGCTGGATCTCGACCAACTCGTGGTTGACCTTGTCGACGAAGGTGTTGTCCTGGTCGAGCACGTAGGCGAAACCGCCGGTCATGCCCGAACCGAAGTTGTAACCGGTCTTGCCCAGTACCGCGACAAAGCCCCCGGTCATGTACTCGCAGCAGTGATCGCCAGTGCCTTCCACCACGGTGTGGGCACCGGAGTTACGCACGGCGAAACGCTCACCGGCAGTACCGGCAGCGAACAGCTTGCCACCGGTGGCGCCGTACAAGCAGGTGTTGCCGATGATGGCACTGTCCTGGGTCTTGTACACGCTGCCTTTAGGCGGAACGATCACCAGCTTGCCGCCGGTCATGCCCTTGCCCACGTAGTCGTTGGCGTCGCCTTCCAGGTACATGTGCAGGCCGCCGGCGTTCCACACGCCGAAGCTCTGGCCCGCGGTGCCCTTGAAGCGGAAGGTGATCGGCGCTTTCGCCATGCCCTGGTTGCCGTGCTTGCGCGCGATTTCGCCGGAGATGCGTGCGCCGATGGAACGGTCGCAGTTGCAGATATCCAGGGCGAATTCGCCACCGCTGGCGTCGTTGATCGAGGAACCGGCCATGTCGACCATCTTCTCGGCCAACAGGCCTTTGTCGAACGGCGGATTACGGTCCACGCCGCAGAACTGCGGTTTGTCGGCCGGGATATGATCGCTGCCCAACAGCGGCGTCAGGTCCAGGTGGTTCTGCTTGGCGGTCTGGCCTTCGAGGACTTCCAGCAGATCGGTACGGCCGATCAGCTCTTCCAGCGAACGCACGCCCAGCCTGGCCAGCCACTCACGGGTCTCTTCGGCGACGTAGGTGAAGAAATTCACCACCATGTCGACGGTGCCGATGTAGTGATCCTTGCGCAGCTTCTCGTTCTGAGTGGCGACACCGGTGGCGCAGTTGTTCAGGTGGCAGATGCGCAGGTACTTGCAGCCCAGGGCGATCATCGGCGCAGTGCCAAAGCCAAAGCTCTCCGCACCGAGGATCGCGGCCTTGATCACGTCGAGGCCGGTTTTCAGGCCGCCGTCGGTCTGCACGCGCACCTTGCCACGCAGGTCGTTGCCGCGCAGGGTCTGGTGGGTTTCGGCCAGGCCGAGTTCCCACGGCGCGCCGGCGTACTTGATGGAAGTCAGCGGCGAAGCGCCGGTGCCGCCGTCGTAGCCAGAGATGGTGATCAGGTCGGCATAGGCCTTGGCCACCCCAGCGGCGATAGTGCCCACGCCGGCTTCCGCCACCAGCTTCACCGAGACCAGCGCCTGCGGGTTGACTTGTTTCAAGTCGAAAATCAGCTGCGACAAGTCTTCGATCGAATAGATGTCGTGGTGCGGCGGCGGCGAGATCAGGGTCACGCCCGGCACTGCATAACGCAGCTTGGCGATCAGACCGTTGACCTTGCCGCCTGGCAGTTGGCCGCCCTCGCCCGGCTTGGCGCCCTGGGCAACTTTAATCTGCAGCACTTCGGCGTTGACCAGGTATTCCGGGGTTACACCGAAACGGCCGGTCGCGACCTGCTTGATTTTCGAGCTCTTGATGGTGCCGTAGCGCGCCGGGTCTTCACCGCCTTCGCCGGAGTTGGAACGCGCCCCCAGGCGGTTCATGGCTTCGGCCAGGGCTTCGTGAGCCTCGGGCGACAACGCGCCCAGGGAGATACCGGCGGAGTCGAAGCGCTTGAGGATCGATTCCAGCGGCTCGACTTCGGCGATGTCCATCGGCGTGTCCAGGGTCTTCACCTTGAACAGGTCACGGATCATCGACACCGGGCGGTTGTCCACCAGGCTCGTGTATTCCTTGAACTTGGCGTAGTCGCCCTGCTGCACGGCGGCTTGCAGGGTGTTGACCACGTCCGGGTTGTACGCGTGGTACTCGCCACCGTGCACGAACTTGAGCAGGCCGCCTTGCTGGATCGGCTTGCGCGCGCTCCAGGCTTCGGCCGCCAGGGCTTTCTGTTCAGCTTCGATATCGACGAAACGTGCGCCCTTGATGCGACTTGGCACGCCCCGGAAGCTCAGCTCGCAGACTTCTTCGGACAGGCCGATGGCTTCGAACAGTTGCGCACCACGATAAGACGTAACGGTGGAGATGCCCATCTTCGACAGGATCTTCAGCAGGCCTTTGGTGATGCCCTTGCGGTAGTTCTTGAACACCTCATAGAGGTCGCCCAGCACTTCACCGGTACGGATCAGGTCACCCAGCACTTCGTACGCAAGGAACGGGTACACCGCCGAGGCGCCGAAACCGATCAGCACCGCAAAGTGATGCGGGTCTCGGGCGGTGGCGGTTTCGACAAGGATGTTGGAGTCGCAACGCAGGCCTTTTTCGGTCAGGCGGTGGTGCACCGCGCCAGTCGCCAGCGAGGCGTGGATCGGCAGCTTGCCCGGCGCGATGTGGCGGTCGGTCAGTACGATCTGGGTACGACCGGCACGCACGGCTTCTTCGGCCTGGTCGGCGACGTTGCGCACCGCGGCTTCAAGGCCGAGGCTCTCGTCGTAGTTCAGGTCGATGATCTGGCGGTCAAAGCCTGGGCGCTCCAGGGTCATCAGCGAGCGCCACTTGGCCGGAGACACGACCGGCGAGCTGAGGATCACGCGGGAGGCGTGCTCAGGCGACTCCTGGAAGATGTTGCGCTCGGCACCGAGGCACACCTCCAGGGACATCACGATAGCTTCGCGCAGCGGGTCGATAGGCGGGTTGGTCACCTGGGCGAACTGCTGGCGGAAATAGTCGTACGGCGTACGCACGCGCTGGGACAGCACGGCCATCGGCGTGTCATCGCCCATGGAGCCAACCGCCTCGTAGCCTTGCTCACCGAGCGGACGCAGCACCTGGTCGCGCTCTTCGAACGTGACCTGGTACATCTTCATGTATTGCTTGAGTTGGTCCACGTCGTAGAACGCCGAACCATGGTCGTTGTCTTCCATAGTCGCCTGGATGCGCAGGGCGTTCTTGCGCAGCCATTGCTTGTACGGGTGACGGGACTTCAAGCGGTTGTCGATGGCGTCGGTGTCGAGGATCTGCCCGGTTTCGGTGTCCACGGCCAGGATCTGGCCCGGCCCCACGCGGCCTTTGGCGATGACGTCTTCGGGCTTGTAGTCCCACACGCCGATTTCCGAAGCCAGGGTGATGAAACCGTTGGTGGTGGTGACCCAACGCGCCGGGCGCAGACCGTTACGGTCGAGCAGGCATACCGCGTACCGACCGTCGGTCATGACCACGCCGGCCGGGCCGTCCCACGGCTCCATGTGCATCGAGTTGTACTCGTAGAATGCACGCAGGTCCGGGTCCATGGTCTCGACGTTCTGCCACGCTGGCGGAATGATCATGCGCACGCCACGGAACAGGTCGATGCCGCCGGTGACCATCAGTTCGAGCATGTTGTCCATGCTGGAGGAGTCGGAACCCACGCGGTTGACCAGCGGGCCGAGCTCTTCCAGGTCCATCAAATCGTTGGCGAACTTGGTGCGACGGGCCACGGCCCAGTTGCGGTTGCCGGTGATGGTGTTGATCTCGCCGTTGTGGGCGAGGAAGCGGAATGGCTGGGCCAGCGGCCATTTCGGCAGGGTGTTGGTGGAGAAGCGCTGGTGGAACACGCAGATTGCGGTTTGCAGGCGCTCATCGCTCAGGTCTGGATAGAAGGCGGTGAGGTCCGCCGGCATCATCAGGCCTTTATAAATGATGGTCTTGTGGGAAAAGCTGCAGATGTAGTGGTCGGTGTCGGCGGCGTTGGCCACGGACGAGCGGCGACGCGACGTGAACAGCTTGATCGCCATGTCCTGGTCGCTCAGGCCATCCCCGGCGATGAACACTTGCTCGATCTGCGGCAGGCGCTCGAGGGCCAGGCGGCCGAGCACACTGGTGTCGATCGGCACTTTGCGCCAGCCGACGAGTTGCAGGCCGGCAGCCAGGATCTCGCGGTTCATGTTCTCGCGAGCGGCTTCGGCTTTGACCGGGTCCTGGTTGAAAAACACCATGCCCACGGCGTACTGCTTGGGCAGGTCGACCGCAAATTGCTCTTTTGCGACAGCGCGCAGGAACAGGTCGGGCTTTTGAATCAGCAAGCCACAGCCGTCACCGGTCTTGCCGTCGGCGTTGATCCCACCGCGGTGGGTCATGCAGGTCAGGGCCTCGATGGCCGTTTGCAAAAGGGTATGACTGGGCTCGCCCTGCATATGGGCTATCAGGCCGAAACCGCAGTTATCCTTGAATTCATCGGGTTGGTACAGACCTGCTTTCATAGACACTTTCTCACCAGGCTGCCTCTTATTCCGAGGCAAATTTCTTTTCAATTCAACCGGTTACCTTCCACGCCGAACGTACGCCGGCTTAGCGGGGGCAAAAGGGAGGTCATTGTACACACCGACACAGACGCTCACAAATTTAGCGACGAAATGTCGCAAATCTATGTCGCATTTATGAAAGGTTTAAAGCGATATGCTGTGCTAGTCAAAACTTTTTTTAATTCTGACCGCTACGACTCAAAAGCCACTGTGACGCAGACACCACAAAGCGCGCGGTCTCTAGAGACAGCACGCACTTGCGGTTTTTTTGAGGTGCCGGGAGGGCGGCCTGGGTAAGGCCGCCGGATCTTCAGCGAGTTGTTGCGAGTTCTTGTTGAACGCTGGCAACAGTGCGAGGCCAAGGTTTACCAGCCTGAACCTTCGCTGGCAAGGCCTTGATGGCAGAATCAGCCGCTGCACGGCTGGAGAAACTGCCATAGGTGATCACGTAGAGAGGCTTGCCGTTGAGCACTTTCTTGAAATAACGGTACTCGCCGCCCTGCTCTTTCACGAACGCCTGGGCATTGGCTTCGGAGCTGGTGCCGAGGATCTGCACCACGAAGTTGCCGGAAGGCTGGCTGCCATACCAGCCGCTACCTGCAGCACCGGCCTTGGCAACGGTGGCGGATGGTTTTTCAGCAGGCTTGGCAGCCGGGGCCGGAGCGGGCTTGGCGGCTGGCGCAGGCGCAGGCGCAACCGGTTTGGTCACAGGCGCAGGCTTGGCGGTTGCAACAGTCGGTGCCGGCGTTGGTTTTGCCGCTGGCTGACCGGCTGGCACGCCCGCAGGGGGTGCAGTGGTCGTGACGGTCGGCGGTGTTGCGCTGGAACCTTCCACCGGCACGCCGTCATCACCTTCGGAGATACCACCGGCTTCTTCGGCGAGCGGGCCGCGCATGACAGGTTGGCCAACCATCGGCAGGTTGGTCGGTTGCCCGGAATTGGCGAACTCGACGTTTGGCGTGGGTTTGCCCAGTGGCAACTGCGCCTGTTCGGTTGGCGCGCCGGCCGTGGTCGGTGCCTTGCTGCGGCCTGGAATCAACCAGGCGGCGGCGACAGCGACCACGACAACGGCGGAAATAGCCAATACGTGTTTCTTAGGCATAGAGAACCCCATCTTTGGACGCTTGACCGCTGTGCGGCTGGCAATCATAGCTTCGATCATGGCATCGCGGGCAACCTGGTTGATGGTGCCAGGCCAGCCGTCGGAGCTTTCGTGAATATCAGAGATCTGTTGAGCGGAGAAAAGTTCGATACCCGCGCCCGCGCCTTCCAGGCGTTGAGCCAGGTATTCGCGGGTTTCTTCCTCTTCGTACGGCTGCAGTTCGATGACGTGGAACAGCTCCTGATCACCGCTGATCTGCTCCAGCTCGGCAATCAGCGACGACTCACCAAACAGGAACACGTGGGGACGACCTTCCGGCGTACCGGCCGCCAGCGCCAGCAGCGCTTCGAGGGCGGATTCGTCGAGCTGCTCGGCGTCATCCACCAGCAGGTAGACTTCCTGGCCGGTCAGGCCCAGTTGCACCACTTGCTTGAGGATTGCGTTCGGTTCGGCAGTCGCCACGTCCAGCGCCTGGGCGACCTGGCGCAACACGCCCGCCGCATCACCGGCACCACGGGCCGACACCACCACGCTCTGCACCGACTGCTTGTTAGTGCTGGCCACCAGGGCCTGGCGCAGCAAGGTCTTGCCGCTGCCCAAAGGGCCGGTCACGACCAGCAGCAATTGGCTGTAGCGCGCGAGGTGATGCAACTGGCCGAGCACTGGTTTGCGCTGGGCCGGGAAAAATTTGAAACCAGGCACCCGTGGAGCAAAAGGGTCGTGGCTTAACTGGTAATGGCCGAGGAACGCCTCGTCGGCATGCAAACTAGTCATCGGGATCTTATTAACCTTTAAGCTGGGCCAGGGCGCGGTAATCCGCTCCCAGCGTGGCCTGTAAAATCTCTTTCGGATAATCGTCGGTCACCACCGCTTCGCCCATGTGGCGCAGCAGCACCAGTCGCAGTCGACCGTCGATCACTTTCTTGTCTATTGCCATATGTTCGAGGAAATCTGCCTCGGTCATCTCTTCAGGCGGAATCACCGGCAAACCGGCGCGCTGGAACAGGCGGATGCCACGGTCACGCTCCTGGGCACTGATCCAGCCCAGGCGCTGCGACATCTCCAGTGCCATCACTGTGCCAGCCGCCACGGCCTCTCCATGCAACCACACACCATAGCCCATGTGGGTTTCGATCGCATGGCCGAAGGTGTGACCCAGGTTCAAGGTGGCCCGTACGCCGGACTCCCGTTCGTCGGCATTCACCACGAGTGCCTTGGCGGCACAGGAGCGGGAAATGGCTTCGGTGAGGGCCGCCTGGTCGAGATTGCGCAAGGCGTCGACGTGCTCTTCCAGCCAGGTCAGGAACGGTTCGTCGCAGATCAGCCCGTACTTGATGACTTCCGCCAGACCCGCCGACAGCTCACGCGGCGGCAAGGTGTTGAGAGTCGCGGTATCGATCAGCACGGCTTGGGGCTGGTAGAACGCGCCGACCATGTTCTTGCCCAGCGGATGGTTGATGCCGGTCTTGCCGCCCACCGACGAATCCACCTGGGACAACAGGGTGGTCGGCACCTGGATAAAGTCCACGCCACGCTGGTAGCAGGCCGCTGCAAAGCCGGCCATGTCGCCGATGACACCGCCGCCCAGGGCGATCACGGTGGTGCGGCGGTCATGACGTGCAGTCAGCAGGCCATCAAAGATCAGTTGCAGGGTTTCCCAGTTCTTATGGGCCTCGCCGTCGGGCAGGATCACAGAAATAACGGAGTACGCCGCGAGGCTGCGGCTCAGACGCTCAAGATACAGCGGCGCGACCGTTTCATTGGAGATGATCGCCACTTGCCGCCCGGCAATATGCGGTGCGAGCAACTCGGGCTGGTCCAACAGACCTTCGCCAATATGGATCGGGTAGCTGCGCTCGCCTAGATCGACCTTAAGTGTCTGCATGTGTCCCCGCGTTGAAGATGTATTGACGACCGGTAACGTCAAACGCTGACGCTGCCTGATGGCTCTACGCCACACCTTGGGAGGTGTTGGCGCGCCGCCGAGAATAGCGCATTTCGGGCCTGGCTTTAACGGGGTGGCAGCCGTTGCAGGCGCTCAAGAATGTCGAGGACCACCATCCGGGGTGGCCGCTCATCGGTTTCTACCACCAGATCGGCAATTTCCCGATACAGCGGATCGCGCAGCGCCAGCAAATCCCGCAGGGTTTTCTCCGGGTTGGCCGTGCGCAGCAACGGGCGATTGCGATCACGGGCGGTACGGCCCACTTGCTGCTCGACCGACGCATGCAGGTAGACCACCCGGCCACCGGCATGCAGCGCGCGGCGGTTCTCGTCACGCATCACCGCGCCCCCACCCGTCGCCAATACCACGCCATCGCAGCCGCACAGCTCGGCAATCATCGCCTGCTCGCGGTCACGAAAGCCCAGTTCGCCTTCCTTATCGAAGATCCATGGGATATTGGCACCCGTGCGCAATTCAATTTCCTTGTCGGAATCTTTGAACGGCAGGCGCAGCTCTTTGGCCAGCAAACGGCCGATGGTGCTTTTTCCAGCGCCCATCGGTCCTACAAGAATCAAATTTCGCACAGAATCAACGACTCACAGCAATCGCCTGGTTATTCATAATACGCGGAGTCAGGAATACCAGCAGCTCGGATTTTTTCTCCGCCAGCACATCGCGCCGGAAAAGGCGGCCAAGATACGGCACATCGCCCAAAAATGGCACTTTATCTACCACTTTGCTTTGGGTATTGGAGAAAACCCCGCCGATGACGATGGTCTCGCCATCCTTGACCAGCACCTTGGCATTGACCTCGTTTTTCTTGATCGGCGGCACGTCGTTGAGTTTATTGAGATAGTCGGGCTCATCCTTGGTGACTTTCACCTCCATGATCACGCGGTCGTCAGGAGTGATTTGCGGGGTGACCTCCAGCGACAGCGAGGCTTCCTTGAACGACACCGAGGTCGCGCCGCTGGAGCTGGATTCCTGATAGGGAATCTCGGTGCCCTTGAGGATGCGTGCGGTTTCCTTGTCGGACGTGACCACCTTGGGTTGCGAGACGATTTCGCCGTTACCGGTTTTCTCCATGGCGGTGAGCTCCAGGTCCAGCAGCAGGTTGTCGGTGATAAAGGCGATGCCCAAGCCCGAGGTGCCGTTGAGTGTTCCCAAGTCCACGAAAGGTGAACTGGGTGGGTTTTCCGGCGGCTCCGCGCCTTCAGGCAGAGGTTTGGGAATGCCACCCGCGCTCCAGTTGCCGCGAGCGAGCCGCCCACCCCAGCGCGCGCCCAGGCTTTTGTCATAATCGACATTCGCCTCGACAATCCGCGCCTCGATCATGACCTGGCGCACCGGCACATCCAGCTGCGCCACGATCCTGCGCAGTTCCTCCAGCCGCTCGCCAGTCTGATAGGCGATGATGTTGTTGGTGCGATCATCCACCGCCACCGAGCCACGCTCATCGGTGACGCCCTCAAGGCCCGTGAATGACTGAAACAACTTGGCCAGGTCCGCCGCCTTGGCGTAATTGACCTGCAACAGCTCCCGACGCAACGGCGCCAGTTCGGCCATTTGCTTGCGCGACTCCAGCGTCAGCAGCTCACGCGCGGCCAACTCCTCGGCGGGCGCGACCAGCAACACACCGGCCTTTACCCGCTTATCCAGGCCCTTGGCTTGCAGCACCAGGTCCAACGCCTGATCCCAAGGTACATCCTTTAGACGCAGGGTGATCGAGCCCTGCACATCGTCGCTGGCAACCAGATTGAGGCCCGCCACATCGGCAATCTGCTGCAGCGCGGTGCGCAACTCGATGCTCTGGAAGTTGAGGTTCAGCTTGTCGCCGGTGTAAGCGCTCGACGTGGCGCTGCCAGGCGGTGGCAACTGGATCAGGTCTACACGATTGGGCACAGCAACAGCCATCGGCGCCGTGAACGCTATCCATAGCGCCACACCGAAGGACAAGAAAATCCTTTTCATTGATTCGATTCCGTTATGAGTTGACGTTCAACACCAGGGTTCGCGGGCGCTCCAGCCATGCACCCTGACCATCGGGAAACAGCTCGACCAGCTCTATGTGACGCTCATGGATGGCCGTGACCCGGCCATGGTCCGGCCCCAGATAGTCACCGACCGCCAGGCGATGCACCGTGGAGGCCGCACGCAGCAAGGCGAAAACCTGCGACCCGCGAGACAGCGTGCCGACCATTTCGAACTGGTCCAGCGCAAGGCTTTCCAGGGCTGCACGTGGCCGGGCGAGATCTGGCGCACGGGCTGGCCGCCCAGGTAGATGATCGACCTGAACGGCAAGCCGCTGAAAAGGGTCGCGCAGCCCAGAAGCCTCGTAGACAAAGGGCTGCCCTTGGCGGGCCTGACCGCCTCCCCCGCCGCCCGGCTGCCAGTAGCTCTTGACCAGCAGATCAAGGCGCAGCAGCTTGCCATCCCGCCGCAGGACCACATCATGCACCGTCGCGATTCGCGCCAGACCACCCAAGCTACTCAGGAACGTCGCCAGGTCGTGGTAAGCCCCTGTCACGCCGACCTGTACCGGCTGCTCGTGATAGTACTGCTGAGACTGTTCGTCCAATGGCGTGACGCTCTCGACCACCAGACCATTGGCCAATGCCAAGTGCGCGATGTCTTCCAGCAAGCCGGGCATTTCGGATTCGCCCGGCAACGCCCGGAAAAGCTCATCGGCTTTCACCTGCATCACTTGGAGCTGCTGCGTGCGCGCCTCAAGGGGGGCAGCCATGGCCGTCTTTTGAGCGACTTGCTGTTGCAGGGCCACTTCCCGCACCTCGACCTGGCTTAGCCGCTGACGCGACGGGCTCAGGTACACAAGGTCACCCACCACAAATATCAGGCTCGCCAGCGCACAGCCCAACAGGGCCTTGCCAGGCAGGGGCCATTTTGCAGCGTTGTGAGTGAGTGCAGAAAGATTGAGCCTCAACGGGCTCAAGGTTGTGCCTCGGAAGGCTCGCCCTGTCGCACCATCAGCTGGAATTCATTGTTGCCACGCGCGCCCTCGGTTCGCACCTGTTGCAACCGCGTAGAGTGGGCGCCTTGCGCGGCCTCCAGGCGACGCATCAGTTGGGCGATATCCTGGCTCGACTCGGCACTGCCGCTGATACTCACCGTATCGCCCTTCGCCACCACTTCATGCAGATGGACACCGTCGGGTACTGCGCGCGCCAACTGATCCAACAATTGCGCACCGGACGAGCGGGAGTCGTGCAGGTCCTGCACAACCTTCATGCGCTGCGCCAACTGCTGGCTTTGCTCCTGCAGGTCGTCGATGGTCTTGATGCGCGAATCCAGGCCGGTGATTTGCTTGCCCAGATGGTCATTACGGGTCACTTGCCGGTCAATGGCCTGGTCGATCACCTGGTCCGCCAGCCACACGGCTGCGAGCGCCGCGCAGGCGAACGCCAGCAGGCACGCCAGCAGGTACTTGCGTCGCCGCTCCGCCAGCGCCTGGCGCCAAGGCAAAAGGTTGATTCGTGTCTTCAAGCGAAACTCCTCAGGGCCAACCCGCAAGCAATTCCCATCCCGTGGGCGTCCACGGCCCATTGTGCACCATCGACTCGATGGCCCGGCGTGAAGCTGGCGAAATCCTGACTGCATGCGCGCGCCAATGCAAACGCTTCGACATCGACCACCCTCGGCACCAGCCCGGCCAGCGCCAGAACCGCCTCCCGTGCCTCGACGTGTTCCTTCAGGCACGCCGCCAGCAGCACCTCGACACGACCTGGGTCCAGGGCGGTCGGCCCGCGCACTTGAAAGTCGATGGCCACGTCATCCAATGGATAAGGAATGTACTGGTCTGCCTCCATCTGGATCATCCAGGCCATCTCATCGTCGGAGAGCCCAGCCTCCATCTCGATTATGCGCGTGATCACCGAGGGCCCGGATACCGCAGCGGCAGCACCACGGACCGACGTTGCCATTCGCGACAACGCACTGCGCAAGGTGCGTCCCACGCCTTCGAGATCCAGGAATGTGCCGTCGACCACCGAGCGTACCGGCAATGCCTGGGTGACATAGGCCCGAATGTGGTAACCCGTGATTGAACGGCCCAGCTCCACCAGCCGGATTGCCGTGTCATTGATGTCGACGCCCAGCAGGGTATCGAGTTTTCCCGTGAAAAATCCTTTTCCCATAAAACTCCCTAAAGCTTTGCCTGTCATACCGCCTGATTGCCGCCGGGCGCCATGCATTCGGTCGACTTGTTGAGCAGGTGCGAATGACGCCCCAAGTCGAAAAATGCTTTAATGCCCAGCGTTTTTTGCCGCTTTTTATCTGCAGCTCGGGTCGATCCATCGATTGCCATGCAAGCCCCGACGCCTAACCCATTCTTTTCTCTGGAAATCCAAAAGCCTTGATTCGTCTGCTGAAGTTTTTCGGGTACTCCATTGTCGCCATCGTTTGCGGGCTGCTGCTCGTGCTCAGCGGGGCCTACCTCTACCTTAGTCCGGGTTTGCCCTCCGTAGAGGCTCTCAGAAGTATCCAGTTGCAGATTCCTTTGCGGGTCTACAGCAGCGATGAAAAACTGATCGCGGAGTTCGGCGAAATGCGCCGCACACCGATCCGTTTTGCCGATATTCCACCCAATTTCATCAGCGCCCTGCTCTCGGCCGAGGACGATAATTTTGCCAACCACTATGGCGTCGACCCCAGCAGCCTGGTGCGTGCGGCCACGCAATTGGTAAAAAGCGGACACATTCAATCCGGCGGCAGCACCATCACCATGCAGGTGGCGAAGAACTTCTTCCTGACCAGCGAGCGCAGCTTTTCGCGCAAGGCCACCGAGATCCTCCTGGCGCTGCAAATCGAACGCCAGTTGACCAAGGATGAGATCCTTGAGCTGTACGTGAACAAGATCTACCTGGGCAACCGCGCCTACGGGATCGAGGCGGCCTCGCAGGTCTACTATGGCAAGTCCATCCGTGACGCCAGCCTGGCGCAGATGGCCATGATCGCCGGCCTGCCCAAGGCGCCCTCACGCTTCAACCCCCTGGCCAACCCGGCGCGCAGCAAAGAGCGCCGCGACTGGATCCTGGGACGCATGTACAAGCTGGGCAAGATCGACCAGGCCGCTTACGAAAGCGCCATCGCCGAGCCGTTGAATGCCAGCTACCACGTGCCGACGCCGGAAGTGAACGCCCCTTACATCGCCGAAATGGCGCGCGCCGAGATGGTCGGCCGCTACGGCAGCGAGGCGTATACCGAAGGTTTCCGCGTGACCACCACCGTGCCGAGCGACTTGCAGGATATCGCCAATAATTCGGTGCATTCCGGCCTGATCACCTATGACCAGCGTCACGGCTACCGTGGCCCCGAATCACGCCTGCCGGGCAAGACCCTGAGCGCGTGGACCACCGAGTTGGGCAAACAACGTGCGATCAGCGGCCTGGAGCCGGCCATCGTCACCCAGGTGAAAAAAGATGGCGTGCAGGTCCTGACCCGCACCGGCGAAGCCCATGTGGCATGGGACAGCATGAAGTGGGCGCGCCCGTTCCTGAACACCAACAGCATGGGCCCGATGCCCAAGCAACCGTCGGACGTGGCGCAGGTGGGCGATTTGATCCGCGTACAACGCCAGAAGGACGACAGCCTCAAGTTCAGCCAGGTGCCGCTGGCCCAGGGCGCACTGGTGTCGCTGGACCCGCAGAACGGTGCAATCCGTGCCCTGGTCGGTGGCTTCGCGTTCGAGCAGAGCAACTACAACCGCGCGACCCAGGCCAAGCGCCAACCGGGCTCGAGCTTCAAGCCGTTCATCTACAGCGCCGCGCTGGACAACGGCTACACCGCCGCCAGCCTGGTCAACGATGCACCCATCGTGTTTGTCGACGAGTACCTGGACAAGGTCTGGCGCCCGAAGAACGACACCAACACCTTCCTGGGCCCGATCCGCATCCGCGAAGCGCTGTACAAGTCGCGTAACCTGGTGTCGATCCGCTTGCTGCAGGCAATGGGCGTGGGCAAGACCATCGATTACATGACGCGCTTCGGTTTCGCCAAGTCAGACCTGCCGCCCAACCTGTCCCTCGCCCTGGGCACCGCGACCCTCACACCGATGGAAATCGCCACCGGCTGGAGCACCTTTGCCAACGGCGGCTACAAGATCACACCGTACCTGATCGACAAGATCGAAAGCCGCAACGGCGAAACCCTGTTCACCGCCAATCCACCACGCGTGCCCGGTGACGTGGTCAACGGCGTGGCAGCGACGGATGGCCTGGCAGCGCCAAGCAATGGCGGCATCACCATCGAGCCGACCCCAGGCACGACGCAGGCCGCCAACGGTACCCCGGCGGAGCCACAGGCGCCGGCAGTTGCCGAGCGTATTGTCGATGGCCGTACCACTTATATTCTCAACAGCATCCTGGAAGATGTGATCAAGAAGGGGACCGGCCGCCGCGCCCTGGCGCTGAACCGGCCGGACATCGCCGGCAAGACCGGTACCACCAACGAATCCAAGGACGCCTGGTTCTCCGGCTACAACGGCGACTACGTGACCACCGTGTGGACCGGCTATGACCAGCCGGAAAGCCTGGGTCGCCGCGAGTTCGGTGGCACCGTCGCGCTGCCGATCTGGATGAGCTACATGGGCGCAGCCTTGAAGGACAAGCCGCCGCACACCCAGCCGGAGCCGGAAGGCATCCTCAGCCTGCGCATCGACCCGATCAGTGGCCGTGCAGCTTCGCCAAGCACGCCGAACGCGTACTTCGAACTGTTCAAAAGCGAAGACACGCCGCCGTCGGTCAACGAGCTGGGCAATGGCGTTGCACCGGGTAGCCCGCTGCCGGCGGATGAGGCGGCGCCGATCGATCTGTTCTAGGGAGATTTATGGCCTGAAACAGATTCAATGTGGGAGCGGGCTTGCTCGCGATTGCGGTGTGTCAGGCGCCACATGAGCTGATTGATCCATCGCTATCGCGGGCAAGCCCGCTCCCACACTTGGGTCTCCACAAGGCCCAAGTGAATCGCCACAAAAAAGCCCCGACTCGCAAGAGCCGGGGCTTTCTGTTGGTGCGCTACAACGGCTTAGCCGTTGAACACATCATCCACGCTTTTCAGCGGGTAGTGCTTCGGATACGGCAGGGTGGCCACGCCGGTCTCGATGGCGGCCTTGGCCACGGCATCGGAGATCAGGGTGATCAGGCGCTTGTCCATTGGTTTCGGGATGATGTACTCACGACCGAATTCCAGCTTGGCGCCACCGTAGGCGTCGCACACGTCCTGAGGCACCGGCAGCTTGGCCAGTTCACGCAGGGCATTGGCGGCAGCCACTTTCATCTCTTCGTTGATGCGCTTGGCGCGAACATCCAGGGCGCCACGGAAGATGAACGGGAAGCCCAGTACGTTGTTGACCTGGTTCGGGTAGTCCGAACGGCCGGTGGCCATGATCACGTCGCTGCGGGTGGCGTGAGCCAGTTCCGGCGAGATCTCCGGGTCCGGGTTGGAGCAGGCGAACACGATCGGGTTGGCCGCCATGGACTTGAGGCCTTCGGCGCTCAGCAGGTTCGGGCCGGACAGGCCGACGAACACGTCTGCACCGTCGAGGGCGTCAGCCAGGGTGCGCTTGTCGGTGGCGTGGGCAAACATCGCCTTGTACTGGTTCAGGTCGGTACGCTCGGACTGGACCACGCCCTTGCTGTCGACCATGAAGATGTTTTCCAGCTTGGCGCCCATGCTCACCAGCAACTTCATGCAGGAGATGGCCGCAGCGCCGGCGCCCAGGCAGACGATCTGCGCGTCAGCCAGGGTCTTGCCGGCGATTTCCAGGGCGTTGATCATGCCGGCCGCGGTTACGATCGCGGTGCCGTGCTGGTCATCGTGGAATACCGGAATGTCGCACTGTTCGATCAGGGCCTTTTCGATCTCGAAGCACTCAGGTGCCTTGATGTCTTCCAGGTTGATGCCACCGAAGGTGATGGAAATGCGCTTGACCGTGTCGATGAAAGCCTGCGGGCTTTCGGAGTCGACTTCGATGTCGAAAACGTCGATGCCGGCAAAGCGCTTGAACAGCACGCCCTTGCCTTCCATGACTGGCTTGGAGGCCAATGGACCGAGGTTGCCCAGGCCGAGAATCGCGGTGCCATCGGAAATCACTGCAACCAGGTTGCCTTTGCCGGTGTACTTGTACGCCAGTTCGGGGTCGCGGGCGATTTCACGTACGGGCTCGGCAACACCAGGGCTGTAGGCCAGCGACAGGTCGCGGGCGGTGGCAGTGGCCTTGGTGAGCTCTACACTCAGCTTTCCTGGACGAGGATGGGCATGATATTCGAGAGCGGCAGTTTTCAAATCAGACATATCGGCATTCCGCTTTTACTGTTGGTCGACGGACCGCCGAGGATACGCGTGTCGCAAAGTCCCTACAAGACTGGGTAGTCACAGGTGTCAAGGCCCCAAAGCGCCGTACTTTGGTCTAAGGCCACGGGATACAAGGGGTTAACTGTTCACAATCGAATAAAAAAATGTCTACAATTTTTTATTAATCAGCCGATTTGAGCATGCTGGGGTCGGTCAGCGGCAGCAACCAACGTGCCTGGCCGTTTTTCCGGCCACCCCGTTTGGATCGATCCTGCACCCAGCCACGGGCCTCGACTGCCCTGCCTTGCAGACCACTGAGCAATACCGAGTCGAACCGGCGGGCGAGTTCGGGTGCAATGCGTAATACCAGTGAACCCTGCAACTCGATCCAGATTCCACCACGATTGCGTTCGATCTTGCTCACTCGGCCGCTGACCAGGGCGAAGCCGGACTGCTTGAGTTGCGCCACGCTTTGCACGGGTGACTGCTGCCATACGCCCAAACGCGCGTCACGGGCGCTGTCCTCCGCAGCTGTCTGGCAAGCGACAAGATCGACATTGGGCGCGACCCCCACCTGAAACCCCAGGCCTTCGGCCAGCAGTTGCGCCTCAAGATTCTTTCCATCAGCGCTGTAGAGGTGGGCCAAGGTACGGCCGTAGCGGTCCTTGCTCTCGCGCCCCGGCACCAAGCCAACCCGGCCGCCACTGGCCTCAACCAACACCTGCAAACGCTGGCGGGCCGCAACGGCGTAGGGCTCGTCGGAGCGGCCTTGCTTGCCGGTTTCCGGGGCATTGAGACCGATCATCCGCACACTGCGGCCATCCTTGAGGCGCACGGTGTCGCCATCCACCACGCGTTGCACCTCCACCCGGGCCAAGGCGGACGGCGCGGGGCAAAACACGTCGGCCTGGGCGACTGAAAGCCAAATCCCAGGCACAAAAAAGGCGCCCACACGGGACGCCTTTTTCAACAGCTGGCAAAAGCCCATAAGGCTTTTGAGCCTTACTCTGCTGGAGCAGCAGCAGGCTTCTTGCCGAAAGCACCAAAGCGATCTGCGAAGCGCTGTACACGGCCGCCGGTGTCCAGAGTTTTCTGCTTACCGGTGTAGAACGGGTGGCACTCGTTGCATACGTCAGTACCCAGTGGCTTGCACAGGTTCGAACGGGTTTCGAACTTGTTGCCGCAGCTGCAGGTGACTTCGATGGTTTCGTACGCTGGATGGATATCGGCTTTCATGGCACTTCCTCGGGCTAGCGTGCCGCCACTCGACACTATTGTCGAATACCGCACGTAATTAGGCCGCGGATTCTACCAGACCTTTTCAATCACGCAAGCTGCACATCTGGCTGAAAACCTCCTTTCATCAGAAAACCGTGGCATACCCAAGCCCTCCCGGCTCTGCTAGGCTCCCGCCCCTGCGCCACCGCCTGCCTTTATATGAGACTCCTCGCGTGCCCGACGCCATTCTGCGCCTCGCCCTGCCTTCGCCCCTGCGCCGCCTGTTCGATTACCGGGCGCCGGCCGGCGTACTGCGGGCGCAGTTGCAACCGGGCATGCGTGTGCGTGTGCCGTTCGGGCGGCGTGAGATGATCGGCATTCTGGTTGAAGTCACCGACCACAGCGAAGTGCCGGCCGAAAAACTCAAGCCCGCGCTGGCCATCCTCGACACCACCCCTCCACTGCCACCCGCGCTGTTCAAGCTGTGCCTGTGGACCGCTCAGTATTACCAGCACAGCCTGGGCGATACGTTGAGCTGGGCCTTGCCGGTGCTGCTGCGCCAGGGCGAACTGGCCGAAGCGCGTCAGGAGCGCTTCTGGTCGATGGTGCCCGGCGCGCGCCTCGACGACCCGCGCATCGCCCGTGCCCCACGCCAACGTGAAGCACTGGCCACGCTGGCGCAGCATCCCCATGGCGTGGCTCATCAACTGCTGAGCAAGCTGATGCTGAGCAAAGACAGCCTCGACCTGCTGCTTGCCAAAGGCCTGGTACAGGTGGAAATCCGCAAGCACGCCCCTGACGCCCGCCACGAACACTGGCTGGCCCAGCCGGAATTGCCGCTGAACCCCGAGCAACGCGCCGCCTACGAAGCGATCCGCGCAGGCTTCGACAGCTTCCACGCTTTCCTGCTGGCCGGCGTCACGGGCAGCGGCAAGACCGAAGTCTATTTGCAGTTGATCCGCGAAACCCTGCAAGCCGGCAAACAGGCGCTGGTGCTGATCCCCGAGATCAACCTCGGCCCGCAGACCCTGGCGCGCTTCGAGCAGCGTTTCAATGCGCGTATCGCGCTGGTGCATTCGGCTGTCAACGACCGCGAGCGCCTGGAGTCCTGGCTGGCAGCGCGGGATGGCGAGGCCGACATTATTATCGGCACCCGTTCGGCGCTGTTCACCCCGATGAAAAACCCCGGGCTGATCATCATCGACGAGGAACACGACGGCTCCTATAAACAGCAGGAAGGCCTGCGCTACCACGCCCGCGACCTGGCGCTGGTGCGCGCTCGCCAGGAAGACATCCCGATTGTGCTGGGCTCGGCCACGCCGTCCCTGGAAAGCCTGCACAACGCCTACACCGGCCGTTACGGCCTCTTGCGCCTCAACGAACGGGCGGGCGGCGCCAAGCAACCACGTTTCCTGCGCCTGGACGTCAAAAGCCGCCCGCTGGACAGCGGTATTTCCGGGCCAATGCAACAAGCCATCGGCCAGACCCTCGCCGCTGGCCAGCAGGTGCTGGTGTTCCTCAATCGGCGCGGCTTTGCGCCGACGCTGCTGTGCCATGACTGCGGCTGGATGTCCGAGTGCGAGCGCTGCGACGCGCGCATGACGGTGCACCAGCGCCACGGCGAACTGCGCTGCCACCACTGCGGCCATGTGGAGCGGGTGCCGCGCCATTGCCCGCAGTGCGGCAAAGTCGACCTGCGACCGGTAGGCGCAGGCACCGAGCGCGCCGAGGAACGCCTGGGCATCCTGTTCCCGGATTACCCGGTGCTGCGGGTCGACCGTGACAGCACGTCGCGCAAAGACGCGATGAACCAGCTGTTCGCCACCATCCAGAAAGGCCAGCCGTGCATCCTCATCGGCACGCAGATGCTTGCCAAGGGGCATCACTTTCCACGGGTGACCCTGGTGTCGATCCTGGATGCGGACGGTGGGCTGTTCTCCGGGGATTTCCGTGCCAGCGAGCGCATGGCGCAGTTGATCGTGCAGGTTGCGGGCCGCGCAGGGCGTGCCGAGGAGCCAGGCCGAGTGATTATCCAGACGCACCTGGCCGACCATCCGCTGCTGATCCAGCTCACCGAGCAAGGCTACTTCGCCTTCGCCGAACAGGCCCTGAGCGAACGTCGCGCCGCCGGCCTGCCGCCGTTTTCCCACCTGGCACTGCTACGCGCCGAAGCGCACAAGCCGGGGCAGGCCGAAGGTTTCCTGGATGAAGCGTGCAGCGCGGCCGAACGTTTGCTTGGCGAACTGGGTCTGAGCGGCATCGAACTGCTCGGCCCGGTGCCTGCGCCCATGGAGCGCCGCGCCGGGCGTTATCGCGCTCAGCTACTCTTGCAGGCAACCTCCCGCGCACCGCTGCATCGGCTATTAAGTAGCTGGTTGCTTGCCCTGGAGCAAATGCCCAGCGGCCGGCAAGTGCGATGGTCGTTGGACGTAGACCCGGTAGATTTGTATTAACCCTGGCCACAGGTCCCGCGAAGGTTGGCAAGCCCGCCCTCGCCACGGATAATGCCCAGTTTTTCCACCTGCGCATCGCGCGCCGCCGCTTGCGGTCGAAAGAGAACACCATGAAAGACACCATTCGCCAGCTGATCCAACAAGCCCTCACCCAACTCGTCAACGAAGGTGTGTTGCCTGAAGGCCTGTCGCCGGCGATCCAGGTGGAAAACACCCGCGACAAGACCCACGGTGACTTCGCCAGCAACATTGCGATGATGCTGTCCAAGCCGGCCGGCATGAAACCGCGCGACCTGGCGGAAAAAATCATCGCCGCGCTGCCGGCCGACGAAAGCGTCACCAAGGCCGAAATCGCCGGCCCCGGTTTTATCAACTTCTTCCAGAATACCCAGGCCCTGGCTTCGCGCCTGGATGCAGCCCTGGCCGACGCCAGGATCGGCGTGCTCAAGGCCGGCCCGCTGCAGCGCGTGGTCATCGACCTGTCGGCACCGAACCTGGCCAAAGAGATGCACGTGGGCCACCTGCGCTCCACCATCATCGGCGATGGCGTGGCGCGGGTGCTGGAGTTCCTCGGCGACAGCGTGATCCGTCAGAACCACGTGGGCGACTGGGGCACCCAGTTCGGCATGCTGATGGCTTACCTGCAAGAAAACCCGATCACCAGCAACGAGCTGTCGGACCTGGAAAACTTCTACCGCGCCGCCAAGAAGCGCTTCGACGAATCCGAAGAGTTCGCCGACCGCGCCCGTGGCCTGGTGGTCAAACTGCAAGCCGGTGACGAGGAATGCCTGGCGCTGTGGAACCGTTTCCGTGAGATCTCGCTGTCGCACTGCCAGGAAATCTACGATCTGCTCAACGTCAAGCTGACCATGGCCGACGTGATGGGCGAAAGCGCCTACAACGACGACCTGATCAACGTGGTCAACGACCTCAAGGCCCAGGGCCTGCTGGTGGAGAGCAACGGCGCGCAATGCGTGTTCCTCGAAGAATTCAAGACCGCCGACGGCGAGCCGCTGCCGGTGATCATCGTCAAGGCCGATGGCGGCTACCTGTATGCCACCACCGACCTGGCGGCTGTGCGCTACCGCAGTGGGGTGCTCAAGGCCGACCGTGCGCTGTATTTCGTCGACCAGCGCCAGGCCCTGCACTTCCAGCAGGTGTTCGAAGTGGCACGCCGCGCGGGCTTCGTCACCCACCCGATGCACATGGAACACATGGGCTTCGGCACCATGAACGGCGCCGATGGCCGCCCGTTCAAGACCCGTGACGGCGGCACCGTGAAGCTGATCGACCTGCTGACCGAAGCCCAGGAACGCGCCTACAACCTGGTGAAGGAAAAGAACCCGGAACTGGCCGAGGCCGACCTGCGCAACATCGCCCGCGTGGTAGGCATTGGTGCGGTGAAATACGCCGACCTGTCCAAGCACCGCACCAGCGACTACAGCTTCAACTTCGAGCTGATGCTCAACTTCGAAGGCAACACCGCACCGTACCTGCTTTACGCCTACACCCGTGTGGCCGGCGTGTTCCGCAAGCTGGGCAAGGACTTCAGCGAAGTTGAAGGGCACATCGTGCTGGACGCCCCGCACGAGCAGGAACTGGCCGCCAAGCTGGCACAATTCGGCGAAGTGCTGAACAGCGTCGGCGAAAAAGGCACGCCGCACATCCTGTGCACCTACCTGTACGAAGTCGCCGGCCTGTTCTCCAGCTTCTACGAGAACTGCCCGATCCTGACTGCCGACGACGAAGCCCAGAAGCAAAGCCGCCTGCGCCTCGCCGCCCTGGCTGGACGGACCCTCAAGCAAGGCCTGGAACTGTTGGGCCTGGAAACACTGGAGCGTATGTAAGTTGGCTGCCAAGAAAAAACCTGCACCCAAGCGCGGCGCCAGCCGCTATCAGGCCCCGGCGAAGAAGCCGATCCCGGGCTGGTTGTGGATGGCGATCGGCCTCACCGTCGGCGCGTTTATCGTATTCCTGATGAAACTGGATCCGGGCAAGGGCGATGACGTCAAACGGGTCAAGCAGGAGCAACAGAAGGCCACGAAAATGGCCGAAGCCAACAAGACTGCGCCGAGCCCGACCGCTCCGGTAAAGCCGAAGTACGACTTCTACACGCTGTTGCCCGAATCGGAAGTGATCGTGCCGCCGGACGCCGTGCCGGAGAAAACCCTGCCGACGCCGCAAGTGCCAACCACCCCGGTCACCCCGGCGGAGGCCGCTAAAATCGACACAGCGCGCGCCCAGGCCGCATTGGCCGGGATCACCCCGCCGCCAGCACCGCCGGTGGCCGAGACCAAGGCCGCGCCAGTGACCAAGTTCTTCCTGCAAGCGGGCTCGTTCCCCAAACAGGCGGATGCGGACCGCGTGCGGGCGCAAATCATTCTGCTGGGCCAGTCGGTGACGGTGGAGTCCGGCACTGTGAAGGATGCGACCTGGTATCGCGTACTGGTAGGACCGTTCAGCAACCGTGAACAGCTGACCGTGGCGCAAAAGCAATTGGCCGGCGCGGGTTTTAGCAACCTGTTGTTACAACAACGCCAGAGCCGCTGACCTTCAGCCAACCTGGATCAAATGTGGGACGGGGCCTGTCCCCTCCCACATTTGGTTTTGCAGCGCTGTGGAATGTGTGTCAGACCCTTGAGCACCACTCGTCCGCCATAACCCCCTATGGTTGAAATCCCCTCCGCCACCCCCATATGAGTTTGCATCAGGGCATTTTCGCCCCGCTGCGTGGAGACTCTCCCCTTGACCACCATCGTTTCAGTACGTCGCCACGGCAAAGTCGTCATGGGCGGCGACGGCCAGGTTTCCCTGGGCAATACCGTGATGAAAGGCAACGCCAAGAAAGTGCGTCGCCTGTACCACGGCCAGGTTCTCGCGGGCTTTGCCGGCGCTACCGCCGACGCCTTCACCCTTTTCGAACGTTTCGAAGGCCAATTGGAAAAACACCAGGGCCACCTCGTGCGCGCCGCAGTCGAACTCGCCAAAGAATGGCGCACCGACCGCTCCCTCAGCCGCCTGGAAGCCATGCTGGCCGTCGCCAACAAAGACGCGTCCCTGATCATCACCGGCAACGGCGATGTGGTTGAGCCCGAACATGGCCTGATCGCCATGGGTTCCGGCGGTGGCTACGCCCAGGCGGCAGCCAGCGCACTGTTGAAGAAAACCGACCTGTCGGCCCGCGAAATCGTCGAGACTGCCCTGGGCATCGCCGGCGATATCTGCGTGTTCACCAACCACAACTTCACCATTGAGGAGCAGGACCTCGCCGAGTAAGCCGTAGGCTTATTCCCGCTTGAGGCCGCCAAACATTATGTCCATGACTCCCCGCGAAATCGTCCATGAACTCAACCGCCATATCATCGGCCAGGACGATGCCAAGCGCGCCGTAGCCATCGCGCTGCGTAACCGCTGGCGCCGGATGCAACTGCCCGAAGAACTGCGCGTTGAAGTAACGCCAAAGAACATCCTGATGATCGGCCCGACCGGCGTCGGCAAAACCGAGATCGCACGTCGCCTGGCCAAACTGGCCAACGCGCCGTTCATCAAGGTAGAAGCCACCAAGTTCACCGAAGTAGGCTATGTGGGCCGTGACGTCGAGTCGATCATTCGTGACCTGGCAGACGCAGCTCTGAAAATGCTGCGCGAACAGGAAATGACCAAGGTCAGCCATCGCGCCGAAGACGCCGCCGAAGAACGCATCCTCGACGCCTTGCTGCCACCGGCACGCATGGGCTTCAACGAAGAAGCCGCACCGGCCTCGGACTCCAACACCCGCCAGCTGTTCCGCAAGCGCCTGCGTGAAGGCCAGCTGGACGACAAGGAAATCGAGATCGAAGTCGCCGAAGTGTCCGGCGTCGACATCTCTGCCCCGCCTGGCATGGAAGAGATGACCAGCCAGTTGCAGAACCTGTTCGCCAACATGGGCAAGGGCAAGAAGAAAAGCCGCAAGCTCAAGGTGAAGGAAGCGCTGAAACTGGTGCGCGACGAAGAAGCCGGGCGCCTGGTGAATGAGGAAGAACTCAAGGCCAAGGCCCTGGAGGCGGTCGAGCAGCATGGCATCGTGTTTATCGACGAGATCGACAAGGTGGCCAAGCGCGGTAACTCCGGCGGCGTCGATGTGTCCCGTGAAGGCGTACAGCGCGACCTGCTGCCGCTGATCGAAGGTTGCACCGTGAACACCAAGCTGGGCATGGTCAAGACCGACCACATCCTGTTTATCGCCTCCGGTGCGTTCCACCTGAGCAAGCCAAGCGACTTGGTGCCGGAGCTGCAAGGCCGCCTGCCGATTCGCGTGGAGTTGAAGGCGCTGACCCCGGGCGACTTCGAACGCATCCTCAGCGAGCCGCACGCCTCGCTCACCGAGCAGTACCGTGAACTGCTGAAAACCGAAGGCTTGGGCATCGAGTTCCAGCCAGACGGCATCAAGCGCCTGGCGGAGATCGCCTGGCAGGTCAACGAGAAGACCGAGAACATCGGTGCCCGTCGCCTGCACACCTTGCTGGAGCGCTTGCTCGAGGAAGTATCCTTCAGTGCCGGCGACCTGGCCGGTGCGCAGAATGGCGAAGTGATCAAGATCGACACGGCTTACGTCAACAGCCACCTGGGCGAATTGGCGCAAAACGAAGACTTGTCGCGCTATATTCTGTAAGCCTCACACAGAATCGCTTCGCTTCAATGTGGGAGGGGGCTTGCCCCCGATAGCGGTCTATCAGACAGATATATGCTGACTGACACACTGCCATCGGGGGCAAGCCCCCTCCCACATTTTGAGGCCGGTTCCATCAGGATTATTGCCAATGTCAAAGTTTCCCACTGCTGTAAACCTGCACAAAACCTCCAACACCCTCGGCCTCACCTACGGGCCCGACGAGGTGTACCAACTCCCTGCCGAACTGTTGCGCACCCACTCGCCTTCCGCCGAGGTCCAGGGCCACGGCAAACCTATCCTGCAATTCGGCAAGCTCAACGTGAAGTTGATCAAGATCGAACCGGCCGGCCAGTACGCACTGAAATTGACCTTTAACGACGGGCATGACAGTGGACTGTTCACCTGGGACTACCTCTATCAGTTGGCCGTGCGTCAGGACGCGCTGTGGGCCGACTATCTTGCCGAACTCAAAGCCGCTGGCAAAACCCGCGACCCGAGCGAGTCGGTCGTACGGCTGATGCTCTAGCTCAGGCGTCTTGCTCTTTAGAGCGCATTTTCTAATTTCATCTGCTTGAATGCCCTGTCGCGTGGCCAACGATTGGCCCGCTTGCGAAAAAAATTAAACTCGGGTAACCAATGGAACTGGCAAGTTCCCTGCATTTGACGATGTGGTATCAACGGTCACCCGAGTCGCAGTACCAGGCTTGTGTTGTGTATCGAAACTGGGTGCGCAGCGGTCCCCGGTACTCGTCTTTCGGACAATGGAGCGTCGTAGATGAGTAACAAGAACAACGATGACTTGAAACGCCAGGCCTCGGAAAACACTCTGGGGCTCAACCCGATCATCGCGTTACGTAAAAAGGATTTACTCGCCTCGGCGAAGATGGTGCTGACCCAAGCCATCAAGCAACCGTTGCACAGCGTCAAGCACGTCGCCCATTTTGGCGTCGAGCTGAAGAATGTGATGTTTGGCAAATCCGCGCTGGTGCCGGAAAGCGATGACCGTCGTTTCACCGACCCGGCCTGGAGCCAGAACCCACTCTACAAGCGCTACCTGCAAACCTACCTGGCGTGGCGCAAGGAACTGCACGACTGGATCGGCGACAGCAACCTGTCGGAACAGGACATCAGCCGTGGCCACTTCGTGATCAACCTGATGACCGAAGCCATGGCCCCCACCAACAGCGCGGCCAACCCGGCGGCGGTCAAGCGTTTCTTTGAAACCGGCGGCAAGAGCCTGCTCGACGGCCTGTCCCACCTGGCCAAGGACATGGTGCACAACGGCGGCATGCCCAGCCAGGTCAACATGGGCGCCTTTGAAGTGGGCAAGACCCTGGGCACCACCGAAGGCGCGGTGGTGTTTCGCAATGACGTGCTGGAGTTGATCCAGTACAAGCCGATCACCGAACAGGTGCACGAACGCCCGCTGCTGGTGGTGCCGCCGCAGATCAACAAATTCTATGTATTCGACCTGAGCCCGGAGAAGAGCCTGGCGCGCTTTTGCCTGCGCAACGGCCAGCAGACGTTCATCGTCAGCTGGCGCAACCCGACCAAGGCGCAGCGCGAGTGGGGCCTGTCGACCTATATCGAAGCGCTGAAAGAAGCCGTCGATGTGGTCACCGCGATCACCGGCAGCAAAGATGTGAATATGCTCGGCGCCTGCTCCGGCGGCATCACCTGCACCGCCCTCTTGGGCCACTACGCGGCGCTGGGGGAGAAGAAGGTCAACGCCCTGACCCTGCTGGTGAGCGTGCTGGACACCACGCTGGACACCCAGGTGGCGCTGTTCGTCGACGAGCAGACCCTGGAGGCGGCCAAGCGCCATTCCTACCAGGCCGGCGTGCTCGAAGGCCGCGACATGGCCAAGGTGTTCGCCTGGATGCGCCCCAATGACCTGATCTGGAACTACTGGGTGAACAACTACCTGCTGGGCAACGAGCCGCCGGTGTTCGACATCCTGTTCTGGAACAATGACACCACGCGCTTGCCGGCGGCGTTCCACGGCGATCTGATCGAACTGTTCAAGAACAACCCACTGGTGCGCGCCAACGCACTGGAAGTGTGCGGCACGCCCATCGACCTGAAGCAGGTCACTGCCGATATCTATTCATTGGCGGGCACCAACGATCACATTACGCCGTGGCAATCCTGCTACAAGTCGGCGCAGCTGTTTGGTGGCAAGGTCGAGTTCGTGCTGTCGAGCAGCGGGCATATCCAGAGCATCCTCAACCCGCCGGGCAACCCCAAGGCGCGCTACCAGACCAGCGATGGCCTGGCGGGCAAGCCGCTTGAGTGGCAGGAGAATGCGACCAAGCATACGGATTCGTGGTGGCTGCATTGGCAGGCATGGCAGGCGGAGCGAGCGGGCAAGTTGAAGAAGGCGCCGACGAGTTTGGGTAACAAAACCTACGCCGCAGCAGAGGCGGCGCCCGGCACCTACGTACACGAACGCTAAATTGAAATGCATTCAAATGTGGGAAGGGGCTTGCCCCCTCCCACATTGACCGCATTCCGGCTGTAACACTTCACAGGGTTTGAGCATGCCGCAACCGTTCATCTTCCGTACCATCGACCTGGATGGCCAGACCATCCGCACGGCGGTACGCCCGGGCAAGCCTCACTTGACGCCGCTGCTGATCTTCAATGGCATCGGCGCCAACCTTGAGTTGGTGTTTCCGTTCGTCCAGGCGCTGGACCCGGACCTGGAAGTGATCGCCTTCGATGTGCCCGGCGTGGGCGGCTCGTCGACACCCAATCGACCGTACCGCTTTCCCGGTTTGGCCAAACTCACCGCGCGTATGCTCGATTACCTGGACTATGGCCAGGTGAATGCCGTTGGCGTGTCCTGGGGCGGCGCGCTGGCGCAGCAGTTTGCCTATGACTACCCGGAGCGGTGCAAAAAGTTGATCCTCGCAGCCACGGCGGCGGGTGCAGTGATGGTGCCGGGCAAGCCAAAAGTGCTGTGGCTGATGGCCAGCCCGCGCCGCTACATCCAGCCGTCCCACGTGGTGCGCATCGCGCCGATGATCTACGGCGGTTCGTTCCGCCGCGATTCGAAACTGGCCGCCGAACACGCCAGCAAAGTGCGCTCGGCCGGCAAGCTCGGCTACTACTGGCAACTGTTCGCCGGGTTGGGCTGGACCAGCATCCACTGGCTGCACAAGATCCGCCAGCCCACCCTGGTGCTGGCGGGGGACGATGACCCGCTGATCCCGCTGATCAACATGCGCATGCTCGCCTGGCGCATTCCCAATGCACAGTTGCACATCATCGATGACGGCCACCTGTTCCTGATCACCCGGGCCGAAGCCGTGGCGCCGATCATCATGAAGTTTCTTGAAGAGGAGCGCATGCGCGCGGTGATTCATCCGCGACCGGCTGTGTAAGGACCACACCGCCGCGCAACTTGCCAGGAACCGACTATGGTTCTGAATTGGCGTGCCTGTTTGATGGCTTGACGAAGGAGTGTTGGCTCATGCGAGAAAGACCCGTGACGAACCCGGCGCCCACCCCCGCCGCGTTCATCAACGCGCAAAATGCGATCACCGGCCTGCGCGGCCGGGATTTGCTGTCGACGCTGCGCAGCGTGGCTGCCCATGGCCTGCGCAACCCGGTGCATACCGTTCGGCATGCCTGGGCGCTGAGCGGGCAACTGGGCCGCGTACTGCTCGGTGAAACCGTGCACGAACCCAACCCCAACGACAGCCGCTTCAACGACCCCACCTGGAAGCTAAACCCCCTGTACCGCCGCAGCCTGCAGGCCTATCTGAGCTGGCAGAAGCAGACCCGTCACTGGATCGATGACAGCACCCTCAGCGACGATGACCGGGCCCGTGCGCACTTTGCCTTCTCATTGCTCAACGATGCGGTCTCGCCCTCCAACACCCTGCTCAATCCGTTGGCGATCAAGGAGCTGCTCAACTCCGGCGGCAACAGCGTGGTGCGTGGGGTGACCAACCTGGTCGAAGACCTGCTGCACAACAATGGCCTACCGCGCCAGGTGAGCAAGCACGCCTTCGAAGTGGGCAAGACGGTAGCCACCACCCCCGGTTCGGTGGTGTTTCGCAATGAGCTGCTGGAGCTGATCCAGTACAAGCCCATGAGCGAAAAACAGTACGCCAAGCCGCTGCTGGTCGTGCCGCCGCAAATCAACAAGTTCTACATTTTCGACCTGAGCCCGGCCAACAGCTTTGTGCAGTACGCCTTGAAAAACGGCCTGCAGACCTTCATGGTCAGCTGGCGCAATCCGGATGTGCGGCATCGCGAATGGGGCCTTTCCACCTATGTAGCCGCGCTGGAGGAAGCACTCAACGTCTGTCGCGCGATCAGCGGCGCCCGCGAGGTCAACCTGATGGGCGCCTGCGCCGGCGGCCTGACCATCGCCGCGCTGCAAGGCCACCTACAGGCCAAGCGCCAGCTGCGCCGCATCTCCAGCGCAAGTTACCTGGTGAGCCTGCTGGACAGCCAGATCGACAGCCCCGCCACCCTGTTCGCCGACGAGCAGACCCTGGAAGCCGCCAAGCGTCGCTCCTACCAGCAAGGCGTGCTCGACGGCCGCGACATGGCCAAGGTGTTTGCCTGGATGCGCCCCAATGACCTGATCTGGAACTACTGGATCAACAATTACCTGCTGGGCAAGGAACCACCGGCCTTCGACATCCTGTACTGGAACAACGACAACACGCGCCTGCCCGCCGCCTTGCACGGCGACCTGCTGGACTTCTTCAAGCACAACCCACTGAGCCATCCCGGCGGCCTGGAAGTGTGTGGCACGCCCATCGATTTGCAGAAGGTCACGGTGGACAGTTTCAGCGTGGCCGGCATCAACGACCACATCACGCCGTGGGATGCGGTGTATCGCTCCACTCAGTTGCTGGGCGGCGAGCGGCGCTTCGTGCTGTCCAACAGCGGGCATATCCAGAGCATTCTCAACCCGCCGGGCAACCCCAAGGCCAACTACGTCGAGAACCTCAAGCTGAGCAGCGACCCACGCGCCTGGTATTACGACGCCAACCACGTCGAAGGCAGCTGGTGGCCGCGTTGGCTGGAGTGGATCCAACAGCGTTCCGGCGTACAACGCGAAACCCTCACCGCCCTGGGCAACCAGAATTACCCACCGATGGAAGCGGCACCGGGCACTTACGTGCGCGTGCGCTGAGCTCAACGATCACCTTAAGAAGACTGGATGAAGACCCGCGACCGTATCCTTGAATGCGCCCTGCAACTGTTCAACCAGAAGGGCGAACCCAACGTGTCGACCATGGAGGTGGCCAATGAAATGGGGATCAGCCCCGGCAACCTCTACTACCACTTCCATGGCAAGGAGCCGCTGGTCCTGGGGCTGTTCGAGCGTTTCCAGAATGAGCTGGCGCCCCTGCTGGACCCACCGCCAGACGCGCAATTGGAAGCCGAGGATTACTGGCTGTTCTTGCACTTGATTGTCGAGCGCATGGCGCATTATCGGTTTCTGTTTCAGGACCTGTCGAATCTGGCAGGGCGCCTGCCGAAGCTGGCCAAGGGCATTCGCAACCTGCTGACGGCGCTGAAACGGACCCTGGCGTCATTGCTGGCGCGGTTGAAGACGGCAGGACAACTGGTCAGTAGCACCCAGGCCCTTGGGCAACTGGTGGAGCAGATCACCATGACCTTGCTGTTCTCCCTGGATTACCAACGGATTCTCGATCGTGAAGGCGAAGTACAGGTGGTGGTTTACCAGATCATGATGCTGGTGGCGCCCCATCTGCTATCGCCGGCACGCCAGACAACTGAGCAATTGGCCCTGCGTTATCTGGACAGGCCGATTTAAATACTCGCGCAAGTCAAACATTCAAACCACGCGGCGCTAATCAGGACGACCAAACTGCTTGGTAAACATAAAAAGCTCACTGTCGGTCCTGATACCCAACTTCCGATACGCCGACTGTTTTTGTGTACTGATAGTACTCGCGCTACGCGAAAACTTTGCCGCGATTGAATTCACGGACATTCCGTCCAGAAAACAACGCAGGACTTCCTGTTCCTTGGGGGTCAAGGCGCCGCTCAATCGTACCGGCAGTGAATGTTCAAGTGTCGACTTGATATTCTCCCGTGCCAGAACAGACTCTCCCTCCTGCAGCACCGACAACATGCAACGCTGCAGGTAAATCCGCCCCTGGGCGACAGTCCGAATAGCCACTATCAATTCCGTGAGGTGTTCGGTCTTGCCCAGCACTCCAAAGCTCCCGGCCTTCAACGCCAGTATCACCGTTGCACGCGTGCAGCGGGATGACACAACGAGCACCTTGCAACGTTTGAAACGCCTGCCCAGCATCTGGATCAGGCCGAGGCCATCGATGTCTGACGGCCCCAGTGTAAAGTCCATCACCACCACATCCGCAGGTTGTTGGCCGAGCGCATCAAGCAACTCCCTGGATGTACCGAAGGAGCCGATGACCTCCAGGTCGGGCTCTTTGCGCAGGCCCAGTTCAATTCCCTGCCGAACCATTTCATGGTTATCCAGCAACATGATGGTGTGCATTTCAGACACCCGGAAGTTCGCTCAAGTAAGTACAAATTAGTACACATATGCTCGCTGCACGAACAGTGTATAGCGCAGCCTTTTTCGTGAATCAATCCATCAAAAACAGCCAACATGCGCCTGACAAGTTATTCCTACATACATGTCTTACATTGAAACCCTACAGACACTACCCCATACAATTGTTTTAATTAAAATTTTAGACTTCGAATATTTACGAGATAAATCTCGTGACCTGTCGATAGGCAAAAATAACGTTCCCAGCCAAATTACTGCCACCTGCCATTCGGTAAAAAAACGAAACAAATTACCGATGCAACACTTCAATGTGTGGCGGGTTACTCAGATAACTCACGATTGGGAACACTATGAAAGTCCACGTTTTCTCCACCCTCGCCGTAGTACTCGCCTTAGCCGCAGCGGTTTCGCAGCCGGCACAGGCTGCCAACGACGGAACCATCAACTTCACCGGGTTGGTGAGCGATACGACCTGCACCATTGAAGGCGCAGCGCCAGGCACCGGCGCCGTGGTCAAAGACGTCAACCTTGGTGGCGTGTCCGCCGCACGCCTGCAGAAACCGGGTGATCGCGCCAACCTGACCGGCTTCACCATCCGCATTGGCGCACCTGGCGAAGGTGGCTGCACCAACGGACGCACCGCAATGGTTGCTTTCGACCCTACCAGCCCGGCGATTGATGTGGCGACCGGGCGCTTGAACATCGACGGCTACGATGACCCATCCGACACCACCAACGCCAAGAACGTACAGGTTGAGGTGACTAACCGTAATGGCACTCCGATCAACGTTTACACGGAAAAATCCGAAGGTGTGGTCATCGCCGACAACCAGGCTGTCATTCCATTGGCCGCACAGATGTACGCCAGTGGTGTCGCGACTGAAGGTACTGTCAAGACCCGCGTCGGCTTCATGGTCGTGTACGCCGATTGATAGAAAAGCGGGCCCGCTCTGGCGGGCCTTGCACGCAACGGGCCTGCCGCCGCCAGGCAGGCCCACTCGCTTGATTCGAAGAGAGCTTTGAGCATGAAAAAGCTGGCCTGCCTCGTGCTTTACACCTGTGGTGTTGCGGGGTTACTGCTGCAAGCAGTTCCCGCCCGGGCCGGGGTCATTATGCATGGCACCCGCGTGATCTATCCCGCTGACCAGCAGGAAGTGGTGGTACGCCTGGAGAACAAAGGTGACCGTCCAGCGCTGGTACAAGCCTGGCTGGACACGGGCGATATCCGCTCGACGCCGGCGACGGTACGCACGCCGTTTACCCTTTCGCCACCGATTTTCCGCGTTGAGCCCCACCAGCAGCAGGCGCTGCGGCTGCGCTATACCGGAGCGGCCGCAGCCCCCGATCGCGAAAGCCTCTACTGGCTGAATGTGCTGGAAGTACCACCGCTTACCGCCGGTACCGAACAAGGCAACCAGATCGAACTGGCATTTCGGACCCGCTTGCGTGTGTTCCTGCGACCGCAGGCATTGCCCTACTCCGTAGCCAGCGCTGCGTCAAAGCTGCAATGGAAACTGGTCGCCCATGAGCATGGCTACGCCCTGCAAGCCACCAACCCCACGCCATATCATGTTTCCCTGAGTTCGGTGGATTTGCTGAGCGAAGGAAAACGATTCACTAAAGCACCAAACAAAGAGGCCAACGACAGCCTGATGATGCCGTGCGGCGACGTGAAGCTGTTTGCACTGCCATTGTTGCGCGAATACCCCACCGGCGCGCTGAACGTCGAATTCACCGCCGTCAGCGACTTCGGTGCCCGCGTGCGCCACTCGGCAAGCGTCACACCACCAGACGCCAGGCGATCGAAACCATGAATGCCATTTTCACTTCACACTGGGTGGCCCGTCTCATTGCATTGACACTTGCGCTTTCCGGTGCCGCCGTCGGGCACGCCAGTGTGGTCATTGGCACCACTCGGATCATCTACCCGCAGCGCGACAAGGAGGTGACGGTCAGGCTCGAAAGCAAGAACCAGGCACCCGTGCTGGTCCAAGTCTGGCTGGACAGCGGTGACGAACACTCGACCCCGGATAGGGCCACGGTGCCGTTTATCGCCACGCCGCCGATCTTTCGCATGGATCCAGGCAAGCAGCAGGTCGTACGCCTGGCGTACACGGGCGACAGCTTGCCCACGGAACAGGAAAGTCTGTTCTGGCTCAACCTGTTGGAGGTGCCCGCGCACTCCCAGGAGGCCAATCAGTTGCAACTGGCCTTCCGCTCGCGGATCAAGCTGTTTTTCCGACCGTCGAACCTGCCTTCCGGGGTCGACGCGGCACCGGGAAAACTGCAATGGCGGCGTGAATCGACCGCGCAAGGCCAGGTACTGGAGGTCTATAACCCCACGCCTTACTACGTAACCTTCGAACAGGTCGAGTTGCTGGAGTCCCGGCAGCGCCATCCACGCAAGGCTGCGTCTTCAGGTGCTGGAAACATGGTGGCGCCGGGTGATCGCACGCGCTTTGAACTGCCCAGCCTCAACACCCCGCCAGGCAGCGCCGCCACCGTGGAGTTCCAGACACTCGACGACTACGGAGTGCGCAATACCCACAGTGCCCGGGTCTCGACATGACCCCGAGAGCTGCCTAGCGCCGTATTGGCCCGCCTCTCCGCGCTACTGACCTCACTGCACACGTTGGTTTGATGCCCGGTTTTCAGGGAAGGGCTTCCCATTGCCCAAATTCGGACAGCCCCTATTTTTTGGAAGTGGTACACATGAGTTTTAACACCCGCGCCAGTTTAAGAAACTGGCCTTTTGCGCGTCATCAATTGATGCTTGCGACGCGCTGCCTTTTACTGATGAGCAGCGCCTATGCTGTGGGCGCCCAAGGTGCCGAGAATGTCAGGTTCAACCCGGCCTTCTTCCCGGATGGGGTTGGCGGCCAACAAGTCGACATAGGCAAATTCAGCCAGGGTAACGTCGTGCTGCCCGGCAGCTACCGCACCGACGTTTATCTCAATGGCCAATGGATTGGGCGCGAAAGCCTCACGTTTGTCGCGGTAAAGGGCCGAGATTCCGCACAGATGTGCCTGGAGCGAGATGTCGTGCTCAGGTTTGGCATCGACTTGGACGCGGCACAAGCTCAACCCAGCGAAGCCAGACAAACGCCCACTCCCGCGTTTGCACCCTGCGAAGACATCTCAACCTACCTGCCGGGAAGCACCGGTCAATTCGACCCGGGCGAAAACCGCCTGACCCTGCAGGTTCCTCAGATCTACCTGGCACGTAAAGCACGCGGTTATGTCGACCCCAGGCACTGGGACGGCGGGGTCGACGCGGCTTTCGTGCGCTACAACGCCAACACCTTTGAGACCCGCACAAATGGCCGCTCCGTCGACTCTCATTACCTGGGCCTGAATACGGGGCTCAATCTGGGAGACTGGCACTGGCGCCACAGCGGCAGCTTCAGCCAGACCGAAACCTCCTCGGGCTATCAGCGCAGCAGCACCTATGTGCAGCGCGAGTTGAGCCCGCTGCGATCACAGATGATGCTCGGCGAAATCTATACCCCAGGCGAACTGTTCGACAGCGTGCGCCTGCGTGGTGCCAGCCTGTTCAGCGATGATCGGATGCTGCCGGACTCTCAGACCGGGTTCGCCCCGGTCGTGCGCGGCATCGCCGAGACCAATGCACGGGTCACCGTGCGCCAACGGGGCGTGTTGTTGGATGAAGTGTCGGTCGCTCCTGGCCCGTTCGTGCTCAACGATTTGTTTCCTACCGGTTATGGCGGCGACTTGACCGTCACGGTGACCGAGGCAGATGGCCGTCGACGCGAATTCATAGTGCCATTCGCCGCCAACGCCAATCTGCTGCGCACTGGCCACAGCCGCTATTCCCTTAGCGTCGGCAGGATGGATGAAATCGGCCTGCGCCATCCCCCAAGGCTGGTACAAGCCACTTACCAGCACGGCCTCAGTAACCTGGTGACCGGCTACACCGGGACGGTGGCGGGTGACGACTACTTGTCGCAATTGCTGGGCGCGGCATTCAATACCCCGTATGGAGCGCTCTCCCTTGACCTGACCCACTCAGATGCAACATTACCGGGCCACGGTTCACGCCAGGGGCAAAGCGTGCAGCTGCGCTACAGCAAGAACTTCACCGACACCGGCACCCACTTCGCCCTCGGCGCCTACCGATACTCCACGCAAGGCTTTCTGAGCATCGCCGACGCCGCACGGGTGCGCGACCTCGCCATCGGCGGGCACAACTTGGATAACGTATCGCGTCTGCGCGACAGGATGGACATCAGCCTCAATCAAAGCTTGAGCAACGGCACGGTCTACCTGACCGGATCCTCGCAAAACTACTGGAACCGCACCAGCGGCAACCTGACCTTTACCACCGGTTACAGCGGCAACTGGAAGGGCCTGCGCTACACCCTCAGCGCCCAGCGCACCAAGGATCTGCTGAGCGAGCGGGTCGACAAGCAAGTGGAACTGACCCTGAGCCTGCCCTTAGGCAGCGACGCACGCTCCCCCACCCTGACCACCACTGTCTATCGCGGCGATCAAAGCAGCGGTGAACGGATGAACCTCGGCGGCACCCTGGGCGAGCGCGGCCAATTCAGCTACGGAGTGGGGGGTAGCCGTACGCAGGGCCGCAGTAACTCGGTCTCTGCCGACATGAAATACCAGACCAGCCACGGCGTGCTGTCGGCAGGGTTCGGCCAGAGCAACGCCTACCGCGCAACGCCCCTGGGCATGACCGGCGGCATCGTCGCTCACGCAGGTGGTGTGATTTTCGCACCGGAACTGGGCGAAACCATTGGCATTGTCCAGGCCCCAGGCGCACAAGGTGCGCGGATCAATGGCAATCACGGCGCCCAGGTCGGCAAGGGCGGGTATGCCGTGGTGCCGTACCTCACACCTTATCGCCAGAACGTGGTCGAGTTGGACCCCAAGGATCTGTCTGTAGATGTGGAACTCAAGAGCGCCGCGCAAAACGTCGCCCCCCGTGCAGGCTCGGTGGTGAAACTGCACTTCGACACCGTCAGCGGCCAAGCCTTATTGATCTCTGCATTACGCAAGGATGGCAGCCTGCTGCCCTTCGGTTCCGATGTGTTCGACGAGAATGGCGACAGCGTCGGCGTGGTCGGCCAGGGTGGCAAAGCCTTTGTGCGCGTACCGCGCTCCCAGGGGGTACTGGCGGTGAAGTGGGGGTCCGAGGGAAACGCTTCCTGCCGGCTTCGTTACGACGTCAGTGGACAACAGGGTGCCAACCGCTTGCTTCAGGTGGACGCAGGTGCATGCCAATGACTGCGGCCGGCCGTTCATCCCGTGTTTACACAGCCACTTTTCACGATGGACTGAAGATGAAACATCACCTCCCCCTCCTGGCGGCACTACTGGCCCTGGGCACATCGATCACTGCACAGGCGGCCTGTGACAGGTACCCGGATGCAACGCTGACCCTCAATACGGCCACGACAATCAGCGTGCCGGACAGCATTCCTGTCGGCGGCGTGATCCTGCGACAGGCGTTCAACGGCACATCGCCCGGCTTCACAACCCATTGCTGGGGGCAGACGCTGAGGACGATTACCGGGCGCTACGCACGCGATCTGTACCCCGGCACACTTATCTATCGCACTGAGGTGCCCGGTATCGGTATCACGGTGTCGATGACATGGGCCGATGGCGGGCCGGCAAACTTCGGGCTCTTCAGTCAGCACACCGTTATGTACCCCGGGAAAGTCCAAAGCTTCACCTCGGCGCAAGTCACTTTCTACAGGATGGGCACAGTGGCAGACGGGACCATACCCAGTGGGAGCCTCTGGGAGGACAGGTGGCATAACGTCCCGGAAAGTTTTCGATTGGTGTTCGGCAACGCCATACGTTTCATCCGGGCTCCCGCCACTTGTGACCTGGCCGCCGGGGACGTCAACCGCCTGATCACACTTGCCCCGATCAATGTCGGCGATTTGAACGACGCAGCGTACGCCGGCGTTCAGAACTTCGATCTCACCGCCAATTGCACCGATGCCGGCAGCGTCACCTTTCGTTTTACCGGGACGCCCGCGCCAGACAACACCGCACTGTTCGCCAATACGGGCACTGCCCAAGGCATAGGGCTGTGGCTCTACTCACGCATCAACGGCGTGCCTCAGACCATCAGCGTCAATGACCAGCGCACGGTGACGGTGTCCGGTGATCGGGCAGTCTTGCCGCTCAGCGCCGCGTACCACAAAAACGGCAGGGTCAGCCCAGGCACTCTGGCTAGTACCGCCACCGTCAGCATTACCTACAACTAACTGAAACCCGAGGAAAACCCGATGTACCTTCGAAGCATTCCCCTGCTAATGACCATGATTGGCGGACTCGTCAGCCTCACCGCCCACGCCGCGACTACCGGCACTTTGAGTTTCGCCGGACAAGTCAACGCCGGCACCTGCAACCTGGCAGCGGGCGACGAAAATCGGAACATTACGTTGCCAACGATCAAGATTTCCGACCTGGACGCGAGCCCCTCCGCCGGCCAGCTCGACTTCGAGGTTACCGCCGACTGCGAATCGGATATCCGTAACGTGATCTTCCTATTTGCCGGAACACCCGCCGTGGGCAACGGCGAGTTATTTGCCAATACCGGCGGCTCAAAAGGCACTGCGCTGTGGCTGACACATCGCGCGCCCACCCTTTCGACCATCCCCGCCAATGGCACCCCTGAGCAGCGCAGCCGAACTGTGACGACGAACGGCAACAAGGCTGTACTTCCCCTCGCGGCGGCTTACCATAAGACCGGTGAAGCCATCACCCAGGGCAGCCTGGTCAGCGCGGTCACCGTTTCCATCACTTACAACTGACGAAACGGCCTTAGGGGGCGCAAAAAAATGCCCGACCTTCGTAGGCCGGGCATTTTTCGTCTCCTGGAAAAAATCAGGACTGACTGGATGGCGTCGGGGTTACCGGCGTTGCAGTCGGGGTCGCAGCAGCAGGGGTCGGCGCGGACACCGAGTTGGCTGTGGAGGCGGTTGGCGCAGTAGCAGGCTTGGCAACAGCTGGCTTCGGTGCTGCTGGTTTTTTCGCTACCGCAGGCTTCTTCGCGGCGGCTGGTTTTGCCGCTGGCTTGGCAGCCGGTTTCGCGGCGGCCGACTTGGCGGCTGGCTTGGCCGCTGCGGTTTTGGTCGCTGGCTTGGCGGCAGGTTTTGCTGCTGGTTTTGCAGCAGCCTTGGCTGCGGGTTTAGCAGCAGCCAAGGCTGCGGGTTTAGCCGCTGGTTTAGCGGCTGGCTTGGCAGCAGCTTTCGCAGCGACAGGCTTGGCAGCGGGTTTGGCTGCAGCAGTTTTGGCGGCTGGCTTCGCAGCAGCCTTGGCCGCTGGTTTGGCGGCCGGCTTGGCGGCGGCTTTTACCAGAGGCTTGGCGGCAGTTTTGGCAGCCGGTTTGGCCGCTGCTGTTTTAGCGGCAGGCTTGGCAGCAGGTTTGGCGGCTGCGGTTTTCGCCGGAGCCACTTTGGCGCCGGTGAGTTTTTCAATTTGCCTGGTCAGGGTATCGACCTTGCTGTGCAGCGTTTTGAGTTCAGCTTTACTCGGCACGCCCAGTCGCGAAACGGCACTGGCGAGGCGCTTGTCGAAAGTCTGTTCCAACTTCTCCCAAGTGTCAGCAATGCTGGATTTGGCAGAGCCGGCAGTTGCCTTGGCCGCTTCAACTTTTTTTCCAACCGTGGTTTTGGTCAACTTCTCGGCCTTCTCGCCGTCCTTGACCAAAGTCTCGAAGTATTTGCCGCCGTCACTGCTAACCTTCGAGTACACGCCTAAACCAGCAAGCCAGATCTTACGGGAATATTTTTCAACTTCCCCGACCCACGAGCTGCCTTCTTTCTGAGTAGTCTTTTTAACAGCCATCCCGATGTCTCCTTAGTGTTTACGCGCGACACGTTCTAGCAATGTCGTCAGCTCTTCGAGCTTAGCAGAGAGTGTCTCAACGTCATGTTTAGACGCAATGCCGATTCGATTCAAGGCACTGGCAACGCGAGTATCAAAAGCTTTTTCAACTTTATCCAGCTGAACTTCTACCAGACCTTTGACTGCGGAGACATTACTCTTTACTTGGTCAATCTGACTGTTGGCGGCCTCAAGTTGTTCAACTGCAACTTTTTTGCCTTTGCTTTCAACATGTTGCCCAGTTTTAACCAGCTCTTTGAAGTACTCGCCGCCCTCGCTTCCGACCTTGGCGTAAGCCCCCAGACCCGCCAACCAAATCTTGCGGGCGTAGGACTTGACCTCGCTCAGGGTGGTGGTCTGGGCGTCGATTTTTTTCTTCAGGATAACTTTGGCCATGGTGCACCTCACGCAGAATAGGGGGGAGGAACGGCCCACAGGAGTTGAGGGCTTGGGCACAAAGTAGGCGGGAAAATTAGAATCGGCACCCTAAGAACAATGGGATCACGCCAGCGCCTTATCCAGGGCCTTTTCGATTTCGGACTTGATGGTGCCACTCATGGCCGACATCAACAGCCCCAGCTCCACATCAATGCGCAGCGAATCCTCAGCGACTAATACCGTGCCTTTAACCCCCGAACGCTTGAGATTCAAGGTATCGCCGGACCACGACGGCTCCAGGCCGTATTGCTCCTTGAGTTTGTGCGCCAACTTGTCGGCCTTTGCCCGCGCGCCCTCTTTACCCAGGGAATGTGCACGCTCAACAGTTATACGGGCCATTGCAATGACTCCTCTTTATAGGGACTTGGATACCTTCGATGCGGCAAAAGGTCTCGCTGACCGCCCATCTTACCTTCAGCCTTGCCAAGACAAAGCAGGCCTTGGGGATTATCATGTCCCGCATTCTCTTTTGGTGACAGCGATATGACTGATCAGCGCAAAGGCAGCGATGCCGAACCCACCACTCACTTCGGCTTCAAGAACGTCCCGGAAAGCCAAAAAGCGGAAAAAGTCGCTGAGGTGTTCCACTCCGTGGCAGCCAAGTACGACTTGATGAACGACGTGCTGTCGGGCGGCATGCACCGCCTGTGGAAGCGGTTCACCATCGAGTTGTCGGGCGTTCGCCCCGGCAACCGCGTGCTGGACATCGCCGGCGGCACGGGCGATCTGGCGGCCAAGTTCTCCAAGCTCGTCGGCCCGACCGGCCAGGTGGTGCTGGCCGACATCAACAGTTCGATGCTCAAGGTCGGTCGCGATCGCCTGCTGGATAAAGGCGTGGCCGGCAATATCGAGTTCGTCCAGGCGGATGCCGAGAAGCTGCCATTCCCGGACAACCATTTCGACTGCGTGACCATCGCCTTCGGCCTGCGCAACGTGACCCATAAGGAAGACGCGATCCGCTCGATGCTGCGCGTACTCAAGCCGGGTGGCCGCCTGTTGGTGCTGGAGTTCTCCAAGCCGACCAATGCAGTGATGTCCAAGGTCTACGACACCTACTCGTTCGCCTTCATGCCACTGGTGGGCAAGCTGGTGCTCAATGACCCGGACAGCTATCGGTACCTGGCCGAATCGATCCGCATGCACCCCGACCAGGAAACCCTGAAGTCGATGATGGTAGAGGCCGGTTTCGACCGCGTGACCTACCACAACATGACCTCGGGTATCGTCGCCCTGCATCGCGGCATCAAGCCCTGATGCTGATCAAAGGCCTTCTCGCCAGCGTTGAACACGGCCTCAACCGTGTGCTGCGCCTGGACAGCACCGCCCTGGCACGGCTTGCGCACCTCAACGGCAAAGTCATTGCCGTCGATTGCCGCAGCCCCAGCTTGCAGCTGTTTATCCTGCCCAGCGATGAAGGCCTGATGCTCGCGACCCAGTGGGCCGCCGACGCCGACTGTACGCTGCGTGCGCCGGCATCGAGCCTGTTGCACCTGGCCCTGAGCCGCAACAAGACCGCCATCCTGCACAGCGCCGAAGTCGAGCTGGAAGGCGACAGCTCGGTGCTGATGGACCTCGCAGCCATCCTGCAGGACCTGGAACTGGACTGGGAATACGAACTGTCGCGCTGGATCGGCCCCGTCACCACCCAGTTGATCAGCGGGCACCTGCGCAGCCGTTCGCGCTGGTACCAGCAAGGGTTCGCCAGCCTCAACCAGAACCTCGCCGAATACCTGAGCGAAGAATCGCGCACCCTGGTCGGGGAGCGGGAAGCGCAAGCGCGCTTTCGTGAACTCGACAAGGCCAAAATCGACCTGGAACGCCTTGAGGCGCGCTTCGAGCGCCTGAGCCGTTCCCTTGATCCAAGCGATAACGCATGAAGCTGCTCGCCGTCCGCCGTTTGTTTCGTATCCAGCGCGTCGTAATCCGCTACCGCCTCGATGACCTGCTGTTCGCCCTGCCCCTGCCGTGGTTCCTGCTCGCCGTGCGCTATGCGCTGCCATGGCGCTGGTTCCCGCGCAAACAGCTGGAACTCAGCAGAGGCGCACGCCTGCGCCTGGCCTTGCAGGACCTGGGGCCGATCTTCATCAAGTTCGGGCAGATCCTCTCGACCCGCCGCGACCTGCTGCCCGAAGACATCGCCGACGAGCTGATGCTGCTGCAGGACCGCGTGCCGCCGTTCGACTCCCAGCAATCGATGAAGCTCATCGAAGAGCAACTGGGCAAGAAGATCAGCGACGTGTTCAGCCGTTTCGACGTCGACCCGCTGGCCTCGGCCTCGGTCGCCCAGGTGCACGCCGCGCAACTCAAGACCGGCGAAGAAGTGGTGGTGAAGGTGATCCGCCCCGGCCTCAAGCCGATCATCGGCCAGGACCTGGCGTGGCTGTTCATCCTCGCCCGCGCTGCCGAGCGCTTCAGCGCCGACGCACGCCTGCTGCACCCGGTGGACGTGGTCGCCGACTACGAAAAAACCATCTACGACGAACTCGACCTGCTGCGCGAAGCGGCCAACGCCAGCCAGCTCAAGCGCAACTTCGAAGGCTCGCCGTTGCTGTACGTGCCGCAGGTGTACTGGGACTGGTGCCGCCCGAAAGTACTGGTGATGGAGCGCATCTACGGCGTGCAGGTCACCGACCTCGCGACCCTGGCCGACCAGCGCACCGACATGAAGATGCTTGCCGAGCGTGGCGTGGAGATTTTCTTCACCCAGGTGTTCCGCGACAGTTTCTTCCACGCCGACATGCACCCGGGCAACATCTTCGTGAGCACGGTCAACCCGTGGAGCCCGCAGTACATCGCGATCGACTGCGGCATCGTCGGCAGCCTGACTCCGGAAGACCAGGACTACCTGGCGCGCAACCTGTTCGCCTTCTTCAAGCGCGACTACCGCCGTGTGGCGCAATTGCACATCGACTCGGGTTGGGTGCCGGCCGAGACCAAGCTCAACGAGTTCGAAGCGGCGATCCGCACGGTGTGCGAGCCAATCTTCGAAAAACCGTTAAAAGATATTTCCTTCGGCCAGGTACTGATGCGCCTGTTCCAGACCGCGCGGCGCTTCAATATGGAAGTGCAGCCACAATTGGTGCTATTGCAGAAAACCCTGCTGAACATCGAAGGCCTGGGCCGCCAGCTGTACCCGGACCTCGACCTGTGGAATACCGCACAGCCGTTCCTCGAACGCTGGATGCGCGAGCGTATGAGCCCGAAAACCATGCTCGGCAACCTGCACAGCCAGATGGAGCAACTGCCGCATCTGGCCAACATGACCCGCGACCTGTTGGAGCGCATGTCCCAACCCCACGCCAAGGACCCGTCGCCGCCCTGGAAGAAGCCCAAGGACGACTGGTTCCTGCGCCTGCTGGGCGCCGCGCATCTGGTCGGCGGCGTCATGCTCGCCATTGGTGGCCCGCTGAACCCACTGGGCCACTGGCCGGCCGGCATCATGGTCGCCGTGGGTGTTTATCTGATCGTGCGTCGATAGCCAATCCGGTTATACACTGTCGCAAATTGCCGGAGCTGAACATGAAAGACTGGCTGGACGAGATCAAGTGGGACAGTGACGGCCTGGTGCCGGCCATTGCCCAGGACTACAAGACCGGGCGCGTGCTGATGATGGCCTGGATGAACCGCGAGGCCCTGAGCCTCACCGCCACTGAGCAGCGTGCCATCTACTGGTCACGCTCGCGTGGCAAACTGTGGCGCAAGGGCGAAGAGTCCGGGCACGTGCAGACCCTGCACGAGATGCGCATCGACTGCGACGCCGACGTGGTGATCCTGATGGTCGAGCAGATCGGCGACATCGCCTGCCACACCGGCCGTCACAGCTGCTTCTATCGCGTGTTCGAGAACGGCGAATGGAAAGTCGTGGAGCCGGTGCTCAAAGACCCGCACGCTATCTACTCGGCAGGACACTAGACATGAGCGATACCCTGAACCGTGTGGCCCAGGTGCTGGAAGACCGCAAAGGCGCGGACGCCGACAGCTCCTACGTCGCCAGCCTGTACCACAAGGGCCTGAACAAGATTCTGGAAAAACTCGGCGAAGAGTCCATCGAGACCATCATCGCCGCCAAGGATGCGCAGCTCAGCGGCGACTGCAGCGATGTCATCTACGAGACCGCCGACCTGTGGTTCCATAGCCTGGTCATGCTCGCCCAACTGGGGCAGCACCCACAGGCTGTGCTGGATGAACTGGACCGTCGCTTCGGCTTGTCCGGGCACGCCGAGAAGGCCTCGCGCCCGTCCGCCTGAATAACCAAGACTAGAGGATACGCAGCATGGGCATTTTTGACTGGAAACACTGGATCGTCATTCTGGTGGTCGTGGTACTGGTATTCGGCACCAAGAAACTCAAGAACCTGGGCACCGATGTGGGCGAGTCGATCAAGGGCTTCCGTAAAGCCATGAACGACGACGAAAAGCCGGCCGACCCTGCCGTCAACCCCGTGCCTCCGGCGCAGCCTGTGCACCCGCAGGCGACCCAGCCAATCAGCGAGCGTCGTACTTTCGACGTACAGGCTGAGAAAGTCGAAGAGCCGACCCGCAAAGACTCGTGAGCACTGACTAATGTTTGGTATCAGCTTCTCTGAACTGCTGCTCGTCGGCCTCGTGGCCCTGCTGGTATTGGGGCCGGAACGCCTGCCCGGTGCAGCGCGCACGGCCGGCCTGTGGATCGGGCGCCTGAAACGCAGTTTCAACGCCATCAAACAGGAAGTTGAACGGGAAATCGGCGCCGACGAGATCCGCCGGCAACTGCACAACGAGCACATCCTCTCGTTGGAGCAGGAAGCCCGCAAGATTCTGTCGCCCGTGCAGGAGCCTGCCAAACCGGTCGAACCTGCGGCTCAAAACAGCATCGCGCCGACCGTTGCAGCCGCTCCCGTGGCACCCTCCGCGCCAACCCAGCCTGCGCCGACGCCTGCCGCGTCGCCCGCGCCCCATGACCCTACATTGCCGCCGCGAGCCCCATGAGCGCTGATAAACCGGAAAACGACCAGCACATGCCGCTGGTCTCGCACCTCACCGAGCTGCGTACCCGCCTGCTGCGTTGCGTAGCGGCCATCTTCATCATCTTTGCCGGGTTGTTCGCCTTTACCCAGCAGATCTACACCTTCGTCTCCACGCCGCTGCGCCAGTATCTGCCGGCCGGCGCGACGATGATCGCCACCGATGTGTCGTCGCCGTTCCTCACGCCGCTGAAGCTGACCATGATGGTCTCGCTGTTCCTGGCGATCCCGGTGATCCTGCACCAGATCTGGGGCTTCATCGCGCCGGGCCTGTACAAGCACGAGAAACGCATCGCGGTGCCGTTATTGGTGTCGAGCATCCTGCTGTTCTACACCGGCATGGCGTTCGCCTACTTCCTGGTGTTCCCGCTGATCTTCAAGTTCTTCGCCGCCGCCACCCCGGCCGGTGTGGAAATGATGACCGACATCACCAGCTACCTCGACTTCGTGATGACGTTGTTCTTCGCCTTTGGCGTGGCCTTCGAGATTCCGGTGGCCGTGGTGCTGCTGGTATGGATCGGCGTGGTCAACGTGGCGTACCTGAAGAAGATTCGCCCGTACGTGATCATCGGCTGCTTCGTGGTCGGCATGATCCTCACGCCGCCGGACATCTTCTCCCAGACCCTGCTGGCCGTGCCGATGTGGATGCTGTTCGAGATCGGCATCCTGTTCAGCAGCCTGATCAGCAAGCGCGGCGAACACCCGGACGACCAGCGCGACGACGACCAGCCGCCAGCGACCCAGCCGTGAACCTGTTGCTGCTGGAGGAGGCCGACTTCATCGCGGCCGACCGCGTGGTGCTGCGTGATCGGCGCCTGGTGCACATGCAGGAAGTCCACCGCGCCGCCGTAGGCGACAACCTGCGCGTCGGCCGCATCGGCGGGTTGATGGGCAATGCCCAACTGCTGCGCCTGGAGGCCAGTGAAGCCGAGTTGCATGTGAGCTTCGACCAACCGCCGCCGGCCAAACTGCCGCTGACCCTGCTGCTGGCCCTGCCGCGCCCGAAGATGCTGCGCCGAGTGCTGCAGACCGTAGCGGCCATGGGCGTGCCCAAAGTAGTGCTGGTCAACAGTTACCGGGTCGAGAAGAGCTTCTGGCAAACCCCCTTCCTGGAGCCCGAGGCGATTCGCGAGCAATTGATCCTCGGCCTGGAACAGGCGCGGGACACGGTGCTGCCCGAGATCATTATCGAGAAGCGCTTCAAGCCGTTTGTCGAAGACCGCCTGCCGGCACTGGTTGAAGGCACCCTGGGCCTGGTCGGTCATCCTGGCGACTACCCAGCCTGCCCCCGCGGTCTCGACGAACCAGTGACTCTGGCGATTGGTCCCGAGGGCGGCTGGATTCCCTACGAAGTGGACCTGCTGGCCAAGGCCGGCTTGCAGCCGGTGCAACTCGGCGCCCGCATCCTGCGCGTCGAAACCGCCGTCACCGCCCTGCTCGCCCGCCTCTTCTAACCGCCTAAGCAACCCTGTGGATTGCAGTGGGTCAGCTACAGATAAGCTGGATGACACACCGCTATCGGGGGCAAGCCCCCTCCCACATGGACACAGCTTCGCTACAGAATTTCGCGTGCTGGCCGATAACCTTTGAATAAGTCCAAGCCTTGTTCCAGGGGAGTTCGCAGCATGTATCGTTGGTTAGCCGAAAAGCTGGGGAATGTCAGCGTCAAAACCAAACTCGGCGTGGGCTTCGGCCTGGTATTGCTGCTCACGTTGATGATCACCTTCACCGGTTGGACCGGCTTGGAGGATGTCACCAGTCGCGGTGACAAGCTGGGCTATATCTCCAGCCTCAACGGGCTGACCAAGGACTTGCGCCTGGCGCGGCTGGACTTCGAAATGCGTCGCGGCGAACAAGGCACGGACGCGGTCAACGGCTTGATCGCCAAACTGGACAGCGGCCTCAAAACCGCCGCCGACCTGATCGAGCAACCCGCCGACAAGGCCCTGGTGGAACAGCAACAGGATGCCCTGAACCAATACAAAAAAGCCTTTGGCGCCATGGTCCAGGCCGGGCTCAAGCGTGAAGGTGCGCGCAGCAGGCTGGGCGACACCGCCGACAACGCCGTGGCCAAGGTCAGTGAGGTGGAAAAATCCCTGCTGCAAGGCGATAGCGTCACCCAGTTCAACAGCGTGGTCGACCTGAGCAAACTGATCCAGCAAGCGCGCTTCCAGGTGCGTGGCTACACCTACAGCGGCAAGGTCGAGGCCGAGCAACCGGCCCTGGATGCCATCGACAATGCCCTGAAGAAAATCACCGAACTCGAAGGACAACTGCCCGCGCAGTACCAGGCCAGCCTGCAGGAGGCCAGCACTTCGCTGCAAGCCTACCGCGCTGCCGTCAGCCAGTACCGCGACTCCCAGACGGCCGCCGCTGCCGCGCTGAAAATCATGAGCGCCCAGGGCGACACTCTGCAGAGCCACAGCGAACAACTCACCACGTCGCAAACCGTGGTGCGCGACACCGATGCCGCACACGCCAAAAAGCTGTTGCTGCTGGCGACCGTGCTGGCGCTGATCTTCGGCCTGGTGGCCGCCTGGGCCATCACCCGCCAGATCATTCTTCCGCTGAACCAGACGCTGCAGGTGGCCGAACGCGTGGCCTCCGGCGACCTCAGCCACAACCTCACTTCCGTGCGCCAGGATGAACTGGGCCAGTTGCAACGCGCCATGCAAAGCATGACCGTCGGCCTGCGGGAGCTGATCGGCGGGATCAGCGAAGGTGTCACCCAGATCGCCAGCGCCGCCGAGCAGCTGTCGGCCGTGACCGAACAGACCAGTGCCGGCGTCAACAGCCAGAAGGTCGAGACCGACCAGGTCGCCACCGCCATGAACGAAATGGCCGCCACCGTGCAGGAAGTCGCGCGCAACGCCGAGGAAGCCTCTGAAGCGGCCGTGGCCGCCGATCAACAGGCCCGTGAGGGTGACAAGGTGGTGGGTGAAGCCATCGCCCAGATCGAACGCCTGGCCACCGAGGTGGGCAACTCCACCGTTGCCATGGGCGACCTGAAGCGTGAAAGCGACAAGATCGGCAGCGTGCTTGATGTGATCAAGTCCGTTGCCCAGCAAACCAACCTGCTGGCCCTCAACGCCGCTATTGAAGCCGCACGTGCCGGGGAAGCCGGGCGAGGCTTCGCCGTGGTGGCGGATGAGGTGCGCAGCCTGGCCCAGCGCACCCAGAAGTCCACCGAAGAGATCGAAGAGCTGATCGTCGGCCTGCAGAGCGGCACCCAGCAGGTCGCGACCATCATGGACAACAGCCGTGGCCTCACTGACAGCAGCGTCGAGCTGACCCGTCGCGCCGGCAGCGCGTTGGCGAGCATCACGCGCACGGTCTCGACCATCCAGGCGATGAACTCGCAGATTGCCACTGCCGCAGAACAGCAAAGTGCGGTGGCTGAGGAGATCAACCGCAGCGTATTGAACGTGCGCGATGTGTCGGAACAAACCTCTTCGGCCAGTGAAGAAACCGCCGCCTCCAGTGCCGAGCTCGCACGCCTGGGCATTTACCTGCAGACACTGGTGGGGCGCTTCCGCATCTAATCAGCACCTTGTGAAATTTCCTACGCAGTTATCAGCCCAGCAATACTCCGAATCGAATTAGCGTTTCTTTTGTCGCGAAACGCTTTTTCAGATTTGGAGGTTCACCATGCTTCCTCTACTGACCCGTTGGCTGGTCAATGCCAGCGTCCGCCTCAAGCTCGCCCTGGGGTTTGGCCAGGTGCTCATGCTCAGCTTCGCCATCGCCGTGGCCGGCTGGCAAGCCCTGAATGCGGTGTTGTTCCGCTCAGGCAACCTGACTGCCTTGAGCCAACTGTCGGTTGTCGCTGAAGCCATGCGTGCGGACCGTATCGTGTACCGGACCCTGGCGGACACGGCCAGCCTGGACAAAATGAAGAGGCAGGTCGTTCAGATCGATGAGCACCTCGGCTTCCTGTCAACCCATCTGAAAGACCCAGCCGACTTGCAGCGCGTCCAGGAAGCGGAACGCCTTTCGGCCAGCTTCAAGGCGGCGCTGGTGGAGCTGCCGCCGTTGATCCAGGCGCGCGAAAACTTGCGCTCCCCCCTCCACGCGACAGCACTCCAGGCCAGCGACACGCTCGCACAACTGGCCAGCGAACTGCCTGACCAGCAGGACCAGCAGGCACTGGATGCCATCGAGAACCTGCGCCAGGCTATGGAGCAAGCCGAGGACCGCGCCCGAAGCCCCGCCTGGGCGGAGGAGTCGCTGCAAGCCTACGCCGAAGCCGTCGGCCAGGCCCTCGATGCCCTGGACATTGCCCAAGCGGCCGTGACAGACCTGCCGATCGATTCCACCTTGCTTAAAACCGACCTGGCGAACTATCGCGCGCAGTTGATCAAGCTCAAGGACGCTCAGCTCACCACCGAAACTGCGCAAGGGCGGTTTGAAACGCAGCTCAACCAGTTGCTTGAACAAAGCGAAGCGGTGAGCAATGGCCAGATTCTCAAGCGCGGCAAGGAAGCCGACGACACCCGGACACTGCTCATCAGCGTCACGGTGGCTGCCCTGCTGCTCGGTGCCCTTGCAGCCTGGTGGATCGCCCGCCAGATCGCCGTGCCGCTACGCCAGGTGCTGGTGTCTGCCAACCGCATCTCCCAGGGCGATCTCAGCCATGAGATCCAAGTGGAACGCCGCGATGAGTTGGGGCAATTGCTGCGAACTATCAGCGACATGAACCGCAACCTGCGCAGCCTGATCAGCGGCATCGGCGACAGCGCCCGTCAGGTCGCCAGCGCCGCCACACAGCTGTCGGCCGTTACCGAACACAGTCACACCGGCATCAACCACCAAAAAGACGAAACCGATCAAGTGGCAACCGCCATGAACGAAATGCTCGCCACCACACAGGAAGTTGCCCGGCACGCCGAGCAAGCGTCGATCGCGGCGAACGAAGCCGATCTGCAAGCCAGCGCCGGGGAGAAAGTGGTGACCCAGGCCGTTGAGCAGATAAGCCAACTGGCAGATGAGATGGCCCTCGCGGGCCGGGCGATGCTGGCGTTACAGCAAGAAAGCCGGAAGATCGGCAGTGTGCTGGACGTGATCAAATCGGTGTCCCAGCAGACCAACCTGCTGGCGCTGAACGCCGCCATCGAAGCCGCACGCGCGGGCACGGCCGGCGAAGGCTTTGCGGTGGTGGCCGATGAAGTACGCAGCCTTGCACAGCGCACCCAGGAATCGGCCGAAGAAATCGAAGGACTGATCCAGGGGTTGCAGACCGGCACCCAGCAAGTCGCCGACATCATGGACAGCAGCCGCAGCCTGACCGACTACAGTGTCGGGCTGACCCGCGACGCAGGTGACGCCTTGGCGGCGATTGCGCGCACGGTCTCGGTGATCCAGGAAATGAACCCGCAGATTGCCGCTGCGGCCGAACAGCAAAGTGCAGTGGCCGAAGAGATCAATCGCAGTGTGTTGAAGGTGCGGGATGTGTCGGAACAGACCGCCGCCGCCAGCGAGGAAACGGCGGCGGCGAGTGTCCAACTGACCAAACTGAGCCTGGACTTGCAGACGCTGGTCGGCAAATTCAGGCTCTGAGTCTTACAGAACCTGGCGCAGGAACGCCTGGGCCCGTGGGTCTTTGGGTGCATCGAAGAACTCGGCCGGGGCGGCATCTTCGAGCAACTTGCCATGGTCGAAGAACAGCACGCGATCGGCCACCTCACGGGCAAAGCCCATTTCGTGGGTGACGCAGACCATGGTCATGCCTTCCAGGGCCAGGGTCTTCATCACGTCCAATACTTCGCCGACCATTTCCGGATCCAGCGCCGAAGTGGGTTCGTCGAACAGCATCACCTTGGGCTCCATCGCCAGGGCCCGGGCAATCGCAACCCGTTGCTGCTGGCCGCCGGACAGGCGTGACGGAAACTCATTGGCCTTCTGTGCAATGCCGACCTTTTCCAGCAGCGCCAGGGCCTTGGCCTCGCGCTCCTGCTTGCCGCGCTTGCGCACGACTTTTTGCGCCAGGCACAGGTTCTCCAGCACGGTCATGTGGGGGAACAGGTTGAAGTGCTGGAACACCATGCCGACTTCACGGCGATAGGCGTTCACATCGGTCTTCGGATCAGCCAATTGCAAGCCGTCGATGCTCACTGAGCCGGAATCGAACTCTTCCAGGCCGTTAAGGCAGCGCAGGAAGGTGGACTTGCCGGAGCCGGAGGGGCCGATCACCACCAGCACTTCGCCCTTGGCCACATGCGTGGTGACGTGGTCCACCGCGCGGACCACGTGGCCACGGGTGTCGAAGACTTTTACCAGATCGCGGACTTCAATCACTTTGTGCGAGCCTCCGCTCAAGCCGGCTGGCCATTTTCGACAGCGGCAGGTTGATCAGCAGGTACAGGCCTGCAACACAGAACAGGATTTCAAACGGTGAGAACGAGGTGGTGATGACTTCACGACCGCTCTTGAGCAGCTCGGTAATCGCGATCACCGACACCAGGGACGTGTCCTTCACCAGGCTGATAAATTGCCCGGCCAACGGCGGCAGCACACGCTTGAACGCCTGCGGCAACACCACGTGGCGCATCGACTGGCTGGCACTCAGGCCCAGGGAACGGGCAGCTTCGTTCTGGCCACGGGTGATGGACTGCACGCCGGCGCGGACGATTTCCGCCACGTAGGCACCGGTAAACAACGACAGCGCCGCGATGCCGGCAAACTCCCGGGACAGGTTGAGCACCGTGCCGATAAAGAAATAGAAAATGAAGATCTGCACCAACAGCGGCGTACCGCGTACCAGTTCGACGTAGATCGTCGACAGATCCCGCAGGGTCGGGTTGCTGGACAAGCGACACAAACCGGTGGCCAGACCGATCGCCAAACCGAGGATGCCGGACACCACCGACAACCACAGCGTGGTCCACAAGCCCCACATCAACGGGCCCAACGCCCACTGCCGGGTCACGCCGACCACATCGCCTTCAGCCACATCGTCGCCACGGGCCACCTGCAGGCTGTTGTCGGCCACGGTCAGCTTTTGCTCGGCGCCCGCGTCGTTGCGCAGGGTCACCTCGGCCACATCGCCTTTGCGTACCAGCTCGACCACGGTGGAGATGTCAGCGGCGCGCTGGGACGTTTCGGCCTGGTAGGCGAAGTATTGCGGTACACGGTTCCAACGCCACTCGTAGGACATCAGCGAAGTGGCGTAGTACAAGGCGCCGGCCAGGCCGACCAGCACGACCACGGTCAGCAGGTGCCAGGGCCATTGGGCTTTTTTCTGTTTCATTTCACTTTCCGCGATTTGTGTTGCCTGTGAGGCCGCCATCGCGGGCAAGCCCCCTCCCACATGTTGATGTGTGAACACCGTCAAATGTGGGAGCTGGCTTGCCTGCGATACAGGCAACTCGGTCTGAAGCGTTATTCCATGTCCTTGAGCCACTCGGAGCTCTTGAACCACTTGTCATGGATGCGATCGTAGGTGCCGTCGTTACGGATCTGGTGCAGGAAGTTGTTGATGAAGTTGATGCTGTCGTAGTCGCCCTTCTTCAAACCAAACGCCAGCGGTTCGAAGGTGAAGGGTTCTTCCAGGAACACCAGCTTGCCGTTACCGACTTTCTTCTCGGCGACCACGTTGTACGGCGCGTCATACACAAAGGCATCGGCCTTGCCGTTGACCACGTCCAGCACGCCTTCCTGCTCGTTGTCGTAGCCGTGGTACTTGGCCTTGGAGATCAGCTTCTTGGCGACCATTTCGCCGGTGGTGCCCAGCTTGGAGGTGAGGCGGTATTTCTCGTCGTTCAGGTCTTTGTAGGACTTGACGGTGCCTTCCAGCTCCTTGCGGATCAGCAGGGTCTGGCCGACCACGATGAAGGGTTCGCTGAAGTTCAGGCGCAGGTTGCGTTCCTGGGTCAGGGTCATGCCGCTGCCGATCATGTCGAACTTGCCGGTCAGGAAGGCCGGGATGATGCCGTCGTAGCCGGTGGAGACCAGCTCCAGCTTGACGCCCATGGACTTGGCCATGGCCTTGAGGATGTCGACTTCGAAACCGATGATTTCGCCGCGTTTGTCTGTCATTTCGAACGGCATGTAGGTCGGGTCCATGCCGACCTTCAGCGTACCGCGCTTGACGGCATCGTCGATCGCGCCGGCCTGGGCCGCATTGGCCGCGACCAGCGCGGTGACGCCGAGCAGCAGCATCGAAAGATACTTTTTCATCATCAAGTCCCCTGAACCATTCTTATAAGGTCGGCGCGCAAAAGGGCTGCACCATTTCGGGGTGCGATCCTAACCCACTCGTCTGCCGTCACAAAGGTTTCACGGCTATTTGTTGTCGGCGTATGTCGGAAAAGCCCCACAACACTGCAGCAAAGCGCAGGGGTAGACACTCGCGCAGACCGCCCGGGCAACGGATTGATATGTAAGCAGTTATGACTTTCAGTCGATTTCCACCAGCCAGTCGGTGTCTTTAAACCACTTGTCGTGCAAGCGATCATAGGTCCCGTCCTGCGCTACCTGATTGAGGAAATGGTTGATCCAGTTGAGGCTGTCGAAATCACCCTTTTTCAAGCCGAACGCCAGGGGTTCGAAGGTGAAGGGTTGTTCCAGCGCCAACAGCGTGCGGTTTTCCGGGCGGCTCAGGGCGATCAGGTTGTAGGGGGCGTCATGAATAAAGGCGTCAGCCTTGCCCTGCACCACCTGGCGCACCCCTTCCTCGGGCGTGGCAAAACTGCTGATCCGAGCCGCCCCCAGAAACCGTCGGGCCGCCGCCTCGCCCGTGGTGCCTTCGGTGGCAGCAATTCGGTAGCTGGCGTCGTCAAGGTCTTCGACACCGTTGACCTTGCCCGCAAGGCTTGGGTGCAACAACACCGACTGGCCAACGACGATGAACGAATCGCTGAAATTCAACTTGAGGTTACGTTCCTGGGTGACGGTCATGCCGCTGCCGATCAGGTCGAATTTCTTCGCCAAGAGCCCCGTAACCAGTTCGGTGTAGGGCACCGCGACCAGCTCAAGCTCGACCCCGAGGGACTGGCTCATGACCTTGAGCAGGTCGATTTCAAAACCGACGATGCGCCCCTGTTTATCGGTCATTTCGAAGGGCACGTAAGTGGGTGTGGTGCCGACTTTCAGCACGCCGCGCCGAACGGCGTCATCGATTGCACCGGCCTGGGCCAGGCCCATGTGAATGAAAGCGACAGCGCCGATCAGCAGCGCCGAACCATACCGTTTGATCATGAATCCCCCCGTACCAAGTCAAATTCGGGGGCGATGCTAACGCAGCCACGCGCACGGCAATACGCCTCGAACGAGGGTCTTTTGTTTCGAAAAAACAAGGGGTTAACACAAAGAAGGAAGAACCGGGAAACGCTGTAGGATCAGCGCTTGAAGCACCCCCGAGGTGAGCCCTCGGGGGTATCCGAATCAGGCCGGTTGGGCCTGGGACGACAGCGGTTTCAGCGGCAGCAACGGTGCATGCGGATCTGCCTTGATCGAGTTCCGCCAGGCGGCGAGCCACTCGGCGTGACCTTCGCTCCAGACCTGATCGTGCAGGCGAGCCAAGGCGACCGGGTCGCTGAGCAACGCCAGGCGCTCGCCGTTGTTGAGGCCGGCAGGGCCGACTTTCAACGCGTGGCGCACACGCTCGGTACGCAGGTACTCGATCGGCTCGGCCTGGGCGTGACGCGAGGTTGCCAGGGCGCAAGCCAAAGCGTTCTGCTGCGGATCGACCACCGAGCGCACAAAGCCGTCATTCAGCGCGTGCCAGCGGTTTTCGTGGGTGTACTTGTCGGTGGACAGCAAGGCTTGCGGCGGGTTGTATTCCTCAGGGATCAGGAACAGGCTCTCGTCGCGAGACTTGAGGCCCAGCCCGACACGGCTGGAAATCACCGACACCGGGATCGACAGCATCAGCGAACCGACGATCGGCACCAGCCACCACAGGAAGCTCGGGTTCAACCATACCACCAGCAGCGCCCACAGGAAGCCCAGCACGGTTTGCGGACCGTGGCGCTTGACCGCCTCGCTCCACGGGGTGGAGTCGTCGTCACGTTGCGGCGAGTTCCAGGTTGCCGCCCAGCCGAGGAATGCGGCGAGCACGAAGCGGGTGTGGAAGATCATCCGCACCGGCGCCAGCAGCATGGAGAACAGCATCTCCAGCAGCATCGACAAGGTCACCTTGAACTTGCCACCGAACTCTTTCGCGCCCTTGGCCCAGATCAGGATGATGCTCAGCAGTTTGGGCAGGAACAGCAGCACGATGGTGGTGGAGAACAGCGCTACCGCCTTGTCCGGATGCCATTGAGGCCACAGCGGGTACAACTGACGGGGTGCCATGAAGTACTGCGGCTCCATCAATGTGTTCACCGCCAGCAGGGCCGTGGACAGCACCAGGAACAGGAACCACAACGGCGCCGACAGGTAGGACATCACACCGGTCAGGAACACGGCACGGTGCACCGGGTGCATGCCTTTGACGAGGAACAGGCGGAAGTTCATCAGGTTACCGTGGCACCAGCGACGGTCACGCTTGAGTTCATCCAGCAGGTTCGGCGGCAGTTCTTCATAGCTGCCCGGCAGGTCGTAGGCAATCCACACGCCCCAGCCGGCACGGCGCATCAGCGCAGCTTCTACGAAGTCGTGGGACAGGATGGAACCGGCGAACGCGCCCTTGCCCGGCAATGGCGCCAGGGCGCAGTGCTCGATGAACGGCTTCATGCGGATGATCGCGTTGTGACCCCAGTAGTGGGATTCACCCAACTGCCAGAAGTGCAGGCCGGCGGTGAACAGCGGGCCGTACACACGGGTGGCGAACTGCTGCATGCGCGCATACAGGGTGTCCATGCCCGACGCACGCGGCGCGGTCTGGATAATCCCGGCATCCGGCGTGGCTTCCATCAGGCGCACCAGGCTGGTCAGGCATTCGCCGCTCATCACGCTGTCGGCGTCGAGCACGACCATGTATTTGTAGTCACCGCCCCAGCGACGGCAGAAGTCGTCGAGGTTGCCGCTTTTACGTTTGACGCGACGGCGACGACGGCGATAGAAGATCTTGCCGAAACCACCGGCTTCGCGGCACACGTCAAGCCAGGCTTGCTGTTCGGCGATGCAGATGTCGGCCTCGTTACTGTCGCTGAGCACGAAGAAGTCGAAGCGATCCAGGTCACCGGTGGCGGCGACTGACTCAAACGTGGCGCGCAGGCCTGCAAACACCCGGGGCACGTCTTCGTTGCAGATCGGCATCACCAGCGCGGTGCGGGCGTCTTTCGGGATCGGCTCGTCGCCGGCACTTTTACCGGAGATGCGGTATTTATCATGACCGGTGAGCAATTCCAGGAAGCCCATCAACGCAGTCCAGAAACCGGCCGACACCCAGCAGAACAAGATGCCGAACATGATCAGGATGCTGGTTTGCAGGGCGTACGGCAGTACCTGGGTCGCGGTTTGCAGCAGGGTCTGGTTGCGGATCTCGTCGAAGTCGACCAGCGACCAGCCCTGGTAAGGCATGATGCCTTTCATGTACCAGCCGGCCACGAGGGTCTGGCCGATCATCAGCACCAGCAGGATGTAGCGGCGGATCGAACCGACGGTACGCCAGCGGGCAGCCGGCAATACGCGCTCGTCCTTCGGCGGGGCCGGCGGGTTGCTGCGCCCGGTGATACGGCGCCAGCCACGCACCAGGATATTGGTACGCCACGGCTCCGGGACCACGCGAGTGCGACGGATCGGCGGGGTGGCCTTGAGGCACACGCGGCCTTCGGCATCGAGGGCCAGCATTTCGGCGTCCTGCAGCTCTTCGGCGGTGCTGAGGGTCAACCGCGTGCCCACCGACGCCTGGGCGGCGTCGATGGGCGCGTCGAAGGTCTTCGACGACAAGCGCTCGTGCAACTCGCTGAAGGAGGTGCAGCCCGCCAGTTCGGCGCGCTGCTCAGCGGTCATGGGCAGATGCGCCAGATACTCGGAGAGGGTCTCTGGCTGGATTTGAGAATTACTCATCGGCAGGCAACTGATAGCTCCAGGTTTCGGTCAGGACTTGTTCGGTCTTGATCGGCTCCGGCGTGGCTGGGGCAGCTTCTGGCTGCTTGGCTTCCTTGTCTTTGGCGTCTTTCCTGGCCTGCTTCTCGTGTTGCTTGGCCAGGACCTTGTCGGCCTTGAGCACGTGGCTCGTGTCCTGCTCAGGGGCCGGAGGCGGAACGTCCTGCACCAGCGCTGCGCGCATTTCGGTCGGCTTGCCTGCGTCCTTGATCTTCATGCGCAGGGTCAGGCGCCAGCCTTTGGTGTGCTCGTTGTAGCGCACGCTGTTTTCAACCAGTTCGGCGTTGTCGCTGACGCTCACCTGGCTGCGCACTGCGGCATCCGGCGGCAGGGCCTTGAGGGACGGGCCCTCGAAGTCCACCAGGTAGGCCACGCTGCCATCCGGCTGGCGGATCAGGTTCGATTGCTTCACGTCACCGGTGGAACGCAGGGTCTGCTTGACCCAGGCGCTGTCGGCCGGGTGCAGGGCTTTTTCGTCCATGGTCCAGTGCAGGCGGTACGAAACGTCCAGCGGCTGGCCCACTTCCGGCAGTTTTTCCGGGCTCCAGAACGCAACGATGTTGTCGTTGGTTTCATCGGCCGTCGGGATCTCTACCAGGTTGACAGTGCCTTTGCCCCAGTCGCCTTCAGGCTCGATCCAGGCGCTTGGGCGCTTGTCGTAGTTGTCGTCCAGGTCTTCGTAGTGGCTGAAGTCGCGACCGCGTTGCAGCAGGCCGAAACCTCTCGGGTTCTCGACGGTGAAGTTGCTGACCGACAGGTGTTTAGGGTTGTTCAGTGGGCGCCAGATCCACTCGCCGTTGCCGGCATGGATCGACAGGCCGCTGGAATCGTGCAGCTCACGACGGTAGTTGAGCACCTTGGACGGCTGGTTCGCACCGAACAGGTACATGCTGGTCAACGGGGCAACGCCCAGCTTGCTGACCTTGTCGCGCAGGAACATCTGGGATTTCACATCGACAATGGTGTCGGTGCCCGGACGCAGGATCAGACGGTAAGCACCGGTTGCCCGTGGGGAGTCCAACAGGGCAAAGATCACCAGTTGTTTTTCACCCGGTTTTGGACGTTCGATCCAGAACTCGGTGAAGCGCGGGAACTCTTCGCCGGACGGCAATGCCGTGTCGATCGCCATGCCACGGGCGGACAAGCCATAGGCCTGGCCCTTGCCGACCACGCGGAAGTAGCTCGCGCCCAGCATGGTCATGATTTCGTCTTGCTTGTCGGCCTTGTTGATCGGGTACAGCACACGGAAGCCGGCATAACCCAGCTGTTCGGTGGCCTTGGGATCAAACTTCACGTCGCCGAAATCGAAGCGCGTCGGGTCGTACTTGATTTCCTGGACGCTGTCGGCGGTGACTTCGTTGATTTTCACCGGTGTATCGAAATGCATACCCTGGTGATAGAAGGACAGCTTGAACGGGGTGTTCTGATCAGCCCACTCGGCTTTTTCGTTGCGGAAACGAATCTTCTGGTAGTCCGCGAATTTCATTTCGCGGAATTCATTCGGCAGATTGCTGCGCGGAGCTTCGTATTTCTGTCCGGCCAGCTCTTTTGCCTTGGCCGACACATCATCCAGACTGAATGCCCACAGTTGACCCGCGCCGAACAGGCAAAACAGGGCGGAGCCCGTCACCAGTGCGTTTCGTAACCGTTTGGCAGACAATTTTGGTGCATTACAGGGACTAACAATCACGAGCAACCCTCGCCGAAAACAGATCAAAAAACCAACGGCCAGCTATCTATATGCCAGGTTGGCGAGCATTGTTCCGACTCCCCGGGGGCAAAATGATTCCCCATTGGTTGTCGGACAAGTCTCTACCTAAGTCAAAAATGGACCAAACAACGCTGATCCCCGTAGCGCGCGATTATCTAGTAGCCCGCGAGACAACGCATCAGGGACAACGAAGTATTTGTAGCGAAACCCTGCGTTTTTAGGCATTAAAAGTCGTTTTTAATACATTCACGTCTGCAAGAGGAAGGTCACAGGGCCATCATTGACCAAATGCACCTGCATATCGGCGCCAAAACGCCCCGACGCCACCCTGCAATGCAATTGTTGCGCTTGTAACAGCAAGTGATCAAAAAGCGCCGCTCCCAGGGCCGGCGGGGCCGCTGTGGAGAAGCTCGGCCGCAGCCCGCTCTTGGTATCCGCCGCCAGGGTGAACTGCGACACCAGCAACAAACCGCCGTCGATATCCTTCAACGACAGGTTCATCTTGTCTTGGTCATCGCTGAACACCCGGTAGTTCAGCAGCTTATGTAGCAGTTTATCGGCACTCTGCGGCGTATCCGCAGGCTCGACGGCCACCAGCACCAGCAAACCCTGGTCGATGGCGCCGACGATTTCGCCCGCGACCTCCACCCGGGCGCCTCTCACCCGTTGCAACAGGCCCTTCATGCTTCTTCAGGCGGCAGATCGAGCAAGCGACGTGCCATTTGGCTGGTCGCACGCACCAAGGCATCGGTGATGCCGGGTTCGGACGCCGCATGGCCAGCTTCGCGGATCACCTGCAGCTCACTGTTGGGCCACGCCTGGTGCAACTCCCAGGCGTTATCCAATGGGCAGATCATATCGTAGCGCCCGTGAATGATTACGCCAGGCAGATGGGCGATCTTGTGCATATCGCGGATCAACTGGTTGGGCTCAAGGAACGAGTTGTTGGTGAAGTAGTGGCACTCGATTCGCGCAATGGACAGCGCGCGTTGCGGTTCGGAAAAGCGCTCCACATGTGCCGGGCTTGGGCACAGGCCCAGCATGCGCCCTTCCCAGCCGGACCAGGCCTTGGCCGCGTGCATCTGGGCGATCTGGTCGTTGCCGGTAAGACGCTTGTGGTAGGCCGCAATCATGTCGTGGCGCTCTTCCGCCGGGATCGGCGCAAGGTAGTCCTGCCAGTAATCCGGGAACAGGCGGCTCGCGCCCTCCTGGTAGAACCAATGGATGTCCTGCGGCCGAGCCAGGAAAATGCCGCGCACGATCAGGCCATGCACGCGTTCCGGGTGGGTTTGCGCGTAGGCGAGGGACAGGGTCGAGCCCCAGGAACCGCCGAACAGCACCCATTTGTCGATGCCCAGGTGCTCGCGGATGCGCTCAAGGTCGGCGACCAGGTCCCAGGTGGTGTTGTTTTCCAGGCTGGCGCGGGGAGTGGAGCGCCCGCAACCACGCTGGTCGAAGGTGACGATGCGGTACAGGTTCGGGTCGAAATAGCAGCGGCTCTGGGCATCGCAACCGGAACCAGGGCCACCATGGATGAATACGACGGGCAAGCCTTCGGGGGAGCCACTTTCATCGACGTACAGGGTGTGGGTGTCATCGACTGCCAGATCGTGCCGGGCGTAGGGTTTGATCTGCGGGTACCAAGTCTGCATTGCGCGCTCCGTAGGGGGTCGGGTTCATCCCTGGGGGGACGTCTTTTATTTTGCCGTCTGGCACTATAAACCCGAATTGTGCAATGAGCATGTCCTAGAGCGCTTAGACCTGTGTCAGCCCTTCGCTCCCCAGGTAATCCAGCAGGAAATCGTAGAGCCGATCCACCTCCGGCACTTGCCGCCGCGCCCTCAGGCAGCCGTGCACCAGGCCTTTGCCCGGATACAGCACGGTGCTCACACCCGCTGCTTGCAGACGCTCGGCGTAAAGCATGCCGTCATCGCGCAGCGGGTCGAACTGGGCCACGGCGATGAGCGCCCTGGGCAAACCGCTGAAGTCATTGGCCAGCAGCGGCATGGCATAGGCTATGGGCTTGCCGCTGCCCTGCAGGTACAGCGCCAGATAACAGTCGGTGTCGGCGCTGCTGAGCAAGGGGGCATCCGCGCAGTCGCGTCTCGACGGCAAGTCAGGCGGGCCGCCCAGCCCCGGGTAAATCAGCACCTGGGCCAGCGGCAGTGGCTGCCGGTCGTCGCGCAACCCCAGGCACAACGCCGCGGCCAGGTTGCCGCCCGCGCTGTCGCCGATCACCACCAGACGTTGCCGGTTGATGGCATGCGGCCCCTGCCCCGCCTGGATCGCCTGCCACACGACGCGGCAATCCTGATAGGCAGCGGGGAACGGATGCTCCGGCGCCAGCCGGTAATCGATGGCGATCACCAGCACCTGCAAGGTACTGGCCAGTTCGAAACAGATGAAATCGTGGGAATCCAGCCCACCGACCACCCAACCACCACCGTGCATATAAAGGAGGCACGGCCAGCCATCCAGGGGCGTGGGGGCAGTGGGCAAATAGCTGCGCACACTCACGCCAGCCAGGGAAAAATCCGCAATCGTCAGCCCCTCGGGCACCGGCGGGGTAAACGCCAGGCACATGCGGTCATAGCCGTTGCGCAACCCAGCCAGCGACGTGTCGTCGCTGGTGAAAGACTCGGTCCTCGCTACGAACGCTGCCAGTTCAGGCGAAATCGGGTATGGATTCATTTAAGGCTCGCCTGCACCGCCGCCACACCATCGCCGCCATCAAACGCCTTTACCCCGGCCAGCCAGCGCTGCAAATCCTCGGGATGGTCGCGCAGCCATTGTCTGGCCACGTCCTGCGGCGACTGGCGTTCCATGATCGGCACCATCAGTTGGCTTTCCTGGGCGGCGGTGAAGGTAAGGTTCTCCAACAGGCGGTTGGCGTTGGGGCAACGCTCGGCAAAGTCCGGCGCGGTGACGGTGGACACGGTGGCACGGCCTTCGTCGGGGCCGAACACGTCTTCGCTGCCGGTGAGGTAGGCCATTTTCATGTTGATGTTCATCGGGTGCGGGGTCCAACCGACGAACACCACGAACTCCTTGCGATTCACCGCGCGCTGCACGGCGGCCAGCATGCCCGCCTCACCCGAGGCCACCAGCTTGAAGCCGCCCAGGCCGAAACGATTGGTGTCGATCATTTTCTGGATATCGGTATTCGCGCCGCTGCCCGGCTCGATGCCATAGATCTTGCCGCCCAGTTTGTCCTTGAAGCGGGCGATGTCGGCAAAGGTCTTCAAGCCTGCGTCGGCTACGTACTGCGGCACGGCCAGGGTGGCCTGGGCGTCGGCGAGGCTCGGGGTGTCGAAGACCTTGACCTGCCTGGCCGCCAGGAACGGCGCAATGTTGTTGTCCATCGCGGGTTTCCAGTAGCCGAGGAAGATGTCCAGACGCTTGTCACGGATGCCGGCGAAGATGATCTGCTGCACCGCGCTGGTCTGCTTGCTGTCGTAGCCCAGGCCATTGAGCAGCACGTCGGCCATGCCCGAGGTGGCGATCACGTCGGTCCAACTGACCACGCCCATGCGGATGCTTTTGCAGGAGATCGGTTCGGCGGCCATGGCGTGTGCACTGAGCAGTGCGACACAGGTGAGGGGCAACAACAGTTTTTTCATGGGTGAGCACTCACTCGGCTGTTTTTATTAAACAACCTTACGCAGTGAGCATGCATTCAACACGAACTGTGGCGACCGGCAGTTGCACTGGGGCGACGGTGAGACCGCCATCGGGGGCAAGCCCCTTCCCACATTTGACTGGGTTCACCAATCAAAAGGTGGGAGGGGGCTTGCCCCCGATAGCTATTTCAGGAGCCCCCCAATTCACCGATAGCGCGCTTGCCCCCAGGCCAATACCCCCTCCAGCAATTGCTTCAACACCACCCGCGTCGGTTCGGCCAAATCAGGGCGATACCGAAACGGTTCAACCTCTTCCATATAAGTGCTCTGGCACAACTCCAACTGCACCGCGTGGACATCCTGAGCCGGATCGCCGTAATGCCGGGTGATGTGGCCGCCCTTGAAGCGCCCGTTCAGTACATGGGAGTACTGCGGGTGCGCGGCGCAAATGGCTTCCAATTGGCAGGCCAATTCGGGATCACACGCGGCGCCATTGAAAGTGCCAAGGTTGAAGTCCGGCAGCTTGCCGTCGAACAGGTGCGGGATCACCGAGCGGATCGAGTGCGCATCGAACAGCAAGGCATAGCCGAACTCGGCCTTGAGGCGCGCCAGTTCTTCTTGCAGGGCACGGTGGTACGGCCCCCAGATTTTCTGGAGGTAGCTGACGCGTTCCTCCGGGGACGGCTCCAGCCCTTCGCGGAACAACGGCACGCCGTCGAACAGCGTTGCCGGGTACAGCCCGGTGGTCGCGCCGGCGTACAGCGGCTTGTCGTCGGATGGCCGGTTCAGGTCGATGACAAACCGCGAGTATTCGGCGGCCAGGGTGCTGGCGCCCAGCTCTTCGGCGAAGTCATACAGCGCAGGAATGTGCCAATCGGTATCCGGCAGGCTTTGCGCCTCGGGGATCAACCCCGCTTCGACCGCAGGCGTCAGGCGCAGACCGGCATGGGGCATGCTGATCAGTAGCGGAACGCGGCCTTGTTTGAAGTTCAGAACCTTATCCACAAGCAGTACTCCTCACACAGTGACGTCGACGCCATGGCGCACGACGCGTTTATCCAGCTCGCCACCCAGCCAGTAGGCGAGGTCGGCGGGGCGATCGATTTGCCAGGCGACAAAATCCGCGACCTTGCCCACTTCCAGGGAGCCGTGGGTGTCGCCCATGCCTAATGCGGTAGCCGCATGTTGCGTGGCACCGGCCAGGGCTTCTTCCGGGGTCATGCGGAACAGGGTGCAGGCCATGTTCAGCATCAGGCGCACCGACAGCGCTGGCGAGGTGCCGGGGTTGAGGTCGCTGGCGATGGCGATCTTCACGCCGTGTTTGCGCAGGGCGTCCATCGGCGGCAACTGGGTTTCGCGCAGGAAGTAGAACGCGCCCGGCAGCAACACCGCGACGGTGCCGGAGGCGGCCATGGCGATGGCGTCTGCTTCGGTCATGAACTCCAGGTGATCCGCCGACAGCGCCTGGTAACGCGCGGCCAGGCTGGAGCCGTGCAGCGACGAAAGCTGCTCGGCGTGCAGCTTCACCGGCAAGCCCAGTTGCTGGGCGACCTTGAACACCCGCTCCACCTGCTCGGTGGAAAACGCCAGGTATTCACAGAACGCATCCACCGCGTCCACCAGCCCTTCCGCGGCCAGGGCCGGCAGCATCTCGGCGCAGATGTGCTCGATGTAATCGTCGGCGCGGTCCTTGTACTCCGGCGGCAACGCGTGGGCCGCCAGGCATGTGGCGCGCACGCTGACCGGCAGGGCTTCACCGAGGCGACGGGCCACACGCAGCATCTTGCGTTCGTTGGCCAGGTCCAGGCCGTAGCCGGACTTGATCTCCACGGTGGTGACACCGTCCCGTAGCAGACTGCGCAGGCGTTTTTCAGCACTGGCAAACAGCTCATCTTCGGTTGCGGCGCGAGTGGCGCGCACCGTACTGGCAATACCGCCGCCCTTGGCCGCGATCTCGGCGTAGCTCACGCCTTCGAGACGCTGCTCGAATTCGCCGCTGCGGTTACCGCCGAACACCGTGTGGGTGTGGCAGTCGATCAGCCCGGGGGTGACCCATGCGCCACGCAGGTCATGCACCTGGGCGTAATCCGCCGCAGGGACTTGACTGCGCGGGCCGACCCACTCGATGAGCGAACCGGCGGTGACCAGGGCGGCATCCTCGATGATCGAGTATTTGCCCTGGGCCATGGTTGCAATGTGGCAGTGTTGCCATAGCGTTTTCATCAACGCCTCCGTCTGTGGTCGGTGAAACTAATCCCTGTGGGTGGCTTGCCTGCGAAAGCGGTGGTTCAGGCTCAACATCTCCATCGCCAGTGCTGCCGTCTTCGCAGCCTCGCTGGGGCTCGACAGCTCCCACATTGGATCGCGTGCGCAGTTACAGGCTCGGCAGCAACCGAGCTGGCAGCAGCTCGTTGAGGCAGCGAGTGGCGAGCAGTTCGCTGGCGGCATTGATGTCCGGGGCGAAGAAGCGGTCCTTGTCATAGAAGCCCACTTTGGCGCGCAGGATGCCACGCGCCTTTTCCAGCTTCGGCGAAGTTTTCAGGCCTTCGCGCAGGTCCAGGCCCTGGCACGCGGCCAGCCACTCAACCGCGAGAATGCCACGGGTGTTCTCAGCCATTTCCCACAGACGTTTGCCCGCAGCCGGGGCCATCGACACGTGGTCTTCCTGGTTGGCGGAGGTCGGCAGGCTATCGACGCTATGGGGATGAGACAACGCCTTGTTCTCGCTGGCGAGCGCGGCAGCGGTCACCTGGGCGATCATGAAACCGGAGTTCACACCGCCATTGCCCACCAGGAACGGCGGCAGTTGCGACATGTGCTTGTCCATCATCAACGAGATACGGCGCTCACTCAGGGAGCCGATTTCGGCGATGGCCAGCGCCATGTTGTCGGCGGCCATGGCCACCGGTTCGGCGTGGAAGTTGCCACCGGAAATCACGTCGCCTTCAGCGGCAAACACCAGTGGGTTGTCCGACACGGCATTGGCCTCGACCACCAGCACTTCAGCGGCCTGGCGGAACTGGGTCAGGCAGGCGCCCATGACTTGTGGCTGGCAGCGCAGCGAGTACGGGTCTTGCACCTTGTCGCAGTTCTGGTGCGACTGGGACACCTGGCTGCTTTCGCCGAGCAAGTCGCGGTAGGCCGCTGCCGCGTCGATCTGGCCGCGCTGGCCGCGAGCCGCGTGGATACGCGCGTCGAACGGCGAACGCGAACCCAGCACCGCTTCCACGGTGAGGCCGCCGCAGGCCAGGGCGCCGGCGAACAGGTCCTCACCTTCGAACAGGCCACGCAGTGCATAAGCCGTCGACACCTGCGTGCCGTTGAGCAACGCCAGGCCTTCTTTGGCGGCAAGGGTCAGCGGCGTGAGGCCGGCGACTTTCAGCGCGTCGATCGCTTCCAGCCACTCGCCTTTGTAGCGTGCCTTGCCTTCGCCCAGCAGCACCAGGGACATGTGCGCCAACGGCGCCAGGTCGCCGGAGGCACCCACCGAACCTTTCAGCGGAATATGCGGGTATACCTCCGCGTTGATCAGCGCGATCAGCGCGTCGATCACCTGGCGGCGGATGCCGGAGAATCCACGGCTCAGACTGTTGACCTTGAGCACCATGACCAGCCGCACCAGCGCATCGCTGATCGGCTCACCGACGCCGGCGGCGTGGGACAGCACCAGGGAACGCTGGAGGTTTTCCAGGTCTTCGCTGGCGATGCGGGTCGAGGCCAGCAGGCCGAAACCGGTGTTGATGCCGTAGGCGGTGCGGTTCTCGGCGAGAATCTGCTCCACGCAGGCCACACTGGCGTCGATCTGCGCCGTAGCGCTGTCATCCAGACTGAGGGTTACCGGCTGCTGGTAGATGGCTCGCAGCTGGGCAAGGCTCAGTTGGCCTGGAATCAGGTTTAGCGCAGTCACATTCATACTCCTTCTGAATTGTTCTTTTAAAAGTGCACATTCGGTAAATCGGTGTTTTTCAGCAACTGAGCGGCGGCGGCAATGTCCGGCGCCAGCCAGCGGTCCTGTTCATAGGCCGGGACGACTTCACGCAACAACCGCCAGGCACGGTCGGTGCCGGCGCCGAAACGTTGTTCCTTGAGAAACTCGAACGCCTGGGCCGCCAACAAGTACTCGATGGCGAGAATCTGGGTCACGTTGGCCAGCACCTGGTGCAGCTTGAGCGCGGCATTGGTGCCCATGCTCAGGTGGTCTTCCTGCAGGCCCGAGGTGACGAAGTTGTCGAGCACCGCCGGTTGCGCCAGTTGGCGGTTTTGCCCGCACAGGGAGGCGGCGACGTACTGCACGATCATCATCCCGGAGTTGACCCCGGGGTTGCTGACCAGGAACGCCGGCAAGCCGCTGACGTGCGGATTGATCAGGCGGTCCAGGCGACGTTCGGCCACCGAACCGATTTCGGCCATGGCGATCGCCAGCATGTCCGCCGCCAGCGCCACGGACTGGCCGTGCGGGTTGGCCTGGGACACCACGCGGTAGTGTTCCGGCGTGCCGAGCACCAGCGGGTTATCGGTGGCGCTGTTGAGTTCGGTCTCGATCTGACGGGTGGCGTGCTCTACCTGGTCGCGGGCCGCGCCGTGGATCTGCGGGATCGAACGAATGCTCAGGGCGTCCTGGGTACGGATGCCTTTGCTGCTGGCGATCACTTCACTGCCATCGAGCAAGGCGCGCAGATGGGTCCCCACGTGCTGCATGCCCGGGTGCGGCTTGAGCGCGATGATTTCTTCATCGAAGGCATCGATCTGCCCACGCTGGGCTTCGAAACTCATGGCGCCGATCACGTCAGCCCATTGCAGCAAGTGATGGGCGTCAGCCAGGGCCAGGCAGCTCAGGCCGGTCATGCACGGCGTGCCGTTGACCAGGCACAGGCCGTCCTTGGCGCCGAGCACCACCGGCTGCAGACCTTCCGCGCTCAATGCCTCTTGAGCCGGAACGACCCGACCTTGGTAACTCACGTTACCCACGCCCAGCAAAGCCACACCAACATGGGCCATATGGGTCAGGTAACCCACCGAGCCCTGGGATGGCACTTGCGGCGTGATGCCGTGGTTGAGCAGCGCCAGCAGCGAATGCACCACCTGCGGATGCAGGCCGGATTTGCCGTGGCTGTAGTTGATGATGGCGGCGCAGATGATCGCGCGGGTCTGCTCGTCGCTCAGCACCGGGCCGACGCCACAGGCGTGGCTGAGCAAGGTGTTGCGCGACAGTTGGCTGAGTTGCTCGCCCTTGAGCGACACATTGCACAGCGCGCCCAGGCCGGTGTTCACCCCATAGGCGCGCTCACCGCTGGTGACGATGCGCTGCACAATGGCCTGGGCATTGTCGATGCGCGCCCAGGCCTGGCCCGAGAGTTCGAGCACGGCGCCGTGGCGGGCGACGGCGACCACGTCCTGCCAGCGCAGCGGGGTGTCGGCGATGGTGATTTTTGTTGCCTGGGACATGTTCATACTCTCTTCAATTCTTGTGCAGCCTTACCGGCCTTATCGGGGGCAAGCCCCCTCCCACATTTGGAATGCATTCCCCTGTGGGAGGGGGCTTGCCCCCGATGAGGCCATCAGCCTCACCAACACATCCAGATCAGACCACCGCCGCCCGCCGCTGGACAAACCGATCCACATACTCATCCGCCGGCGAATGCAGGATCTCCCGAGGCGTGCCGACCTGGATCAGCTTGCCGTCCTTGAGGATCGCAATGCGGTTGCCGATACGCACGGCCTCGTCGAGGTCGTGGGTGATGAACACGATGGTCTTGTGCAGGGTCTTTTGCAGTTCCAGCAACTGGTCCTGCATCTCGGCGCGGATCAGCGGGTCGAGTGCGCTGAAGGCTTCGTCCATCAGGATGATGTCGGTGTCAGCCGCCAAGGCGCGGGCCAGGCCGACACGCTGGCGCATGCCGCCGGAGAGCTGGTGCGGGTATTTGTTTTCGTAGCCCTTGAGGCCCACGGTTTCGATCCACTGCAACGCGCGCTCGGCGCAGACCTGCTTGGTTTCGCCACGCACCTTCAGGCCATAGGCGACGTTGTCGAGCACGCTCTTGTGGGGCAGCAGGCCGAAGCTCTGGAACACCATGCTGATCTTGTGCCGACGGAATTGGCGCAGGGCTTCCATGTCCAGTTGCAGGATGTCTTCGCCGTCCACCAGGATCGCGCCGCTGGTGGGGTCGATCAGGCGGTTGAAGTGACGCACCAGTGTGGACTTGCCGGAACCCGACAGCCCCATGATCACAAAGATCTCACCGGTGCCGATGCTCAGGGACAGGTCGTTCACACCGACCACGCAGCCGGTCTCGGCCAGCACCTGGTCCTTGGTCTTGCCCTGGCCGATCAACGACAGCGCATCCTTGGAACGCGCGCCGAAGATCTTGAAGACGTTTTTGACTTCGATTTTGCTGACAGTAGTCATTTGCTCGCCTCATGCCGTGGACGACCATAGGCCTGGGTAATGCGGTCGATGACCACTGCGAGAATCACGATCGCCAGGCCGGCTTCAAGGCCACGCCCGACGTTGAGGGTCTGGATGCCGACGAGCACGTCTTCACCCAAGCCACGGGCGCCGATCATCGAGGCGATCACCACCATCGACAGCGCCATCATGGTGGTCTGGTTGATACCGGCCATGATGCTCGGCAATGCCAGCGGCAGTTGCACACCGAACAGTTGCTGCCAGCGGTTGGCACCGAAGGCGTTGATGGCTTCCATAACTTCACCGTCGACCTGGCGAATGCCCAGGTCGGTGAGGCGAATCAGCGGTGGCGCGGCGTAAATCACCGTGGCGAAAATCGCCGGGACCTTGCCCAGGCCGAACAGCATCAGCACCGGGATCAGGTACACGAAGCTCGGCATGGTCTGCATGATGTCCAGCAGCGGCATCAATACCGAACGCAAGCGATTGCTGCGCGCCGACAGGATGCCCAGCGGAATGCCGATCAGCACCGAGATCACCGTAGCGACCATCATCAGGGCCAGGGTCTGCATCAGCTTGTCCCACAGGCCAACCGCGCCCACCAGGAACAGCAGGCCGACGATCACCGCCGTGGTCACCACCTTGCGGGTCGCGTGCCAGGCGACGGCGCCGACGATGGCCAGCATCAGCCACCAGGGCGCTGCGCGCAGCAAGCCTTCCAGGTTGACGATGGCCCACAGCAGGGTGTCGGAGATGTGCCGGAACACATCGCCGTAGTTGGTGACCAGTGAGTCCACCCAACCGTTGACCCAGTCGGCGATGGAAAACGTAAAACTCTCAGGAAACATATCGTGCTCTCGATCCAGTGGGTTGTGGCCAGGCGCCCGGCCAGCCCCTCAGGGTAGCCGGGCACGCTTGACCTACAAGGCCGCGTCGATTTTCTTGGCTGCGTCGTCGCTCACCCAGGCGTGCCAGACTTCAGGATGTTCCTTGAGGAAAATTTTCGCCAGTTTTGGCGACTCAATTCGCTCCTTGGCCATGCGGCCCAGGTTCTGGTTCAGCAGGTCGATGGGCAGGTTGACCTTTTCCAGCACGGCCACCAATTCAGGGGCTTGCTCGTGGAAGGTCTTGGACAGGCCGACCTTGATGCTCACGCTTTTATCCACGCCGGGTTTTTCTTCCAGCTTGACCAAATCGACCTGGCCCATCAGCGGCGTGGGCGACCAGTAGTAGAACAGGATCGGCTCGCCACGCTTGTAGCTCGACAGCACCGCCGCATCCAGCGCCGGGCCGGTGCCGGGGCGGAAGTTGGTGTAGGTGCTTTCCAGCCCATAGCTTTTCAGCATCTCGCTGTTGTCCAGCTCGCAGGTCCAGCCGGCCGGGCAGTTGTAGAAACGACCCTTGGAGGGCTCTTCCTGGTCCTTGAACACCGAGGCGTACTTGGCCAGGTCGGCGATGTTTTTCAGGTCCGGGGCCTTGGGTTCCAGCTTGCGCTTGGCGTCGCCTTCGATCACATAGCGCGGCACGTACCAGCCTTCGATAGCGCCCACTACAGGGGCACCGACGCCGACGACTTTGCCGGCCTTCTCGGCCTTGTTCCAGACCTCGCTGCGGCCGACCCACTCTTCGGCGAACACCTGGATGTCATTGCTGCTCAGGGCGTTTTCCATGGTGATGGAGTTGCCCGGCAGGCTGTCGGTTTTGCAGTCGTAGCCTTTTTCCAGCACGGTTTGCAGGATGTCAGTGAGCAACATGCCGCTCTCCCAGTTCAGCCCGGCGAATTTCACCGGTTTGCCGGATTCGCACCAACCGGCTGCCTGGGCGCCAGCGCTGGCCAGCAAGCCCGCAGAGAGCAAGGTAGCCATCAGGGTCTTATGCATTTTCATTGTTGTGACGCTCCCAATCTTGAAATGGATTACGGCAGTCAGTAGGCATCCTGCCCTGTCCACGTCCCATCAGGCCTGTGCAGCCAGCCCGTTTGTTGTGGGTATAGCGCCCTGCTCTGTTGGCAGGATCAGTTGATCGGGCACGGTGCCGTGCCATTTTTTCGCACACAGGTAATACAGCGCTGCGGGCAGTACCAGGCCGATGATCCAGGAGATATCCACATCACCCAGCGCGGCCACCAAGGGACCTGTGTAGAACTTGGTGGAGATGAACGGCAACTGCACCAGCACGCCGAACACGTAGACGCTGATTCCCAGCAGGTTCCAGCGGCCATAGCGACCGTTCGGGTCGGCCAGCGCCGGTACGTCATAGCGCTCGCGGGTGATGCAGTAGTAGTCCACCAGGTTGATCGCGCTCCAGGGCGTGAAGAACGCCAGCAGGAACAGGATGAAGGACTTGAACGCCCCCAGGAACGAGTGCTGGCCGAGCAATGCGATCAGGGTCGCCGTGCCGACAATCGCCAGCACGAACACCAGGCGCTGCAGGCGCGTGACCTCCAGGCGACCACGAAAGCCGCTGATGATGGTCGCGATGCACATGAAGCTGCCGTAGGAGTTCAGCGTCGAGATGGTGACCTTGCCGAACGCGATGCTGAAGTACAGCAACGCAGCGGTAGCACCCGTGCCACTCAAGCCCACGATGTACGCCACTTCATGCCCGGCGAACTGACCGTTGGACATGGCCGCGGCAAACACGCCCAGCACCATGGCCACCTGCGCGCCCACCACCGAACCGGCGCCGGCGGCGAAAAAGGTTTTCACCGATGACGTCTTGCTTGGCAGGTAACGCGAGTAGTCCGCCACGTAAGGGCCGAAGGCAATCTGCCAGGAGGCCGCGAGCGATACCGCCAGCAGGAAACTGCTCCAGCTGAAGTGGCGGATTTGCAGGAGTGCGCCCACATCGGTCTGGCTCACCAGCCGGCTGAACAGGTAGACAAAGGCGACCACGCCAATGACGCTGGCGACGCGGCCAATGAAATGGATCACCCGGTAGCCGAGCACCGTGACCAACACGATCACGCTGGCGAAAATCAGGATGCCCACGCTGTCGCTGACCCCGAACAACTGGCCCAGCGCCTGCCCCGAAAGCACGGTGCCGGTGGCGGTGAAACCCAGGTACATCAGGCACACCAGCACGATCGGAATCGCCGCGCCATACACACCGAACTGCACCCGGCTGGAGATCATCTGCGGCAGGCCCAGCTTGGGCCCTTGCGCCGCATGCAACGCCATGACCCCACCGCCGATCAGTTGACCGATCAACAGACCGATCAACGACCAGAACACATCACCGCCCAGCACCACGGCCAGGGCCCCGGTGACAATCGCGGTGATCTGCAGGTTGGCGCCCATCCACAGGGTGAACTGGCTGAACAGACGACCGTGTCTTTCCGCTTCCGGGATGTAGTCGATCGAACGCCTTTCGATCAACGGGGTGGTGTCATTTGCAGCCATGTCGGTTCAACCTCTGATGGATTGTTTCAGGGTGGTGCTGGCTTACTTGATCATCGGCAGGTTCAAGCCCTGCTCCTTGGCGCAATCGATCGCGATCTGGTAACCGGCGTCTGCGTGGCGCATCACCCCGGTGGCTGGGTCGTTGTGCAGCACACGGGCGATCCGCTCAGCCGCTTCATCGGTACCGTCGCAGACGATGACCATGCCGGAGTGCTGGGAGAAGCCCATGCCCACACCACCACCGTGGTGCAGCGACACCCAGGTCGCGCCGCTCGCGGTGTTGAGCAGAGCGTTGAGCAGCGGCCAGTCGGATACGGCGTCGGAGCCGTCCTGCATGGCTTCGGTTTCGCGGTTCGGGCTTGCGACCGAGCCGGAATCGAGGTGGTCACGGCCGATCACCACCGGTGCCGACAACTCGCCGCTGCGCACCATTTCGTTGAACGCCAGGCCGAGCTTGGCGCGCTGGCCCAGGCCAACCCAGCAGATACGTGCCGGCAGGCCCTGAAAGCTGATGCGTTCGCGGGCCATGTCCAGCCAGTTGTGCAGGTGCGCGTCGTCCGGGATCAGCTCTTTGACTTTGGCGTCGGTCTTGTAGATGTCCTGCGGGTCACCGGACAGCGCCGCCCAGCGGAACGGGCCGATGCCACGGCAGAACAGCGGGCGGATATAGGCCGGGACGAAACCCGGGAAATCGAAGGCGTTTTCCACGCCCTCTTCCTGGGCCATCTGGCGGATGTTGTTGCCGTAGTCGAAAGTCGGGATGCCTTGCTTCTGGAATTCCAGCATGGCTTTGACGTGCACGGCCATCGACTGCTTGGCGGCCTTGATCACGGCGGCGGGCTCGGTCTTGGCGCGGGCGCGGTATTCGTCCCAGGTCCAGCCAGCGGGCAGGTAACCGTTGAGGGGGTCGTGGGCGCTGGTCTGGTCGGTGACCATGTCCGGGCGCACGCCACGCTTGACCAGTTCCGGCAGGATTTCGGCGGCGTTGCCCAGCAGGGCGATGGAGATAGCCTTGCCTTCCTTGGTGTATTTGGCGATGCGTGCCAGGGCGTCGTCGAGGTCGGTGGCTTGTTCGTCGACATAACGGCTGTTCAGGCGGAAATCGATGCTGACCTGCTGGCACTCGATGTTCAGCGAGCAGGCGCCAGCCAGAGTGGCCGCCAGCGGCTGGGCGCCGCCCATGCCGCCGAGGCCGGCAGTCAGTACCCAACGGCCTTTGAGGTCACTGTTGTAATGCTGGCGACCGGCTTCGACGAAGGTTTCGTAGGTGCCCTGGACGATGCCCTGGCTGCCGATGTAGATCCAGCTGCCGGCGGTCATCTGGCCGTACATGGCCAGGCCCTTGGCATCCAGTTCGTTGAAGTGCTCCCAGCTAGCCCAGTGCGGCACCAGGTTGGAGTTGGCGATCAGTACACGCGGTGCATTGCTGTGGGTCTTGAACACGCCGACCGGCTTGCCGGATTGCACCAGCAGGGTTTCGTCGTCATTCAGGTGGGTGAGGCTCTCGACGATCTGGTCGTAGCACTCCCAGTTGCGTGCTGCGCGGCCAATACCGCCATACACCACCAGCTCTTTCGGGTTCTCGGCCACTTGTGGATCGAGGTTGTTCATCAGCATGCGCAGCGGCGCTTCAGTCAGCCAGCTTTTGGCGGTGAGCTTGTTACCGTGGGCGGCACGGATTTCGACGTCACGGTATTTTGTAGGCCTGGCTTTAGAAAAATCGGTCACGACTGGACTCCTCGGCATGATGCGCGAACATGGATGGTGCGAAGGAGAGTCTTACGCACACATCTTTACTTGTACATACAAGCATATGCAATCAAGCGGCCAACTTTAGAAAGGCGTTGTCGGGATTTTTTGTGAAGGGGTGTGCAAGCCTTGGAAATTGAGGCTTTGAGGCTTGATGAAATTTCTTGCAGACGTTTCTTCCCGGGAGAGGGGTTTGTCACCCCAATGCAGCATTGCGCCGCATTGGGGCATTCGGTAACAAAATGGTGCGCACGGTTGGGAATCGAGGGTGGGCATGCGTAGCAGTGAAATGGCGCGCCTGGCCTGCCAGGTAAAAGGCGCGTCCCAACGACGATTTTTCTGAGTTATCTGTAGCCCAGTAAAAACGGATTTTTTTGTATATTCAGTGGTTTAGAGTCGGCTTTCACACACCCAACACCATGGAAGACTTATCGTGACCACTCTAAAACGGGCAGGCATCTTTATCGTACTCATGGCGACAAGCATGGCTTCAGTCCAGGCCATTGCCGACACCTTTACTGCGACCCTTGATAAAACAGGAAAAATTACTGCGCAGTCACCCAAGTGGATCAAGGACGTGAAACTCACCGCCCAACCTGATTACTTCTCCGATTACAAAGTCAGGTTTGTGCCGGGAGTGTTCAAGGACGCGCCACGGTTTTGCACCGTGTCGGTGACGGACGTCAGCTCCAATGATCACATCTTCTACGGCCACGCCAAGTTGGGGAGCGTCCCGGCGATCAACTACGTCAACGTTTTAACGCTGAAAGTGGGAGACAACAAACCCGCGGGCGATTCTTCGATGGGCTTTCAACTGATGTGCGTTAAGTAAACCCATCTCCCCACGCTGGCTGAGCGCCGGTCATACAAGCGCTCAGCTGTTGCTCAGTTCGATAACACAACAGCGACCGCTCACGGCAACCTCCAGCAGGCCAGTGTTACCGTCCACTTGCAGGCAGTCGTGATGGCCTAGCTTTTGGTCCAGCACCTTCACTTCATCCGCGACACTGAACACCAGCACTGTCTGCGCCGTGCTGAAGAAGCGCTGTTCGCCATCGATCCATTGCAGCCGTGCGTGGTAACGCTGGGGCGAATAGATCAGGTTGAAGTCGCGGATCGGCCCGGTGATCAAACGGCATGACACCTGGCTGTCACCCTTGAACGCAAAAGCTTGCAGCGGCAGCAACCCGCGCTGCTCCTCGCCGTCCACGGTCAAGACCATGCCGGCGCCCTTGATTACGGTGATCACGCGCTGATAGCCGGCAAAGGTGGAGAAACCGCCGGATTCAGCGATATCCGCAATCGACAAGCGCCAGCCAAAGCCATCCAGCCCTGTACCTGCATCACGGGTGATTTCTTCAGTGCTGCCGCCGCCGTTTTTCCACGGCATGCGTACGTACTCAGCGGCGCGCCAGACTTTTACGCTACTCATTTACTGAAACGTCCTTCCAGGCTGTGACGGGAACCGGGGTGGATCAAACGCGCAGCGGTCACCGGCTGGCGACCCGACCAGGTGCGTCGGCGGATCAACAGGCACGGCTCGGTAGGCTCGATTTGCAGCAGCTTGCACTCGGCGGCGTCGGCAAGGATGGCTTCGACCACATGCTCGCCTTCGGTCAGTGGCGCCACTTGGTTCAGGTAGGCGTAAGGCGTTTGCTGGGTGAAATCCTGCTGCAGGTATTCCGGCGCGACCAGGGCATTGACGAAGCGGTCTTCGATTTGCACGGGAATATCGTTTTCGAAGTGCACGATCAATGAATGGAACACCCGCCCGCCTTCACGCATCTCCAAGGCAACGGCGCGCTCGGAACCGGCGGCCTCTTCACCCAGGGTGATGACCTGGCAGGTATGCCGGTGACCGCGGGAGGCGATCTCATCGGCGATGTTGTGCACCTCGAACAGCGCCGACTGGCTCTTGGGCTCGGCGACAAACGTGCCGACGCCTTGCATGCGCACCAGCAACCCTTCGGCGGTGAGTTCGCGCAGGGCGCGGTTGATGGTCATGCGACTGAAACCCAGTTGGCTGACCAACTCGCTCTCCGATGGCACGCGGTAATGGGGCGGCCAGTTGCCGTTGAGGATCTGCTGGCTGATCATCTGTTTGACGCGGGCATACAAGGGCGCCGGACTTTCGTCCATGTGGGCAGCCAGCGAAGAGTTGGCGGGCGGAGTCGGCACGGGGAATCCTTGCAGGGGAAAAAGATGCATAGATTGCCGGAGTTTACCGAGCAGGCAAACGTCTGTATATGTATATACAAATAAACACACGACCGGGGTGCCTTGATCATGTCCGCTTTCTTCGCCGAACGCGCGCTGCTGCCTGATGGATGGGCCAATGATGTACGTCTTGAAGTCAGCGCCGATGGCCTGCTGACCAACGTTGAGGCCAATGCCAGCGCAGAGGGGGCCGAACGGCTGAGAGGGCCGGTCTTGGCGGGTATGCCGAACTTGCATTCTCACGCATTCCAGCGTGCCATGGCCGGCTTGGCCGAGGTGGCCGGCAACCCGAATGACAGTTTCTGGACCTGGCGCGACCTGATGTACCGCATGGTCGGCAAGATCGACCCGGACCAACTCCAGGTCATCGCGCGCCAGCTGTATATCGAGATGCTCAAGGCCGGCTATACCTCGGTGGCCGAGTTTCACTACGTGCACCATGACGTCAGCGGCCAGCCCTATGCCGATCGCACACAATTGTCGCGGCAGATCAGCCAGGCGGCGGCCAGCAGCGGGATTGGCCTGACGTTGTTGCCGGTGCTCTACACCCACTCTGGGTTTGGCGGCCAGGCGCCCAATGAAGGCCAGCGGCGCTTTATCAACAGCACTGAAAATTATCTGGAGCTGCAAGCGCGTCTGCAGCCAATTCTGGCCGCGCAACCCGCACAGCAACTGGGCCTGTGTTTTCACTCGCTACGCGCCGTCACACCGCAACAAATCAACGAAGTGCTGGCCGCCAGCGACAAGGCGTGCCCGGTGCATATCCACATTGCCGAGCAGCAGAAGGAAGTCGACGACTGCCTGGCCTGGAGCGGCAAACGCCCACTGCAATGGCTGTATGACAATGTCGACGTCGATGAACGCTGGTGCCTGGTGCACGCCACCCATGCCGACGCCGATGAGGTGACGCGCATGGCCAAGAGCCGGGCGATTGCCGGTTTGTGCCTGACCACCGAGGCCAACCTGGGTGATGGGATTTTCCCGGCGGTGGACTTCCTCGCTCAGGGCGGACGCCTGGGTATCGGCTCCGACAGCCATGTGTCACTGAGCGTGGTGGAAGAATTGCGCTGGCTGGAATACGGCCAGCGCCTGCGTGATCAACGGCGTAACCGCTTGTATCGCAGTGACCAGCCGATGGTTGGGCGCACGCTGTTCGATGCCGCGCTGGACGGTGGTGCCCAGGCGCTGGGACAGCCAATTGGCCGATTGGAAGTGGGCAAACGTGCGGATTGGATTGTGCTGGACGGTAATGATCCGTACCTGGCCACGGCGACCGAGGACGGGATTCTGAATCGCTGGTTGTTTGCCGGCGGTGATCGGCAGGTGCGGGATGTGCTGGTGAATGGAAAGTGGGTGGTGCGTGATGGGCGACATGCCGGCGAGGAAGACAGTAGCCTCGCATTCACGCAGGTTCTAAGGGACTTACTCGGTTAAAACGTGTGGGAGGGGGCTTGCCCCCGATTGCAGAGTGTCAGCCAGCAAATCAGATACTGACACACCTCTATCGGGGGCAAGCCCCCTCCCACATTGGATTGAGGAGTTCTCAGATTATTGCGAAGTCTTCGCCATCTGCTTGTCCGACGTACGCCAGATCAACCGTGTGGTGTCATACCCCTGCTGTCGCGCCCTGCTCAGCAGGTCTTCGCGGGTGTCCGCATTGACCGTTGGCGTGCGCGAAAGGATCCACATGTAGCGCCGGCTCGGGCTGCCGACAATGGCGGTCTTGTAGTCATCGCTGACATACAGCACCCAGTAGTCGCCCTTGGCGACGCCCGGCAGCAGCGAGGTGAACCAGTTGTTGAATTCCACCCAGAGCTTGTCGGTCTTGCCCGGCACTTGCGGGGTGGCGGTACCCTTAGCTTCCTCCCACTTCCATTCGGTCGTCAGGCAGCGGTTGAACACCGACATGTCGCCGTCGGGCAACAGGGTGTAGCGGGCTTCGGACTGCGCACAGTTGCGCTGGAAGTACATCGGCAATCGGGCCAACTCATACCAGGTGCCCTGGTAACGCTTGAGGTTGACGTTGCTCGCTGTCTTGGGTTGCAGATCATCGCCAGAATGGCTGGCACAGCCCGCCAAAAACAGGCTGGCACAAAGGAACAAAACAAAACGCATCATTCTTCTTCTCCCGCAGGCTTGCGCCCCGGTTTACTTCAGGCCTTGCCCGGAAAACATCAGAACCTTGTCACCGGCATATTGAACGCTGATAAAGCTGTTTTTATCGCCCCAGGTACAACTGGACATGCCCAGTGCGCCGGAACAATCGGTCGGCTTGCCCAGCAACGACTCCACCTCAGCCTTGGCCATGCCAGCCGACAATTTTTGATAGTTTTCTTGGTTGACCTTGCTGCAAGCGGCCAACAGCACGCAAAAAGCCAGCAAAGCGAAACGGCGTAACGACATGGAAACACTCCTGGAGGGACGAAGCAGCGTGGGTATCTGCCAGAAGCTTAGAAGGGAAAAGAGGTGTCTGGTTCCCGATGAGCGAAAACAAAAAAGCCCCAAAAACGCTGAAACGTTTCGGGGCTTCTTCAACGGTGAACCGGCTCACAACAACACCAGTCACTTGTCGCCGCAGCTTACTTCTTGTGGTAAGCCGTCACGCGCTCGACTTCTTCCTTCGACCCCAGGAACACCGCCACACGCTGGTGCAGGCCTTCCGGCTGAATGTCGAGGATGCGCTGATGGCCGTCGGTGGACGCGCCGCCCGCCTGCTCAACCAGGAACGACATCGGGTTGGCTTCGTACATCAGGCGCAGTTTGCCCGGCTTGGACGGCTCGCGGCTGTCGCGTGGGTACATGAACAGGCCACCACGGGTCAGGATGCGGTGCACGTCGGCGACCATCGCGGCCACCCAGCGCATGTTGAAGTTTTTCTTCAACGGGCCTTCCTCACCTTCCATCAACTCGTTGACGTAGCGCTTCACCGGCTCTTCCCAGTGGCGCTGGTTGGACATGTTGATCGCAAATTCCTGGGTCGACCCAGGAATGGAGATGTCTTCGTGGGTCAGTACGAAGCTGCCCATTTCACGGTCCAGGGTGAAGCCCTTGACGCCGTCACCCAGGGTCAGCACCAGCATGGTCTGCGGGCCGTAGATCGCGTAGCCGGCAGCGACCTGCTCGGTGCCTGGCTGCAGGAAGGCTTTTTCGTTCAGCGCTTCGTTCTGGCTCAGGTATTCATTCGGGCAACGCAGTACCGAGAAGATGGTGCCGACCGGTGCGTTGATATCGATGTTGGACGAACCGTCCAGTGGGTCGAACACCAACAGGTACGCGCCTTTCGGGTATTTGCCGGGGATCTGGTAGGCATTGTCCATTTCTTCGGACGCCATGCCGGCCAGGTGACCGCCCCATTCGTTGGCTTCGAGCAGGATTTCGTTGGACAGGACGTCGAGCTTCTTCTGCACTTCGCCCTGCACGTTTTCAGTGCCCATGCTGCCCAGGACACCACCCAGTGCGCCTTTGGAAACGGCGTGGCTGATTTCCTTGCAAGCACGCGCCACCACTTCGATAAGGAAGCGCAGATCGGCAGGCGTGTTGTTGCTGCGGGTCTGCTCGATCAAATAGCGACTCAAGGTAACGCGGGACATGTAAGGCTCCGGAGAATGGGGGGCTTGAAAACCCGCGCAGTTTAACGCGAGTCGGGGCGTATTTCCTCCTATCAGAGGATTTAAACCCAATAGAGTTCATGGACTTTATTTAACGTGCCGCCGGCGGCTTGCGCAGCAAACTGTAGGCCATGGCGCCCAGTGCCGCCACGCCGAGCAGCAGTACGGCCCAGAGCCCAAGCTTTTTCCAGTTCGTCCCGGGATCGGCAGCGGCTACCATCGCAACCGGTGTGACCGCGACTTCCCCGACGACCTTGGCCTGCCCCAGCGTCTCGAAGCGCTCGGGTTTGTAGTCCGGGATCAAGGTCGACAGCGGCAAGCTCGCGGCCTTGGCGGACGCATTGCCCAACGCCAGCGTAAACGGTGGCTCCCCCCGCGCCAGGAACACCAACTGCGTGGCACGCACTGCAAAGCGCAGCGCCGGCGCCTCGACGCCCAGACCACCACCGCGCTCATCTACCTGCAATTTGAGCTCGGCCACCGTTTGCCCCGGCAGTTGCAGTTCATCCTGCACCACGTCCTGGCCATTCTGGGTCAGGCGATACAACAGACCATTGCTCAACGGCTGCCATGCCTGCTTGCTGTCCCTTCGACCGGATAACGTCACGGGCGCCAGCGTGTTGGGTTGCTTCAACTCGACGCGCAAGCGTTCGATGCTCACCCCCGCCGACAACTGCCAACTGTATTCCCCGGCGCCAAGCCGCGTACCCGTGAGCGGCTGCGACCATACCAACGGCAGCGGCACGCTGCTGCGGGTAGCGCTCACCAGTTTGGCCGAGGTCAGCAGCGGCGCCGCCTGGCCCTGCCAGACCAGACGCAGGTAGCGCGCCGATTGCCCGGGCAAGTTCACGTCATGTTGCTCGACCCGTTCGTCGGCAAACGACAAGCGCGCCACCTGCCCATCGCCCCAGGCGTCCCAGTGCTGCAAGTCATCACTGGCCTCGATGCTGAAACGCTGGAAGCCCTCCTGTTCGCGGCTCCAGTCCAGGGTCAATTGCTGCAAGGGCGCCTTGATCGCGCTGGCGTCCAACACCCAGCCGCGCAGTACTTGCTTGCCGGGTTTGGGTGCAGTGGATGGGGTTATTTCCACCAAGGTGCCTGTGGTAGAGGCCTTCATCACCACGTCGGGCAACGCTGTTTGAGTGTCGGCGGCGTACAGCGGGAACCACTTCACGTCAGTGACGTTGCGACTCTCGGAGCGTTGCACGGACTGGCGAGACAGCGCATAGGCCTGGGGTTCACCGGCGGCGTTAAACACTCGCACATCGCTGAGATCGGCCTGGCGTGCATTCAGTTGAACCGCCAACGGCAAGTCCAGGCGATACCAGGGGCCAGTGCCGCTCACGGCGAGCGGCACCTGGGTGGCGAAATCAGCCGGCCGCTCTTGAGCAAACGCCACCGAGCACAGCGTCCATATCGTTAACCCACTCAGACTCAGCTTGCCTATCAAGAAGACGCTCCCTCAGTTTCAATACGTTTGGGCGGCAACGGTGCAAAATAGCCCACCACCAGCAACAACCCGCCCACGCCGATAAACGACACGATCCGCGCCAGGCCGCCGCGGTTACTCAATTCGACGAAGAACAGCTTGGCCACCACCACCGCAATCAGCGCCGCGCCGATCAGCCACACTTCACGACGATGGCGCAGGTGGCCGCCGATCATCAGGCCGAGGGCGATCAGGGTCCAGACAATCGACAGGCCGGCCTGTACCAGCATCGACTCCAGCAACGCATCCCATTGAAACGGCACGCCGCCCCAATGGTGGGCCGTGCGCATCACCAGCGCGGTAAAGAAGGCGAACAGCGAAAGCCCCGCGACACCTTGGGCGATCGACTCGACACGCGGCCCCCGCTGCGGCGCGGCGCTGCGCGACCACAGGTAAATGCCCAGCAACGCGAACAGCAGGCCCAGGTCCAGCGGATTGAGCATGGGCAGATAGGGCAGCGGCTTGGCAGTGCCGTCACTGAAGATGTTCGCCAGCCAGAACCAACCGAGCATCAGCACCGCCAGCGGCAATGCGGCGAGCACGCGGTATTCCCTTGGGTACGCGGAAACAGGCCACGGCCAGCTGCGCGGCGCGGCGGCCAGCACCAGGTACAGGCTTGGCAGGATCGCCCAGCCCAGCCAGCGCCAGGCGTTGTATTCGCTCGAGAGCATCAGCAAGCCGTAGCGCAGTTCCAGTGCCAGTACGCCGATCAGCATCCAGCAGCCCAGTACATGAGCCGCGCTTAAGACCTTTCCAGGCACCAGTGCCGCCAAACGTCGCAGCGAGATGAAATGCACCCCGAACACCGCCAGCCAGGCCAGCCAGCCGAACTGCGCGGCTGGGTGGTAATACTCGGTCCATGCGTCCCACAACACCAGGCCCGCCGCAGGCATCAGCAACGTGCTGGCGAGACCCAACGCCACCCAGCGCAAACGCAGCGCCAGTAACGTCCAGATCACCCCGCTCAGCGCAGCCGCCAGCAGCAACAGTGCAGCGTGCAAAGGTACAGGCGCCAAGCGCCACACTTCAATGATCACCGCCAGCGCCCACCACGCCACACCCCAGGCCAGCAGAGCTGAGGACAAACGGCCACGGGGCAAGCGCCAGGCGCCGGGCATTGCCGCCAAGGCAATGATCATCGGCGTCCAGGCATTGCTCACGGGGTCGAGGGCAAACAGCGCGCCCGAAAGGACTTGCACAGCAATGCCACAGCGCACTACCACCGGCGAGCCGATACGCTGGCCCACCCATAGGGTCGCAAGGCCCGCAACTGCCCAACTGACGATGCTGCCTTGGGTTGAAAACAACAGCGGCGCCAGCAGGTAGGCGCAACCCAGGCCGAGTATGGCGAGCCCTGGAGCGCCGAGACGTTCCCAACGCCGGCTCTGCTCCGGCGCGGCTTTGTGTAGTTGGTAAAAACTGAACAACAGTGCGGCGCCCAGCAACAACGCCCCTAATGGAGGGCCCAGCAGCAAGGTGTCCTGGCCATCGCGCAGTTCGCTGAGGAAGGCGAGCAACGAACCCAGTTGCAACAGCAAGGCGAACGCCCGCGCCACGGGGCGATGCTGGCGTAGGCCGAGCCAGAAGATCCCGGCGCCTTCGACAGCCCACGCCGCAGCGGTCCAGCGTGCATCGAGGCCCAAGGGAATGGCCAGGCTGGCGAAGATCACCCCCAGGGCCAGACAGGTTTCCGTCAGGAGCCCGGCGCGCCCACCACTGAATACACGGGCCAAGACCATGTAAATAATGCCCAGGCCCAGCGCACTGAACGCAGCGGCGAACTCAAGGTGTTGCACCAGCGCGAACTGCAAGCCAAAGCCCACCAGCGGCGGGCCGAACAACAAGGTGCCGTCGACATAGTCGCCCTTGCGCAATTGCGTACCCAGGCTGTCGCCCTCGCCCATCTCCAGCAACTTGCGCCAGGCATACAACAGGCCGATTGCCAGGTACATCGCGAAAAACAGGAGCAGGAACGGCTCGGTGCTCCACAACAGCTCCGGCGTGTAGGAACGCATACCCCAGGCGAAACCGATCCCGAAGGTGCCCACAAAGCCGATCACATTCAGCAGGCGCCAGGCCTTGAACCAGGCAATCGCGAGAATGCCGGCATTGAGCAACGCAAAGTAACTGAACAACGCCACATGGCTTCCGGCGCCGGTCGATACCAGGATCGGTGCCGCAAAACCGCCCAAAGCCGCCGCACAGGCGAGGCCGAGGGCATCCTGGGTGATCGCCAGGATCGCTGAAAATACCGTGACGGCGACCAGCAACCCCATTGCCGCGCCGGGATCGATCAGCAGATGCACACGCATCGCCGCAAACACCGTGAGGTACAACACCGCAATGCCCGCGCCCTGCAGCATCAACCCGTAGTTGCTGTTGCGCAGCCGCAGCCACCAGCCCAGGCCCAGCAGGCCCACCGCAGCCGCAGCCACACCGGCATAACGCAGCTCGATCGGCACCACCATGCCTTCGGTGGCGTAGCGCAGCAGGAACGCCAGGCCGAGAAAGAGCAGCACCACCCCGACGCGCAGCACCGTGTTGCCGCCAAACAGCCAATTGCGTGCACCGTTGAGGGCACGCTCGATAAGGTTGGGGCCACGCGGGATGGCAGGTTCTTTAGGGGACGACGACGCAGCCGGTGCCCACACATCATCCGGCAGCGGCTGGCTCGCTTCGGCGACCATGGTCACAGGTGTCAGCTCGGCAGGCAGCTCCCAGACCAGCTCAGGCGTTTGGGCGACGGGGGTGGGTTCTGCAACGGCGGGCTCGACAAACACGCTGCTGGTTGCAGGCGCAGGCACTTCCAGTTGCCGCAGGCGCTCACCCAGCGCTATCAGCGACTTCTGCGTGGTTTCCAACTGACGCGCCTGTTGGTCCACCTGGGAGGACAGCTTCGCCAGGCGGATCGCCTGGCCAATGCCCAGCCCCAACAGCGCACCGATGCCCGCATCGCTGAACGACTCATCGAGCGTCCAGCCGAGCACCAGGCCAATCAGCATGAAAATCCATTGCATGGTCGATATTCCCTAGGCAAACCGGCGCCCAGTATATCGATGCAGAACCAATGTGGGAGGGAGCTTGCGCCCGATAGCGGTGCACCAGTCGACATATCTGCAAACTGACAGGCTGCTATCGGGGGCAAGCCCCCTCCCACATTTTTGGATCAGCGATGTTTAGTCGAGGGCTTTCCAGATCTCGGTCGCGTACTCCCTGATCGTCCGGTCCGAGCTGAACCAGCCCATGCGCGCCGTATTCAGCACCGCCGAACGCCACCACGCCTTGGAATCATGCCAATGCGCCTCGACCCGCGCCTGGGCGTCCCAGTACGAATCGAAGTCGGCGCACACAAGGAATCGATCGTAGTCGATCAACCCATCGATCAACCCCACGTAGCGGCCCGGATCATCCGGCGAGAACACCCCGCCGCGGATCGCTTGCAGCACATCGTTCAACCGATGGGAGGCGACGATGTCCGGCCCGGCGCTGAACTCCCCGGCGTGTTTGCGGGCTTCCACTTGCTGCGCGCTGAGGCCAAAGATAAACATGTGCTCGGCACCCACGCGCTCATGCATTTCAACGTTGGCGCCGTCCATGGTGCCGATGGTCAGCGCACCATTGAGGCCGAACTTCATGTTGCTGGTGCCCGAGGCTTCGAAGCCGGCGGTAGAGATCTGCTCCGACAAGTCCGCCGCCGGAATGATGCTTTCCGCCAGGCTGACGTTGTAGTTAGGCAGGAACACCACCTTGAGCAGGCCGCGCACGGTCGGGTCGTTATTGACGGTGCGGGCGATGTCGTTGGTCAGCTTGATGATTAACTTGGCCTGGTGGTAACTGGCCGCCGCCTTGCCCGCGAAGATCTTCACGCGCGGCACCCAGTCGGTGCCCGGTTCGGCACGGATCGCCTGGTACAGCGCCACGGTGTGCAGCAGGTTGAGCAGTTGGCGCTTGTACTCGTGGATACGCTTGACCTGCACGTCGAACATCGCCGCCGGGTTCACCGCAATGCCCAGGCGCTCGTGGATGATGTCGGCCAGTGCACGCTTACTGTGTAAACGTTGCTCGGCAAACGTCTTGCGGAATGTCTGTTTCTCGGCAAAGGGTTCAAGTTCCAGCAGTCGCTCTTCGGGCTTGTCGAGAATGTCCGGACCGAGCGCCTCCACCAGCATGGACGTGAGCTTGGGGTTGGCCTGGTACAACCAGCGGCGGAAGGTAATGCCGTTGGTCTTGTTGTTGATGCGCTCCGGGTACAGCTTGTGCAGTTCGGAGAACACGGTGCTGCGCATCAGTTGCGTGTGCAGGCCGGACACGCCGTTGACACTGTGGGAACCGAGGAATGCCAGGTTGCCCATGCGCACACGGCGGCCGTTGTCTTCTTCGATCAGTGAGACGGCGCGCAGCACATCGAAATCGTGGATACCTTTGGCGCGCAGCGAATCGATGTGCTGGGCGTTGATCAGGTAGATGATCTGCATGTGCCGGGGCAGCATGCGTTCCATCAGGCCCACAGGCCAGGTTTCCAAGGCTTCGGGCAACAGCGTGTGGTTGGTGTAGGAAAGGGTTTCAACGGTGACGTCCCAAGCTGCTTCCCACGGAATATCGTGCAAATCCACCAACTGCCGCATCAACTCGGCCACGGCAATGGACGGGTGCGTGTCGTTGAGCTGGATCGCCGCGTGTTCGCCCAGGCTCAGCACCGAGCCGTGCATGTTCTTGTGACGGCGCAGCAGGTCCTGCAATGAGGCAGAGACAAAGAAGTATTCCTGACGCAGGCGCAGTTCCTGCCCCGCTTCGGTGCTGTCGGCTGGGTAAAGTACGCGGGAGATGCTTTCAGCCCGGGCCACTTCGGCGACAGCGCCCAAGTGGTCACCGGCGTTGAAGCGCTCCAGGTGCAAGTCTTCCACCGCACGGGCGCGCCACAGGCGCAGGGTGTTGACGCTGGCGCCACGCCAGCCGACCACCGGAGTGTCGTAGGCCACGGCCCGGACGGTTTCGTTGGGCGACCACACCTGAATCATCTTGCCGGAGGCATCCGCCAGGGTTTCGACGCTGCCGCCAAAGCCGATCGGGTAAATCACTTCGGCCCGCTCGAACTCCCACGGGTTGCCGAAATCCAGCCAACGCTCGGTCTGCTCCTGCTGCCAGCCATCGACAATCGCCTGGCGGAATAAGCCGTGCTCATAACGAATGCCATAACCATGGCCGGCAATGCCCAGGGTCGACATGCTTTCCATGAAGCACGCAGCCAGGCGGCCCAAGCCACCGTTGCCGAGCGCCGCGTCGGGCTCCAGCAGGCGAATGCGCTCCAGGTCGACACCCAGCTCGGACAACGCTTCGCGCGCAATCTCCAGCACGCCAAGGTTGCTCAGACTGTCGTAGAGCAGGCGGCCGATGAGGAATTCCAGGGAAAGGTAATAAACGCGCTTCTGGCCTTTGCGGTAGATACGCCGCGTATGGTCCATCCAGTGGTCGACCATCTGGTCGCGGGCGGCCAGGGCAATGGCTTCGAACCAGTCGTGGTCGAAGGCGTGATCCGGGTCCTTGCCCACCGCGTAGGTGAGTTTGGTCAAGACGGCATCGCGGAATGCGGCTACCTCTGCTTCTCGTGCAAGTGGTTCCTGAGACATCAATTGCGACCTCGGGCGAGATAGAAGGAGTTGCTAGAGCCTAGACGGTCTGACAGGCGGTAGACGCGCTGGTTCGGCAGTTTTTTAACGCATTCACCGTTGCGTGAATTAGATGCAGGGGTCGTGCCCGATCTGCCTTTGAGCTGAAACCCAGAAAATATTGTTCAAAAAATCACCAATCCCGGTATGATCGCGCGCCCGGATACAGCCCCACCTTTTGGAACCCTGATGAAGCCTCAATTGATCGCCGCCGCGGAACTCGACCGTCTTGAAACGTGGCAGAAATATTCCGCGCATATGTGCGGTGGTTGCGTGTCCAGCTGCTGCACGCTGCCGGTCGAAGTGAAGATCAAGGACCTGATCCGTATTGGCATCGTCGATGAATTCGAGCGTGGCGACCCGCCGAAGAACATCGCCAAGCGCCTGCAGAAGGAAGGCATCGTCGAGCGCTTCAATTCCAAATCCGAGATTTTTACCCTGCAGCGCATGAGCAACAACGATTGCCTGTACCTGGATCGTAAGACGCGCTTCTGCACTATTTATGACAAGCGCCCGGATACCTGCCGCAACCACCCGAAGATCGGGCCGCGTCCGGGATATTGCGCGTACAAGCCGAAGGAAGTGGTGCGCGAGACCACGTTCAAGACCCTCGACAAGTTCTGATCAGGGTTTTGCGGGGCTTTCAAGGGCCCTATCGGGGGCAAGCCCCCTCCCACACTTGAAAGTGTTCACAGTTCAAAATGTGGGAGGGGGCTTGCCCCCGATGAGGCCAGTAAAGCCACCCCACAAAATGCAGGCGCAAAAAAACGCCCCCGGCCTTTCGACCGGGGGCGTTTTTCATTCAGCCTGAGTTAACTCAGTTCTTGGCTTTCTTGGCAGCGCGGGTACGCTCGCCTTCGTCCAGGATCTTCTTACGCAGGCGGATCGACTTAGGCGTGACTTCACACAGCTCGTCGTCCTGGATGAATTCCAGGGCCTGTTCCAGGGTGAAGCGAACAGGTGGAACCAGGGCGATGGTTTCGTCTTTACCCGAAGCACGCATGTTGTCGAGCTTCTTGCCTTTGGTTGGGTTGACGCCCATGTCGTTGTCACGGCTGTTCAGACCGACGATCTGACCGTTGTAGATCTCTTGACCGTGTTCAACGAACAGCTTGCCACGCGCCTGGAGGGTTTCCAGGGAGTAGGTCAGTGCCTTGCCGGTTTCTACCGAGACCAGAACACCGTTCTGACGGCCGGACATGTCGCCGGACTTCATGGTGTCGTAGCGATCGAAGATCGAGGTCAGGATGCCAGCACCGTTGGTCAGGGTCAGGAACTGGTTACGGAAACCGATCAGACCGCGAGCAGGGATGTTGTATTCCAGACGCACACGGCCTTTGCCATCCGGCACCATGTTGGTCAGGTCGCCTTTACGCAGGCCCATCTCTTCCATGACCTTGCCCTGGGATTCTTCAGGGGTGTCGATGGTGACGTTTTCGAACGGTTCCTGCTTCACGCCGTCAACTTGACGGATGATCACTTCAGGACGACCAACGCCCATTTCGAAGCCTTCGCGACGCATGGTTTCGATCAGTACCGAGAGGTGCAGCTCACCACGGCCGGAAACCTTGAACTTGTCAGCCGAGTCGCCTTCTTCAACGCGCAGTGCAACGTTGTACAGCAGCTCTTTGTCCAGACGCTCCTTGATGTTACGGGAGGTCACGAACTTGCCTTCTTTACCGCAGAAAGGCGAGTCGTTTACCTGGAAGGTCATGGAAACGGTTGGCTCGTCAACGGTCAGAGGCTTCATCGCTTCTACCGCGTCCGGGTGGCACAGGGTATCGGAGATGAACAGCGAGTCCATACCGCTGATGCACACGATGTCGCCAGCTGCAGCTTCTTCAACGTCGATGCGGTGCAGGCCGTGGTGGCCCATCAGCTTCAGGATACGACCGTTACGCTTCTTGCCGTCGGCGCCGATAGCGACAACCGGAGTGTTCGGCTTGACGCGACCACGGGCGATACGGCCAACGCCGATAACACCCAGGAAGCTGTTGTAGTCCAGTGCCGAGATCTGCATCTGGAACGGACCGTCACGGTCAACAGCCGGCGCAGGTACGTTGTCGACGATCGACTGGTACAGCGGGGTCATGTCTTCAGCCATGTCGGTGTGGTCCAGACCGGCAATACCGTTCAGGGCCGAGGCGTAGACGACTTTGAAGTCCAGCTGTTCTTCGGTGGCACCCAGGTTGTCGAACAGGTCGAAGATCTGGTCCAGAACCCAGTCCGGACGCGCGCCTGGACGGTCAACCTTGTTGATGCACACGATCGGACGCAGGCCAGCTTCGAAGGCCTTCTTGGTCACGAAACGGGTTTGCGGCATAGGGCCGTCTTGAGCGTCAACCAGCAGCAGAACGGAGTCCACCATCGACATTACGCGTTCTACTTCGCCGCCGAAGTCGGCGTGGCCCGGGGTGTCCACGATGTTGATGTGGTAGCCGTTCCAGTTGATGGCGGTGTTTTTCGCCAGGATGGTAATACCGCGCTCTTTTTCCTGGTCGTTGGAGTCCATCACGCGCTCGTCGTTGAGCTCGTTGCGCTCCAGGGTGCCGGACTGACGCAGGAGTTTGTCTACCAGGGTGGTTTTACCATGGTCAACGTGAGCAATGATGGCGATGTTACGTAGATTTTCGATCACTTGTGTATCTCGATCAGAGGATTCGGTGTGCTGACAGGTCGTGGCAGCGATTAACAGTAGAGTCAGGCCTTGCCGTTACAGCTTGACGGCAGAGTCGGGGGGCCGGTGACGCAGGCCACAGGCAAACAGCCCCGGGCTCTTAGCTCGGTCGATAAACGCGCACATTGGCATGCCCCTCACTGAGCAAATGGTGGGCATGCAGGCGACTCATCACGCCTTTGTCGCAATACAGCAGGTACTGACGGCTGTTATCCAGTTCCTTGAAACGCGCGTTCAATGCATAGAACGGCAGCGTTTGTACGTCGATGCCGGCGATTTCCAGCGGCTCATCCTCAGCGGCATCCGGGTGACGGATGTCGATGACGATCTGGCCGGCCAGGGCTTCGCTGACTTCTTCGATCTTGATGTCCTGGCCCAGCTCGTCGATGACGCGATCGATCGGGACCAGTTTGGCGTTCTCGAGCGCACGCTCCAGAATCGCCATGTCGAATTCTTTCTCTTCATGCTCCACGCGGTGACGCTTGGCGTGGGTCTTGGGGTTCACCGAGATGACCCCGCAGTACTCGGGCATGTGCTTGGCAAAATCGGCGGTGCCGATCTGCTCTGCCAGGTCGATGATGTCCTGCTTGTGGCTGGCGATCAGTGGGCGCAGTACCAGCTTCTCGGTAACACAATCGATGATCGACAAGTTCGGCAGCGTCTGGCTCGATACCTGGGAGATCGCTTCACCGGTGACCAGCGCGTCGATCTGCAACTGGTCGGCGATCCGCGAGGCAGCGCGCAACATCATACGCTTCAATACCACGCCCATATGACTGTTATCGACTTTGCCGAGAATTTCGCCCAGCACTTCCTCGAACGGCACGCTCACAAATAGCACGCGTTGGGAGCTGCCGTACTTCTTCCAGATAAAGTGCGCAACTTCCATCACGCCCAATTCGTGTGCACGCCCGCCCAGATTAAAGAAGCAGAAGTGGCTCATGAGGCCGCGACGCATGATCTGGTAGGCCGCCACCGTGGAATCGAAACCGCCGGACATCAGTACCAGGGTCTGTTCCAGAGCGCCCAGCGGGTAGCCGCCGATGCTGTTGTGCTGGCTGTGGATCACAAACAACCGTTGGTCGCGAATTTCCATGCGCACTTCAATTTGCGGTGCTTTCAGGGAAATTCCGGCAGCGCCGCACTCGCGACGCAGCTTGCTGCCGACATATTTCTCGACGTCCATGGAGCTGAAGCTGTGCTTGCCGGCACGCTTGCAGCGCACCGAAAAGATCTTGCCGGTAAGCGAGTCGCCGTAGTGCTGTTTGCACTTCTCGGTGATGTCGTCGAAGTCGCCCAGCGGGTACTCATCCACCTGCAGGAAGTGCGCGATCCCCGGCATGCAGCTCAGGCGCTCGGTCATGTCCTTCAAGGCTTTGGGCTCGGTGACACGGGTTTCCAGCTCGAGGTTGTCCCACACGCCGTTCACCACCACAGCCGGGTCCAGATCGCGGAGCACGGCACGGATGTTCTTGGCCAACTGACGGATGAAACGCGTCCGTACCGGTCGGCTTTTGATGGTGATCTCGGGAAAGACTTTAACGATTAATTTCATGGAAACAGCGCGCGCCGGGCCTGCTGAAAAAGGGGGGCGCGGATTATAGCGGAAATCGCTCAAGGTTTAACCAGTTAATATGCACAGCAGGCGCAACGCACTAAATGGGTGCACATGCACGCCTTTGCGCTACATTGAGGTGCGCTATTTTCGGGCTTTTGTCGTAATGCACCGTTATAGGGGCGTTTTTGGAACAGAAAACCCATGTTGGCGCACTGGCATGCAATTTGCTCTCTTGTGAGGCAGGTTGCCATGGCGGAGTATCCGCGCCGGCATCACCCACATTCTAAGGGCTAACTCCACTACCCCAGCCCGAAGCCACCCGGAGGACACTATGTCGAAGTCGGTTCAACTCATCAAAGATCATGACGTTAAATGGATTGATCTGCGCTTCACGGACACCAAAGGCACTCAGCACCACGTGACCATGCCGGCTCGCGACGCGCTGGATGATGCTTTCTTCGAAGAAGGCAAAATGTTCGACGGTTCCTCCATCGCTGGCTGGAAAGGCATCGAAGCTTCCGACATGATCCTGATGCCGGACGACAGCACTGCTGTTCTCGACCCGTTCACCGAAGACCCAACCCTGATCATCGTCTGTGACGTGATCGAGCCTTCGACCATGCAAGGCTACGACCGCGACCCACGTGCGATCGCCAAGCGTGCCGAGGAATACCTGAAGTCCACCGGTATCGGCGACACCGTATTCGTAGGCCCGGAGCCAGAATTCTTCATCTTTGATTCGGTCAAGTTCAAGTCCGACATTTCCGGCTCCATGTTCAAGATCTTCTCCGAACAAGGCTCCTGGATGTCCGACCAGGACGTGGAAGGCGGCAACAAAGGCCACCGTCCAGGCGTCAAGGGAGGCTACTTCCCGGTTCCGCCATTCGACCACGACCACGAAATCCGTACCTCCATGTGCAACGCCATGGAAGAAATGGGCCTGGTCATCGAAGTGCACCACCACGAAGTGGCCACTGCCGGCCAGAACGAAATCGGTGTGAAGTTCAACACCCTGGTAGCCAAGGCTGACGAAGTACAGACCCTGAAGTACTGCGTACACAACGTGGCTGATGCCTACGGCCGTACCGCGACCTTCATGCCTAAGCCACTGTACGGCGATAACGGTTCGGGTATGCACGTTCACCTGTCCATCGCCAAAGAAGGCAAGAACACCTTCGCAGGCGAAGGTTACGCCGGCCTGTCCGACACTGCCCTGTACTTCATCGGCGGCATCATCAAGCACGGTAAGGCCCTGAACGGCTTCACCAACCCGTCGACCAACTCCTACAAGCGTCTGGTCCCAGGTTTCGAAGCTCCGGTAATGCTGGCCTACTCCGCTCGCAACCGTTCCGCCTCGATCCGTATTCCTTACGTGTCCAGCCCACGTGCTCGCCGTATCGAAGCGCGCTTCCCGGACCCGGCAGCCAACCCATACCTGGCCTTCGCGGCACTGGTCATGGCCGGTCTGGACGGTATCCAGAACAAGATCCACCCTGGCGACGCCGCCGACAAAAACTTGTACGACCTGCCGCCTGAAGAGGCCAAAGAGATCCCACAAGTGTGCGGCAGCCTGAAAGAAGCCCTGGAAGAGCTGGACAAGGGCCGTGCGTTCCTGACCAAAGGCGGCGTATTCAGCGACGACTTCATCGATGCCTACATCGAGCTGAAAAGCGAAGAAGAAATCAAGGTTCGCACCTTCGTACACCCACTGGAATACGAGCTGTACTACAGCTGCTGATCCGGTAGCGCTGCTTAACGTGGCGTGACGAAAAAGACCTCCTTCGGGAGGTCTTTTTTTTGCCTGGGGTTTAGCTGGCCGGCGGATTCTCGCGTAACTATAAGGTAGCCTCTGACTGACGCTGCTGTAGACCTGCAAACCCAATCAAAAAGGTGGGAAGGGGCTTACCCCTCCCACAAGGAGATCTTCATTGAAACATAGACTTGTGTGCGCCCTGTTGTTCGCAAGTGCCAGTGCCAGTGCCGCGCCGCCCACCCTGGAGCCGCTGCTCAACAGCATCGCCGAACGCCTGGAGATCGCCGACCAGGTAGCCCTGAGCAAATGGGACAGCCACAAGCCGGTAGAGGACAAAAAGCGCGAACAAGAAGTGATCGCCAGCGTCGTCGCCCAGGCACCGAGCTACAAATTGGCGTCTGCCGCCGTCGAGCAGTTTTTCTCGGCGCAGATCGAGGCGAACAAACTGGTGCAGTACACCCATCTGTCAGACTGGCAGTTCCAGGGCAAGGCACCTGACGATCCGCGCCCGGACCTGGTGAAACAGATCCGCCCGCAGTTGGACGAATTGCAAAAACGCCTGCTGCAGCAATTGGCTGACTTCACCCCGCAGCGCACCGATCCACAGTGCCCACAATGGCTGGCCGAAGCCGTGCATGAGCCGCTGAACGATCCGTTGCGTCAGCTGGCGATGATCCGCGCCACGGCCGAACTGTGCACTGGACCTACTTGATTTGAGGACCCGTCCTGCATTTTCACCGAGGCCGGCAGCCATAGCCTGACTGTTCATTTATCGAACAGGATGGAACCATGATCACCCTCAAGTGCTGGATTGCAGCAGCGGTGGGTTTGTCGTTGCTTGGCTGCGGCACCCACCCAAAGAACGCCGTACACATCGAAAAAGAGGTGTTGCTTGAACGCAGCGCGTCATGGGATGGCACACCTTACAAAGCCTACCCCTCAGGTCCGCCGCAACTGACGCTCATACGCCTCAAGATCCCTGCGCACACGCAATTGCCCTGGCACACTCACCCAATGCCAAATGCCGCCTACATCGTTTCGGGAGAGCTGACCGTTGAAACCCGTAAGAGCGGGCTGACGCGCACCTTGAGGCAAGGGCAAACCCTTGCCGAGATGGTAGGCATTGAGCATCGCGGTATTACCGGCAACACCCCGGTCGAGCTGCTGGTCTTTTACGCGGGCCGTCCGGGCATGCCACTTTCCGAACAACACTGATCCATCCCCCACTCCGGATCGTTTTCACCGCGCCCTGAAAACGATCCACTCGCCACTTCCTGAACAACCTTCACAAAACCGCACTATATTGGTGCGATAGGCTGCACCCTTCCCACTTGCCCAGCCCATTTTGGTTCGAAACTTCCCGTGCAAGCTGGCAGAACGCCACAGTTTCGCGCCTGAAACACCCATTTCAGGGCTTTCACGCTTCTTTTCGGAGCCTTGGTTTGGTTTTTGCATTTTCCATGTATCAGCGTGTGCCTCAAGCCCGCGCCTTGCTCCAAAAGAGGTCCTGATGACCATCAGCGATGCACTGCACCGTTTGCTACTCGACAACCTGACCACCGCGACCATCCTGCTCAATGACGACTTGCGTCTTGAGTACATGAATCCGGCGGCGGAGATGCTCCTGGCCATCAGCGGCCAGCGCAGCCATGGGCAGTTCATCAGCGAATTGTTCACCGAGTCGGCCGAAGCCCTGAGTTCGTTGCGCCAGGCGGTGGAGCAGGCACACCCGTTCACCAAACGCGAAGCGATGCTCACCGCCCTCACCGGCCAGACACTGACCGTCGACTATGCCGTGACCCCCATCCTGAGCAACGGCGCGACGTTGCTGCTGCTGGAAGTACACCCGCGCGATCGCCTGCTGCGCATCACCAAGGAGGAAGCGCAGCTGTCCAAGCAGGAAACCAGCAAGATGCTGGTGCGCGGCTTGGCCCATGAGATCAAGAACCCACTGGGCGGCATTCGCGGTGCGGCGCAGTTGCTGGCCCGTGAGCTGCCGGAGGAACACCTCAAGGACTACACCAACGTCATCATCGAGGAGGCCGATCGCCTGCGTAACCTGGTGGACCGCATGCTCGGCTCCAACAAGTTGCCGTCACTGGCGATGACCAATGTGCACGAAGTGCTCGAGCGCGTCTGCCAGTTGGTGGAAGCCGAAAGCCAGGGCTGCATCACCCTGGTGCGTGACTACGATCCGAGCATTCCCGACGTATTGATCGACCGCGAACAGATGATCCAGGCAGTGCTCAACATCGTGCGCAATGCCATGCAGGCCATCAGCAGCCAGAATGAGCTGCGCCTGGGTCGCATCAGCCTGCGCACCCGCGCCCTGCGCCAGTTCACCATCGGCCACGTGCGCCATCGCCTGGTGACCAAGGTCGAAATCATCGACAACGGCCCGGGCATTCCTGCGGAACTCCAGGAAACCATTTTCTTTCCCATGGTCAGCGGCCGCCCGGACGGTACCGGGCTGGGCCTGGCCATCACCCAGAACATCATCAGCCAGCACCAGGGTCTGATCGAATGTGAAAGCCATCCCGGCCACACCACGTTCTCGATCTTTCTGCCTCTGGAACAAGGAGCCCCATCGACATGAGCCGTAGTGAAACTGTCTGGATCGTCGATGACGACCGTTCTATCCGCTGGGTCCTCGAGAAAGCCTTGCAACAGGAAGGCATGACCACCCAGAGCTTCGACAGCGCCGACGGGGTGATGAGCCGCCTGGCGCGCCAGCAGCCCGATGTGATCATCTCCGACATCCGCATGCCCGGCGCCAGTGGCCTGGACTTGCTGGCGCGGATTCGCGAGCAGCACCCGCGCCTGCCAGTGATCATCATGACCGCGCACTCGGACCTGGACAGCGCTGTCGCGTCCTACCAGGGCGGTGCCTTTGAGTACCTGCCCAAGCCGTTCGACGTGGACGAGGCGGTGGCACTGGTCAAGCGCGCCAACCAGCACGCCCAGGAACAGCAGAACCAGGAAGCCCCACCGGCCCTGACCCGCACCCCGGAAATCATCGGCGAAGCGCCGGCGATGCAGGAAGTTTTTCGCGCCATCGGGCGCTTGAGCCACTCCAACATCACCGTGCTGATCAACGGCGAATCCGGCACCGGTAAAGAGCTTGTCGCTCATGCACTGCACCGCCACAGCCCACGGGCGGCCTCGCCGTTCATCGCGCTGAACATGGCGGCGATTCCCAAGGACTTGATGGAATCCGAGCTGTTCGGCCATGAAAAAGGCGCGTTCACCGGCGCGGCCAACCTGCGGCGCGGGCGTTTTGAACAGGCTGACGGCGGCACCTTGTTTCTCGATGAAATCGGCGACATGCCGGCCGATACCCAGACCCGCCTGCTGCGGGTGCTGGCTGACGGTGAGTTCTATCGCGTTGGCGGGCACACGCCGGTCAAGGTCGACGTACGCATCATTGCGGCAACCCACCAGAACCTGGAAACCCTGGTACACGCCGGCAAATTCCGTGAGGACTTGTTCCATCGCCTCAACGTGATCCGTATCCACATTCCACGCATGTCGGACCGTCGCGAAGACATCCCGACCCTCGCCCGTCACTTCCTCAGCCGCGCCGCCCAGGAGCTGGCCGTCGAGCCGAAACTGCTGAAAAGCGAGACCGAGGAGTACCTGAAGAACCTGCCGTGGCCGGGCAACGTGCGCCAGCTGGAGAACACCTGCCGCTGGATCACCGTGATGGCGTCCGGGCGCGAAGTGCATATCAGCGACCTGCCACCGGAGCTGCTGAGCCTGCCGCAAGACTCTGCGCCAGTAACCAACTGGGAACAGGCGCTGCGCCAGTGGGCCGACCAGGCCCTGGCACGCGGCCAGTCGAGCCTGCTGGACAGCGCCGTGCCGGCCTTTGAGCGGATCATGATCGAGACCGCCTTGAAACACACCGCCGGTCGCCGTCGCGATGCCGCCGTGTTGCTGGGCTGGGGCCGCAATACCCTGACGCGCAAGATCAAGGAACTGGGGATGAAGGTCGACGGGGGGGATGATGACGAGGGGGATGAAGCCTGAATCTCGGATCCACTCAAGACCCAATGTGGGAGAGGGCTTGCCCCCTCCCACATTTGGACCTCTACAAGGCTCCAGCACCGTGCACCGCTTCAATGCACCATGAACCGGCATCGGGCATGGATCTGGTAGCGAAAGCCAGAGCCTCACTCAATAGAACCCGCGAACCGAAAACACCAAAGCCCCGTATTCCGGGGCTTTGCGCTTTCTGGCGTAATTTTTTGGCCCATATTGCGAATTTTGGCACGCGCCCTGCAATAACCCTGTTACTACCCAGTTTCGGGGACCTTGGTACAGGCAGGCCGAGAATCCCCTCTTTACACCCGGGGTGCTTGATGCGAATCGCGTCGCGCTCCACACCGCTTTGGGGAACCTCGGTACAGGCAGGCCGGGGATTCCCTCTTTAACACCGAAGCTTTGCAAGCTTCACCCCGTTTTGGGAGCCCTGGTACAGGCAGGCCGGGAACTCCCTCTTTTATTCCTCCTGGAGATGGATCTCCAGCCGCCAACGGCCATCGGCCTTCTCGCCCTTCCACTCCCCACGCAATGGTCGCGCCGCCACGAGGTTCAGCAGCAGGCCGCCATCGGTCTTGCGTACGCGCCAGTTCACGTCCTTGTCATTGACCTTGAGCCGTCCACTCGCGGCCTTGCCCTGGGCGTCGAACAACAGCGCCACAGTGCCGTCGACGTGCTCGCCGTGCAACTTGGGTTCGCCGTTGAACCACACCACCACGCCGTCCCTCGCGGTCTCGACCTGTTGCAGTTCGACCGGCTCCGGGGTGGTCAGGCGACCGATCATCAGGCCGACCATCATGCCGACAATCGCCAAAGAGCCCATGACCCTCGGCATAAGCTTCGGCCTCGGGTCCTCTTCGAGGGTAGAATGCAGCGCATCTTTGCCTTCGGAGCCGTGCATGTTTCACGTCATCCTTTTTCAACCAGAAATTCCGCCGAATACCGGCAACGTTATCAGGCTGTGCGCCAACAGTGGCTGCCACCTGCATTTGATCGAACCGCTGGGCTTCGACATGGACGACAAGCGCCTGCGCCGTGCCGGGCTGGATTACCACGAGTACGCCACGCTCAAACGCCACGCCGACCTGGCCAGTTGCCTGGAAAGCCTGGGCCACCCACGGCTGTTCGCGTTCACCACCAAGGGGTCGCGGCCGTTCCATGATGCCAGCTTTGCCGAGGGCGATGCGTTCCTGTTCGGCCCGGAAAGCCGGGGCCTGCCGGCCGAGGTGCTCGACGCCCTGCCCGACGGCCATCGCCTGCGTTTGCCGATGCGCGAGGGCTGCCGCAGCCTGAACCTGTCCAACACCGTGGCCGTCGCCGTCTACGAAGGCTGGCGCCAGCTCGGCTTCAAATAACACACATAACAAATGTGGGAGGGGGCTTGCCCCCGATGACGGAGTGTCAGTCGACATCTATGTGACTGATCCACCGCTATCGGGGGCAAGCCCCCTCCCACATGGGGTCCTGCACCGGGTTCGAGATTACTGAACCGTCGACGAACCTTCCTGTTGCATGCGCTGCAGCTCTTGCGCGTACAGGGCATCGAAGTTCACCGGAGCCAGCATCAGCGCAGGGAACGAGCCACGGGTGACCAGGCTGTCCAGGGTCTCACGGGCATACGGGAACAGGATGTTCGGGCAGAACGCGCCCAGGGTGTGACTCATGGACGCTTCGTCCAGGCCCTGGATCAGGAAGATACCGGCCTGTTGCACTTCAGCGATGAAGGCCACTTCTTCGCCATTCTTGACGGTCACGGACAGGGTCAGCACGACTTCGTGGAAGTCGCCTTCCAGTGCCTTCTGGCGGGTGTTCAGGTCCAGCGCAACGCTTGGCGTCCATTCCTGACGGAAGATGGCCGGGCTTTTCGGCGCTTCGAACGACAGGTCACGCACGTAGATGCGCTGCAGCGAGAACTGTGGCGCTTGGGCTTCTGCAGCTTCGGTGTTCTGTTGGTCAGTCATCGCAGATCCTTGTGATCTTGAGGTCTTTTAGGGTTTAGGAGTCAGACGAGCAGCAGCGCATCCAGTTTACCGGCGCGCTCCAGGGCGAACAGGTCGTCGCAGCCACCGATGTGCCTGGCGCCGATCCAGATCTGCGGCACGGACGTGCGCCCCGCCTTCTGGGCCATTTCGGCGCGCACTTGCGGTTTGCCGTCGACCTTGATTTCTTCGAAGGCAACACCCTTCTTCTCAAGCAGGGCCTTGGCCCGCATGCAGTAAGGGCACCAATCGCTGGAATACACGACAACCTGGCTCATATCACTTCACCAGCGGCAGGTTATCGGCGCGCCAGCTGCTGATGCCACCGGACAACTTGGCGGCGGTGAAACCGGTCTTGAGCATTTCGCGGGCGTGGGTGCCGGCGTGCTGGCCTTGGGCGTCGACCAGGATGATGGTCTTGGCCTTGTGCTTTTCCAGCTCGGCCAGGCGCGCGATCAGCTTGTCCTGAGGAATGTTCAGGGCGCCGACGATGTGACCGGTGGCGAAATCCTTGGCCGGACGAATGTCCACGACAACGGCCTCATCCTTGTTGACCAGCGCGGTCAGCTCCGCCGTGCTCAGGCTGCGGCCACCGCGGCTCAATTCATGAGCGATCAGCAGCGCCAGCAGGATAACGAAGGCACCCACGAGCAGGTAGTGGGCAGTGGCAAATGCAATCAGGTGATCAACCATCAAGGAGGTTCCAGGGCGTTAAAATGGCGGTAAGTATACACAGCCGCCAGGGGGGGCCAACCCCCGTAAAGCGGTGACGTGGTCGGAACTTCGCTTTAAACTGCCACTCCCTTTTCAATTGTCTTCCTTTATTACCGCCGCGAGAGGATCTATGACTACTACGCCTAAACCTTTGGTCCTGATAATTCTCGATGGCTTCGGACACAGTGAAAGCCACCACGACAACGCGGTATACGCGGCCAACAAGCCTGTCCTCGACCGCCTGACCGCCACCGTACCCAACGGCCTCATCTCCGGCTCGGGCATGGACGTGGGCCTGCCGGACGGCCAGATGGGCAACTCGGAAGTCGGCCACATGAACCTCGGCGCCGGACGAGTGGTGTATCAAGACTTCACACGCGTGACCAAAGCGATCCGCGATGGCGAGTTCTTCGAGAACCCGACGATTTGCGCGGCGGTCGATAAAGCAGTGGCTGCCGGCAAGGCCGTGCACTTCATGGGCCTGTTGTCCGATGGCGGCGTCCACAGCCACCAGGACCACCTGGTCGCCATGGCCGAACTGGCCTTCAAGCGCGGCGCCGACAAGATCTACCTGCATGCCTTCCTCGACGGCCGCGACACCCCGCCGAAAAGCGCGCAATCGTCCATCGAACTGCTCGACACCACCTTCGCCGCCCTCGGCAAGGGCCGCATCGCCAGCCTGGTGGGCCGTTACTTCGCCATGGACCGTGACAACCGCTGGGACCGCGTCTCCCAGGCTTACAACCTGATCGTCGACGGCCAGGCCGAATTCAACGCCGCCACCGCCCAGGAAGGCCTGGAAGCCGCCTACGCCCGTGGCGAAAGCGACGAGTTTGTCAAAGCCACCACCATCGGCGAGCCAGTGAAGGTCGAAGACGGCGACGCCGTGGTGTTCATGAACTTCCGCGCCGACCGCGCCCGTGAGCTCAGCCGTGTGTTTGTCGAAGACGGCTTCAAGGAATTCGAGCGCGCCCGCCAGCCAAAAGTGCAGTACGTGGGCCTGACCCAATACGCCGCCAGCATCCCGGCCCCCGCCGCCTTTGCCCCGGGCAGCCTGGACAACGTGCTGGGCGATTACCTGGCAAAAAATGGCAAGACCCAGCTACGCATTGCCGAAACCGAAAAATACGCCCACGTAACCTTCTTCTTCTCCGGTGGTCGCGAAGAGCCGTTCCCGGGTGAAGAGCGCATCCTGATCCCATCACCAAAGGTCGCCACCTACGACCTGCAGCCGGAGATGAGCGCGCCGGAAGTCACCGACAAGATCGTCGACGCCATCGACCACCAGCGTTACGACGTGATCGTAGTCAACTACGCCAACGGCGACATGGTGGGCCACAGCGGCAACCTGGAAGCTGCGACCAAGGCCGTGGAATGCCTGGACCTGTGCGTCGGCCGTATCGTCGACGCCCTGGAAAAGGTGGGCGGCGAAGCGCTGATCACGGCCGATCACGGCAACTGCGAGCAGATGTCCGACGAATCCACCGGCCAGGCCCACACTGCTCACACGACCGAACCGGTGCCGTTCATCTACGTCGGCAAGCGTGATTTCAAGGTGCGTAGCGGTGGCGTGCTGGCGGATGTGGCGCCGACCATGCTGATGCTGATGGGGCTGGAGAAGCCGGTGGAGATGACCGGGACTTCGATTCTGATTTGATTTCAACCACACCGCGCAACAGTGTGGGAGGGGGCTTGCCCCCGATAGCAGTGGATCAGCCAGCACCTATTGAGCTGACACACTGCAATCGGGGGCAAGCCCCCTCCCACATTGGATCTGCGGTGTTTGGAACATGTCTTTTTGCCATACCACTGCCACTCGGCACCTATCTTGCGCTACAGCCCGAATTGGGCGTTTTTTTTGCCGCGCTTGGCGGGCATACTAGGCCGTCCATTTCCCTGGTGTCGCCCGCCTCTATGCTTCGCGCCTTGATTACCCTTGCTCTTGTCTGCCTGCTCCAACCGGCGTTTGCCGACGAGCGCGCACAAACCCAACAACAGTTGGACGCTACGCGTCAGGACATTACCGAGCTGAAGAAACTGCTCGGCAAGCTCCAGGAAGAGAAATCCGGAGTGCAGAAAGACCTGCGCGGTACGGAAACCGAGATGGGCAAGCTGGAGAAGCAGGTCCAGGAGCTACAAAAAGAATTAAAGAAGAGCGAGTCGGAACTGGAGCGACTCGACGCTGAGAAAAAAAAACTCCAGAGCGCCCGCGTTGAACAGCAACGCCTGATCGCGATCCAGGCCCGTGCCGCCTACCAGAACGGCCGCCAGGAATACCTCAAGCTGCTGCTCAACCAGCAGAACCCCGAGAAATTCGCGCGCACCCTCACCTACTACGACTACCTGAGCAAGGCCCGGCTGGAGCAACTTAAAAGCTTCAACGAAACCCTGCGCCAGTTGGTCAACGTCGAACAGGAGATCGCCAACCAGCAGTCGCAGCTGGAAGACCAGAAAAGCGCCCTCAACGCCCAGCGCGACGAGCTGGACAAGGTTCGCAAGGAGCGCCAACTGGCCCTGGCCAAGCTCAATGAGGATGTGAAGGCCCGCGACGCCAAGCTCCAGGCCCGCGAGCAGGACCAGGCCGACTTGGCCAAAGTGCTTAAAACCATCGAGGAAACCCTGGCACGCCAGGCACGCGAGGCCGAAGAAGCGCGACAGAAAGCGCTGATCGCCCAGCAGGAAGCCGAAAAAAAGCGCCAGCGTGAGGCCGAGCTGGCCGCCACTACGGATGCGCCAGCACCGCGTAAACCGGCGCATGCAGCGCCTGGCCCGCTGGTTTCCAGCGCCGGCGAGTCGTTCGGTGGGCCTTTTGCTTCGGCCCGCGGCAAACTTCCATGGCCAGTTGATGGTCGATTACTGGCACGCTTCGGGGAAACCCGTGGCGATGACACCCGCGCCAAGTGGGATGGGGTGATGATCAGCGCCTCCGCCGGCAGCCAGGTCCACGCCGTTCATGGCGGGCGTGTGGTGTTTGCCGATTGGCTGCGGGGCGCCGGTTTGCTGGTGATTCTCGACCACGGCAATGGCTATTTGAGCCTTTACGGCCACAATCAGACATTACTCAAGTCGGCAGGTGATGTTGTAAAAGCCGGTGAATCCATCTCCACTGTGGGTAACAGTGGTGGCCAGGACACTCCGGCGCTGTACTTCGCTATTCGTCAGCAGGGTCGCCCGAGCGATCCCGCACAATGGTGCCGCTCCCAAGGATAGGGGCGCATCTACATTAGGAGTTCGTTCGACATGCTGCATTTGTCCCGCCTCACTTCGCTGGCCCTGACGATCGCCCTGGTGATCGGCGCGCCCCTGGCTTTCGCCGACCAGGCTGCCCCGGCCAGCACGGCCGCGACCACCAAGGCGCCGCTGCCGCTGGACGAGCTGCGCACCTTTGCCGAGGTCATGGACCGGATCAAGGCCGCTTATGTCGAACCTGTAGACGACAAGACCCTGCTGGAAAATGCCATCAAGGGCATGCTCAGCAACCTCGACCCGCACTCCGCCTACCTGGGACCGGAAGATTTTGCCGAGCTGCAGGAAAGCACCAGCGGCGAATTCGGCGGCCTGGGCATCGAAGTCGGCTCCGAAGACGGCAACATCAAGGTGGTCTCGCCGATCGACGACACCCCGGCGTCCAAGGCCGGCATCCAGGCCGGCGACTTCATCGTCAAGATCAACGGCCAGCCGACCCGTGGCCAGACCATGACTGAAGCCGTCGACAAGATGCGCGGCAAGATCGGCCAGAAAATCACCCTGACCCTGGTACGCGACGGCGGCAACCCGTTCGACGTGACGCTGACCCGGGCGACCATTGTGGTCAAGAGCGTGAAGAGCCAGCTGCTGGAGTCGGGCTACGGCTACATCCGCATCACCCAATTCCAGGTCAAGACCGGCGACGAAGTGGCCAAGGCCCTGGCCAAGCTGCGCAAGGACAACGGTAAGAAGCTCAGCGGTATCGTGCTCGACCTGCGCAACAACCCGGGCGGCGTGCTGCAGTCGGCAGTGGAAGTGGTCGACCACTTCATCACCAAGGGCCTGATCGTGTACACCAAGGGCCGCATTGCCAACTCCGAACTGCGCTTCTCGGCAACGGGCAACGACCTCAGCGAAAACGTCCCGTTGGCCGTGCTGATCAACGGCGGCAGCGCCTCGGCGTCGGAGATCGTCGCCGGCGCCCTGCAAGACCAGAAGCGCGGCGTGCTGATGGGTACCACCAGTTTCGGCAAAGGCTCGGTGCAAACCGTGTTGCCGCTGAACAACGAACGTGCGCTGAAGATCACCACGGCGCTGTACTACACGCCAAATGGTCGCTCGATCCAGGCCCAGGGCATCGTGCCCGACATCGAGGTGCGCAAAGCCAAGATCACCAACGAGATCGACAGCGAGTACTACAAAGAAGCGGACCTGCAAGGCCATCTGGGCAATGGCAACGGCGGCGCCGACCAGCCCACCGGCAGCGGCAAGAAAGCCAAGCCGATGCCACAGGACGATGACTACCAGCTGGCCCAGGCGCTGAGCCTGCTCAAGGGCTTGAGCATTACGCGCAGCCGTTGATATGCGTTTTGCCCTGATCATCGCCGTGCTGTGCAGCCTGGCCGGAGTCGCCCATGCGACCCCGGCCAACGAGCCCAACAAAGCCTACCTGACCCTTATCATCGACGACCTCGGGCAAAATCTGCCCAGGGATCGTCGCGTGCTGGCCCTGCCCGGGCCGGTGACCACGGCGATCATGCCCGACACGCCCCATGCCGCCGAATTCGCCCGCGAAGCCCACAAGGCCGGCAAGATCGTGATCCTGCACATGCCCATGGACCCGGCCACCGGCCCGTTCGCCTGGCACCCGGAGTTGCCCATCGAGGAACTCGGCAGGCGCCTGGACGCTGCCTTCAAGGCAGTGCCCTACACCGCGGGCATCAACAACCACATGGGCAGCCGCATGACCGCGCAGCCCGAGGCCATGGCCTGGTTGATGGGCGAACTGCAACGGCGCAACAAATTCTTTGTCGACAGCCGCACCAGCGCCAAGACAGTCGCCGCCGCCGAGGCGCAGAAGATCGGCCTGGCCAGCGTCTCGCGGGACGTGTTCCTGGACGACGAACGCACCGAAGCGGCAATCACCACGCAGCTGCAGAGCGCAATCAAACTGGCGCACAAACAGGGTTCGGCGGTGATGATCGGCCATCCCTACCCGCAAACCCTGGCGGTGCTGGAGCGCGAGCTGCCCAAGCTCAAGGCCCAGGGCGTGGAGTGGATCGATATCAAGTTGATGATCAGCGTGCGCAGTAACCAGGCAATGGCCGGCCATGGCAAGAATGGCAAGTACTAGATAGCTACCGTACTGCCCAGCTGACATTCCTGAATAGTCGAACCTTGCGCTCACTCTTTCAGGACATGCCATGAACACGCTCCACCACTTGATTTCGGGGCTGCTGCTCTGCAGCCTTTCCAACCTGCTTATCGCGGCACCAAGGGACTATGGTGAAGGCCTTGCCAACGCCAGCCCGCCCAGAATGCTCGCCAATGCGCAGCATCAGCACGCCCATTGGACTGGCGTCGGTCGCATCCGCAATGAAGCCCAGGCCCTCTGCACCGCCTCCCTACTGGACACCCGCGACGACGCAGGCAAGTCCGGCCCGGCCTATGTGCTCACCAGCAGCCACTGCCTTCATCGCCATAACGGCGGGGTACAAAAAGACCTGGATATCAAAGGCAACATCAGCTTCAACTACTTCGACGACACGCTGGAGAGCCTCAAGACCTTTCCGTTGAAAACCCTGAAATGGAGCAGTAGCCAGGGAGTGGACCTGGCGATCGTCGAGCTGAAAGCTTCGCTTGCCGATTTGCTGAAGGCAGGCATCGCCCCTTTGAAACTGGCCGAAGCGGTCCCCGCCGACGGGGTCGATATCCTCGCGCTGGCTGCACCGGAATGGGACACCCTGCATCTCTCCGCCTGCGCGCAGCAAGCCTCGCGCGAACTGGTGGAACAGCCGTTCGTGTGGCGGGTGACCATGAAAAACCAATGCCAGGGTATCGGCCGCGGCGGCTTCGGCGGGCCACTGCTGGAGCGGGCGACTAATACGCTCTTCGGCATTCTCAGCACCAGCACTTCAGGCCAGACCGAAGAACGCAAATGCCAAAGGGACGCGCCCTGCGAGGTCAACAACGGTATGCCCACCTGGCACCCCGAAACGAACTACGGCAGCCCGGTGACGTTCCTCAACCGGTGCTTTGTCGAAGGCGTTCTGAAAGCCGACAGTGAACACTGCGAACTCTTCCCGACCACCACCATTTCCTTTCGGCACCCGGACCCCATCCAGCAATACTTCGTCAAGCGACCCGACGGCACACACAAGGATATCGTGCCGCGCTGGAACCTTTCCTTCACGACCAACACTGCGCTCTATCGCTACAAAACCACTCGGCGCGCCATTGATTGCGAAAAACCGGAGCTTTACAGCACCCCGATCAAGGCGCAGGACGCGTACGTGAATGACGCCATCGGACCGGAAACCGGTATGCACATGCTGTGTATCGTCGGCTTGGATTCCGAGGAACAACAGGCGACCAACGGCATGATGAAAAATGCCCTGACCCTGGCGGTGGAACTGGCCGAACCCGGGCCGGCACGCACGCCGAACTTGAGCATCAGCCTGGATAAACAGGGGCTGGCGGCCTACACCGTGATCTGGAAGCTCGCGCCGCCATTCATGCATCGCTACTCCTACAAGTTCGGCCCGGCCACCACGACCGATTGCCTCAGGCCAGTCGATTACCTGGCCTTTCCGCCCCCTCCCGTGGAGGAGGAGGAGGACGAACCTATCGAGATATTTTCCACGCTCAATGACTCCCCCAGCACGCGAACAGAGCAGTACGCACGGCTGATCACCGTTCGGGACAGACCCTACAAGATCTGCACCTACGCCTACGACCAGGCTGACCAACCCTCAACACTGCGCGTGGACTTGCTCAAACCCCGCTAACCGGTCCGGCTCGACCACATCGAGAGACAGAACCATTCCATCCACAAGGAGTACCCCCATGGAACCCATCCAAGTCAAAGACCTGCTGATCAACTTCACTTCGGAGTTCACCCCACTCTGGAACGACCAAGGCTCGGGCGCCAAAAAGTCGGCCAGCTTTTGGCGCCCGAGCACCAGTGCCGATCACTTGATCTCGTTCTCCTCATTGGGAGATGTCGCTCACCCGAGCCATGACAATTTGAATCATCGCAAGACCGTCGTTGTTGTCAGCGAAGCCAACAAAACCAACGGCACCGCACTTCGCCAACCGAAAGACTTCATAGAAGTCTGGAACAGTCGCGGCACAGGCGCCAACGCTGATATTTCCATCTGGCAGCCGGTCCCGCCTGATGGCTATGTGGCCCTGGGTACCGTATGCGGCGTGGGCTATCAACGGCCTTCGCTGAACACCGTGCGCTGTGTGCGGGCTGACCTGGCCGTGCCGGCTTACGTTGCCGATCAGATCTGGAATGACAAAGGCAGTCGCGGCCAAATCGACTTCAGTGCCTGGGACGTCATGCCGCCGACCGCTCATCCTGGAGAGGCTTACCTGGCACCAGGGACATTTTTCGGGGTGCGGGGCTATGCAAAGCCCGAAGCGCCCGGGTTAGCGCATGCCTTGCATATCCCCCTGACCGAGGTGGCGGGGCACGAGCTCCCGGCCCCGCCCGCACCGTCTGCAGACGGGCAACCTTCAACCCTGGACGCCGAAGAGTCCTTGCATGTCTGCCAACTCCCCTGGTTTCTAGTCTCCGACCCGGAGCTGCCAGCCGACGAGCAACCCTTGCGGTCCCCCTTCTACAGGCTGCAAAGACGCGACAAGTACGTACTGGTCGATGTGGCGCGCAACCCAACGACCACCAGCCAGACCTTCAAATGGACGATTACCAAAGGCTCGACCGGTTTCGCAGCCAACTTCCTCAAGTGGGCCACGGGTGTCGACATGACCGAGGCATGGACAGGCCATTCTCTCAGAACCAACCCGAAAAGCTCGGTAAGGCTGGGCAGTGCATTCACTCACTCGAGCGTTTCGTCCAAAGGCTGGACCGCCCCGCAAACCACCGACATCGCTGCATATGTCCCGGCCCACAAGACCGTGGCAGCCTATGTGGTCGAAAGCGAGTACACATTGCTGCGCAGGGATGCCAGCCCCCTGGCAACATCAGTGACCTACACCAATACCGAGCAGGTGTATTTCAGTGAGGCAAATACCACCGATTCCGTAGAGGCCGAGCGCCCGCAGCCCGTGCCCGCAAAGGAGCCGCCACTAGAGGTAACGCCCCATGATGTCAGCCACGACCCCCTCGTCTCGTAACTGATCCAACGCCGCTTGAAGCCTGCTCACTACTTCATCCGGCACCTGCTTGTTGAGCGCCAGGTACAGTTCGGCGCTGTTGAAACGCAGGATTGTCTTGAGCCCGGAGACCCCGATCTGGCGCGCCAGATAACGCCCGGCGGGGTCGCCGGTGGCCCACAGGTCGATCTGGCCATCCAGCAGCTTTTGCGCGTTGTCCTGGTCGCGCAGCACGACGACCGGGTTGAGTCCCTGCTTTTCCAGGGTCTCGGCGATGGCATCGCCCTTGTAGGCACCGATCCTGTAGCGGCGCGCGTGCTCAAGGTCGTTCAGCTGGATCTTGCTGTCGGCCTTGGCCAACAGCACCCAATCGTCCGGACCGATGGGGCCGACCCATTTGAACAGCGCCTCCCGGTCCGGCAGGCGCGCCATCACGAACACGCCGTAGCCTGGTTTCTCCAGGGCGAGCTTGTAGATGCGCTCCCAGGGGAAACGCAGGGTGAGATTGTAGGAAATGCCCGCACGCTTGAAGGTTTCGCGCACGATGTCCACGGCGATGCCTTCGATGTTCTCGTCCTTGGCGAAGTTCTTGCCGTTTTTCGCCATGTTGTAGGGCGGGAAGTTTTCCGTCAGCAACACCAGGGAGGCGTCGGACGGTTCCTCGGCGCGGGCCGGAACGGTCAACAGGAGGGACGTACTGGCAAGGGCGAGCAGCAGGTGCTTGAACATGAAAGTTACCGGAATCCATGGCAAGCGCAGAGAGTGCCTCTGGCCTGCCATGGTGTCCAGCAGCGTTTAGCGAACGACGATACCGCGCGCCGCCATGTAGGCCTTGGCCTCGGGAACGGTGTATTCGCCAAAGTGGAAAATACTCGCCGCCAGTACCGCGCTGGCGTGGCCTTCGATCACGCCGTCGGCCAGGTGCTGCAGGTTGCCGACGCCGCCGGAAGCGATCACCGGGATGCCCAGCGCATCGCTGATGGCCCGGGTCACGCCCAGGTCGAAGCCGTTTTTCATGCCGTCCTGGTCCATGCTGGTCAGCAGGATTTCACCGGCACCCAGGCCTTCCATCTTCATCGCCCACTCCACCGCGTCCAGGCCGGTCGGCTTGCGACCGCCGTGGGTGAAGATCTCCCAGCGCGGGGTTTCGCCCGGGCCGGAGACTTTCTTGGCGTCGATGGCGACCACGATACATTGCGAGCCGAAGTGCTGTGCGGCCTCGCCCACGAACTCCGGGTTGAACACCGCCGCCGTGTTGATCGAAACCTTGTCCGCGCCGGCATTGAGCAGGTTGCGGATGTCTTGCACAGTGCGCACGCCACCGCCCACGGTCAGCGGGATGAAGACCTGGCTGGCCATGCGCTCGACGGTATGCAACGTGGTATCGCGGCCGTCGACACTGGCGGTGATGTCGAGAAAGGTAATCTCGTCGGCACCTTGCTCATCGTAGCGGCGGGCAATTTCCACCGGGTCACCGGCGTCGCGGATGTTCTCGAACTTGACGCCCTTGACCACGCGACCGTTGTCGACGTCCAGGCAAGGGATGATGCGTTTGGCCAGCGCCATGGTCAGTCCTCAGCCGTTGTAGGCATCGCAGTAAGCCTGGGCTTCAGCGACGTCCAGGGTCCCTTCGTAGATAGCACGGCCGGTGATGGCGCCGATGATGCCGGGCGCCTTGGCGTCCAGCAGCGACTTGATGTCGCCCAGGTTGTGGATGCCGCCGGAAGCGATCACCGGGATCTTCGTGGCGGCCGCCAGTGCAGCGGTGAATGGCACGTTGCAGCCCTGCATCATGCCGTCTTTGGCGATGTCGGTATAAACGATGGCGGAGACGCCGTCGGCTTCAAACTGCCTGGCCAGGTCTATCACCTGCACCGTGCTGATTTCAGCCCAGCCGTCGGTGGCGACGAAACCGTCCTTGGCGTCCAGGCCCACGATCACTTTGCCCGGGAACGCGCGGCAGGCTTCGGCGACGAACGCCGGGTCTTTCACCGCCTTGGTGCCGATGATCACGTAGCTCACGCCGGCCTTGACGTAGTGCTCGATGGTTTCCAGGGAGCGGATACCGCCACCGATCTGGATCGGCAGGTTCGGGTAACGCTTGGCAATGGCGGTGACCACTTCACCGTTCACCGGCTGGCCTTCGAAGGCGCCGTTCAAGTCCACCAGATGCAGACGACGGCAGCCCCCTTCCACCCATTTGGCGGCCATGCTCACCGGGTCATCGGAGAACACGGTGGAGTCTTCCATGCGGCCTTGGCGCAGACGTACGCAGGCACCGTCCTTGAGATCGATAGCGGGGATAATCAGCATCTGGCAAACCTTATTCGATATTCAGCAATGCTTGGGAAATCAGGGTTTCTCAAGCGACCACAGGTCGCTTTCGATGCTTTCGAACCTTTCTTTAAGGAGCGTCTGCGCGTCGAAAATCGCCCTGTTGTAATAGTGCGGAGCCACTTCGGTGGTGAACAGTTCGAGGATCTCGGCGACCTCGAACGACCCCAGCTTGAGCTCGAAGCGATCTTCCATGAAACGCTTGATCTTGAGGGTAGCCTCACTCTCCTGTTCAGGCGTGAGGTTCAAGACCGGCTGCTTCGGCTTCCTGGCCATTACCAGCGCCCGTCCCAGGCGGCGAAGTTCTGCAGCAATTGCAGGCCATGGGTATGGCTCTTCTCCGGGTGGAACTGCACGGCAAACCGCGAGCCTTCAGCGAGCGCAGCGGCGAAGTCGACGCCGTAGTGCCCGCCACCCACCACCTGGCCCGGCTTACCGGCGGCAATGTAGTAGCTGTGCACGAAGTAGAAGCGCGCCATGTCTGGAATGTCGTGCCACAGCGGGTGATCCACCGCCTGGCTGACTTCGTTCCAGCCCATGTGCGGGACTTTCAGGTGAGCGCCGTCTTCATGCAGGTCTTTGCCGAAGAACTTCACTTGCCCAGGGAACAGGCCGATGCAGTCGACGCCCTCGTTCTCTTCACTGCGGTCGAGCAAGGCTTGCATGCCCACGCAGATGCCGAGGAACGGACGGTCCTGGCTGACTTCGCGCACCAGGCTGTCAAAGCCCAGGCGGCGAATCTCGGCCATGCAATCGCGAATCGCGCCGACGCCGGGAAACACCACGCGATCGGATTCGCGAATCACGTTGGCATCGCTGGTGATCAGTACCTTGCCGGCCCCTACGTGCTCGAGGGCCTTGGCCACCGAGTGCAGGTTACCCATGCCGTAATCGATAACCGCGACCGTCTGCATTACAGGACGCCCTTGGTCGAAGGCATTTGCCCGGCCATGCGCTCATCCAGCTCCACAGCCATGCGCAGGGCGCGGCCGAAAGCCTTGAACACGGTTTCGATCTGGTGGTGGGTGTTGGTGCCGCGCAGGTTGTCGATGTGCAGGCTGACAAGCGCGTGGTTGACGAACCCCTGGAAGAACTCCTGGAACAGGTCGACGTCGAAGCCGCCCACGGTGGCGCGGGTGTAGGGCACGTGCATCTGCAGGCCTGGACGGCCGGAGAAGTCGATGACCACACGCGACAGCGCTTCGTCCAGCGGGACATAGGCATGGCCGTAGCGACGGATGCCTTTCTTGTCGCCGATGGCCTTGGCAAACGCCTGGCCGAGGGTGATACCGACGTCTTCCACCGTGTGGTGGTCGTCGATATGCAGGTCGCCCTTGCTGACGATATCCAGGTCGATCAGCCCGTGACGGGCGATCTGGTCCAGCATGTGCTCAAGAAAAGGAACACCGATATCAAATCGGGCCTTTCCGGTGCCATCCAGGTTGATCGAGGCTTTGATCTGGGTTTCCAGAGTGTCGCGCTCGACGGACGCCTTACGTTCGGCCATCACCAGCTCCGCAAAATCATTGGGCGAAAAAGGCAGCCATTATAGGGGCGCGGGCGCCAAACAGAAACATCGGAGGGGATAAGACTGATGGAGTGTCGGGGATAGACATGTGCATACATGTGAGAACCAGCTTTTGTGGAGCTGGCTTGCCTGCGATGCAGGCACCTCGGCGTTTCAGTTGCACCGAGGTGATGCCATCGCGGGCAAGCCCGGCTCCCACAGGAACCGCGCCCACAAAATTTTTGCGGTGTTAGTGGAACAGGACTGCGGTCTTCTGCAGGGTCACCCACACACCCCACGCCAACGGAATACCCACCACCAGCCAGGCAGCGATCGCCAATGGCACGGTGCCAGGGGCTGCTTTCCACTCCAGGGAAGTGGTGGCATCCGCGCCTTTGTCATGGCCCAGCGCCTGTTCGGCGGCCAGTTCGGCGTCGGTCATGAAGTACTTGTCCGCCACCGGGCGGACCAGCAGGTTGCAGATGAAGCCCAGCACCAGCAGGCCAGCGAGGATGTACAAGGTGATGTCATAGGCCGCAGCGCGTTCAACGCCGATGCTCAGTTGATACTCACGCAGGTAGTTCACCAACACCGGGCCCAACACACCAGCCGCCGCCCAGGCGGTCAACAGGCGACCGTGGATCGCGCCGACCATTTGCGTACCGAACAGGTCGGCCAGGTAGGCCGGGACGGTCGCAAAACCACCACCGTACATCGACAGGATGATGCAGAACGCCGCCACGAACAGCGCCACGTTGCCCAGGTGCCCCAGGTTCGGGATCAGCGCGTACAGGGCAAAGCCCAGGGCGAAGAACACGAAGTAGGTGTTTTTGCGGCCCAGGTAGTCGGAGAACGACGCCCAGAAGAACCGGCCACCGATGTTGAACAGGCTCAACAGGCCAGTGAAGCCCGCCGCAATGGCGGCGATGGAGGCCAGTTGACCGGCGTCCAGCTGGCCGAATGGCACATCCACACCCAGCAACTTGCCGCCGAACACTTCCTGCAGCAGGGGCGAAGCCATGCCGAGGATGCCGATACCGGCGGACACGTTCAGGCACAGCACCAGCCATACCAGGCGGAATTGCGGGGTTTTCCACGCCACGTTCACGTGTACGTGACGGTGGGTGATCATTGCATTGCTGGCTTTTTTCGCCGGCGCGGTCCAGCCTTCAGGCTTCCAGCCGGTCGGCGGGACGCGGTAGGACAAGGCGCCACCGATCATGAACACGAAGTAGATCGCGGCCATCACCAGGAAGCTCTGCCACACGCCCACGCTGGTGGGCGTAGCAAAGTGACCCATCAATGCCGCTGCCAACGGGGCACCCACCATCGCGCCACCGCCGAAGCCCATGATCGCCATGCCGGTGGCCATCCCGCGCTTGTCCGGGAACCACTTGATCAGGGTCGACACGGGCGAGATATAGCCCAGGCCCAGGCCGATACCGCCAATGACCCCGGAGCCGATCCACATCAGCCAGATCTGGTGGGTATAGATCCCCAACGCCGAAATCAACAGGCCGCCACACCAGCACAGCGCCGAAACAACGCCCGCCTTGCGTGGCCCGGCATGTTCCAGCCAGCCGCCCCAGATCGCTGCCGAGCAGCCCAGGAAGATGAAGAACAGCGTGTAGATCCAGCCCAGCATGGAGATGGGCCAGTCGCATTGGGACGAAAAGACTTGAGCGATAAAGCTCATGTCCGGCGCGCAGGCGACCGGTTTGGTGATACCCAGCGCTTTGGACAGTGGCAGCCAGAACACCGAGAACCCATAGGCCATGCCGATGCACAGGTGGATGGCCAAGGCGGCCGGCGGAACCAGCCAGCGGTTGAAGCCGGGCTTGGCGATAATGCGTTCCTTGGACAGGAACGCAGGCTGCGCGGCAGATGAAGCTGCCGCAGTGCTAGTGCTCATTGGTGTTTCCCCCAGTTGTTAGTATGTGTCCGTCAGGCGCTCTCTCCCTCGGCCTTGCACGCAAAGCGCGGCCGTTTTGTTGAGTGAAGCTCCGTTTTAGGCGCGACGTTAAGTCGCAGAAGGCGGACGAACATGCAGAGATTAGCATCTGTGGATGACAGAAAAACCAAACTGCCATCACCTTTTTCAGGAAATCTGCTTTGTTTGACGTCAAAAACCCGTTTCCCGGCCCCTGGATACAATGTAACGATCGGGGCACTGACGCAGGCCGTCGGGCGTTATACTCTGCGGCTAAATTTTGAAATCGACATACAAGGACTCGCCCATGAAAGCGTTCGGCAAAATCCTGGGTCTGGTACTTCTCGGGCTGTTGCTGATCATTGTGGCCCTGGGCTTTGCCCTGACCCACCTCTTCGATCCCAACGACTATAAAGATGAGATCCGCCAGATTGCCCGCGACAAGGCCCACATCGAGCTGACGCTCAATGGCGATATCGGCTGGAGCCTGTTCCCCTGGCTCGGGCTGGAACTGCACGAAGCCAGCGTGGCGACCCTGACCAACCCGACCAAACCGTTCGCCGACTTGCAGATGCTCGGCCTGTCGGTACGGGTTTTACCGCTGCTGCGTCGTGAAGTGCAGATGAGCGATGTGCGTGTCGAAGGCCTCAACCTGCGCCTGAACCGCGACAAACAAGGCCATGGCGATTGGGAAGACATTGGCAAGAACGCCAATGAGCCGAGCGCCAGCGCACCCGCTGCCGCGGAACAGGCCGCCGAGCCCGAGCCGGAGAAACCCTCGAAACCTATCCGGCTGGACATCGACAGCCTGACCATCAACAACGCCCGCATCGAATACAACGACGAGCAGACCGGCAAGCAGTTCAGCGCCGAAAGCATCCAGCTGAGCGCCGGCGCCGTGCACGAAGGCGCCAGTATTCCGGTGAAGCTCACTGCCTTCTTCGGCACCAACCAGCCGGTGATGCGCGTCAAGACCGAACTCAACGGCAACCTGCGCATCCAGCGCGCCCTCAAGCGTTATCAGCTGGAAGACATGAAGATCACCGGCGAAGCCACGGGTGAACCGCTGCAAGGCAAGACCGTGACCTTCTCCACCCAAGGCCAACTGCTGGTGGACCAGGCGGCCAATATCGCCGAATGGACCAACCTGAAGCTCTCGGCCAACCAGTTGCGCGCCTTGGGCGAGCTTAAGGTCAACGACCTGGACAAGACCCCGCAGCTCAGCGGCGCCCTCTCCATTGCCCAGTTCGACCTGGCCAAATTCCTCGACAGCGTCGGCCACCCCCTGCCACCGATGGCCGAGGGCAGCCTGAGCAAGGTCGAACTGGTCAGCCGCCTCAAGGGCACCCCGACCAGCCTGGCGCTGGAAGACCTGAACCTGAAACTCGACGGCAGCACCTTCACCGGTCGCCTGGCGGTGGACGATTTCGCCAAACAATCGCTGCGTGTGCAGCTCAAGGGCGATACATTCAACGCCGACAACTACCTGCCGGCCAAGTCCGAATCCGCCAAGGGTGCAAGCGCCGCACGCCAGGCCGAGGTGCAGAACAGCGAAGCCGGTGCCATGGCCGCCGGCGGCACCACGCCATTGCCCGACGCCCCGACCAAGGGCGCCTGGAGCACCGACAAGCTGCTGCCATTGACGCGCCTGCGCACGCTGGACGTGGATGCCGACCTCGCCTTCGGTCAACTGACCCTGAGCAAATTGCCGATCCAGAATGCGGCGCTCAAAGCGTCCGGCCTCGACGGCCAACTCAAGCTCGACACCTTGAGCGGCGGTCTCTACAACGGCACCTTCCAGGCCAACGGCAGCCTCGATGTGCGCCAGGATATTCCGGTGCTGGCGTTGCAGAGCCGGATCAAGCAGGTGCCGGTCGAGCGCATCCTGCAGGCCCAGGGGCAGAACCCGCCGGTAAAAGGCCAGATCACCCTGGACAGCAACCTCACAGGCCGCGGCAACAGCCAGAAAGCCCTGATCGACAGCCTCAACGGCACCGCCAGTTTCGTGATCAACAACGGCGTGCTGCTCAACGCCAACCTTGAGCAACAACTGTGCACCGGTATTGCCCTGCTCAACCGCAAAACGCTGAGCAGCACGCCGCCAGGCAAGGACACGCCGTTCCAGGAGCTGAAAGGCAACCTGACCTTCCGTAACGGTGTGGCCAGCAACCCTGACCTGAAAGTGCGCATCCCGGGCCTGACCGTCAATGGTAACGGTGATGTGGACTTGCGCGTGCTGGGCATGGACTACCGCGTCGGCATCATTGTCGAGGGCGACCAGCGCGAAACGCCGGACCCTGCCTGCCAGGTCGGCTCCAACTTCCAGGGCATCGAAGTGCCGCTGCGCTGCCGTGGCCCGCTGGAGCTGGGCGCCAAGGCCTGCCGCCTGGACAAGGACGGCTTGACCCAGGTCGCCATCAAGGCGGCCGGCAACAAGCTTAGCGACAAGCTGGAAGAGAAGCTCGACAAGGTGAACCCGCAGTTGAAAGATGCATTGAAGGGCCTGTTCAAGCGATGAGAAACGAGCAGTTTTCAGAGGCCGTGCTCAATTGGTACGACCGCCACGGTCGCCATGACCTGCCCTGGCAACAGGGCATCACGCCTTATCGGGTGTGGGTCTCGGAGATCATGCTGCAGCAGACCCAGGTCAGCACGGTGCTCAATTACTTCGACCGCTTCATGGCGTCATTGCCAACGGTCGAAGCCTTGGCCGCCGCGCCGGAAGATGAAGTGCTGCACCTGTGGACCGGCCTGGGTTACTACACCCGGGCGCGCAACCTGCAAAAGACCGCGAAGATTGTCGTGGCCGAGTACGGTGGCGAGTTTCCCAGGGATGTCGAAAAGCTCACCGAGCTGCCCGGTATCGGCCTGTCCACCGCCGGCGCGATTGCCAGCCTGAGCATGGGCCTGCGTGCGCCGATCCTCGACGGCAACGTCAAGCGCGTGCTGGCGCGGTTTACCGCACAGGAGGGCTACCCCGGCGAACCCAAGGTGGCCAAGCAGCTGTGGGCCACCGCAGAGCGCTTCACGCCCCAGACCCGCGTCAACGCCTACACCCAGGCGATGATGGACATGGGCGCCACCCTCTGCACCCGCAGCAAACCCAGCTGCCTGCTGTGCCCGCTGGAAAAACATTGCGAAGCCCACATGCTCGGCCTGGAGACACGCTATCCGATCCCCAAGCCGCGCAAGACCATCCCGCAAAAGCGCACGCTGATGCCGATGCTGGCGAATGCCGAGGGCGCGATCCTGCTTTACCGTCGTCCTTCCACCGGGCTATGGGGCGGCCTGTGGAGTTTGCCGGAGCTGGATGACCTGCAAGACCTGGAACACCTGGCCCACCAGCATGCGCTGGAACTGGGCAACCAACAGGCGCTGCCGGGGTTGATCCACACCTTCAGCCACTTCCAGCTCGCCATCGAACCCTGGTTGATCCAGGTCGAGGAAACCGCCCATCACGTGGCCGAGGCCGACTGGCTCTGGTATAACCTCGCCACCCCGCCGCGCCTGGGCCTTGCCGCCCCGGTAAAAAAACTGCTGAAACGCGCGGCCGACGTATTGAATGCAGGAGTGTCGTCATGACCCGCACCATCATGTGCCGCAAGTACAAAGAAGAATTGCCCGGCCTGGAACGCCCTCCGTATCCAGGCGCCAAGGGCCAGGACATTTTCGAACATGTCTCGGCCAAAGCCTGGGGCGACTGGTTGAAACACCAGACCCTGCTGATCAACGAAAAACGCCTGAACATGATGAACGCCGAAGATCGCAAATACCTGGCGGGCGAGATGGACAAGTTCTTTTCCGGCGAGGAATACGCCAAGGCCGACGGCTACGTGCCGCCTGCTCAATAATTGATCAAAAACCGGGGCCGGCACGTAAGCGACGGTAATAATTAAATATTTTTCGAAAACTTGCTTGACGACCCCCTGAAAAACCCGTTTAATGCGCCCCGTTGCCCAGATAGCTCAGTCGGTAGAGCAGGGGATTGAAAATCCCCGTGTCGGCGGTTCGATTCCGTCTCTGGGCACCACTATTCAGTTTCAAGTGGTGCAAACGTCATTTGAAACACACAAAAACCCGCCTAGTGCGGGTTTTTTGTTGTCTGTCGTTTATTGCGTTGTCCAGGGGCGGCCTGCGCCACCCCGAAACGAACGACCTCTATTACTTCAACAAGAACACCATCAGCGGATTGTCGTTCAGCCGCCCTTCAAATCTTGGCGTCTGCTTCTCCAGAGGCGTTCCTTGCAGCAACGCGGTTTCCTTGCGCGACACAATTGCCCAGGCGGGTCGAGGCAAAGTCCCCAGTCGCTCTATTTCGCTGCCTTCGATAAAGATCGGTTGCTCATCATGGTCCAGGTTCATCATGTAGCGCACCGCCCAAGTGTCTCGGCCGAGATTGATAAACACCAGCGGCCCCGGCTGCGCGGCACGCAACGCCTCCACCTGGCCGACAAACTTCCGGGTATCGAACTGCATATCCTTGGAGGGCTCCACCACAGTGACCAACACCACCCACTGCGCCATCAACGCGATCAGGCTGAGCCACACCAACCGCCCTCCCCGATGCCAGGCGATCAGCGCCGCCACCTGCAGCACCACCAGCCCGCCAATCAGCAGCGGCAGTGAAACAGCCGGCCAGTAACCGTGCTTCTGCCAGCCATGCCGACACACAAAGATCGCAACCACGCACAACGCCGGCAGCGCGACGACAAGCGCTTCGTAGCAGCGGCGCACGCCCGTGAGCCAGCCTTGCGCCTGGAGCAGCCCATAGGCCGCGACAGCCGCGAACATCGGCACCATGGGCAGGATGTAATAAGCGCGCTTGAAGTGCGGTATCGACAGCCCGAGCAAGATCATCAAGCCGCAGGCACCCAGCCGCGCGACCAGTTGCATGTCGCCCTCAAACCGCTCGGGCCAGCGATGACGCAGGGCAATCATCGTGGCCAGCGCCAATGGCACCACTGGAAAATAGCGGTACAGACTCAACTGGAAATAGAAGTAGAACGGCTCTCCGGTTTCATCCAGGCGCCCGCCGACCTGCATCTTGAACACCTCATCGGCAAACGCGTCGCCCCCACTGATGCGCGCCAGCTTCACCAGCAGCCACCAACAGGCTGCCAGCAGCACCACGCCGACGATGCCGTGAATCAGCACCTGTTTCACACGCTCGCCAGGCTTGGCCAGTGCCCAATACACACACACCACACCACAGACCTCGATCAACCCCAATGGCCCGCGTATCGCAAAACCCAGGACAAACAGCGGGAACACTGCAAGCCGCCTCCAGCGTCCACCGCTGTGCAGCAGGTAGAAACTGCCTACACAGAGCAACGCCATCATCTGGTCCAGGCAAACCGAGCGGGACTTTTCGAGCAGTTGGGTGGTAAGCAAGGTCAGCAGCACCGTGAGCAGTGCCCACGGCCGGCTCGCAGGCACCAGCAAGCGATAGACCACCGCGACTACGCCAGCAGAAGCCAGGGCGGTCGGCAGGATATTCGCCAGATGGTTGGGCGCACCGAACAGCCTGGCAAACACATAGCTGAAGAAGGTCGCGGTGCCGGGATAATCCGCGTAGGGCTGGCCATAGGTGGTCGGGAAAAAGCTCACGCCATGGCGAAACATCTCTTGCAGGAACAGCGCCCATCGCCCATCAAACCCTTGGGGCTGTTGATCCCAGATGCCCAGGGTGAACAACAATAGAGCGAAGAGGAAAATCCCTGAGGATTCCAGGCGAAAACGGTTGCGGTGATCCATCGGTTGACCTGTCAGGTAAGGGGCGCCGACTTATGGTGCCGACCGCCCTGCTGAATAGCGCCTGAACAGACTGGAAGATTTGTGCGCCTACCGACCTGCGGGCCACACCCACTTCGGGATCAGCCGCACGTAAATCAACTCCCCGACCAGTTCGACCAGGGTTTGCAGGATCACCGCCGTCGCCGCCAACCCGCGCATATCGTCGGGAAGGGCCAGCGCCAAGGGCAGCACCACCAACGAATTGCGTGTCGATGCGCTGAATGTTACCGCCCGCGCCGTTGCGGCCGGGAGCGCAAACAGCCGCGACGCCAGCGCACCCATCAACGGCGCCAACAGCAGAAAGCCGATATACACCGGAATCACCGGCAACAGCAGGTTGATATCCCGCACCACGGAAGTGATTTGCGAACCGATCACCACAAACAACACCAGCGCCATCGCCGGCACGGGCAGCCACGCCCAGGCGCTGCTCCACGCGTTGACGACAGATGATCGCCGCGCCAGGGAAGTCGTGAGCACTGCCAGAATCATCGGCATCACAATCAACAACAGGAATGCTTCGACAAATGGTCCCGCTTCCACCACGACCTCAGACTGCGGCCCCAGCATCAACCCCAAGTACAACGGCAACAGCGCCAACTGCAGTAGCAACAGCACCGGCGTGGCCGCCAGCATCAGCCGTGAGTCGCCCTTGCCGATATGCGTAAACACCACCACGTAGTCGATGCAAGGCGTCAGCAACACCAGCAACGCCCCCACCAGCAACGCCGGGCGCCCGACCAGGCTTTGGGTCAGCGCCCATACCAGCAAGGGCACCAGGATGAAGTTGGCCAGCAGCAATGCCGACAGGAAGCGCTTGTTACCCAAGCCTTGGCGCAGGTCCAGAAACGGTATTTGCAGGAACATCGCGTACATCAGCACGGCGATGGCGGGGGTGACCAGTGCGCTGAGATCGTGGGCGAATGAAAGGGGAAGCAGACCGAGGACGACGGCCAGAAACACAGTGACGAGGTAGATCGGAATCTGGTTGTGTTCGAGGGTATCGCGGGTCATAAGGTGGTCTAGTCGAATCGAAAGAGCGCAAGATTATGTATATACCGGCTCCAGGTCGAGCGACATAAGCAGGCGATCCAATCCGTCATTTGATAAACCACCAAATGACAGCGCAAGTGCTGGCAAACTGAGCAATTGTTTCTAAAAAAACAAGAAACCGATCGAGGTCGAGAAACCAATGAATTTGAACGACGCCTCTTTACAATTGCCTCCAGCCCCGCCTGCACGCGATCACAGCGAACCCTTCAAGGAACCCGCCGCCGACGGCCATATCCTGGGCGGCTTCGCCTGGCGCCATATCAGGACCGACCCCGCACGCCCGGTGGTGATCATCAACGCCGCCACCTCCGTACGCTGCCGCCACTACGCTCGCTTCGCCGACTACCTGTTCGCCAACGGCTTGGATGTCATCACCTACGACTACCGTGGCATCGGCGAATCCCGCAACGGCTCGCTGCGCCACTTCAAGGCCTCGTGGTCGGATTGGGGCGTGCTGGATTTCGAGGCGATGCTCACGCGTGCGCAACGGGAGTTCCCAGGGCAGCCGATTGACGTAGTCGGCCACAGCTTTGGCGGTTGCGCGGCAGGACTCGCGGCGTCGGGTGCTGTTATTCGACGGATCGTCACGGTGGGCGCACAGTTCGCCTACTGGCGCGATTACGCACCAAGCGGGCGCTGGCGCATGTTTGCCAAGTGGCATGTGGTAATGCCGCTGCTGACGGCACTGTGCGGATACTTCCCCGGCAAGCGCCTGGGCTGGCTGGAAGATACGCCAGCCGGCGTAGTGCGCGACTGGAGCATGCCGACGCCCCGGTATGAAACACGCCCCAGCGGTCGAGCGCTGGGCAACCTGCCCTTCAGCCGCGTGAAAGCGCAGATACTGGCAATCAGTATCACGGATGACCCCTTCGGCACCGTGGCGGCCATCGAGCGGCTGCTGGGTTATTTTGACGGCAGCGAGCGTACGCACCTGCGCATAGCGCCGGAAGATATCGGCGAAAACCAGGTCGGGCATTTCGCCTTTTTCCGCAGCGAATATCAGGACCGGTTGTGGCCGATTGCATTGGCGTGGCTTCAAAACGGTCAATTGACGGCAGATACCCTTGGGATTTCCCCCAACCTGCGCTTCAATACTCCCCCCGATCCAGAACCCTAGGACGCCAACCCCATGGCCTCGCCGAACAAGCAGCAAAAACGCGCCCACCGGGCAAAGGCCAAGGCCAAGCAGAACCGCACCCAGCGCGCCGTCGCGACCAAACCGGATGCGTTTGCCGGCGATGACAGCCGCATTGACTTGGAGTCGGTGGATTTGACGGAGATGTTTGTCGAGATGCGCACCGCAGGCGAAACCAGCCAGCAGGCGTTGTGCACGGCATTCCTGGCGCACCCGCTGTTGGCGCTGGTGCTGGAGCAGGAAGGCGAAGAGCAAGCCACCGATTTCATCCTGGCGGCGCTGATCGAGTATCGACAGTGGGCGACGGATACCGATGATGAGGCGGCTGCATTGGCGTGGATCGAGTCGCCGCAGTTCCAGGCGGATTACGTCGCGGCGTCTCAGGCGCTGATCACCCCAGAAGCCTGACGCGAAAACAAAGCGGGAGGGGCCTGCCCCTCCCACATTGGGTCAGTTAAGTACCGCAACCCCCACTCGCTGCGCCTTGCGGCGACTCGCCACCATCAGCCCCGCCGCTACTACCAGCAAGCTCAGCACACCGGTCGCAATGATCTCGACCCGATGCGCTTCCTGGAACAGCATGATGGTCAACGTCCCCACGATGAACACCATCACCGCGTAGGTCAGGCCAGGGAACAGCCACATCTTGAAGACAATCTTCTCGCCCGCCGCCGTGCGCTTCTGGCGCATGCGCAGTTGCGATACTGCGATCACCAGGTACACCAGCAGCGCGATGGCGCCGGAGCTGGCCAGCAGGAACTCGAACACCGCCGCCGGGGCCACGTAGTTGGCGAAGACCGCCAGGAACGCCGCACCGGTGGACAACAACACCGCCCAGTAAGGCGTGCCGCTCTTGTTGGTACGCTTGGCAACAGCCGGTGCATCACCGCGACGGCCCAGGGAGAACAGCATGCGCGAAGCGGTATACAGCGCCGAGTTCAAGCAACTGGTCACGGCCACCAGTACCACCAGGTCGACAATCAGCTTGGCATTCGGGATACCCATGCGTTCCAGCACGGTCTGGTAGGAACCCACGGCCGCCAGGGTCGGATCGTTCCAAGGCACCAGGGACACCACGATGAAGATCGACAGCAGGTAGAACAAACCAATCCGCCAGATCACCGAGTTGGTGGCCTTGGTGATTTGCTGGCCTGGGTTCTTCGATTCAGCGGCGGCGATGGTGACGATCTCGGTCCCCATGAACGAGAACATGGTGGTCAGGATCGCAGCCAGTACGGCGCCCATGCCGTTTGGCATAAAGCCCTGGGTATCGAACAGATGGGAAACACCGCTGACCTGGCTGGTCGGCAGGAAACCGAAAATCGCGGCCAGGCCAAGGATCACGAAGCCTACGATCGCCACGACCTTGATCAACGCGAACCAGAACTCGAACTCGCCGTAGTTCTTCACGCTGAACAGGTTGGTCGCCGTCAGCAGCAGGGTGATGATCAGAGTAAAGGCCCAGATAGCCACATCCGGGAACCAGGCATGCAGGATGGTCGCGGCGGCGTTGGCTTCCAACGGAATCACCAAGACCCAGAACCACCAGTACAACCAGCCGATGGTAAAGCCGGCCCAATGGCCAATCGCACGGTCGGCATAAGTGGAGAACGAACCGGTGTCCGGCGACGCCACGGCCATTTCGGCCAGCATGCGCATCACCAATACCACCAGCGTGCCCGCTGCGGCATACGCCAGCAGTACGGCCGGGCCGGCGGCAGCAATCGCGTGGCCGGAGCCGACAAACAGACCGGCACCGATGACGCCGGCAATCGACAGCATAGTGACGTGACGCGGTTTTAGCCCCTGTTCGAGGTCATTGGAGCTTTGCGTACTACTCATTGACACACCTTTGCGAGGAATTGCGAAAACGGTCCACCCGGCCCGGGATCTTTCTCGTGAAAAGAAACCAACAGGGCGTTCTTTATTTTTTACGCAAGATTTGCGCCAAAATGTTACAGAGCCACGATTGACGTGGGCTGTAGGACGATTCAACAACCATCGCAAGTCATTGAGAACAATGGCATTCCGCTATAGCGTTACCGTGCGACTCACATTCAAGACGAATAAACGCACCATAAACACACACAAAAAGTACGTGACGCTCCATAAAAGGGCTGATAAGCACCGTTTGCCCGGTTAACCCTTCCAACACCCGGCCAAAGCTGGCACCATCGCGCCCTTTTTTACGCAAAGCCTGCGGTTTTCCGGGTTCAAACGGTTGTTCGGTTGTTGATGGCGCGACACGCTGCTGTGCCGATGCGACACCCCGCCGCACACCATCGGTTTACCGCCGGCGCGCTGTTGGCTGCCATCAGGACGCTATGCTAGCTTGGCGCCTCGCCAGGAAGGCGGCCCAACAGCAGGATTGCAACGAACACAATGAGGACCCCACATGGCCGAGGCCACGCCCGCGCTTGAAATCCGCAACTTGCATAAACGCTATGGTGAGCTGGAGGTACTCAAAGGTATCTCGCTGACCGCTCGCGACGGCGATGTGATCTCGATCCTGGGTTCCTCCGGTTCCGGCAAGTCCACCTTCCTGCGCTGCATCAACCTGCTGGAAAACCCGCACCAGGGCCAGATCCTGGTGGCCGGCGAAGAACTCAAGCTCAAGGCCGCGAAAAACGGCGAACTGATGGCCGCCGACGGCAAGCAGATCAACCGCCTGCGCAGCGAAATCGGTTTTGTGTTTCAAAACTTTAACCTGTGGCCGCACATGAGCATCCTCGACAACATCATCGAGGCCCCGCGCCGCGTGCTCGGCCAAAGCAAGGCCGAAGCCATCGAAGTCGCCGAAGCGCTGCTGGACAAGGTCGGCATTGCCGACAAGCGCCACGCCTACCCCGCGCAATTGTCCGGCGGCCAGCAACAACGGGCCGCCATCGCGCGCACCCTGGCGATGCAGCCCAAGGTCATCCTGTTCGACGAGCCCACTTCCGCGCTTGACCCGGAAATGGTTCAGGAAGTACTTAATGTGATCCGCGCGCTGGCCGAAGAAGGCCGCACCATGCTGCTGGTCACCCATGAAATGGGCTTCGCCCGTCAGGTGTCCAGTGAAGTGGTGTTCCTCCACCAGGGCCTGGTCGAAGAGCAAGGATCGCCACAGCAGGTGTTTGAAAACCCGCTTTCGGCGCGCTGCAAACAATTCATGTCCAGCAACCGCTAACGGAGCAACATGCATGCAGAACTATAAAAAATTCCTTCTGGCCGCGGCCGTCTCGATGGCGTTCAGCGCCACGGCCATGGCAGAAACCTTGAAAATGGGGATTGAAGCGGCCTACCCGCCGTTCAACAACAAAGACGCGAGCGGCAACGTGGTCGGCTTCGACAAAGACATCGGCGACGCCCTGTGCGCCAAGATGAAAGTCGAGAAGTGCGAAGTGTATGTGTCCGACTGGGACGGCATCATCCCGGCCCTGAACGCCAAGAAGTTCGACTTCCTGGTGTCCTCGCTGTCGATCACCGACGAGCGCAAGCAGGCCGTCGACTTCACCGACCCGTACTACTCCAACAAGCTGCAATTCATCGCGCCTAAAGCCACCGCCGACTTCAAGACTGACGCGGCGTACCTGAAAGGCAAGGTCATCGGTGCACAACGCGCGACGCTGGCCGGTACCTACCTGGAAGACAAGCTGCCTGAAACCGAAGCCAAGCTGTACGACACCCAGGAAAACGCCTACCTCGACCTGACCTCCGGTCGCCTGGATGGCATCCTCGCCGACAAGTACGTGCAGTACGAATGGCTCAAGAGCAAAGACGGTTCGGCCTACGAGTTCAAGGGCGACCCGGTTGTAGAAAGCGACAAGATCGGTATCGCCGTACGCAAGGGCGACCCACTGCGCGAGCGCCTGAACAAAGCCCTGGCAGAGATCAAGGCAGACGGCACCTACAAGAAGATCAACGACAAGTACTTCCCTTTCAGCATCGAATGATCTGAACGGTATGCCCGACGCGCTCACCTGAGCGCGTCGGCTTTTTGCAATGCCTGCCGCGATATGAAAACACCATGAATTTCGATCTCTACGGATTCGGCCCGGCGCTTGCCGCCGGCGCGCTGATGACCGTCAAACTGGCGCTCACGGCCCTGTGCCTGGGGTTGGTGCTCGGCCTTGCCGGGGCCTTGGCCAAGACTTCGCCGTACAAGCCGTTGCAATGGGTGGGCGGTGCGTATTCGACCATCGTGCGTGGCATTCCCGAATTGCTGTGGGTGCTGCTGATTTACTTCGGCACGGTCAACCTGATGCGTGCCCTCGGTGAGTTCTTCGGCAACCCCGACCTTTCCCTGAGTGCCTTCGCCGCCGGGGTCATTGCCCTGGGCCTGTGCTTTGGCGCCTACGCGACCGAAGTGTTCCGTGGCGCGATCCTCGCCATTCCCAAGGGCCACCGTGAAGCGGGTGTAGCCTTGGGGCTGTCCAAGTTCCGGATCTTCACCCGGCTGATCATGCCGCAGATGTGGCGCATCGCCCTGCCGGGCCTGGGCAACCTGTTCATGATCCTGATGAAGGACACCGCCCTCGTATCGGTGATCGGCCTGGAAGAAATCATGCGCCATGCGCAGATCGGCGTGACTGTCACCAAGCAGCCCTTCACCTTCTTCATGGTCGCCGCCTTCATGTACCTGGGCCTCACCGTGCTGGCCATGACCGGCATGCACTTCCTGGAAAAACGCGCCGCCCGCGGCTTTGCAAGGAGCACCCAATGAGCGGCGACTACAGCTGGCTGGCGCATTTCGACCTGGGCCTGAACTGGTCCGTGATCATCAAGTGGCTGCCCAAGTTGGCCCAGGGCGCCATTCTGACCCTGGAGCTGGTGGCCATTGCGGTGATCGCCGGCCTGCTGCTGGCGATCCCGCTGGGCATCGCCCGTTCCTCGCGCCGCTGGTACGTCAGCGCCCTGCCCTACGCCTATATTTTCTTCTTCCGTGGCACGCCGCTGCTGGTGCAGTTGTTCCTGGTGTACTACGGCCTGGCGCAGTTCGATTCAGTGCGCGAGAGCTTCATGTGGCCCTACCTGCGCGATCCGTTCTGGTGCGCCACCGCCACCATGACCCTGCACACCGCCGCCTATATCGCCGAGATCCTGCGCGGCGCCATCCAGGCCATCCCGCCCGGCGAGATCGAAGCGGCACGAGCCCTGGGCATGTCCAGGCCGAAGACGCTGTTCTACATCATCCTGCCGCGTGCCTCGCGCATCGGCCTGCCGGCGTACAGCAACGAAGTGATCCTGATGCTCAAGGCCAGCGCCCTGGCCAGTACCGTTACTCTGCTGGAATTGACCGGCATGGCACGGACCATCATTGCCCGTACCTACTTGCCGGTAGAGATTTTCTTCGCTGCGGGCCTGTTCTACCTGTTGATGGCCTACGTGCTGGTACGCGCCTTCAAACTGCTGGAACGCTGGCTGCGCGTCGATGCCTGCCAAGGACGTTGAGGCACGCTTCCAGGCGCTGGATGCGTTCCTGATCGAGCACCAAGGGCTGTGGAAACCACGGCCCTTTACTCATCTGCACTTGCCCTGGGAAACCCAGCACCCCGAACTCGCCCAGTGGCTGCGGCAACGCTCGCTGGACGATGCCGAAACCTGTCACAACCACCCCCATGACCTGCCGGCACCGGCGCCTTTTGCGCAACTCGCCGCGCACGCTCGCGCGCTCAGTGCTGTGGATAAGTTACCGACGCAACCCCTGGCTCCTGCTCGTCACCGCCTGAACGTCGATGTTCCGGGCCGCAAGTGGGAACAGATTGAAGCCTTCGGCAGTGCGCTGCAGTTTGCGCAAGCCCCCACACACTGGCTGGACTGGTGTTCAGGCAAGGGCCACCTAGGTCGCCGGCTGTTGCAAGCCGATCAGGCCCTGACCTGCCTGGAATACGACCCGGCACTGATCGCGGCAGGCCAGGCCTTGAGCGATCACCATGGCCTGTCCGCCACCCATCGCTTGCAAGATGTGATGGCCGATGTGGCGATCCACGCCGAACACACCCCCGTCGCCCTGCACGCCTGTGGCGACCTGCATGTGCGCCTGCTGCAACTGGCCAGCGCGGTCGGCTGCAAGCAGCTGGCGCTGGCGCCATGCTGCTACAACCGCATCACTGCCGACACCTACCAGCCACTGTCCAACGCAGGCCGTGCTTCAACCCTGCAACTGTCCATCGATGACCTCGGCCTGCCGCTGAGCGAAACCGTCACCGCTGGCAAACGCGTGCGCTTGCAACGCGATACGTCCATGGCACGGCGCCTGGGTTTCGACCAACTGCAACGCGAACTGCGCGGCCTCGACGAATACCTGCCCACACCGTCCCTGCCTGCCCGTTGGCTGGACAAGTCCTTCGCCGATTACTGCCGGGAGCTGGCGAACCTCAAAGGGTTATCCACAGGTGAACAGGATTGGGCGGCACTGGAGGCCCACGGCTGGCGCCGCCTGGCTGAGGTGAGAAACCTGGAATTGGTGCGTGGTCTGTTTCGGCGCCCGCTTGAGGTGTGGCTGGTGCTGGATCGGGCGTTGTTTCTCGGTGAGAACGGCTACAAGGTCGACGTAGGCACCTTCTGCGATCCTGCACTGACGCCGCGCAACTTGATGGTGCTTGCCCAGCGCGATTAGAGGGCAAAATTGTCGCAGTGCAGCCTGTGGATAACTCTGTTGATGGATTCTTTACGGAGCTTGTAGGCATCTGCGCTACAGGCCAAAAGCCGTACTGGTCATTTTTTGTTCACAAAATAAAATGCACGCAAAACAGGCAGTTGCAGCGTGATGAGAACAGCTCCACAAAATGGCTGTTGGGTGACAGGTGCATCCAACCGATTGTGCATAAGCATCTGGGGTCAAGCGTATAACCAGCGCTTTATGCCCGGGTGTTTGGCGCCTTCAACAGCTGGCAAAGATCGTTGATATCGTCACCCGCCAGGCCCTTCTCTGCGCTTTCCACCGGGTCGTCACCAGAAGCCAGCGCTTCATGGATCCGCATGTCGCGATGCACCTGCAGCGCCTCTTTCCCCAGCCTCTGGGTAAAGGCCTCGATCATGTCCAGGCAGAAAGCATTCCTTTCATCCACTTGGTTGATAACCACGTGCACGCGAGGCGCGTGTCCACTTTCAAGGTGCGGGGCAAGCAGTGCATCCAGATGGTCGAGGGTGCCCAGGCATGCAGCGTCTGCCTGCACAATGACCAGCACCACATCGGCGACACTCAGCGCTTGATGGAAGTAGATGTTGTTACCGGCAGGTGTGTCGATGATCACTGTCTGTCGCGCACTCAAGTCGAGGGCTGCCAGGTGTTGAGCCAGCCAGCGCGGCTCCTGCTTGAGCCAGCGCTCCAGGCTTTCCTGCTGTGGGATGTCGATTTCGCCAAAGGGGATTACCTGGCAGCCGGCGAAGCTGAGCTGTTGAAGCGGGTTCCATGGCCCATGTTCCAGACTGGTACGCCCGATGCCCGGCAACGCCGGACTCACGCCGAAGTGAAGATGCAAGGCGTTCTGCGGGTCCAGGTCCAGGGCCACGACGGACTCGCCCTGACGCTGCAGACCACTGCTCAAGGCAGTGGCCAGGGTACTGCGGCCGACGCCGCCATTGATCGACACCAGCGCCACCACTTTTGGCTTGAGGGGCACGGTGTCTGCGTCGTGGCTGACGGCAACATCATCCGCGCGGGGAATACTGCCGAAGAAATGCATCCGCGCCTCCTTGCCGCGCTCATCCTGGCAGATGTCCTTGCCGAGCAAGGCTAAAAGACCATTGGTAATGCTCATAGCTGACCCCTCATCACGGCGAAGCCCAAAGACGTGAAAAGGTCAGCTGATACGACTGCTTACCGCAGGTCTTTTTGTGGTCGCCCTAGTGCAAGCCAGTCTGCTTCAGGCACGCAAAGGTGTCATTATTTTGATGAGAAAGCTGTCTATTTTTTAGACAAACGGCAAATCGTCAAATTACTGACCAACCGTGATCGCATCGTAGGGCGTTTGCAGGTCCCGCTCCGGAATCTCCCAAATCAATAACTTGGGCGGTGTTTGCTTGAAGGCCGGGCTTTCGAAATAGGCCTTGGCCGCCCCCGAGAACTCGCCCCCGTCCTTGCTGAAATTGCCGACCGGCGCGTTCAGGGCTTTTTGCAGGAAGCCGACAAAGTTGGAGTTGCGCGAAAACGAGGTGCCGATCAGCGCCACATTGGGCAGGCCAGCGTCGCCAAACAGGTCGTCGGCATTGCTGGTCGCGCCGCCGGTTTCATGGGCGCTGCTGGCCGCGACCGACTCCCCCGGCGGCTGCAACGTGGGCGGCAACCAATCCAGACCGGCCAGGCGCACCAGGTCTCCCGGGCGTACGGCGAGCGGCGCCTGGGTGATATCGAACGTCTGCTCCGGCGTGGCCTTGATGCCACGCTGCTGGATGCGCTGCGCGAGCGCCTGTGCGCCGGCGTTGGAACCGATTTCGCTCCAGTGGGTATCGGTGCGCAGGTAGGCTTCGGCGCCCAGGGGTTTCAAAGTGTCGGTCAGGTCCAGCGCGGAAACGCCGGCAGCTTGCAGCCGTTTGGTCCAGTACTGAATGCGGCCGTCGAGCACCGCCGGGCGGTACAGGCCACAGCGTTCGGCAGCGGCGATGCGGCTCTTGTCCGGCACCACCACCACTTGCAGGTCGATGCCTTTTTGACCCAGTTGTTTTTGCAGGTCGATCACCGCCTGGGCCTTGGTCTGGGCATTGGCCTCGGCATGCCGGTTGATGCGCAGTTCATCACTGATAAACAGCCAGCCCGGGCAACCTCGCCGTACCCGCGGCCCGGTGTCACCGAACGCCAGCCAGCTGCCGCCGCGCTCCAGGTTGGCGGCCTGGATTGCCATCGGCGCCTTGGCCAGTTCCTTGGCAAAACGGTGGGTCAGGTCGCCGTGCAGCAGCATGTCGCTGTCGACCTTGGCCGGCATATAGCTGATCGGTCCCTTCACCATCAGCCAGGCGCATGACAACAGCCCCGCCGCCAGGAAGGGCACCAGCACCCAGGCCGCCAGGGGGCTGGTGCGAACGGCCAGTTCACTCGGAGGCGTCGGCGCGGTAGGAGCAGGCATGGTCGGGCGTCCTTAGAACTGAAAGTACAGAAACGGTACGGCGTCACGGCTGGCGATCAGCGCGAACGACAACACAAACCCGGCCACCGGCCACAGCGAAGCCGCCAGCACAAACCACGGTTGGGTGCCGAAGCGCTGTTCACAACGCACCTGCCAGATTGGCGCGATGATGCAGACCAGGCCCAACAGCGTGGCCATGCCATGGGCCGGGCGCATGGCCACGGCCATCGCGTCACCCAAGGCCATGCCATGCAGGCCGAACTGGCCGGCGTACATGGTCAGTGCCGAGTGGAAGTCCGGCGCACGGAACAAGGTCCAGGCCAGGCACACAAACAGCAAGGTCAGGACGTGCGACAACACCGGCGGAAGGCTCGGCAGGCTCGATCGCGACCAGGCGCGGTCGACACACAGCGCCACGCCATGGGCCGAACCCCACAACAGGTAATTCCAGCTGTCGCCGCCGTGCCACAACCCGGCAATCGCCATGGTCAGGAACAGGTTGCGATAGGTGCGCCACACGCCGTCGCGGTTCCCGCCCAGGGCGATGTACAGGTAGTCGCGCAACCAGCTGGACAACGACAAGTGCCAGCGCCGCCAGAAATCCTGGATGCTGCTGGCCAGGTACGGCCGATTGAAGTTTTCCGGGAAGTGGAAGCCCAGCATCAGGCCCAGGCCGATGGCCATGGCGCTGTAGCCGGCGAAGTCGAAGAACAGTTGCAGCGAATACGCCAGGCAACCGATCCAGGCGTCCACCAGGCTGGGGTGTTCCAGGTGGAAGGCGATGTCCACCAGCGGCGACAGGGTGTCGGCCACCAGCACTTTCATGCCCATGCCGATCATGAAGCGCCGCGCGCCCAGGGAGAAATTCGCCCAGTTGAAATACCGCTGGTTCAGCTCGCGGCGAACCCAGTCGTAACGGATGATCGGGCCGGCAATCGAGTGCCCGAACATCGAGATATAGGTGGCGTAGTTGATGAAGCTGCGCTCCACCGGCACCGTATGCCGGTGCACATCCACCAGGTAGGAAATCGCCTGCAATACGATGAACGACAAGCCGGCCGGCAAGGCCACACGCTGCCAGTCCAGCGGCATCGCGCCGTACCAGGTGATCACCTCGCTCACCGTGCCGGCGACGATGTTGGCGTACTTGTACCAACACAGCACCGCCGTGTTGAACACGATCAATGCGATCAACAGGCGCACCCGGCCTTTGCCATCCTCACGGGAGCGGTCCACCAGCAAGCCGCCGACCCATGCCACCACGGTCAACACCATGTGCAGGAACAGGAACAACGGGCTCAACCAGCCGTAGAACAGCCAACTGCCGATCAGCAGGATGACGTTGCGCCAGCTCGGACGAGCCAGCGCGTAGATCAACAGGAAGGCCGGCAGGAACAGCGTGAGGAATTCGAGTGAGGCAAAGACCATGGTGGTGTCGGGCCCGATCAGTTAGCGAGTGCGTCAGAGGCGAACAGCAACTTCGAGCCTTTATCTGAAGGAACGGCCAATACGCTGTAGCGCTCGCCCGCCTTGAGCGTGAACGCCAGCGGCTGACCGACCGGCGCGCCGGCGCATTTGAGCTGCACCGACAGTTCTACCGGGTTGATCATGCGCCGCTGCACCGCACCTTCAGCGACCTTCTTGAACAACTCGGCCTTTTGCGCCACGGCTTCCAGGCTGGCGTCGGCGCAGCTGGCGTCGGCGTTGATAAAGGCCAGGGAGGCCTTGAGCGCATTGAAGTCGTCCGGCACTTCGCGCACCACCAGCTGGCGCGTGGCGCCCTTGGCGTCGACCAATGCGACCACTGTGGCGAACTCACCCGGCGCGACGTTCACCGAGAAATCCGCGTTTTTGCCGCCGCTGCTCAAGACGCCCTTGATCGGCTTGTCGCCGCCGACCACCGGCAGGAACACCGACACGGCTTTGTCGCCGCTCAGGACCAAGCTGGCCTTGGAACCGTCCGCCACCAGCTTCAATTCGCCCGGGGTGCCGTTGGCAAAACGCAGGAACGCTGCGTCTTGCTCCGGACCGGTCGGATACAGCGGGATGTCGGCACTGTAGGCGCTGACGCTGGCGAGCAAGGTCGCCAGGCCCAGGGTCATTCGCTTCATTATTTGCTTCCTTTACCGTAGGCCGATGGCGGCAGGTTACCCAAGGCTGTCCCGATCGCCTTGGCCCACTTCTGGTAGCCGTCGATGGTGAAGTGCTGGCCGTCGGTGGTGATCCACTCGCCCGGCTTGGAGAAGGTCAGCGAGTCGATGTAAGTGCACGGCGCCACGTTGCTGGCCAGGAACGACGACATCAGCTTGGTGCGGGTGTCGTCCTTCTTGTACTGCGAACCGACCTTGCCCCATGGCGGGCCGACCCACACGCACTTGGTGCCGGTGGCGGCGATTTCCTTGGTCAGCGAGGTCACGCTTTTCCAGGCCCAGGCTTTGGGGAACACCGGGTTGGTGTAGGAGCCCATGGTGTCGCCGATGATCAACACAACCACGTCGGGCTTGTCCTTGGCGATCAGGTCTTTGATCGGCGTGGTGCTCATGGCGTTCTTGCCATAGATCACAGCCTTGCCGGTGGGCATGCGCTCGCCGCCGCACTCGACTTTTTTCGGCACCACCCAATCCGCCGCGCCGGCACCGCACGCACCGATGGAGTGAACCACCGCGCCTTGCTGGGTGAGGTTGTCTTGCAGCGGGTTGAGCAACGAATCGGGAAAGCTCATATGACTTTCGCCCAATACCAGCATGGTCAGGCCGGCAATCGCAGAAACAGGCATGAATGACTCCGATTTAATCAGTTGGAATAAGGGGAACGGTAAGGGCTGACCGGCAAGGGCATCGGCCCGCTCAGGTCTTCGAACAAGTAGCGCAGGTAAGCATTACCGGCGTACTGGCGGTAGTCCTGGGCGTTGTCGACACCGATCTCGCCACCCAGGTAGAAGCGCGAGCTGAGGCGATATTCGGCGGCGGCATTGAAGCTGTAGCCGATGCCGGTTTTATCCGAGCTTTTGTACTCCTGGGTACCCAGGTCTTTGCGGCCCGGGAAAAAGTCCGCGCTATCTTGGCCGATATACTGCACACCCACCGAACTTTTTACCTGGTAGCTGAAGCGATCGAAGCTCTGCGCCCACCGGATCGGCACGCCCAGGGAGAAGAAACGCTGCGGGCTGAAGTAGCCGCCGTTGCCATAGGTGTAGAAGTCCTGGTTCTCCTTGAAGCTCAGCGCCGAGGCACTGACACCCAGGGTCAGCGTGTCCTGCGGGTTATTGCGCAGGTACCAGTAGATGCCGCTGCCCAGCTCCATGCGGGTGTTGTCGTCAACGTGGTTACCCATCAGTTGGTGCAGGGAGCCGTAACCGTAGACGCCCAGCTTCTGGTTGTCGTAGCTCAACTCACCCCGTCCGCCGTTGGCGGTCACACCGCCCCATTTATAGCCATCACCGTCTTTGGAACCGGCGAAGGACGTGACGCTGTCGGTGACCGGGCGCCGCGAGATATTCGCGCCGTAACGGAAATTCGAATTGGCCTCGAACGGACGCGACACGCTCACCCCACCGACGATGGTGTTGTAGAGGAAGCCCAGTGGGCTGACGCCGACGTCGGCCTTGAGGCCTTCATCCGGGTTCTCGAAAGCCACGGCCAAGCCCACACCGGTCGCATTCTGGGTGCGGGGTGAGGTGGCTTTGCCGCCGCCAAAGCGGGATGCAGCGTCATCGCTGACACTGCCGGCACTCAAATGCACCGGCGTCACTCGCAGCGCCACGGTGTTATCGCCGACCGGCATGCGCGCTTCAAACGGCGCTTCGATATCGGTGAGTTTGCTCAAGCCTTTTTCGCCGTTGTTGCTGCGCGCGCTCAAGCCTTGCACCACATGACCGGTACGGTCGCGCAGGATGGTGTCCAGCGCACGACGCGCCGGGCTCAGCTCGGGGCTGTCGATGGAGGCGATTTTCGACGGCGGAACAAACGGATCGCTCAGGTCGTTGGACGTTGCACTCGCAAATGCGTTGGAGGTCACGCTGTTGGTCGGCGCATCGATCGGTGGTGGCACCGCACCGGCGATGGTCAGGTCGGTGACCTGGCGACGCTGGCCGGGCAAGCCCACGAACGGGTTCGACGACTTGGCTTCGGTGCCGGCCTGGGCCACCTGGGTCCTGGCCTTCATCGCGTTCTCGATCACCAGGGCCCTGCGCAGCAGTTCAGCGGCTTCGCTGTTTTTGCCCAGGCCTTGGTAGACACCGGCCGCCGAGGTGAGGATCTCCGGGTTACCCGGCTCCAGCGCCAACGCCTTGTCAGTGGCGCGTTGTGCCAGGTCACGGTCGCGACCTTTCAGGGCGATGTTCGCCAGGCCCAGTTGCAGACGTGCATTGTCGGGGTTCTGCTGGATCAACGGCGCATACAGCTCCATAGCCTTTTTGCCGTTGCCGCTGTCGGCATACATGCGCGCCAGGGCGCCGACACCCAAGGCATCGTTCGGGCGCTGGGCCAGGGCCGGTGACAGCATGTCGTAGGCGGCCACCAGGTCGTTTTTCTCACGCAGGGCGTCGGCCTGCTTAACCCGGTACAGGTAGATCAAATCGTCGTAGCGCTGGCGCCCGGTCTCGGTCAGCGGCTGGCCTTGCACTTCGCGCAGGATCTCACCCGCCGCGCTGTACTTGTTGGCCTTGAGCAGCACGTTGGCGTACAGCAGCTTCTGGTCGACCGTCGGGTTGGGATTGTTCTCCACCACCTTCTGCATCATGTCCAGGCCGTACTGTGCAGCGCCCACTTCCACATAGGCGGCGGCCAGCACGGCCACGCGCTCGGGTTTCTTGCGGGTCAGCGGTTCGGAACGCCCCAGCAACGCCAGGGCTTCCGGGCGCTGGCCACGGCGGGCGGTCTCGATGGCGATGTCGGTCTGCTGGTGCAGCGCGATATCGGTCGCCAGTTCGTTCATGTCGGCGGTGCGCTGCGCCGTGGGGATGCGTCCCAAGGTCGCTTCGGCCTGCTTCCACTCGCTCAATTCCGCCGACAGCAGGGTGCTGGTGTACAGCGCGTCCGGCTGGTTGGGTTGGGTCTTGAGCAAGCCGTCAATCAAGGCACGGGCGGCGCGGATCTGGCCGTCACGCAGGTACATGCGTGCCAGGGCAAAGCGCGTCCAGGGGTTTTCCGGGTCAGCGTCGAGCGCCTGGCGGTAAGCGGCTTGCGCACCTTTCAAATCGCCACGTTGCTCGGCCAGCTTGCCGACCTGAGTCGCCCGCAGCGCGTTGATTTTCACGCTCGGCGCGAACTTGGCGCGCTGGGCCGGCGACACCGAGTCGATCAGCTTCAAGGCCTCGTCCGGCTGGCCCGACTGGGACAACACGTTGATCAAGCCGCTCAAGGCATCCGGGTCGCCAGGGTGACGGGCCAGCACCTTGCGGTAGCCGGCTTCGGCTTCCTCGAACTGATTGTCCTGGGCCTGGAAGCCCGCCAATGCGACAGCCGCGCCGGGCTGGCCCGGGTTCAGGCGCTCGGCCTGGGCAACCAGATCGCGGGCCTGGGCGCTGCGACCGGCGCGCTGAGCGTCACGGCTCTGGCTGATCAGGTTCCAGTAGCGCACATCGTTCAAGGCCGACTGCCAGGCCGCACCACCGGGCAAGCGCGTGGCTTGGACCAGGTAGTTTTCCGCTTCGCCGTAGCGTTCCTGCTGCTGACGCAACACGCCCATGCCGCCGAGGGCATCGACGTCGTTGGTTTTTTGCGCGAGGCGCGCTGCCAGCAGGGGCTCGGCGGTTTTCAGGTCGCCATCGTCCAGGGCCTTGAAGGCCTTGGTCATCTGCGGATCACGCTGCCAGGCACCACCGCCTTTGCCTTGGGCGATGCCTTTTTCCATGATGGCGCGGATCTCGGTGTCATCCGGGTGCGCGGTCAGGAATTGCTGGAACAACGCCACCTGGTCCGGCTTCGGCGGGCCGAGCCAGATCAGCGCAAAGCGCCAGGTTTCATCGGCGTTGCCGCCCACGTCGTTGTTCGGTGCCAGCTTGGCCAGCGCCCGGATGCCGTCCGGCCGCGTGGCGGGGTTACGCGCCAGGTGCTTGGCCAGGAACAGCGCAACGATCGGGTCGTTCGGCCGCTCACGGGACAAACGCTGCAAGCCAGCGATGGCTTCATTGGTGCCCTTGGCGGTGAAACCCAGGGTGTTGTAGTACTCACGGGCGATCAGGCCTTGGGGCTGGCGACCCTGGAAAATCTGGCGGTACAGGGCCACGGCCTTTTCGCGCTCGTCCTCGGGTTCACCCAACTCGCGGGCCTGCTCCAGCAACCTGGCGTTGTCCGGCACCGCCACGGTGATGTCCTGCTCCAGCTGCAACGCCTGGCGCGGCACCGGGCTCAGCGCCTGCAAGCGGGCCAGGTACTTCCGGGCTTCGGCCGGGCGGTTCTGCTGCACCTGGATCAAACCGATGCCGTACAACGCGTCCGGTTGCTCCGGGGCCAGGTTCAAGAGTTTCTGCCAGGTTTCCAGGGCGCGCTCGGGGTTCTTTTTCGACTGCCAGTAGTAGCCCTGCTCGATCAGCAAGGACTGTGGGTCGCTGGTTTCAGCGAGGCTGGCGGTGGAAGCCAGGGCAGCGAGAATCGCAATGGCTAGCGTGTGACGGCGCATGCTGCCTCCCAGGAAAGTTTGACCGTACCGTCTTGTTCAAACCGGTACTTCTGATCGGCGAAGCCCTGGCCGAACAGGCTGAGCATGTAGTCGTAGTAGATCGGCTGCGCACTGTCGGGCGCCGAGGGCGCCAGGGCTTTATTGAGCGCGTCGTCGACCTTGGCTTTTTGCAATTGCGCCAGGGCGGTTTCGCCGCGGGCCTGGAAGAAGGCCAAGGTAGCGGCCGAGAAGCCCATCGGCGTATAGCCGTTGTTTTTCTCGGCTTCGCCGGTCAGTACGTGGATTTTTTCCGGCGGGAAGCCGGTGACCGACGCCGCCGTCGCACGGGAAATACCCCCCAGCGACTTGAGCATCGCCGCTGCCAAAGGATCGCCCTTGGCGGTCATGCCGGCCCACATATACGTGCGGATTGCATCGTAGCTGCCCAGGTCATCGGAGAACGGATCGACCACGAACACCCCGGTGTTGGCGCTGGTGGCGCGGTAACCAACCCAGTTGGCCGCAAGGCCATGGGGGTTGCTGGCGCTGTCGGCGAGCATCCGCGCATTGCTTTCGGCGACTTCGTTCCAGCCGCCGTTCGGCCGTTCTTTCTGGAAGCGACGCAGTTGCGCAAGCACCTGGTAGCTCGGGTTGAAGCGCCACAAGCCACCCGGATGCACATAGCCGACAGGCCCCGGCAACAGCATCTTGCCCAGGCCCGGCACACGCACGATCAGGTTGCGTTCGACGTTGGCCAACAACAGCTGTGCGTCGGCGCGGTACTGCGGTGCATTCCACACGCGGGCCGCTTCGAGCAAGGCGTAGGCCATCCACAAGTCCGCGTCGCTGGCGGAGTTCTGGTCGATCACGCCCCAGGTGTTATCGGCTTTTTTACCCCACAACCAACCCGGCAGATTCTGGCCGATGTCGGAGCCCGACATGTTGGCCTTGGTCCAGGTCCACAGCTTGTCGAAGCTCGCGCGATCGTTGCCGACCAGAGCGAAGAACATCGCATAGGACTGCCCTTCCGAACTGCTCTCGGTGGGCTTCATGGACGAGTTCAGCACCCGGCCGTCGTCCTGCACGAAGCGCTTGGCGTAGTTCTGCCACAGCGGCCAGTCACAGGTCTGCGCCTGGGCGCCGCCGGCCAACATCATCGCGCCCAGTGTCGCCAGGGCCATACGCTTGAGCAGGCTCATGCCAACCGCCGTTTTGCACGTGCGCGCAGCGACAGGTAGACCAGGCTGGTCACCACGGCCAGGCCGAGGAAGGTGATCAACAGCATCCAGCCCAGGTTCTGTGACAGTTGCCACTGCATGAGTTTGAAGTAGTTGAGCTTGCCGACGTAGTACTGCTCGTCACCGACCAGCGAGCTGATGGTTGTGCCCTGCACCACGGCCAGGCTGCCCTGGATCGAGTCTTTGTAGTCGTCCCCGCCGATCAGCGCCGAGGTGGCTTCCAGCAGGCCCTGCGGCTGGTTGCTGGCGATCAGCACCACGCTGCGGCCCGATTTGAGCGGCGATTGGAAACCGGCCAGCCAGGTGCTGTTGCTCAGGCCCTTGAACGTAATGCCGGTGTTGGCCGGATGCTGGTTGGCCGCCGGGTCGGGGCTGATCCAACTGCGCACATAACGCGGCAGGTCGGACAGCAGGAAGTGGTGCTGCTCGCCATCACTGGTCGCCGGCAGGTATTGCTGCCACTGCTTGAGCAACGGCTGGTTGGCGGCGGTGGCAAGTACCAGCAGGTCTTTGTCGGCAACGCTCTGCACGTCCTTGGCCTGCACCACTTTGACGGCGGTGGCCGGGTAGCCGGTGGCTTCGCCGAAGCGACCGAGCACGGTCAGGTAGGCGGTCAACTCGTCGGTGCCGTAGTTGTCGGGCATGACCACGGCGGATTCCGACAGGTCGGCCAGACGGGTGAACGGGAAGCCAGAGTCGTTGAACACGCCCAGGTTAGGCATGGCGATGTAGTGCTGGTAGCCGGTGACGTCGAGGGTCGAATCCGGGTCGATGGAACCGCGCATGTTGTCGACGATGATGTCGCGGCATTCGCCTTCCTTGATGTAGTCGTACATGAAGCGCAGCTGCAGCTTGGATTTGGGCGATGCCGAGCTGATCGGCAACAGCGTGGTCACTTCACGCGGCAGGCTTTCGTCTTTCTTCAACTGGTCGAGCAGGGTCTGGCCGCCGCCCAGGTTGGCCACCGACGGCAACGCCACGGACTTCATGAACTGGTCATTCAGGCCGATCAACAGGGAGGAGTTGGTCGACACTTGCTGCGGCGTGTAGCGATATTTGACCTTGAGCGGCACGCCCTCTTCACGCCAGTTGAACAGGTCGGGCGGCAGGCGCATGTCGACGCTGATGGCGCCCGGGTTGTAGCCCGACACGCTGAGTTTCTGCTGTTCGATCAGTTCGCCCAGGCGTACCGGGCGGTTGCTTGGCAGCCAGTTCGGCGCATCGTACGGGCGGCGCGGTGCCAGGGTGTCAAGCTTGGTGATGACCACGCTGTTACCGGCCAGCACCGGGTTGCCCAGCACCACCGCGTTGGCGGCGCGCTTGAGCTCTTCGCCGTCACGCCCGGTGACGATCAGCAGCTTGCCGTTGGCGTCGTTGGGGTTGGCGATAAGGGTCAGCGTCGGGCCGGTCGGCTTGGCGATGGCCACACCGTGCACGTCCATCGCGTCGGCGGTTTGCACCAGCACGATGGCGTTGCCTTTGGCCGGCAGCTCGCCGAGGGTGGTCGGGAAGGTCGCGCCCCGGTAGCTGGCGAGGCCGCCGATCCACGACGACAAGGCGCCAGCGGCTTCCAGTGCGGCGCTGTCCGGCGCGGTGGCAAACACGAACGGCAGGCTCACCTGGCGAGCGTCGCGCTTGTCGAAGAACGGCAGCGGCAGCACCGCCAGGTCGTCTTTGAGCACGATCGGCTCGACCTGCACTTTCAGCTCGCTGCTGTTGCTGATCTTGGCCCACAGGCTGCTGTGCAACGGGTCTTCGCAGGACATGGTGTAGTGGCCGATGAACTGCAGGCTCAGGCGATTGAACTCGGTGATCAACTTCGGCGGGATCTGCACCAGTTGCTCTTGCGGGGTGCCCGCGCCTTCTTTAGGCAGCGCCAGGCTGGCGGCGACTTCGCCGTTGACCAGCACGTTGATCTGCGACAGGTCCGCCAGCAGCGCCGGCGAGTAGCTGTACTTGAGCAGCAGTTGCGCGCCCTTCACCACTTCATCGGCACGGATATCGAAGTTGACGCTGTCGGACGACTCCACGCCTTGCAGGTTCATGGTGTCGCGACGGCCCAACTGCTTGAGCGTCAGGCTGTAGCCGTTATCGGTGCTTTGTACCGGCACGGTGGCAGCCGCTTGCTCGGCAGCTTGCGCCAGGGTGTTGAGGCCCATCAGCGAGGCGATCATCAGCGCGAGTGCACGGCGCGGATGAGGGCGAGCGAATATCTTCGAGGTCATGGCTTGTCCATCAGCGTATCTAGCGGTTTTGTGGGGGTGCGGCTCAAGGCCAGACGCAGTTCGTGCAGGGTGGCGCGGCCGAGGGTGAACAGACCGCCGATGCCGATGGCGCCGACTTCGCGCAGGGCCGCCAACGGTGTGTCCGGCTGGCCGGCGCCCCAACTCGCGGCCCAGGTATCGGCACGGGAGAAGGTCAGGCGTACCAGTTCGCTTTGCTGGCGCAGGCTGAGAGGCTCGAACTGGGCGCCGATCTGCGCGCCCTTGCTGAACACCACGCGCGCATCGAACAGGCTGTCCTGGCCGTTGCGCGACAGCACCAGTTGCACGCGTTCGCCACGGGTGATCGAGTGCCCATCGCTGAGCATCAGGCCGAAGCCGTTTTGCGAGAAGTCCTGGGTAGTGCCGTCCAGCACACGGCCGTCGGCACAAATGATGCTCACCGGCAGCTTGGCGCTGACCCGTGGCTCGGAACGTACCTGACGCGCTTCCGAGGCCACGGCCACGGCGGCACTGGTGATGATCAGGTTGTAGAGGGTCCAGGTCAGGTTGATCGCCACCGTCACGGCTGTGGACGCATCGCCCCAGACCAACTGGTGGATACCGAAGCCCAGGCCGACCAGGTTCACCGCCAACAACACCAGGTACGGGCGGGCGAGTTTCCAGTCGAAGAACTGCTTGTCGATGATGCCGCCCTTGTCGGTGACGTTGAAGCCACCCGCCTTGGGGTTGACCAGCGCGACCAGCACCGGCGGCAGGATGTACCAGGCCAGTACGGTCTCGTACACCTCGTTCCAGAACGAGTGACGGAAACGCCCCTGGATCCGTGAGTTGGTCAGGCTGGAGTGCACCAGGTGCGGCAGCACGTAGGCGACGATCATCAGCGCCGAGGCGTGGAAAATCTCGGCGCCGAAAATCAGGTAGGCCAGTGGCGCGGTGAGGAACACCAGGCGCGGCAACCCATAAAAGAAGTGCAGCATGGCGTTGGCATAGCAGATGCGCTGCCCCCACTTCAGGCCCTTGCCCAGCAGCGGGTTGTCGGTGCGGAAAATCTGCGCCATGCCTCGCGCCCAGCGAATCCGCTGGTTGATATGGCGCGACAGGCTTTCGGTAGCCAGGCCCGCGGCCTGCGGGATAGCCAGGTAAGCGGTGTTGTAGCCCAGGCGGTTGAGCTTGAGCGCGGTGTGGGCGTCTTCGGTCACCGTCTCGATGGCCACGCCGCCGATTTCCAGCAGCGGCTCACGGCGGATGACGGCGCAGGAGCCGCAGAAGAACGTGGCGTTCCACAAGTCGTTGCCGTCCTGCACCAGGCCGTAGAACAGCTCACCCTCGTTGGGTACGGCGCGAAAGGTATCGAGGTTCTTTTCGAACGGGTCCGGCGAAAAGAAGAAGTGCGGCGTTTGCAGCATCGCCAGCTTCGGGTCCTTGAGGAACCAGCCCAGGCTCACTTGCAGGAAGGAACGCGTCGGCACGTGGTCGGCGTCGAACAGCGCGATGTATTCGCCGTCGGTGACTTTCAACGCTTCGTTGAGGTTACCGGCCTTGGCGTGGAAGTTGTTGTCGCGGCGGATGTAGTTCACCCCGACCTTGCGGCAGAAGTCGCGGAAGTCGTCGCGACGGCCGTCATCGAGCACGTGGACGCGCAGCTTGTCCTTGGGCCAGTCCATCGCCTGGGCGGCGAAGATGGTCAGTTTTACGATGCTCAGCGCTTCGTTATAGGTGGGAATGAACACGTCGACCGTCGGCCACTCCTCCGGCTCGGTCTTGAGCCATACCGGCGTGCGGCGCAGCGGCCAGGCGGTTTGCACGTAGCCGAAGATGAGCACGACCAGGGCGTAGAACTCGGCCGCGACCAGGCCGTAGCCGAAGAACATGTCGAGCCAGGTTTCAAAGCCGAGGGTGGAGGTGAGGCGCCAGAACATGTAGCGCAACGACGCCACCAGCGACAGCACCACCAGCGCGAGGATCGCCAGGCGCCCCGGGATCTTGCGCAGCACCAGCACCGCGAGGAAGCACACGCCGGCGAACAGGCATTGGCTGTAGAGATCGAGCGGCGCGCTGATAATGCCCAGCAACAGCAGCGCGCCGAGCACGCAACTGGCGACAACCAGCACCGTACGCAGCGCCGCAGGCCACCGATTGAAGCGCGCGATGGCGTCATTGAGGCGCTGTTCGGCGTGCCCTTCGACGAAGGGCGTGGAGGACGTAGTGTCGGTCATGGAAGGTCCGAGTCGATGTGTTCGAGCAAGGTGCGGCACAGGGCGTGGACGTCTTGGCTGCCGATACTGTTGACGGTTGGGTCGAGGGGGTCACGCCCGTAGGCCTGGGCTTCGCTGAATGCGGGGTCACGGTGGACAGTCCCCAACAACGCAGCGCCCAGACGGGTCTTGAACACCTCGGCCATGTCCAGGCTGAAGCGGTGGGCACCGTCCAGCTGGTTGATCACGTAGAAGCGTTGTGGCGGTTTGGCGCGCTTGAGGTGCGGCGCCAGCAGGCTGTCCATCTGGTCGAGTGTGCTGAACGAGGCCACGTCCGGCTGTACGACCACCAGCACAGCGTCGGCGACCGACATGGCCTGGCTGAGGTAGACGGTGTTGCCGGCGGGGACGTCGATGATCACGGTGTCCTGGCCGCTCAACTTGAGGCCGGACAATCGCTTGCTGAGCCACTCGCTGTCCTGGCCCAACCAGCGATTGAGGCTGTGCTGTTGCTCGTGGTCAGTGGCACCGAATGCCACCAGCCGGCAACCGGCAAAACCGCGCTCGGGCAGGGCGGCCCAGCTTTCGTTGAGCAGGCTGGTGGCGCCGACGCCGGGCATGTCCAGGCCCAGGCACAGGTGGTGGCGCAGGGCGTTTTGCGGGTCCAGGTCCAGGGCCAGCGCCGGGCGGCCCTGGCGCTGCAGACCGCTGGCAATCGCGGCGGCCAGGGTACTGCGGCCAACGCCACCCTTGACCGAGACCAACACTACGACTTTAGGGCTGGATTGCTCGGAGTACACCTGGCCGTCCCGCCCTTCCACCACTTCGGGCGGCTGCAGGTGGTCGGCTTCACCTTGGCTCAGTTCCTCCAGCAGGCGCAGCAGCGGCGCCGAGGGTGCTTCGATCACAGGGGGAGCGTGAGTGACTGCGGGGGCTTCCAGGACCTCTATTTCGTCCTCGATGAACTCATGGACAAAGTCGATCTCGCGATAGCCGCTCGGGTTGGCACCCAGCTTGTTGAATAGCTTTGAAATATCATCTGCCCGACTCACTCACTGCCCCCCCACCTGATTTGCGCTTTAAAAGGCGATAAAAAGGCCAGCAATGAGCTGACCTCGTATTTTTCTAGTTATGTGGTGTCGGGCGCATTCTGTGATATCACATTGATGGTGTCAGTATTTTGATGATTTTAGTTCAAATCTATCCGACGAACGGCTTAACGCCATTTTTATGACGTTTTTATAGAGAAAACGCCATTCGCTGTAAGAACATGAACTTGCATCATTATTTCGCAAAAAAAGTTGGCCGAGTGGACAGAAACGGCACAAAACTGACATACGCTTCAACAGATTTTCAATTGCCCTACATTGTCTCGGAAATTTGCCTACAAGGAACCGCGATAAAACTGACGGTTTATATCGCGGCACAGAATACGGAAACCGCACCTGTATTCAAGGGAAAACCGGCTGAGCGGTCGATCCAAATGGTCCATAAAGCCACCGCCCGTGTATCGCTGTGTATGCAGTCACGGCCTCGCTACACAACGAAGCAAAACCCGCGCCGCATGACACAGTGCAGATACCTCCAGGGCGCTCAATAAGCCCACACCCACTTGTTGAACCCGGAGGATACTCACCATGAACTGGAACACCTTGATCGCCGTCAGCCTGCTGGCTTTTGCCGTCAACGCCCACGCCGACGTACAGCCCAAGCTGGATATCCAGCGCGTGCTGACCACTGTCGAAGACACAAACGGAGCGTGTGGGATCGTGAATGCGCACATGACCTACCTGGATTCCCACGGGCAGAAGCAGGTATTGGACTACAAAAAGTTCGCAGGTAACTGCGCAGAAGGCAGTTGAGGCTTGCGCGAACCGGGCACCTGAGTGCCCGGTTTCGGAGCGTTTCTGAAGGCTTAGCGCACACGACGCTCGGTGAACGCGTAGTCATCCTGGCAATCGCTGGTCGGGTCCGACGCCACACTCACGTAATGCACCGTGTCTGCGTCCAGCAGCTTATAGGTGTACACATCCGGCGAACGCACGCCGTCGGTACGCAACTCATTCCTGCCATTGGCCGCCGACCACGAACCCTGCTCGGTCTGGATCACCTTGGTCTGCTGTGCATCGCGGTAGAAGGTAATCACAAAACGACCGTCGGGCTTGAGGGTGTTGGTCCACGACAGGAACTGACATTTACCGGTCTCGGTGCGCAGACCTTTCCAGGTGCCCACCAGCGCCGGGTCGTTGGCGGGTTTGTTGGACGAACACGCAGCGAGCGCGGCAGTGAGGAGGATGAGGGACAGCGAGAGAGTCCGTTTCACGTGGGGCTTCCTTGAGTTTGGAGAAGATTTTTGCCGGGGTAGACCCTACGGTGGCAAGGGAGAAATCCTACACTCGCCAGCTGGAAAAAGGGGCGAGCGTGGAAAAAGCGTGGGTTCTGCAAAAATAGTCAGAATTCAGGGGTTTACAGAACCTTGCCAATCGCTATAATCGTCGCCCTAACACGCCGGTATAGCTCAGTTGGTAGAGCAACTGACTTGTAATCAGTAGGTCCCGGGTTCGACTCCTGGTGCCGGCACCATACAAGGTTCCAGAGAAGGCTTTCAAAATCTCTGGAACCCCCGAAAAACCCGCCTTCTGGCGGGTTTTTTCGTTTTGGCGTTCCATCGGTTTCCGTCAGAAACTGGTGGATTCCAACCGTTTTAGGGGTAGAGTTTGGGATACAGGTCACTTCGATAAAAGGGAGTACCCTTATGTCGCGCACCACAGCTCCGCTCTCCGACGCAGCTTGCCGCTTGGCAAAACCTACAGACCGCGCCTACAAGCTTTTCGACGGCGATGGCCTCTATCTCCTAGTCCAACCCAATGGCCGCAAAGGCTGGCGGCTCCGTTACGTCAAACCTGACGGACGGGAAGGACTGACCTCGTTCGGCAACTACCCCGTCATCGGCCTTGCCGATGCTCGCCGCAAGCGCTTGGACGTCAAGCGAATGCTGGCGGATGGTATTGATCCCATAGAGACCAAGCACCAAGCCAAGGCGGAAGCCGTGATCAAAGGCAGAACCTTTGAAAGCGTTGCGCTCGACTGGCATACGGAAATGTCGGCCAAGTGGGCACCAGGCCATTCCAAGACTGTGATGAGCCGCCTCAAAACCCACGTGTTCCCGCTGATCGGCGCCCGCGCCATTGTCGACCTCGACACCCATGACCTCATGCAGCCCTTGGAAGCGATCAAGAAGCGCGGAACGATCGACGTTGCTTTAAGGGTACAAAACTACCTGCAGAGCATCATGCGCGAGGCAAAGCGCCTCCGGCTTATCACCATAAACCCTGCTTACGATCTCGAAGGCTCGATCAAAGCCCCGCGGGTGGTGCATCGCCCCGCTCTACCCTTATCGCGACTGCCGGAACTGCAGGAACGGATCGACACCTATAAAGGCCGGGCACTTACCCGTCTGACGGTGATGCTGTCGCTGCATGTGTTTGTACGATCCAGCGAGCTGCGTTTCGCACGCTGGAGCGAGTTCGACCTCAAGCGCGGCACCTGGGAGATACCGGACACTCGACCAGCGTTGGAGGGAGTACCCTTTTCCACAAGGGGTACGAAGATGGCAGGGGATATCCATTTAGTACCCTTATCGCCGCAAGCAGTGGCGCTACTCGAAAAAATCCATGCACTCACAGGCAAATTCGCATTGGTCTTCGCAGGGGATGCCAAACCCTGGAAGCCCATGTCCGAAAATACCGTGAACAACGCGCTTCGGACGATGGGATACGACACCAAAACCGATATCTGCGGGCATGGGTTTCGTTCGATGGCCTGCAGTGCACTGATCGAGTCAGGATTGTGGTCGGAGACAGCCATTGAACGGCAGATGAGCCACAAGGAGCGCAACAACGTCCGTGCCGCTTACATCCACAAGGCCGAGTTTATTGAGGAGCGCAGGCTGATCATGAACTGGTGGAGCCGGTACCTGGAGGCCAATGGGCAGGAGCATGTCACTCCACACGAATTCGCGAACCAGACAGGAGCGAACGTCACTCGCCTTAAAGCAAAACGTGGCGCAACTGAGTAAGCGCTCGGTCTTCATATCTCAGCGATCCGCTTGTCCACGCGGGTCCATCCAAACAGGGCTGCAAAGCCGCCCTGCTTGGATGGACCTCACTTAAAAAATCTAAAGCCCACACAACTGTCTGTGGAAAACCACTGATTTCCACCGGTGGATAATTTCATCCACAGCCGCAGAACTCCCGAAAATTGGAGTCTTGACCCGAATTATCCACAGGCGTAGAAAAGATCGGGCAAAGCGCTGTCGTCGACAGCAACCCAGGTAGCCAGAACCTTTAAGGCTACGCCACACGGTGGTGGTTCCCCCAAAGTGCGATTAGCGTCCGGCGGCTCGCACGGTCACAGCGATGTGATGGATGCCTACTTTTACCAGTGTGCCCACTGCGGCAACTCATCCCCTTGCATAGCTGCCCTGCAGCAACCTATCCGCTTGGCCATTTCACTGCGCCAACCTGCGCCCGTCTCTTTCTTCCGGAAAGAGACGGGCACTCCTACCGCTGCTGCAGCCCAACTCGTACAAGGCTTTGCGGCATTCCCCCTCGTGACAATCGGCGTGACAAACACCGAAGTCACCAGCAACAGCGATGCAGATGATGGTGCCGCAGCCCAAGGAATGGACTGCACCTGACTGACAGTCAGGCATGCCCCTGTCATCGCATCACTGCCTTCACCCGACTCAGGGTCTTGCGGCGCCGGTCTCGTCAGCCAGTGCAGCCTCCACCCGCCCACTTCCTCGGAAGTGTTCAGGAGGCCAGATCATGAGATGCCCAAGCTCCCGGTCGTAAGGAGCCGCCAGTCCCGCGTTAGTGGACAACCCTCACAGGTCGCAGGGGCCTTGATCCCTGATAACACTCAACATCCTAGGCGGGATGACGTGGGGAAGGTTTCAAAGGTTTTGGCTTCGAGAGGAGCTTGATCATGGCATTGGTAGGTAGACGGGATGGACGAAATTTTGGCTATGGCCGACAACTGAGTTATGCCGGGCCGCAGGCGCTACGTGATCTGTTTGGCGGCGGGCATTACGGGACGGTCAAGGCACACAGTGATCGGTGGCAGGCGTTTGTGCGATGGTGTCGTTCGGAGGATGGGCCGGGGCTCAACGATGCGCGGCAGATAGATCGGCAGACCTTGCTGGACTACGCCGGGTATCTCCGCCAGCAAGTTGAACAAGGCGAGCTCGCCATCGCGACTGCGCAAAACCGGTTGTCCAGCGTCAACCGAACCCTCGCAGCTCTTCGCGGTGATCAGTATGTGAAAGTGCCGAGCCCGAGTAAGGCTTTGAGGATGCAGCGCACCACCGTTCGCACGACAATTCCCCAAGGCCAAAATCGCGAGCAAGTAATGCGCACTGTCGATGCGCTCCACGAACAGCATCCCCGCGCCGCGGCTATCGCACAGTTGGCACGCGCCACCGGCATGCGCTTACGCGAGGCGATTTTGGCCGACCTTCCTCGGCTGCAACGGGAAGCCGAGCAACTCGGGAGGATCAACATCCAGGACGGCACCAAAGGTGGCCGCGGCGGTGCGTCAGCACCTCGTTGGATTTCCGTGGATGACCAGGTTCGCGAAGCACTCAGCTATGCAGAACTGGTCTCCCCAGAGGGTAGCCACAATCTACTTGCACCGAACGAGAGCTACCTGGATTTCCAACAGCGAATCGTCCGTCCTGCTCGGGATTTCCTCCATGCACACAACGTCAAAGGCTTCCATGAGTTAAGGGCGGCCTATGCGTGCGAGCGATATGAACAGATCACCCAACATCTAGCCCCGATCAATGGCGGCGGGTCCGGCCGCTTCGATCCACGACTAGACCGAAAGGCACGCACACAAATCAGCTATGAACTCGGACACAGTCGTATAGACGTTGTATCAGCGTACATCGGGGGTCAAAAATGAGCAGGCAGTTCGACTTTGAGGTGTTTCTGATAGCGGTGCTTAAGGGGTCGCATGCCACACGTCAACGCCATCTTCGCCAATCGAAACGTATCCAGAAGGCGATAGGGGATCGCTGGAAGCGAGACAATCCTTGGAGTTGGCGGCAGAAACACCTCGCTTGGTTTATGAACTCTTATCTGCTGAATCATGGCGCACAAACGCGATACTACTATCTGCTGACAATACGCTTGATTGCTCTGCGGCTGGGCAAGGAGTGGCATTTTCCACAAGCGCCAAACGCGGTTCGAACCATCGCAAGCGATTCTCCGCCATCAATCGCATGAAGAGTCAAAAGCTATCTAGAATACGTTCTCAGACACGGTCAAACCCTGTAAAGTCGCTCTCCGAGCGCCCAACGAAGCAGTACCAATGGAATCTAGAACCTCTGACCATCTCGGTCGATACTACACCCGAGAGACAGTCGCCTCGCTTCTGATCAGCTCCATGAAGCTGGCTACACCTGGGACTGTCATTGACTTAGGTGCAGGTGATGGTGCGCTGGTAACTGAAGCCGCGAATCAGTGGGCAGCAGAACGCTATCTCACCGTAGATATTGACGAGCAAGCCGATAGCGGCCGCCTTCCGACGCTTCGCGGACCGTCTTTTGTTCATTTTACAGGTGATGCACTCGACCTGAGATTGGGCGATCGAATAGGGCTCGGCTGGTCGCAAGCCTGTGCTGCTGTGTGTAATCCACCCTATATTCGCCCTATCTGGCAGGAACATTTCGGCAATATTCTTGAAGAAGTCGGCCTTAGCCATGTCCTTCCAGAAGCAAAAAATGCACCCGCTGGAATACTATTTGTGGCACAAAACCTGCGCCTTCTTAAGAGTGGGGGCAAGCTCGGACTAATACTTCCAGACGGTTTAATTACTGGTGAAAGGTTTGAACGGTTTCGGCGCGCGCTAATTGAAAACCATTCACTAGAGCAAATTATTGAGCTGCCACGAAATATTTTTCGTAAGACGGAAGCTCAAACACACATTGTTATACTTTCAAAAAACGGGACGCAAAAATCGACTGTAACAAGTAGGAAGCTCGAACTGAGCGGCGTTCTTTCTGAGGCGTTAAATATACCATCTGACGAGGCCATCTCGCGGATCGACTATAGCCATCACGTCCAAAACAAAACCAAAAAAACAAGAAAGAAGATTAGACGAAAGTTAAGTGAATTAATTTCTTCAGTTTCTAGGGGTAGCCATAGCTCTAGCTCAAGAAAATCAGTAAAACTACCGATCTTTCACATTACAGACTTGGCAGATTACGAGTCCGATATTTCACCTAGGTTTTTAGTATCACAGTCTGATGCGGAAGCTTTGGGCGGTAGCTATGCACGTGAGGGCGATATACTTGTCGCGCGTGTGGGGCGGAATTTAAGCCGAAAGGTAGTTCTTGTAAAAAAAGGCCCAATCCTTATCACGGATTGTTTCTTTGCTCTAACTCCCAATGCAGCTTCCGATGAAGTATTACGGCTCCTAACGAGCGACTCAGGCCGCGCTCAGCTTGATAAAATCTCTCAGGGAGTAGGCGCTCGATTTATAACTGCTGCCCGACTTCTAGATTTAGAACTGGATTAAGAATTACGGATGACTACTAATAATCTCGAAAGCGTATTACAGCAGCGGGCAGACTACATCCCGATCGAAGACTTGCTCAAAGAGACCTCCCAAACAGGCGATCTTTTCCAGTCCGTGCACAAGGAGCTTACCAATCGCGCGCTGCGTACGATTGTTGGTCCAAGAGGATGCGGAAAAACGCACATGATGCGCTATGCCTGGCTCAGCTGCCGAGATAACATTAAAAATCCTTTTGCCGTTTATGTTACCTTCAACAGGTACTTTAGACTAGAGCCATTACTTTCTACACACTCCAATGCCCTACATCAGTTCCATTCTTGGGTTTTGGCTAGAATTGTTCTAGCTTTATTCGACAGCTTAACTGAGTGGGAAGACTCTCAAAAAGTTTATTCTACGCTATCAAGCGAAGCTCCGATTGACGCAATCAAAACATACGTCAACCGAGTAGAGCGAAATCTACCTCTGGACGAAAAAAACTCTGAGATTGCCGCAAGCCTGACAATAGAGACAGTGCAATCTTTGATTTCTAATGCTCGACGACTTCTCGGAAGAAAGTACACGATCCTTCTTATGGATGACGCGGCGCTTACCTTAGCCCCGGACTTCTTGATTGAGTTCCTTGATATTGTTAGGTCGCTGAAATCTATTGATCTGGCCCCGAAAGCATCCGTATACCCCGGGACTACTGAGGTCAGTTATAAATTCCATGAAGGCCAAGACTCAATCTCTATACCAGTGTGGCTCTGTGTCGAAGATCCAAATTACAATGAGATAATGGACGACATTGCACGGGCTCGCGTACCTGATTTCCAAACCATCAATGTGTCACACACAGAAATGCTTCGCTTTGCGGCGTTTGGCATCCCTCGTGCTTACCTAACAATGTTAGAGGAGTATCGACGGGGAGGGTTTCGTTCTAGCCAGCAAGCGGTCAATCAGATTATCCAAGAGCATCTTGACGCGCGAAACGCTGAATTCAGATCTTTGGGCAAAAAAGTTCCAAAAATCGAATCACTCGTCATCGCTGGCGAGCAAGTTTTAAACGGCATCGTGGCGGAGCTTAAATCCTTCAATGCGACCATCGCACCCAAAAAATTTAAACAGCTTACATACGGTGTCGCCGAGTCAGAAATGACCGCCATTGTAGAGCGCATGTTCAACCTCTTAGTTGAGGCAGGACTGATTTATGACAATGGTACAGTTAAACATGGCACACCTACTAGAATTTATCATCGATTCATTCCTCATACTGCTCACCTATTAACGGTACGGGCATTAGGTGGCAGTGGCGCGGGGGGCACGATTAACCAGACAGTCGAGGCTATCGCGTTTAAATCGGCCAAACACCCCGTACGAAAAAGCTTAAAGAGAGTTGTAAACACTGTCGACCTTGATGGGCTCACGCTATCCCTGCCGAAATGCAGCTCGTGCGGTACTCGTCGCCTAACCGATAACCAGCGCTTCTGCCACAGTTGCGGACAGCAACTGGTTGATGCGTCCACATTCTCATTGTGCCTTGAAACTTTTATCTCCGATGTACCGGGACTTACAACTTGGCAGCGAGACCAAATCTCCCAGCACTTACCTTTATTGAAAACACTTCGCGACTTTCTGGCAAAGCAAGACCCAGCAGCAGATTTGCTAACGGTAAGGGGCTTCGGTCGTCGTAGAACGGCAAAGATCGTAGACGTTCTTAATGGCTTCGCAGACGACTTTCTATCCTAATTATGACAATTAAAGTTACGGAAAACGATTTTGCAAACTTGGTGGCCGTAAGGCCTCTGATAGGTACAATCCAAACTGGTACACTTTTTGACGTCACTCATGACGACTCTGATGTATCACCCATTGATCAGTTCATCGAAAACACCCTAAGACTGAATCGAATGTGGGTGGCCCGGCAAGCAGACGAAGTGATTGAAACAGAGCTAGGTATTCTTTTAATACTTGGATACGTATCTGCCGTCGAAAGTTTTATGCGCGCGCTCCTGCGCAGAGTTGTATTCATAGACCCTTATTGCCAAAAAGCTTGCGAGAAAGCTGTATTATCCTATGGCGCTGCAAAACATCAAAGGCAAGAAATGCTTCCAGAAGCGCTGCTTGAAGAGTCAGTATTTTCTGGAAAAAAAGGCATAATAGATGGCCTCAAGAAATTTTTGACTTTTGACTTGAAAGATAAAGCCCTAGTTGAACTACTCAACAATTACAATTCCGTCTGTGAAATACGTCATTGCTGCGTACATCGATTTGGAAAGCTGGGAACGAAAAACGCAATCGAACTCGGCCTTTCAAACCATAAGCAATTTATTGAAAAGCCTTTGAAGCTAAAAGTAAGTGACGCCGCCAGCATCGCGGACTTACTGACTACCCTAGCAAAATCATTAAACAATGAAATATTTAGATTTATACTAGAACGCACCGCTACAGGAACTGAGTTGAATATAGGGAACGGGAAAGGTATTGGCTGGACCTGGAACAAAGCAAAAGACCGAAAGATGTACGGCTCCTACTATAAAATATTTGCTTCCCGACTAGATGCCGCACCGACAGTTGAAGCTGGCGAACTGTATGATCGATTTCGGAGTATTTTTTCAAAGGTTAAAATAAAGTAAAAACTAGATAGCCTGCCCTGCCCGGCGAGGCAGTTGTGCGCAAGGATAAGGATAGCAATAGAGGTAGGCTTATTTTTTTAGATAAAAAAACCACTCAAAAACAATAAGTTAATAGATTTTTCGACTCTTGGTGCCGCACCATATCTCGAAGCCCCGCAATGCGGGGCTTTGTGGTTTCTGGGGTTTGGGAAACACTGAAAATCTATACTACGGTTTTCGGGAAAACGTCCACAAAATGCCCGAGCTCAAAAAAACACAGCCCGCATTTCTCCAAACTTCCCTTCTTTTTGTTTGCCTCGTGAGTCAGCTCAAGGCCGATTTTTATCGCAGCCTCCAACAAATCTTCTGTAACCGATCCATCACCCACACATTCAAAGCCGCCCATTGAAGCCCGATGCTGCTCTCCCGATCTCTTTCTGGAGCCAGCACCTCATGATGCGTCCCGACGCCAAAGTCGAAAAAGTTTACCTTTACCCCAAGTCCGTGGACTTCCGAAAATCCATCGACGGCCTGGCCGCCCTGGTCGAGCTGGATATCAAGGTGGCCGTCTTCGACCCGGTACTTTTCGTTTTTCTGAATCGCTCCCGCAACCGGGTGAAAATCCTCTATTGGGAGCGCAACGGCTTCTGTCTTTGGCTCAAGCGCCTGGAATCCGAGCGTTTCAAAACCTCG
>NZ_FOQS01000005.1:0-513187 GCF_900113815.1 Pseudomonas sp. NFPP04 | reverse complement strand
AGGTTTTGAAACGCTCGGATTCCAGGCGCTTGAGCCAAAGACAGAAGCCGTTGCGCTCCCAATAGAGGATTTTCACCCGGTTGCGGGAGCGATTCAGAAAAACGAAAAGTACCGGGTCGAAGACGGCCACCTTGATATCCAGCTCGACCAGGGCGGCCAGGCCGTCGATGGATTTTCGGAAGTCCACGGACTTGGGGTAAAGGTAAACTTTTTCGACTTTGGCGTCGGGACGCATCATGAGGTGCTGGCTCCAGAAAGAGATCGGGAGCGCAGCATCGGGCTTCAATGGGCGGCTTTGAATGTGTGGGTGATGGATCGGTTACACCCCGCTGCGCTTCCAGGGCCAGTATTTCGATCAGGAAAGCGGGCTGCATTACAACCGCCATCGTTACTACAATCCGGATGTTGGGCGTTACCTGACGCCGGACCCGGTGAAGCTGGCGGGTGGGATCAATGCGTACTAGTGCGTGCCCAACCCGGAATTATTGAGCGCTACACATCGGGTCCAAAAAATGGGGAACCTAAATACCCACCTGCTGCAACACATTATCTCAGCCATAGAGATCAGTTAAACTCGATATACAGAGCCCAGCTTATTTTCAGACGAAACGGACACGCTGCATCACTAGAACCAATGGATATGGGCAAAATTGTTGGCGAAGGATACTCAAGAGAGGGAATGGAATATAGCCAACAACGTAAAGCAAGGGTGATATTAAACAATCAAGGCCACCCAAAAACTGCGTACACGGAGAAATGACTAAAAATGAAAAACAAGCCTAGCATGTCAATAATTCGTGGATTACTGTTCACTTACGATATCGAAAACACTGACGACTTAGAGCGAGAGAAACTAATTGCATCAAAAGACGTAAATAACGAAAAAGAACTTACAGATCTTTTTGACGAATTAACCAAACCAGAATTTCTCAATTACACAAGGAGTGAGCAGGAGTGGTTCATTGCCTCGATCACACATTTCTTAGCCATCAATGATAATTTTAATGCAGTTTTCAAAAGCATGACAACCTATTTCAGCGCACCTTTAATTAATCAGAGAAAGTTTATGCAGGTCTTATTGATATGTTTAAAAAACTACTACGACTCGCCAAGATCGGTAAATTAAGAAAACAAGCGCATCTGGCTTCTGCCGGGGTAGGTATCGAAGAATTCTAAGAAGCCAGCCTCCCTCCTTGTGGCAATCGAGCTTGCTCGCGTTGGGTCGCGAAGCGGCCCCAGTCCAGGCGATGGGTTTTTTAAGTAAATCGGCATTGCCTGTTTTTTGGGCTGCTGCGCAGCCCAGCGCAGGACAAGCCTGCTCGCCACAAGAAGGCTGCGCCCGGTTTGATAGAAACAATCCCACTCGACCATTCACCGCATTCCCGAAGTGAGCAGACGATGCTGAAATGCCCATTTATGAACACTCCATACACCCCTAATATCTCTCATATACTAGGAGCTTTATCCATATACGATCTTGAGGAAACAGTTGGAAAAGAACTATGGAAATATGATCCTAACAATCAGAAAGACAGGGAAGAGATCATAGTTTCTTTTATCCTCAAAGACCTTATGTACCTATCATACAGACATCGTTTCGTATTGATGTCAGCTCTCAGGGATGCACTGGACAACCACGACTTTGACTTCTCAAAAGAATTCAAAAGCGACTACGACGAATACATAACGATGGCCTGGGACGAAACAGAAATCGCCGATCCGCGGGGCTTTTTCGCCGACATCTATCGACTAGCCAATGAGGTTTGGCGAGATGACCTCCAAAAGGCCAGCCTCGAAGACCAGTCAACCTGGTAACCGAAACACCGCCCTCCAAGGCAACACCGCCCCTCTGTGGCGAGCAGGCTTGCCCTGCGTTGGGCCGCGAAGCGGCCCCAATCCAGACGATGGGTGTTTTCAGGTAAATCGGCATTGCCTGTTTTTGGGGCTGCTGCGCAGCCCAACGCAGGGCAAGCCTGCTCACCACAGGAAGGCTACGAACCACAACAAACGGGATCACCCAAACAAAGGGGTCTCACCAACCCTCTTTGAGCATGCGCAACTCCAGATGCTGCAACAACATGATGGTCTTCCCATCCACAATCTCCCCGCTCTGCACCATCCCCAGTGCCTGCTCGAATCCCAACTCCAGCACTTCGATATCTTCGCCCTCCTCTTCCAGCCCACCACCGTTGCTCACCTGGTCGGCAGGCTGATACTCACCCATGAAAAAGTGAATCCGCTCGGTCACCGAGCCCGGGCTCATGAACGCTGCGTAGATTTTCTCCACATGGCCAACGCGATAGCCGGTCTCTTCCTCGGCCTCCAGGCGGATGCGCTCTTCTGGACTGGCGTTATCCAGCAGCCCGGCCGCCGCTTCGATCAGGTAACCATGGTAGTCATTGACGAACGTCGGCATGCGGAACTGGCGAATCAGCAACACCGTGCGCTGGGCGCGGTTGTACAGCAGGATGGTTGCGCCATTGCCGCGGTCGTACACCTCGCGGGTCTGGGTTTGCCAGCTGCCGTCGCGGCGGCGCAGGTCGAAGCTGTACTTTTTCAGCAGGTACCAGTTCTTCGAAAGGGTCTCTTCGGCGGTGATGCGAACGGGGCTGGTGTCCATGGTCGTACTCTCAAGAAAGGGCGAGTGTTTGTTTCATGCGATCCCAGGCAAATGGATCATTGCTGGCGCGCAGGATGTAACCCACATGCGTCGCCGGTGACGATCACCCACCCTAACAATCTCTGCACGTCTTGTTCAATGCAGTAACACTTTGTAAGAAACACCCATGGGCGGCTGTCGAATTAATACCTGCCTGGGCAAGCCATCTGGTAAAACCCCTGCTTGACCTTTTACCTGGAACCTTCATGTCCTCACGTTTTTTCTCGCGCCTGAGCCTGCGCTGGTTTCCGCTGCTGTGCATGGCGCTGTTGATCGTCGGCCTGCCGGTGGGCTGCGCCGTGCTGCAACACAAGGAACGCGAACTGGTGTTTCGCATCGAGCCAGGCACCGCCAGTTGGTACAGCGGCTTGCCCAAGGCGGTGCAGGAATTCGAACTCAAGCCGGCCAGCTTCAAATCGGGGCAGAACATCCATGGCTGGTGGTACCCGGCGGACAAGAAAGATGCTCCCGCGATCCTCTACCTGCACGGCGTGCGCTGGAACCTCACCGGGCAGCTGTTTCGCATCGAGCAACTGCACGCCCTGGGTTATTCGGTGCTGGCCATCGACTATCGCGGCTTCGGCAAGAGCCACGGCGAGCTGCCGTCGGAAACCACCGTGTACGAAGACGCACGCATCGCATGGGAACGCTTCCAGGTGCTGCAACCCGACCCACAGAAACGCCTGATCTACGGGCACTCGCTGGGGGGCGCGGTAGCCATCGACCTGGCTGCCGAATTGGGCAAACAGACACCGTTGCCGGTACGTGGCCTCGTCATCGAATCCACCTTTACGTCGCTGGCGGATGTGGCCACCGCCGTGGCGAATACCTCACTGCCGGTGCGTTGGTTGCTGTCACAGAAGTTCGACTCCATCGACAAGATCGCCGACATCCATATGCCGCTGCTGGTGGTGCATGGCCTTGACGACCGCTACGTACCGCCGCGCTTCAGCCAGCAGTTGTTTGAAGCCGCCCGGGAGCCCAAGCGGCTGTTACTGGTGCCCGGTGCCAGCCACAACAACAGCATGAGCCTGGCCGGTCGCAGTTATGGCCAGGCGCTGGACAAACTGATGCAAGCGAAGATGCCGACGCAGGTTGTCACCCACTCCACAGGCCGCAACGGCGACTCGTAAAAATGTTTTTCGGCACTGGGTTCGTGCTTGCCTGTCAAGCGCAAACCCAGGCCATGCTGGGCCAAATCCGAAGTTGATCAAATATTGATCTTGGCTTAAATCGCCAACCCTGCCGGGGCTTCGCAAAGTTATCCACAGAGATACCCACGGTTTTCGTGGACAACTCTTTTTATTTTTTTACGCTTTTTTTGCTCAGTAAACGTTTTCCGGGAATGTCCCCGGCAACAAAATTTCGCGATTCACATCGCGTATATCGTTATACCCACACAGCGCCATCGTCACGTCCAACTCGCGGGCAATGATCTCGAGCGCCTTGGTCACACCCGCCTCGCCCATCGCCCCCAGGCCATACAAATGCGGCCGACCGATCATCGTGCCTTTGGCACCCAACGCCACCGCCTTGAGCACGTCCTGGCCGGAGCGAATGCCGCCGTCGAGCCACACCTCGATGCGCTCCCCCACCGCCGCCACGATCGCCGGCAACTGGCTGATGCTCGACGGCGCGCCATCCAATTGCCGTCCTCCGTGGTTGCTCACCACCAGCGCATCGGCACCGGCATTTGCGGCCAAGCGTGCATCCTCCACATCAAGAATGCCCTTGATGATCAACTTGCCGCCCCAGCACTGCTTGATCCACTCCACATCGTCCCAACTCAGGCGCGGGTCGAATTGCTGGGCGGTCCAGGACGACAGCGAACTCATGTCGGCCACGCCTTTAACATGCCCGACGATATTGCCGAAGCCGCGCCGTTTAGTGCCAAGCATGCCCATCACCCAACGCGGCTTGGTGGCCATGTCGAGGATATTCGGCAGGGTCAGTTTGGGCGGCGCGGACAGGCCATTGATCAAGTCCTTGTGGCGTTGCCCGAGGATCTGCAAGTCGAGGGTCAGCACCAATGCATCCACGCCGGCGGCCTTGGCGCGCTCGATCAACTGCTCGATAAAGGCGCGGTCGCGCATCACGTACAACTGGAACCAGAACGGCTGGCCGACGTGCTCGGCGATGTCTTCCAGCGAACAGATGCTCATGGTCGACAAGGTGTAGCGCAGGCCAAATGCAGCGGCAGCGCGGGCGGTGAGAATCTCGCCATCGGCATGCTGCATGCCGGCCAAACCGGTCGGCGCCAGCGCGACGGGCATGGCCATGTCCTGGCCGATCATGCTGGCGCGGATCGAGCGCTCGTCGATATTGCGCGCCACCCGCTGGCGGAACTTGATGCGGGCAAAGTCGCTTTCGTTGGCGCGGTAGGTGCTCTCAGTCCAGGAGCCGGAATCGGCATAGTCGTAGAACATCCGTGGCACACGTTTTTGCGCGAGCTTGCGTAAATCTTCGATGGTTGTGATCAACGACATCTAGGTCACCTCTCCCTGGACTGAATGCTGAGAGTAACCGCCCATCGCCCGCACAACCAGCCATTGCGTTTACGGCATGAGACGACTAATCTCGCACAAACCCGCAAAAAGACGCAAAACCATGCACAACACCCATCAAGCCATCGACCTGCCTTCTTTGCGCAAACAGAAGATTTTGTTGCTGCTGGAACGCGACGGCAAAGTCACCGCCTCGGAGCTGGTGGAGCACTTCGCCGTGTCCCAGGACACCATCCGCCGCGACCTTGGCGAGCTCGCCGCTGCCGGCCTGCTGCAACGCGTGCACGGCGGCGCCCTGCCCCGACCCAAAGACACCGGCAAGGATTTTTTCACCCGAGTGGGCGAAACCAACGACGCCAAGCGCCACCTCGCCCGCCTGGCCGCCGAACGGGTCGAGGATGGCCAGATCGTGCTGTTCGATTCCGGCTCCACCACCCTGCAGATCGCTCAGTCCTTGCCGCACTCGATCCGCCTGACGGTGGTCACCACCTCGCCGATGATCGCCATCGCCCTGGCGGACCATCCCGATGTAAAAGTGATCCTCACCGGCGGCCAACTCAACCCGGCGACGCTGTCCACCGGCGGCCATGAAACCGTGCGGTTGATCCAGAGCATCAAGGCCGACCTGTTGTTTACCGGCGTGTGCGCGCTGCATCCGCAAGTCGGTATCAGTTCGCTGCATTTTGACGAGGTCGCGGTCAAGCAAGCCTTGCTCGACAGTGCGTCCCATGTGGTGGCGGTGACCATGGCCGACAAGATCGGCGCCGTGGAGCCGTTTGTGGTGGCACCGTGCAGCCGCATACACACGTTGATTACCGAATGGCACGTGCCGAATGTGCAAGCGTATGAACAGCTAGGTGTGGAAGTGCTGCGGGTAGAGGTCGAGTAGGGACAGCGCATCGGAGGTTGCCAGGCCGCTGGCCGTGTTGTCGAAGATGCACCAGGTGGGCACGCCATCCTCCATGGACGCACTGAACAAACGGGCATAAGCCTGGACCCGTTCAGGTCCATAGCCGCTGTGATAAATGCGCGGCGTCCCGTGCAGGCGCCAATAACGCACGCCCTGCCAACCGGCCGGTGTTTCTCCCGACGCAATAAGCGGCGGGTCGGCCGCCACTCGCCCGACCTGCAGGTGGCGCAACATCTCCTCAGCCGCAAGCCAACTCCCATGACGTGGCTCAAGCACTACGTGGCCCATGAAACGTCGGCGCAACGCCGTGAAGAATGCGCTGGCAACGAGCGGTTCGTAATGCAACGAAGGCGGTAATTGCACCAACAGGCAACCCAGCTTTTCGCCCAGTTGCAGGCATTGCCCAAGAAACTCATCCAGTGCAGCCTCACAGCCTTGCAGGCGCAGCTCATGAGTGAGGCGCTTGGGCACTTTGACCGAGAAACGGAAGCCTGAGGGCACCGAATCCGCCCAGCGTGCATACGTCTTCGCCAGGTGCGGACGATAGAAGGAGCTGTTGATTTCCACCGCATTGAAGCGTGAAGCATAGCGCTGCAGGTGCGTGCCCTCACCGCTGAACCTCGGCCAGTATTCACGCGGCAAACTCCAGCCGGCACAGCCCACATAGGGAGCTGCAGTCAAAACAGCACCTTGACAGCATCGCGCATGAAAATCTCGATGGTCTTGGGGCCCACCCCGTCGAATTCCCCAAGGCGTTTTTCGAAGGCCTCACGGCTTTCGCTGACACTGCGCATATGGGTGATCTTGCCGGCGTATTCGGCGTTCAACCTGGCGCTGAGGTCGAGCAAGCGTTGCGCGGTGGTTTCGTCATAGCGCACGTAATGCGCGCGTCCCAGCATGGCCACCAATTCACGCGATGTGCAGTGCTGCAGCTTGCGCGCAGTGTCACGGCCTTCTTCCTCGACAATCACTTTATAGGCCTGCGCGGCAATCGGTGCCTGGATACGCTTGCCCATCAGGAAGCTGGCGATAAACCACTTGAACAGACTGTGGTCGTCGCCGGGCTTGAGTTCAATGCCCAACTCCGACGCGCTGATGGCGCGGGCCATGTTCAGTGGCCCAGTTTGCGCTCGGCCTTGGCGGCCTGTTCATTGATGGCATCGGTCTGACGCTCGATGTCTTTGATCTCGGTGGGCGTCACTACTTTATCGACGGTTTCGGTCCTGGGATTCGGGCGTTCCAGAGTCTGGCCCTTGTCAGCCTTTTCGGTGCCCCGCTGGGCTTCTTCAGAGCTGATGGGTGCTGGGGTTTTATCGGCATTCATGGTGAGTCTCCAGTCAATTGAAGGCCCGTGAAAATGACGGGCGCTTAAGCAGCAGAGGCCTGCTGATGTGGATAGTTCAAGGAAATTGCCCGCGCCAACCGCCCGGAAAATAAGCGCAAATTAATTTAAACCTTTGTCGCCCGCGCTGGATCAACTCTCTCAGATCCCATTCCCCATCAGGAGACACTCGATCATGAGTTCACACCTAAACGGCAAGAATATTCTGGTTATCACCTCCAATACCGGCATTGAGCGCGATGAACTGCTCAAACCGTTGGAAGCACTGCGCGGGCATGGCGCGACGGTGACCCACGCCTCCAGCAAGGGCGGCACCACACAGACCTTCGTCGGCGACACCGAGAAAGACCAGACGGTGGAATCCGCTGCAAAACTGTCCGAGCTCTCCGGTGCTGATTTCGATGCACTGGTCATTCCCGGCGGCACCGTCAATGCGGACACGCTTCGCCAGGATGCGGCCGCGTTGAAGCTGATCAACGAATTCGTGCAGGCGGGTAAAACCGTAGCGGCGATTTGTCACGGGCCCTGGGCACTGATTGACGCAGGCGTGATCAAGGGCAAGACCCTGACCTCCTACAAGAGCGTGCGTATTGACCTGGAAAACGCCGGTGCCGCCGGCTGGGTCGATGCCGAGGTCAAGGAATGCAAGGCCAACGGCTGGACCCTGATTACTTCGCGTACGCCGGACGATCTGCCGGCATTCAATGAGGCAATTGCAAGGGCTGTGGCAAGCTGATGCCCGAGCGCTGAACGAAAACAGGCGCCGTCGAGGCGCCTGTTTTTTATGGGCTGATGCCTCAGCTTTTACGATGCTCCGGCATTTCCCGTTTCGGCCCGAACATCGCCCAGGCGATCAGCCCCAACAGCGGCACAAAAATCAGCACCACCAGCCATAATCCTTTGGACTCCCAGCCCCCCGTGCTGCGCAACACGATATTGATCGCCCACAACTCCAGCAGCAACAGAATCACCGCCAGCCCAATCCAGATATATTGAATTTCCATGCTTCACCTCCTAGGTCGTATGCGTTAGGTCAAGCATCGGCCGTGAGGGTTCATTTAAATTTGCGCGAACCTTGCGCCGTGGTGGAATGCAATGCGCCACAGGGCCAACCATGCAACCTGCACGAACAGCACCGTCACGCACTCGCTGTAGGCCATTGAATTTGTAGAGGTATTTCAAAAAGCTCAGGTTGGTACAACTGATGCACTCCTGCACTGGACGAGGCGTGCATTTCGACACGCCCTGACTTTCCCGTGAGGTGTCACCCATGAATGCGATTGACCTGCTCAAAGCCGACCACGAACGCGTCAAAGCCCTGTTGACTCAACTGAGTGAATCCACCGAACGCGGGGTCAAGAAACGCACTGAACTGCTGGCCAAGCTGGAAGCGGAAATCAGCCTGCACACCAAGCTGGAGGAAGAAATCCTGTACCCGGCGTTCAGAAAAGCCGGGGGCAAGGAACAAGACATCATGTACCACGAGGCCAAGGAAGAGCACCGTACCGTCGACGCCCTGGTACTGCCCGACCTGAAGCAGACCGAACCTTCGACCACAGAGTTTTCCGGCCGGGTCAAAGTGGTCAAGGAGCTGTTGGAACACCATATCGAAGAGGAGGAAAGCGAGATGTTTCCTCAAGCGCGAAAATTACTCGGGAAAGCACAACTTGAAGAACTGGGCGCCGAGATGGAAGCAATGAAAACAGCGCATAAAAAGCAGCAGGCGACCAAGACCCTGGCAGCCTGAAGCATGTTTCACCGAAGCCTCACGGGTAGTGCCGGGGCTTCGGTGCCGGGTGCTGGCGAAGGTTCGGGCGCCAATCCCCAATCGCCCTGTTCGTACCAGTCATCACCGAGCATTTCGGCCGGATGCATGGTGCGATCGGCACCGTTGCCGCAGGCCAGGTCAGAGGCGCCGCAATAGCGGTCACACCCCCAGCAGATGCGTTCAGGGTGTTTGGGATGCAGCGGAAATGGCTTGGCCATGAAGCAGCTTCCTACCGGTGAACTGTAGGTCAAGTCTAATGCCACGATACCAACCCGGCCTTGACACGGATCAAGCCGGGCAATCATGAAATATCCTGCAAATTTGACAAGAATCATTATTATTCACGGCAGACCTTCCTAGACTCGGGCCCTCTCCCCTTTCCCGTCAGGAAGCCCTCATGCGTACCTCATCCCTGCTGCCCATTCTCCTGTTGATGACCACCTTCGCGGTGTCCGCCAAGGAGTACCCGATCGGCGAACCGCAACACTGCCCGGGGCTGGAAATCGGTGCGGTGTACCTGCAACCGATCGAGATGGCCCCCGCCGGCATGATGCGCGCCACCGCCGATTCCGACGTGCACCTGGAAGCCGATGTGCGCGCCACGGCAGACAACGCCCAAGGCTTTCAGGAAGGCAGTTTCGTGCCTTACCTGAACCTGTCCTTCGCGCTGAAAAAACAAGGTGACACGCCGCCCATCAACGGTGACTTCCACGCCATGGTCGCCAATGACGGCCCGCACTATGGCGACAACGTCAAACTGCAAGGGCCGGGCAAGTACAGCCTGACCTTCACCGTCACCCCTCCTTCCGGCCACCCCTCCCTGGGCCGTCACACCGACAAGGAAACCGGCGTCGCCCCCTGGTTCGAACGCTGCGAAGTGCATTACGAATTCGTCTATGCCGGCATCGGCAAGAAAGGCGGCTATTGATGCGCCGCGCCCTGCTGCTCGGCGTTTTTTCGCTGAACGGTGCAGCCTTGGCGGCGCCCTTGCCCAGCTATGAGCTGACTCTGCAAGACGGCCACTTCACGCCGCCCCAGTTGGCGGTCAAGGCCGGCGAGCGTTTCAAGATCGTACTCAAGAACCTCGGCCAAGGCCCGGCCGAATTCGAGAGCACACCGTTGCGGGTGGAGAAAGTCTTGTCCCCTGGGGTGACCACCTTTGTGGTGATCCATCCTCTGAAGCCAGGCACCTATCCGTTCTTCGACGAATTCAACCCCCAACTGCCCCAAGGCAGCATCCGCGCCGAATAGGAGCTGTTGATGAACACATCGATGTTTATTGTGTGGCGCGAAAGCGTCGAGGCGCTGCTGGTGATCGGCATTCTGCAGGCCTGGATCAGCTGCCAGGCCGGTCGCTCACGCCTGGCCCGCTACCTCTGGGCCGGCATCCTGCTGGGCCTGCTCGGTTCCGCCGGGCTGGCGGGGTTGATGCTGTGGGCTGGCGAAACCATGACCGGCCCCGAGGGTGAATGGCTGCAAGCGGCGCTGACCCTGGCCGCCAGCGGCCTGATGGTGCAGATGGTGTTCTGGATGCATCGCCATGCGCCCATGCTCAAACACCGGCTGGTCAATGAAGCCGACCAGCACCTGGCCCGGCACGGCGGTTGGGGCGTGTTGCTGCTGGCCCTGCTGGCAGTGAGCCGCGAAGGCAGCGAGACCGTGGTGTTTTTGTATGGCGCCGGTGCCCGTCTGCACGACGAAGCTCTGGGCCTGTTCGCCGTCGGTGGCGTGCTGGGGCTGCTGCTGGCCGGGCTGAGCGTGGTGCTGTTGCGCAGCAGCCGACGCTTTATTTCCTGGGCACGTTTTTTTGCCGTCAGCGAAGCCTTGCTGTTGCTGCTGGGCGGCGCTTTGCTGGTGTCTGCGGTGGACCGCATCAGTGGGCAACTGTTGGCGATGGACATGCCCGACTGGGTCTACTCGGCCTTTGGCGACAGCCGCTGGGACAGCAGCCTGCTGCTCAGTGACAGCCATGGCCTGGGCGCGTTGCTGGCAGACTTCGCCGGCTACCGTGCCGCGCCCAGCCTGATCACGGTAATGGTGTTGCTCGGCTATTGGCTGCTGGTGGGTAACGGCCTGCGCCGGTCACGGCAAGCCGCATGAGCTGGCTACAGCGACTGGGCGATGGCATGCGCCGCCATGGGCGGCTGATCCGAATCGTGCAATGGATGGTGGTGCTGGTGTACGCCGTGCTGCTGGTGTTGCCGACGCTGCTGCCCCTGCCGGACAGCCAGGCGCGCCTGCTCAACAACCTCACGCTGCTTGCACAATTCATCTTCTGGGGCCTCTGGTGGCCCTTCGTGTTGCTGTCGATGGTGCTGTTCGGGCGCCTGTGGTGCGGCGTGCTCTGCCCGGAAGGTGCCTTGAGCGAATGGGCCAGCCAGCACGGACGCGGCCTGGGCATTCCGCGCTGGCTACGCTGGGGCGGCTGGCCGACCCTGGGTTTTTGCTTGACCACGCTCTATGGCCAGTTGATCAGCGTGTACGACTACGCCCCGGCCGCGCTGCTGATCCTCGGTGGCTCGACTCTCGCGGCGGTTGTGGTGGGCCTGCTGTTCGTGCGCGGCAAACGCGTCTGGTGCCGCTACCTGTGCCCGGTCAGCGGCGTCTTCGCCCTGCTCGCCCGCCTGGCGCCGGTGTACTTCGCCGTGGATGAACAACGCTGGAAGGCCAACGCCGCGCCGCGCCTGCCGTTGCCCAACTGCGCGCCGCTGCTGGACATCCGTCGCCTGCAAGGCGCCAGCGAATGCCACGCCTGCGGCCGCTGCAGCGGGCAACGCGGCGCGGTGCAATTGATCGCCCGCTCATGCAACCAGGAAATTCTGCAGGCTCCGTTGCAACACGGTTCGGCCTGGGACGTACGCCTGCTGCTGTTCGGCGTGATCGGCCTGGCCATGGGCGCGTTTCAGTGGACGCTGAGCCCCTGGTTCATCGCCCTCAAGCAACACCTGGCCGAGTGGATGGTGAGCCGCGACTGGCTATGGCCGCTGCAAGACAACGCCCCCTGGTGGTTGCTCACCCATTATCCGCAACTCAATGACAGTTTCAGTTGGCTGGATGGGGCGTGCATCGTGCTGTATCTGGCCGCCAGTTCGCTGGTGGTGGGCGGCGGGTGCTGGCTGTTGTTGCACCTGGCTGCGCGCTGGGCGAGTGATGGCGCAATGTTTCGGCCCCTGGCATTGACGTTGACGCCCCTGGCGGGCGCAGGATTGTTCCTGGGGTTGTCGGCGACCACGGTGAAGCTGTTGCGGTATGAAGGCTTGGTATTGGCGTGGGTGCAACCGCTGCGAGCGGGGATCTTGATGGCGGCGATCGGCTGGTGCCTGTGGTTGGCGTGGCAACGACTCGAGGGACTGCCTCGCGGACGGGCGTTCCTATGCATGCTGATGAGTACCGGGTTGATCGGCTATGGCTGGTGGCTGCAGTTCTGGGGCTGGGCTCACTGAAGCAAGCGCTATATCAGAACCTGCCAGGATTGAAACTGTGGGAAGGGGCTTGCCCCCCGATGGCAGTGGGTCAGCCAGTCCATCTGTCACTGATACTGCGTCATCGGGGACAAGCCCCCCTCCCACATTTGCCAACCCGCGCACTGCTGCGGTGCATGGCTGGGGGCCAGCCAGGTCGTGCAAGGCGTAGGGTGATCACCCGCGCAAGACAAACGCGGGAAACAACTCGCGCAAACGGCCCCACAGCTCGGGTAACGCGGCCTGTGCCGGCGCACTCGGCAATTGCCGGTCGAGCATGCTGACGGTGCGCACCATTTGCACGGCGAAGCGCTGCACACCGGTGGCTTGCAGACGCTGGGCCAGCAGCAACAACCGGGGTGGGTCGATCAAGTGCCAATGCACCGTGGTGCGGCATTCATAGTCCACGCCACTGGCGAGCAAAGTGTCGAGGCTGCGCCAGTTGGCGGCGCCGCTGCCCTTGACCTGGGTGATCGACTGGCAGTCTTCGGCCAGGGCCTTCACGTCGAACCCGACCCAGTCGGCATGACGCAACGCATTGGCAAACCCTGCCGGCTTGATCCCGGCGCTGTGCAAGCCGATGTGAAAACCCATCGCCCGCACTTCATCCATCGCCGCCGGCAAGCCTTCCTGCAAAGTCGGCTCGCCACCGCTGAACACCACGGCATCGAGCAAGTCCCGGCGCCGTTGCAGGAACAGCAGCACCCGGCGCCAATCCACTTGCGTGCTGGCGCGCGGCGGGATCAGGTCCGGGTTGTGGCAGTAACGACAACGCCAGGCACAGCCCTGGCAGAACAGCACGCAAGCGAGCATGCCGGGGTAGTCGAGGGTGGTCAGGGGCACCAGGCCCCCGACCCGTAGCGCTCGGCTCATTGCCGCCCGGCCGCCGCAGCCGTTTCGGTGAAGTGCACGCGCTCCTTGTGCTCGGATTGCTTGCCGGGGTTGAACGCCGACACCGGCCGGTGATAACCCATCACCCGGGTCCAGACTTCGCAGCGCTGACGTTGTGGCTGGGATGCTTGCATGGTGAATCTCCTTGGGGTTGAAAAGCTTGGTTTAACGGGCGGCTGCCAGGGCTTCATCGCACTTGGGGCAGAACTCATGTTCACCGGCCAGATAGCCATGCACCGGGCAGATCGAAAAGGTCGGCGTCACCGTGAGGTACGGCAGGCGGAAACGCCCCAGCGCCTTGCGCACCAACTGCTTGCAGGCCTGGGTCGAGGAAATCTGCTCGGCCATGTACAGGTGCAACACGGTGCCGCCGGTGTATTTGCATTGCAGTTCGTCTTGCAGCTCCAGGGCTTCAAAGGGGTCCTGGGTAAAGCCCACCGGCAGTTGCGACGAGTTGGTGTAGTACGGCGCGACATCGCTGCCCGCTTGCAAGATGTCGGGGTAGCGCTTGCGGTCTTCCTTGGCGAAGCGGTAGGTAGTGCCTTCGGCCGGCGTCGCCTCGAGGTTGTAGAGATGGCCGGTGTCCTCCTGGAAGCGCAGCAAGGTGGCGCGCACGTGGTCGAGCAATTTGAGCGCAAAGGCGCGGCCCTGCTCGGTGTGCATGCCCTGCTCATCACCGCTGAAATTGCGCAGCATCTCGTGCATGCCATTGAGGCCGATGGTGGAGAAGTGATTGCGCAGTGTGCCCAGGTAGCGCTTGGTGTAGGGGTAGAGACCGGCGTCCATGTGATGCTGGATCACCTTGCGCTTGACCTCCAGGCTCTCCATGGCCATCTCCATCAGGCTGTCCAGGCGTTGCAGCAAGCCCGAGGTATCCCCCTTGAACAGGTAGCCCAGGCGCGCACAGTTGATGGTCACCACCCCCAGGCTGCCGGTCTGCTCCGCCGAGCCAAACAGGCCGCCGCCACGCTTGAGCAATTCGCGCACGTCCAGTTGCAGGCGGCAGCACATCGAGCGCACCTGGTTGGGCTGCATGTCCGAGTTGAGGAAGTTCTGGAAATACGGCAGGCCGTAACGTGCGGTCATCTCGAACAGGCGGTCGGCGTTGTCGCTGTCCCAGGGGAAATCATGGGTGATGTTGTAGGTCGGAATCGGGAAGGTGAACACCCGGCCCTTGGCGTCCCCGGCCTGCATCACTTCGATGTAGGCGCGGTTGATCAGCTCCATCTCGGCTTGCAGGTCGCCATAGGCAAACGGCATTTCCTCACCGCCGATCACCGGCACCTGTTCACGCAGGTCTTCTGGGCAAACCCAGTCGAAGGTCAGGTTGGTAAACGGCGTCTGGGTGCCCCAGCGTGACGGCACGTTGAGGTTGTAGATGAACTCCTGCACCGCCTGGCGCACTTGCGGATAGCTCAGCTGATCCTTGCGCACATAGGGCGCCAGGTACGTGTCGAAGGAACTGAACGCCTGCGCGCCGGCCCACTCGTTCTGCAGGGTGCCGAGAAAGTTGACCATCTGCCCCAACGCGCTGCTCAAGTGCTTGGGCGGCCCCGCCTCCACACGCCCCGGTACGCCATTGAGGCCTTCATGCAACAACGAACGCAGGGACCAGCCGGCGCAGTAACCGGCGAGCATGTCCAGGTCATGGATATGCAAATCGGCTTCGCGGTGCGCACGGCCGATCTGCTCGCTGTAGACCTCATCCAGCCAGTAATTGGCGGTGACCTTGCCCGCCACATTCAGCACCAGCCCACCGAGGGAATAGCCCTGGTTGGCGTTGGCCTGCACGCGCCAGTCTTCGCGGTCGAGGTATTCGTTCATCGAGGTGGCGACTTCCACCAGGGTCTTGCGGTCGCGGCGCAGGCGGCCGTGTTGTTCGCGGTAGACGATGTAGGCGCGCATCGACAGGAAGTAGCCGGCGTCCATCAATACGCGTTCGACGCTGTCCTGGATTTGTTCGACGTCCAGTTGGTCGATGCCTCTCAGGCGGGCCAGGACGGCGCCCAGCAGCAGGTCGACGTCAGTGGTCTGGTATTCGCCGGTGGCGGTGCCGGCGGCGATCAGGGCCTGGCGGATTTTTTCGGCGTCGAAGGGGACGAGCGTGCCGTCGCGTTTGTGCAGGCGGGTGCTGGTCAGGGGGGTGAGCGCGGTTTGCATTGGGGAGGCTCCAGACACTACATATAGATATTTTTTAGTCTTTAAACACAATATGCAGTGAGATTACGGGGATTGGTCTTGGGTGCCCTTGATCGGGGTCAAGGTTTTTCAGATCGGGGGCATATCCGTTTCTTCGGTCACGGCGGCTCACTTTTGAAAAGCACAAAAGTAAGCAAAACGCTCTTGCCCTAACACTCGGCACCTCGCTTAGGCTCGGTGTGCCCGTAATTCGACAGTGATTTGGGGGGCCGCCTAAGATCAAAATCAAAAGCCAGATCAAAAGCAGGCGGATATCTAACTGATGTATGGAGATCAAACTGTGGGAGGGGGCTTGCCCCCGATGGCGGTGTGTCAGCCAACTCATCAGTGACTGACCCACTGCCATCGGGGGCAAGCCCCCTCCCACACTTTGACCGAGTACCGGCCATACAATCCGGTCGGCTCTAAGGCCGCCGCGCTCTTGCTTTTGATCTGGGATCGCCCCGTCAAACACGCTGGCCGAACGCAGGCTTGAATCCGTGGGTAACCCGGCAGGACGCCGGGTTAGCCGCACTGGGCCATGGATGGCCCATTGCGGCGGAACCATAAGCCGCCGTGACCGAAGAAACGGATATGTACACGACGACCAAACACCCCACGATCACCCCCCACTCACGCTCATAAACCTCACCACCTGCACCTCCCCCGCCCCCGTAAAATCATGCCCCAAAGGCTTCCCCCGCAATGCCCGATGCAACGCCTCAACCAACGGCCCATCCTCCAAGGGATAGCGCCTGAGCAACCCACGCAGGTCCAGCGCATCCTCCTGCCCCAGACACAACAACAACCGCCCCTCCACCGTCATCCGCACCCGATTGCAACTGCCGCAAAAACTCTGCGAATTAGGCGAAATAAACCCGATCCGCGTCTGCGGATGCCCCACCAACCGCACATACCTGGCCGGCCCACCGCTGCTCTCGGTGCTGTCGAGCAACACATGCTCACGGGCAATCACCCCACGCACGTCATCACTGGCACAGAACGTCTCCCCGCGCGAACGCCCCACATCCCCCAAGGGCATTTCCTCGATAAAACTGATATCGATCCCGTGCTTGATCGCATACCGCACCAACCCCGGCACCTCGTCGAAATTGCGCCCTTTCATCACCACGCAATTGAGCTTGACCCGCTCGAACCCCGCATCCCGCGCCGCCTCGATACCGTCCAGTACCTGGCGCAGGTCACCGTTGCGGGTGATCGCCCGAAACCGCTCGGGGTCCAGGCTGTCGAGGCTGATGTTCATGCGCTTGACCCCTGCGTCCACCAGGGGGCGCGCCAATCGCGCCAGTTGCGAGCCGTTGCTGGTCATCACCAGTTCACGCAAGCCCGGCAGCGCCGCGATGTTGCGGCACAGCCCGACAATCCCCGGCCGGATCAGCGGCTCACCGCCGGTCAGGCGGATCTTGCGCACGCCCTGGCCCACGAACAGCCGGGCCAGGCGCTCCAGTTCCTCCAGGCTCAACACCTGCTGGCGCGGCAGGAAGGTCATGGTCTTCGCCATGCAGTACACACAGCGAAAATCACACCGGTCGGTCACCGACAAGCGCAGGTAATCGATGGTACGGCCGAGCCCATCCACCAGGCTCATGTCACTGCACCAGCGGCGAGTCGGCGCCCTGCAGCGCAAGGCCACGAATGTCCGCCGCGCCGATCAGGGTTTGCAGGTACTGCACCAATGCCCTCTGCCACACGCCTTGTTGCAGCTGGGTGCGAATCGCCCCGGCCACCGCTTCATAAGGCAACGGCTGCCCTTCGATACGCTGGTCGATGCTGATCACATGCCAGCCATAGCGGCTTTCCAACGGTTTGTCGGCCAGGCCCGGTGCCAGGGTGAACAGCTGGCGCTCCAGTTCAGGCACGGTCTGGCCCTTGCTGATCTGGCCCAGCGAACCGCCCTGGGCCTTGGAGGGGCACGCCGAATACTTCAGCGCCAGCTCGGCGAAACCGCCGGGGGTCTGTGCCAGGCTCAGCAACAGGATTTGCGCCTGCACATGGGCCATCTGGCGCGCCTCGGCATCGTCTGGCGCGCACTCGAACAGGATGTGCCGCACCGCCAGCAACGGCGCGCTGTGGAAGCGCCCGCGATTGCTCTCAAAGTAATGCCGGCATGTCGCTTCGTCGCACTGCGGCACGCTGATTTCGCGCTCCAGCAGCAAGCGCGTGGCCGCTTCCTCTTCGTTCTCGCCGGGGGCGATGTCCACCGTCAGGCCGAGCTCGGCAATGCGCTGTTGCAGCAACTCGCGAATCACCAGGGCGCGGGCCGCCAGGTACACCGCTGCTTCGCGGCTTTCGGCCGGGTGGTATTGCAACTCCAGGGCCATCGCCTCGGGCGTGATCGACACGCCGTTGACGCTGACGATGGGCCATTCCTGTTCACTGCTGGCAATCAATTCAGGCTGGGTCATCACGCGCTCCTCACGACTTCTGCCGCACGATTTGGTAGCGCCGCCCCAGGTACCAGATCGGCGCGCTGACCATGTGCACCAGGCGGGTAAACGGGAACAGCACGAACAGGGTCAAGCCCAATGCCACGTGGGCCTTGTAGATCAGCGACACCGGCGCAATCGATTCCGCCGCCTGCACCGGCCGCAGCAACACCACGTTCTGCGCCCAGTCGGCGAGCATCACCATCACCGAGCCGTCCATGTGCCCGGTCGAGGCGACGATGGTCAGTAAACCGAGCAGTAACTGCGCGAGCAGCACCAGCAGGACCAGGATGTCCGACGCACTCGATGTGGCGCTTACCCGCGGGTCGCTCAAGCGACGCTTGACCAGCATCAGTAACCCCACCAGACACAGCAGGCCGAAGAATCCGCCGGAGACCATCGCCAGCAGTTGCTTGTTTTCAGTGCTGATTACGTGGTGATAGACCGACGCCGGTGTGAGCAGGCCGACAAAATGCCCGGCCAGCACAAACAGCACGCCGATATGGAAAAAGTTGCTCGCCACGCGCATGCCACGGTTGTTCAGCATCTGGCTGGAGCCGGCCTTCCAGGTGTACTGCGACAGGTCGAACCGCGCCCAACTGCCCAGCAGACAGACCGCCAGGGCCACATAGGGGTACACCCCGAATACCAGCAAATTCCACTTAGACATTACCCACCTCCCCGGCCGGCATGGCGGCCGGCGCTGCTTGCTGAAAATCCACCCAATGCAGCGGCACGGCGCTTTCTTCCCGTGCCTTGCCGGGTGCGCTTGGCATCGCGCTGCAACGGTCCTGCTGCTCGGCCTGCATAAAGTCCACGGCCTCCTCTTCCCAGACCTTGTCGAGGGCTTCGAGGGAGTCGTCGCGTGGCTCGGCCGCCACTTGGGCGCGCACCTCGGCCACGGCCTGGTGCGGCTCGGTGCCGGCGATCTGCAACAGCGCACGCATGCAACTGGCGTAGGCGCTCTCACGCTCTTCCAGGCGCGCCGCAAGCAACGCCAACAGGTGCGCCACATCCGCCAGGCCTTCGCGGGCTTCGATGTCTTCGCGGGTGGAGAGGAACTCCAGGTACAGCGGGATATAGTCCGGCAGCTCCTTGACGCCGATGGCAAACCCCGCGGCCTCGTACTGGGCCATCATGTCGACCATCGCCTGGCCACGATCCCGGGACTCGCCGTGCACGTGTTCAAACAGCAGCAGCGACAGCGAACGACCACGACCGAACAACGCGCCGTAGTGTTCCTGGCCATCCATCAGGTCATTGGCGCAGATCAGCTCCAACAGCTCGAACAACGCGCCGCGTTGCTTGGGGCTGATTTCCCGCGACTCGATAATTGCCTGCTCCAGTTCATCGCGGCCATTCACCAGGGCCTCGGTGGGATAGTCCAGCAGCAACGAAATCACTTTAAGAATGCGCATGGCTCAGTCCTCCCAGATCTGGACGGTTTTCAGCACGTCGCGACGGTTGGCTTTCCTGGCACCGAACATGTTGGTGTCGGAACTGCCGCTGCAACCGCTGCCAAAGCTGAAGCCGCAACCGGAGCGTTCGGCGAAGGCGTCGCTCATGGCGTCCTCACGGTGCGCGCTCGGCACCACAAAGCGGTCTTCGTAGTTGGCAATCGCCAGGTAGCGGTACATCTCTTCCACCTGCGGCACACTCAGGCCCACGTCTTCGAGCACTTGCAGGTCCTGCACGCCGTCCACCTGCTGCGAGCGCTTGAAAGCCCGCATCGCCAGCAGGCGTTTGAGGGCACGCTTGACCGGTTTCTCATCGCCGGCGGTGAGCATGTTGGCCAGGTAGCGCAGCGGAATGCGCAGGCTGTCCACGTCCGGAATCACCCCGTTCATGCCCACGGTGCCAGCAGCGGCAGCGTTCTGGATCGGCGACAGCGGCGGCACGTACCAGACCATCGGCAAGGTGCGGTATTCCGGGTGCAGCGGCAGTGCGAGCTTCCAGTCCACGGCCATTTTGTACACGGGGGAACGCTGCGCCGAGTCGATCACCGACTGCGGCACGCCATCGGCCAGGGCCTGGCGGATCACCGCCGGGTCATTCGGGTCGAGGAAGATCTCCAGTTGCTTTTCATACAGGTCGTGCTCGCTGGCCGTGCTCGCCACTTCGCTGATGCGGTCGGCGTCGTAGAGCAGAACGCCGAGGTAGCGGATGCGCCCGACGCAGGTTTCCGCACACACGGTGGGCATGCCGGCCTCAATGCGCGGGTAGCAGAAGATGCATTTCTCGGACTTGCCGCTCTTCCAGTTGAAGTAGATTTTCTTGTACGGGCAACCGCTGATGCACATACGCCAGCCGCGGCATTTTTCCTGGTCGATCAGCACGATGCCGTCTTCTTCACGCTTGTAGATCGCACCACTGGGGCACGACGCCGCGCACGCCGGGTTGAGGCAGTGCTCGCACAGGCGCGGCAGGTACATCATGAAGGTGTTTTCGTACTCGCCGTAGATATCGGCCTGGATCTGGTCGAAGTTCTTGTCCTTGCGGCGCTTGGCGAACTCGGTGCCGAGGATTTCCTCCCAGTTCGGACCCCACTCGATTTTCTGCATGCGCTTGCCCGAGACCACCGAGCGCGGCCGCGCGGTCGGTTGGTGCTCGCCCAACGGCGCGGTGTGCAGGTGCTGGTAATCGAAGTCGAACGGCTCGTAGTAGTCGTCCAGGCTCGGTAGGTCCGGGTTGGCGAAGATATTCGCCAACACGCGGAACTTGCCGCCGATACGCGGGTTGATGCTGCCGTTGGCGTTGCGCACCCAGCCGCCCTTCCATTTGTCCTGGTTTTCCCACTCCTTGGGGTAGCCGATGCCGGGCTTGGATTCGACGTTGTTGAACCAGGCGTACTCCATGCCTTCGCGGCTGGTCCACACGTTCTTGCAGGTGATCGAGCAGGTGTGGCAGCCGATGCATTTGTCCAGGTTCAGCACCATGCCGATCTGTGAGCGAATCTTCATCTCAGTTCTCCTCGATATCGGTCGGCAATGGGCGCGGCAAGTCATCGCCGGTGGAACCATCGAGCCAGTCGACCTTGGCCATCTTGCGCACCACGACGAACTCGTCGCGGTTGCAACCGACCGTGCCGTAATAGTTGAAACCGTAGGCCTGCTGGGCGTAGCCACCGATCATGTGGGTCGGCTTGAGCACCACGCGGGTCACCGAGTTGTGGTGGCCGCCACGGGTCTTGGTGGTCTCCGAACCGGGCACGTTCACGATGCGTTCCTGGGCGTGGTACATCATCACCATGCCCTCCTTCACGCGCTGGCTGACCACCGCGCGGGCGGTCAGCGCGCCGTTGACGTTGAAGCATTCGATCCAGTCGTTGTCCTCGATGCCGGCGCGTTTCGCGTCGATCTCCGAGAGCCAGACGATCGGCCCGCCACGGCTCAGGGTGAGCATCAGCAGGTTGTCGCTGTAGGTGCTGTGGATGCCCCATTTCTGATGCGGGGTAATCCAGTTCAGCACGATCTCGGTCTCACCATTGCTGCGCTTGCCCTTCACCCCTTCGATGGTGCGGGTGTTGACCGGTGGCCGGTAGCTCATCAGTTGTTCGCCGAACGCCTGCATCCACGGGTGGTCCTGGTAGAACTGCTGGCGGCCGGTGATGGTGCGCCATGGGATGTTTTCGTGGACGTTGGTGTAGCCGGCGTTGTAGCTCACGTGGTCGTCTTCCAGGCCCGACCAGGTGGGGCTGGAGATGATCTTGCGCGGCTGCGCCTGGATGTCGCGGAAGCGGATCGCCTCATGCGCCTTGGGCAGCGCCAGGTGGCTGTGGTCGATGCCGGTGAAGGCCGACAGCGCCGCCCAGGCCTTGACCGCCACATGGCCGTTGGTTTCCGGGGCCAGGGACAGGATCACCTCGGCCGCATCGATGGCGGTATCGATCTTCGGCCGGCCATGGCTGATGCCCGCGTCGCCTTCGTGATGGTTCAGCTCGCCGAGGAAGGCCACCTCGTCATCGGTGTTCCAGTTGATGCCCTTGCCGCCGTTGCCGAGTTTTTCCAGCAAGGGCCCAAGGGAGGTGAATTTCTTGTAGATGTTCGGGTAGTCACGCTCCACCACCGCCATGTTCGGCGCGTTCTTGCCGGGTACAGGCGCCACACCGGCGCTTTTCCAGTCGGTGCCACCGAACGGCTGGGCCAGTTCGCCGACGCTGTCGTGCATCAGCGGCACGGTCACCAGGTCCTGCTCGACGCCCAGGTGCCCGACCGCAATGGCCGAGAACGCCTTGGCAATGCCCTTGTAGATTTCCCAGTCGGAACGCGACTCCCACGCCGGGTCGATGGCTGCCGACAACGGGTGGATGAACGGGTGCATGTCCGAGGTGTTCATGTCGTCTTTTTCGTACCAGGTGGCGGTCGGCAAGACGATGTCGGAGTACACGCAGGTGGACGACATGCGGAAGTCCAGGGTGGTCACCAGGTCGAGTTTGCCGATGGCGCCGTCGTCGACCCATTCGGCTTCGGTGGGCTTGCTTTCGCCGCCAAAGCCGATGTCTTCGTTCATCACGCCGTTCTTGGTGCCGAGCAGGTATTTGAGCATGTACTCATGACCCTTGCCCGACGAACCAAGCAGGTTGGAACGCCAGATGAACATGTTGCGCGGGAAGTTCACCGGGCTGTCCGGTTGCTCGCAGGCAAAGCGCAAGGTGCCGTCCTGCCAGGCCTTGATGACGTAGTCTTTGGGCTCCATGCCGGCGGCGGCCGCGTCCCGGCAGATATGCAGCGGGTTGGTGTTCAGTTGCGGCGCGCTGGGCAACCAGCCGGCGCGTTCGGCGCGGATGTTGTAGTCCAGTGCATGGGTGGGGAACTGCGACTTGTCCGCCATCGGCGACAACACGTCGTGCATGTTCATTTTTTCGTGGCGCCACTGCGAGCTGTGGCCGTAGAAGAAGCTGGTGCCGTTCATCTGGCGTGGCGGGCGGCTCCAGTCCAGGCCGAACGCCAGGGGCAACCAGCCGCATTGCGGGCGCAGTTTTTCCTGGCCGACATAGTGGGCCCAGCCGCCCCCGGTCTGGCCGACGCAACCGCAGAGCATGAGCATGTTGATCAGCCCGCGGTAGTTCATGTCCATGTGGTACCAGTGGTTCATCGCCGCGCCGACGATGATCATTGAGCGCCCCTTGGTCTTGTCGGCGTTGTCGGCGAACTCACGGGCGATCTGGATGGCTTTCTCGCGGCTGACGCCGGTGATCGCTTCCTGCCAGGCCGGGGTGCCCGGTACGCTGGCGTCGTCGTAGTCCCGGGCCACGTTGCTGCCGCCCAGGCCACGGTCGATGGCCAGGTTGGCCGCCGACAGGTCGAACACCGTGGCGACCTTGGCCACGCTGCCATCGGCCAACGTCACGTTGAGCACCGGCACGCGGCGGAACTGCACCGCGTCACCGGCCACGTGCTGGAAGTGTTCGTGGGCTTCACCGGCAAAGTACGGGAAGCCGACTTCGGCCACGTCTGCGCCGATCAGGCTGAGCTTGAGGTCGATGGCACGGCCTTCGCCGCCCTCTTTGGCGAGAATGTTCCACTTGCCCTTCTCGCCCCAGCGGTAGCCGATGGAACCTTGTGGCGACACCAGCTCACCGCTCTCATCGAGGGCGATGGTTTTCCATTCCGGGTTGTTGTCCTGGCCCAGGTTGCCGGTGAGGTCCGAGGCGCGCAGGAAGCGGTCGGGCTGGAAGCCGGCGCCGGGGGCAAACCCGGTCACGGGTTTGAGCATCACCAGCACCGGCAGGTCGGTGAAGCGCTTGGCGTAGTCGGTGAAATAGGTACTCGGGTGGTCGAGATGGAACTCCTTGAAGATCACATGATTGAAGGCCTGGGCCAACGCCGCGTCGGTACCCTGCTTGGGGTTGAGCCACAGGTCGGTGAGCTTGGCCACTTCCGAATAGTCGGGGGTGATGGCCACGGTCTTGGTGCCCTTGTAGCGCACCTCGGTGAAGAAATGCGCGTCCGGCGTACGGGTCTGCGGGACGTTGGAACCCCAGGCAATGATGTAGTTGGAGTTGTACCAGTCGGCCGATTCCGGCACGTCGGTCTGCTCGCCCCACACCATCGGCGAGGCCGGTGGCAGGTCGCAGTACCAGTCATAGAAACTCAGGCACACCCCGCCCAGCAGCGACAGGTAACGCGAGCCGGCGGCGTAGCTGACCATGGACATGGCCGGGATCGGCGAGAAGCCGACGATGCGGTCCGGCCCGTATTGCTTGATGGTGTAGACGTTGGAGGCAGCGATGATCTCGTTGACCTCCTCCCAGTTGGAGCGAATGAAACCGCCCATGCCGCGCTTGCTCTTGTACGACTCGGCCTTGGCCTTGTCCTCGACAATGCTCGCCCAGGCCTCCACCGGAGCCATGGTCAGGCGCGCTTCACGCCACAGTTTGAGCAACGGCTTGCGGATCTTCGGGTACTTGAGCCGGTTGGCGCTGTAGATGTACCAGCTGTAGCTGGCGCCACGCGGGCAGCCACGGGGTTCGTGGTTGGGCAGGTCGTTGCGGGTGCGCGGGTAGTCGGTCTGCTGGGTTTCCCAGGTGATCAGGCCGTTCTTCACGTAGATCTTCCACGAGCAGGAGCCGGTGCAGTTCACCCCGTGGGTGGAGCGCACGATCTTGTCGTACTGCCAGCGCGAACGGTAGACGTTTTCCCAGTCGCGGGACTCCTTGCGGGTCTCGCCGTGGCCGTCGGAGAACTCGTCTTGCTTGCGGTTGAAGAACCGCAGTTGATCCAGTAAGTGACTCATGGTGCTTTCCTCATCAGGCGTGCCGTGGGGTGCGTTGCCCCGCGAATTCAGGTCGGACTAGCAGGGTGTGGCGCAGCCCTTGCGGGCGTACCACCACCAGGTCACGACGATGCAGCTCAGGTAGAAACCGACAAACATGTAGAAGGCCATGGCCGGGCTGCCGGTGGCGGCCATGGAACTGCCGAAGGATTTAGGGATAAAGAACGCGCCGAACGCGCCCATGGCCGAGCTGAACCCCAGCACCGCAGCAGATTCCTTGCCGGCGTCCTTCAGGGCCTGTTCACGCACCGCAGCGGGTCTGCCGGCACTGGCCTTCTCGTGAACGGTGCGGAAGATCACCGGGATCATGCGGAAGGTGGAGCCGTTGCCGATGCCGGTGGTGATGAACAACAGCATGAACAGGCCGAGAAAGCCGTAGAAGCTGCCGCCCTGCCCGTTCTGCGGCAGAAAGTGCAGCACGCCGAACACCATCACGATCATCAGCACGAAATTCCACAGGGTCACCCGCGCACCGCCCAATTTGTCTGCCAGCCAGCCGCCGAGCGGGCGTACCAACGCGCCCACCAACGGGCCGAGGAAGGCGAATTTCAGCGCGACCACCTCGGGAAACGAGGTCTTGATCAGCAGCGGGAACGCCGCCGAAAAACCGATGAATGAACCGAAGGTCGCGAGGTACAACCAACACATCAGCCAGTTGTGCTTGCGTTTGAAGATCACCGCCTGGTCGCTGAACGACGCGCGGGCGCTGGACAGATCATTCATGCCGAACCACGCGGCCACGGTGACGGTGAGGATGAACGGCACCCAGATGAAACCGGCGTTCTGCAACCACAGCTGGCTGCCGTCGGCCAGGGTTTGCGGTTGCCCGCCCATCAGGCCGAACACCCCGAAGGTGATCACCAGCGGCACGCAGAACTGCATCACCGACACGCCCAGGTTACCCAGGCCGGCGTTCAAACCGAGGGCGGTGCCCTGCTGCGCCTTGGGGTAGAAAAAGCTGATGTTGGACATGCTCGAAGCGAAGTTGCCGCCGCCGAAACCGCACAGCAACGCGATCAATACGAACACGCTGTAGGGCGTGTTGGGGTCCTGCACCGCGAAGCCCATCCACAGCGACGGCAGCAACAACGACGCGGTACTCAGGGCGGTCCAGCGGCGCCCGCCGAAGATCGGCACCATGAACGAGTAGAACACCCGCAACGTCGCGCCAGACAGGCCCGGCAGTGCCGCCAGCCAGAACAGCTGGTCGGTGCTGAAGCTGAAGCCGATGGCGTTGAGGCGCACGATCACCGTGCTCCACACCATCCACACGGCAAAGGCCAGCAACAGCGCGGGGATCGAGATCCACAGGTTGCGGGTGGCGGTCTTCTTGCCGCTGGCGCCCCAGAACGCCGGGTCTTCGGGGCGCCAGTCATGGATCACCGGGCCCGAGGTGGGCTTTTGCGCAATGGACATGATCATTCTCCTTGGAGCGCGGGCTTGCCGAGCAGCGGTTGTTTGCGGATTTCGCTGAAGTACATCCAGGCCAGGGACACCCAGACCACGCCGTACATCAACATGAAGCAGGAAGAGCGCACGCCAGTGAGGTCCACCAGGGCGCCGAACATAATCGGCAGCACAAAGCCACCCAGACCACCGGCCAGGCCGACGATGCCGGACACCGCGCCCATGTTTTGCGGGTAGTCATTGGCGATGTACTTGAACACCGAGGCCTTGCCGAACGCGAAGGCGATGCCCATCACGAACAGCAGCACGGTGAACAGCGCAGGGGTGAGGCCGATGTGGAAATCCAGCGGGCCGTTGACGGTCATCACCTGCAACTGGGTCTGCGGGTAGCTGAGCAGGAACAGGCACACCCAGCTCACCCACAACACCCACCAGGTCACGCTCTGCGCGCCCCAGCGGTCGGACATCCAGCCGCCCACGGCGCGCAGCACACCACCCGGCAGCGAGAAACACGCAGCCAGCAGCGCAGCGCTTTGCAGGCTGAAACCGTATTCCTGCACGTAGTACTTGGTCACCCACAGCGCCAGCGCCACATAGCCGCCGAACACAATCGAGTAGTACTGGCAGTAGCGCCACACGGCCGGGTCTTTGAGGCATAGCAACTGCTGGCGCAAGGTGGCGCCGCCGGCGCTGCGGTGGGCGTTGTTTTCGCTGGTGAGGAACCAGAACAGCAGCGCGGTGATAAACAGGATCGCGCTGAATACCTTGGGCACCAGGTGCCAGGTGCCGAGGGCGATCAGGCCGGGCGCGAGAAACTTGGTCACCGCCGCCCCCGCGTTGCCGGCGCCGAACACGCCCATGGCGAAGCCCTGGTTGTGCTTGTCGAACCATTTGGCGACGTAGGCGATGCCCACCGAAAACGAGCCGCCGGCCAGGCCGACAAACAGGCCCAGCACCAGGAACTGCCAGTAGGCGGTGGCGTAGGTGATCAGGTACAGCGGCAACACGCAGGCGAGCATCAGCAGGAAGAACACGATGCGCCCGCCGAAACGGTCGGTGAGCAGCCCCAGTGGCAGGCGTACCAGGGAGCCGGTCAATACCGGCGTAGCGGCCAGCAGGCCGAACTGGGTTTCGTTGAGTTGCAGCAGCTCCTTGATGGGCACGCCGAGCACGGCGAACATCATCCACACCATGAAGCAGACGGTGAAGGCCAGGGTGCTCATGCCCAGCACCAGGCCTTGTCTTATACGGGGTTGAGTCACGGTATGCGCTCCAGAAAGTGATTCCATGGGCGCAGGTTAGGGGCGGCACTTGTGTGGAACTTGACCCAGGTCAACGTCCGCCGGGTGGGTATGGGGCTATGCTCGCCGCGTCTACCTCCAAGGAGGTAGGCACCAGAACAAGAGAAAGCCTTTATTTATCAATGGATTGTTCTCTTGTGCCGGCTTTTGTCCGTGGGAGGGTTCGCCGGCGATTCTTTAGAGGTAGTGCGCCAGGGAAGGCCATTGACACCCCCCTTTCCCGCTCCAGGTGCGACCATGCTGCTCTGCCATCCACTCCGACTGCACCGTCATGCTTGACTGGCTGCGCAGCTCCCTGCCCGCCCGCGCCGGCCTGGCGGTGATCCTGATCGCGATCCTGGCCCTGGCCAGCTCCCTCAGCGCCGGGCTGATCGCCTGGTTCAGCCAGGGCGACGCCGCAGCGATCAACACCGCAGGCTCGGTGCGCATGGAGACCTACCACCTCAGCTGGAAGCTGGCGGCCGGCGCGCGCGCGGATGAGGTCGCCGAGGTCAGCCAGAGCCTGCAACGCCGGCTCGACAGCCCCTCGCTCAAGGCGGCGCTGGAAGACGGCCCGCAAAGCGCCCTGTTGCAGAGTTACCAGCACATCCGCCAACGCTGGGACACCGAACTGCGCCCGGCGGTAATCCGCGGTGATGCCGACTTGTTCCAGGCCCGCGCGCCGGCGTTCGTCGAGCAACTGAACCAGTTCGTCAGCCTGTTGCAGCAACAGAGCGAACAGAAGCAGAGCTGGCAGCAAGGCATCCAGGGCCTGGCATTGTTCAGCACCTTGATCATCCTGCTGCTCGGTCTGTACGAGTTGCAGTACGGCGTGGTCAACCCGCTGGAAGAACTGGTGCACGCCACCCGGCGTTTTCGCGACGGCGACTTCAAGACCCGGGTCAACCACCGCTCCGAGGATGAACTGGGTCAACTGGCCCTGAGTTTCAACGCCATGGCCGAGACCATCGAGGCCTCCCATCGCACCCTGGAAACCCAGGTACAGCTCAAGACCCTCAACCTGCAACAAGCCAACGCCGCCCTCGAACTGCTCTACCAGAGCAGCCGCAGCCTGGCCACGCGCCTGGCCAACGCCGAGGGCCTGGATGAACTGATCCGGCGCTTCCAGAAACGCCTGCCGGGCCTGCGCCTGTCGCTGTGCCTGCAAGGTCACTTCCTTGCCCCGGCCCAGCAGATGCTGGCCCTGCACGGCGAGAACAGCCGCAACGTGTGCGCCATCGGCGACTGCGCCACCTGCCAGAAACACAAGGCCGCACCACCGCAGGTGTTCAGTATCAGTAACCAGGGCACGGAACTGGGCGAACTCAAGGCGCACTTCCTCGATGGCCACCCGCCCCAGGACTGGGAAAAACAACTGATCCAGGCCCTGGCCAACCTGATCGGCACCTCGCTGTCGCTCAAGCGCCAGCGCGAGCAGGACCACCGCCTGTTGCTGCTGGACGAGCGCACCATCATCGCCCGCGAACTGCACGACTCCCTGGCCCAGGCGCTGTCCTACATGAAGCTGCAAGTGAGCCGCATGCAAACCCTGATCCGCCGTGGCGAGCCGGTGGAAACCCTGGCCTCCGTCACCAGCGAACTGCGCGATGGCCTGAACAACGCCTACCGCCAACTGCGCGAATTGCTCACCACCTTCCGCCTGCAGATCCACGACGCCGGGCTGGTGCAGGAGTTGCAGGACACCGCCGAAGAATTCTCCCGACGCGGCGAATTCCAGGTGCACTTGCACGCGGACGCCCTGGCCTTCCAGCTGTCGGCCAGCGAGCAGATTCACATGCTGCAGATCACCCGCGAGGCGCTGTCCAACTGCCTGCGCCACGCCCATGCACAGAATGCCTGGCTGCAACTGCGCCAGGTCGGCGAGACCGTGAGCCTGAGCATCGAAGATGATGGCCGGGGCTTCTGCGGCGCCGTCGACCAGCGCGAACACCACGGCCTGACCATCATGGACGAACGCGCCCGCAGCCTGCACGGCCTGCTTGAGATCAGCCCACGCGAGCCCCAGGGCACCCGCGTGCAACTGCGTTTCCAGCCGGAATTCCTCGGCCACACCCTACAAGGCAGCACCTCATGAACGTCCCTCTTCGTCACCGGATCCTGCTGGTCGACGACCACCCGATGATGCGCCACGGCATGCGCCAGATCCTCGAACTGGAAGATGACCTGCACGTGGTCGGCGAGGCCGGCAACGGCCAGGAAGCCCTCGACCGGATCGCCAGCCTGCAACCGGACCTGGTGCTGCTGGACAACAACATGCCGCAGATGAACGGCCTGGAAACCCTGCGCCGCCTGCGGGCCATGGACTACGCGGGCAAGGTGTTGCTGTTTACCGTGTCCGACGCTGAAGACGATATTCGCGATGCGCTGCGCCTGGATGCCAATGGGTACCTGCTCAAGGACATGGAACCGGAATTGGTGGTCGAGTTTATCCGTGATGCGTTGCATGGTGCATTGGTGATCAGCCCTGGCTTGACCAGGGTCCTGGCCCAGGCGTTGCGCTCGCCGCAACCCCATGCGGCGGTGGAATTGACCGAGCGGGAGCGGCAGGTGTTGAAGACGATTGCCAGTGGCTACAGCAACAAGGTGATCGGGCATAAGTTGGGGATTACCGAGGGGACGGTGAAGGTGCATGTGAAGAATTTGCTGCATAAGCTGGGGTTGAGGTCGCGGGTGGAAGCGGCGGTTTGGGCGATGGAGCATTTGAGGCAGGTCGGGTGAGTTTTTTTGAGGTTGAGGGGTGTGAGTACATATCCGTTATTTAGGTAACGGCTGCTGACGGTTCCGCTCTTACAGCGGGTCACTTTTGGAAGAGCGCTGTATGGACCGGACACAGGGTTGACGGGGCGCCGAAGATCAAAAGCAAGAGCGACTCGCTGCACATCGCAGATACGCTTTTTGTGCTGTGTAACCCACTTACTGTGGCGAGCGGGCTTGCCCCGCGTCGGGCTGCGAAGCAGCCCCAAAAAACAGTGAGGTCGCCGCGTTCATCCTGGTTTGGTTACTTTTGGGCTCTTTTCAAAAGTGACCCGCCGTAAGGGCGGAACCATAGGCGGCCGTTACCGAAGAAACGGATATGCCCACCGACATATGCCCACCGAGCCCCCCCAACGAGGCATACCCCAACCCCCGGGGCGCAGATGCCGTCAGGTCGCAAGCCCCCGCCCGGCCCGCTCCAGATTGCGCCACAACCAGGGCGGCAAGACCTCCGGGTCGAGGCTGTCGATCAGGTTCTTCAAACCCAACCCCAGCTCCGTGTCCCCTTCGATCACCAGGCGCCGCCGGAAGAACAACGTATCCGGGTCTTCCTGCCGACTGGCCAGCAATAGAAATTCGCGCCAATTGCCGCTGATGGTCACCTGGGCCTGCGCCTTCTGCGCAATCCGCAACCCGTCCCGCGTCAATGTCAGGTACCAGCACAAACCCAGGTCCGGAATCCGCAGGCACAGCCAGCGCCCGCGCAGCAGGTCAAAACCGCCGTCGCGCAGCGGCTCGGCCAGGCAGCGGTTGAGCCCCTGTTGCAACGCCAGGCGCTGCACTGCGAAAGGCACACGGCGAACCAGCGGCAATACCCGGTCAGCGCCCTTGAGCAACCATTGCTTGCGACTCAACACAACCCCACCTCCTCGACCCGTAACATGCCGGCCTGCCCATGCCAGTAACCGTTGCAGCCACTCACCACCAACGGCGGCGTGGCCCCCTGGCGCACCTCGTCGAAGGCACGCACCACCTCGGCCATGCCCTCGGCCCGTGGGCTCAGGCGCAACAGGTCGGCGCCACAGGCCACCAGACCGGGATAGTCCGCCAGCAAGTTGGTCACCTCGGCGGACATCGTCTGAATCCCATTCAAGGTAAACAGCGCCTGCCCCTCCTGGCTGGTCAACGCCATGCCATCCGGGTAATTGATGCAACAGAACTGACAGTCGTCCTTGGGCCGGTTTTCCGCACGGGCGCTGAAACAGCGCGCCGAGTACGCCAGGGGCAAATGGCCGTAGGCGAAGATCTCCACCTCGGGCAGCGGCCGCCCCAGTTCGCGGACCTGCTCCAGCACATCGGCGATCAGCCCGTGGGAGCATTCCACCGGCGGCACCCAGCGTTGCATGCCTGCGTCGAGCAGTTGCACCAGAGCGTGGCCGTTGTAGAGGTTGAGCGCCGGGCCACCGACAAAGGGCACTTTGCGCTCGATTAGCAACTGCACGGCGCCCATGTCGTTGGCCTCCACCAGCAACTCGCCGTTGTCGCACAGGCGGCGCAGGCTGGAGAGTTCGGACGCGGCTTCGATCAGGGTAAGGCTCGACAGCACGATCTGCGCCGGGCTGCACGCCTGCAACTCACGCCCCAGGCCCAGCCATTGATCCAGGTTCAGCGCGCGGCGTTTGGCGCACACGGTTTCCCCCAGGTAAATCACGTCCAGGGGCAAGGCGGCCATGTCGGCGTAGAAGCGCCCCAACTGTTCCTTGTCCCAATAAAACAGCACCGGTCCCAGGCTGAGTTTCATGTGTGTGTCCTCATTGCCATGCACGATGGTAAGCCCCCAGGGTGGTCTGGCTGCCTTCGGAAAGCCCGGCAAGCACCTGGCGCCATTGGTCCTGGACCGCGAAATGGGCCGGGCTGCTGCGATGGGCGTCGAGGGCGGCGCGCCATACGCGGGTAACTTGCTCCACATAGGCCGGGCTGCGTTGCCGGCCTTCGATCTTCACCGCTTCCACGCCGATGGCACTGAGTTCGGGCAACAGGTCCAGGGTGTCGAGGCTGGTGGGCTCTTCCAGCGCATGAAAGCGCTTGCCGCCCACCAGGAAGCGGCCCTTGCAGAGGGTCGGGTAGCCGGCGGGTTCGTCCGGGGTGTAGCGGTCGATCAGCACTTCGCTCAGGCGTGCGCTGAGGCCATCGGCGTCCTCGCTCCAGCGCACCGCCTTGGCCGGCGAACACACGCCGCACAGGTTGGGGGATTCGCCGGTGATGTAGGAGGACAGATGGCAACGCCCTTCGGCCATGATGCACAGGCTGCCAAAGCCGAACACCTCGATGGGCACCGTGCCGCTGGCCGCCACCTGCTTGACCTGGGCCAACGACAACACCCGAGGCAACACGGCGCGCCGGATGCCGTAGCGCTCCACATAGAATTTCAACGCCGCCGCATGGGTGGCCGAGCCCTGCACCGACAGGTGCAACGCCAGCTGTGGATGACGTTGCGCGGCGTAGCCGAGCACGCCGGGGTCGCCGGCGATCAGGGCGTCCACGCCATGGTCGGCGGCACGGTCCACGGCGCGTTGCCAGCGCGACCAGATTTTCGGTTGCGGGTAGGTGTTGACCGCCACGTAGAGCTTGCGCTGGTGCTGGCGGATATGGGCGACAGCAGCGTCGAACTGCTTGTCGTCCATGTTCAGCCCGGCGAAGTGCCGGGCATTGGTGTCATCGCGAAAACCCACGTACACCGCGTCGGCGCCTTGGCGTACAGCGGCTTTCAGCGCAGGCAGGTTGCCTGCCGGGCAGACCAGTTGCATGGTGGCTCCTTATTGAAAATCGGCAAACGACAGGAATGGCACGGCCGCGCCCTTGAGCACCTGCTGCTCGCGCTCGACGATCACCAGGCCATCGGCCCAGCAGGCGGCGGCGAGCATCGCCGAGCTTTGCTGGGGGTGCAGGATGGCGCGCAGCTGCCCATCGCTGTCGGGGCTCAAGCGCGCACGCAGGTACTGGCGGCGCTTGTTGGGTTTGAGCCACTCGAAGGCCGCCGGCACGCTGACAGGCACCGGCAACACCCGCTCCACACCTTGGGCGCGCAGCAGGAACGGGCGCACCACGATCAGCGTGGTGACCAGCGCGGCGGTGGGGTTGCCCGGCAGGCCGATCCAGGGTTTGCCGGCCACTTGGCCGAACGCCAGGGGTTTGCCGGGCTGGATCGCCAGGCGCCAGAACTCGACCTTGCCCAGTGCCTGGATCGCCTGTTTGAGATGGTCCTCTTCACCCACCGACACGCCGCCGGTGGTCAGCAGCAGGTCGCACTCAGACGAGGCCAGCATCAACGCATCGCGGCTGGCCGCCAGGGCGTCGGCCATCACGCCGTAGTCGTGTACCTCCACGCCCCAGCCACGCAGCAACGCCGCCACAAGGTAGCGATTGCTGTTGTAGATCTGCCCCGGCGCCAGCGACTCGCCCGGCTCGCGCAGTTCATCGCCACTGCTGAGCAGGCACACGCGCAGAGGCCGGTAGACCTTGACCCGGGGAATGCCCGCCGCCGCCAGCAGGCCGAGTTCCTGGGCGCGCAGGCGTTTGCCGGCGCTCAGTACTCGTTGCCCGCGTTGCAGCTCTTCGCCGCGCTTGCGAACGTGTTCGCCCAGGCGCAACGGCGGGCACCAGATGCGCTGGCCATACACCCGGCAGCGTTCCTGCGGCACCACGCTATCGGCGCCCGGCGGCAGCGGCGCGCCGGTGAAGATGCGCACGGCTTGCCCGGGCTGCAACGGCACATCCGTACTGTGCCCGGCGGCGATCCGCCCGACCACTTCCAGGTAGCCGCCCTGCTCCGGCACGTCAAACGCGCGCAGGGCGTAGCCGTCCATGGCGCTGTTGTCCCAACCCGGCAGGTCGCGGGGCGAGAACACCTCTTCGGCGGTCACCCGGCCCAGGGCCTGGGCCAACGCAAGCATTTCGGTGGCCGGTGGCGGCGGCGCCTGGGCCAGCAACTGCTCGATGGCCTCTTCCACCGGCAGCAGGTCGCCGCTGTCGCAGGGGCTCATGAGCGCGTCTCACAAGCAGCGAGTATCTGATCGAGTTGCGGCTTGAGGTGCGGCGCAAAATTGCACGGGCCGGTACGGCTGTCCAACTGGCCAACCAGGATCTGGTCCCAGGCAGTACGACAGGCCCCCGGCGAACCGGGCATGCAGCACACCAGCACGCCGTTGCTGAAACCGGCCAGGGCCCTGGATTGCAGGGTCGACATGCCGATTTCCTCCAGCGATACCTGGCGGAACAACTCGCCAAAGCCATCCACCTGTTTGTCCAGCAGCGGCAACACCGCCTGGGGCGTGTTGTCGCGCGCGGTGAAGCCGGTGCCGCCGGTCATCAGCACCACTTGCACCTGCGGGTCGGCGATCCATTGCGAGACGCGTGCGCGGATCTGGTAGATGTCATCCATCACGATGCCCCGGTCGATCAGCATGTGGCCGGCACGTTGCAGGCGGTCCACCAGCGTGTCCCCGGAGGTGTCGGTGTCGTAGGTGCGGGTGTCGCTGATGGTCAGCACCGCGATGTTCAGGGAAACGAAACTGCATTGGGTCAGATGGGCCATGATCCAGGCTCCAGGCGTTGAAAAGATGCGTCCAGCCTGCGCCGCATCGGGCGCAGGGCCTATTCCTCGAAGGAGGTATGCCGTCAGGGGGCCAGGCGCGTGCGCTGCCACCCGCTGTCATGCAGGCGGTAGTCGAGGCGGTCGTGCAAGCGGTCTGGCCGGCCTTGCCAGAACTCGATGCGCCGGGGTTGCAGGCAGTAGCCGCCCCAGTGCTCGGGCCGGGGCGGCTGGCGCCCGGCAAAACGCTCGGTGACCTCGCGCAGGCGCCCTTCCAACTCGCTGCGATGGGCCAGGGGCTGGCTCTGGGGCGAGGCCCAGCTGCCCAACTGGCTGGCGGCCGGGCGGGCATCGAAGTAGTCGTCCGACAGCTCGGCATCGGCCTTCACCACCGGGCCTTCGATACGCACCTGGCGCTCCAGGCCCGGCCAGAAGAACGTCATGGCGGCATGGGGGTTGTCCGCCAGTTCATGGCCCTTGGCGCTCTGGTAATTACCAAAAAAGAAAAACCCGTCGGCGCTGAAGCCCTTGAGCAGCAGGATGCGGCAGTGGGCATGCCCCTGGCCGTCCACCGTGGCCAGGGCCATGCTGTTGGCCTCGGCCGGCGGCACTTCGGTCTTGCGGGCCTGGTCCAGCCACTGGCCGAACAGCTCCAGCGGGTCGGCCTGCGGGCAGTCGTCGCGAAGGCCGTAGAGGGTGTAGTTGCGGCGCAATTGCGCAAGGGACAGGGGCATGGCGCGGTCCTCCAGAAAGTTCGCCACAGTGTGGGAACTGGCGCACCGTTATCCCTTGACCGCGATCAACAATCGGCCGCGGCATGACGCCGCATACCGCTTACCACAACGACTTGGCGATGATCACGATCAGCACCATGTGCGCGAGGATGCTGCGCCGAATCCACCGTGCACGCTTGGCGCTCAGGCGCTGTTTACCCAGCCAGTACGCCAGCAACAGGTAGTGCCCGATGATGCTCAGGGCCAGCAGGATTTTCAGGCTCAGCAGCCACGCAAAACGACTGTTCCACGGCACGCCCCAGTAGTGCCAGGCCAGCCCCAGGCCCGCGCCGTACAGCACGATGACCACCAGATGCAGCACCCGTCGCGAGCGCCGGGCAATCGCCTGGTCGCAGGTGAACTGCGCGGACCAGGCCAACTCCTCCCGGGCGCTGTGCCAGATCACCACTTCAAAAAACAGCGTGCCGATGAACGCGCTGGCCGCCAGCAGATGAACCATCAATAGCACTGAATACATGGATCTCTCCTAACCCGGATGCCCGTCGACACGCGCCTGCCACAGCATCGGCCCGTAGCGCCACAGGTACAGCCCCAGGCCGACGGACCAGCACAGCGCGGCCAGCCACAACGCCGCCACCGGCCACACCAGCACCAGCAGCACCCGGCACACACACGCCAGGTTCAGCAGCGCAAAGGCCAGGGTCATCCCCGAGGGCGGCTGCAATGGCCGGCCGGTATGGCCCAGGCTGACCCGCGCGATCATCGCCAGGATCAACCCGGCCATGGCGCCGATGGTCAAGGCGTGCACCGCCAGGCTCGGGTTGAGCGGCACGCCAAAATGCCACAGCGCCATGCCCAGGCACGCCAGCGCCAGCCAGGCATAGGCCAGGTGCAGGGACCACAGCAGCGGCACCCGCCACAGGCCGCGAGCATGCCAACGCGCCAGGCGCAGCAGGTGGCCCACGCCCAGCAGCGCGAACAGCACACCGATCCAGGCCCGTGGCAACAAGGCCACCCCACCGGCATACAACAGCCCCACTAGAATCGAACCGCCCAACAGCAGGTGATCCAACCAGGGCCAGGGCTTGACCGCCGCGACCCGACCCAGGCCGCGCTGGGTGAAAAACGGGATCACCCGCCCGCCGATCAGCCCCATCATCGCCGCCACCAGCCAGAGGCCGGTCAACACCGCCTGGCGCTGCAGGCCCTGGTCATACAGTGACAAGCCATCGGCCACCGCCAGCAATACCAGCACCAGCACAATCGGATAATTGCGCGTCTGCCGCACCTGCCACAGCGTCCATCCCATCACGCCCGCCACAGCCAGCGGGAAGCTCAGTTCCAGCACCACCAGCAATGGCAGCGGGAGGTCGAGCAACCAGCCCACGCGCGCCGCCAGCCACAGCGTCGCCAGTGCGCCCAACGGTGCCCCGCTGAGTCCGGGGCGACCGGTCCAGGTCTGCACCGCCGTCAGCAAGAAACCGGCGATGATCGCCAGGCCAAAGCCGAACAGCAGTTCATGCCGATGCCAGGCCAGCCAGCCGCCGGCCGGTTGCCAACTGCCGGTCATGCCGCCCAGGGCCAGCAGCCACAGCGGCACCGCCAGCGCGGCCAACAGGCAGGCACCGAGGAAAAACGGCCGGAAGGCCAGGCGAAACAGCGGGGTAATCGACATGGCCTTGCGTCGATCCAGTACGTGCATGGCAGGGCTCCTGAATTTATCACTGCGCCGATGGTGCGCCGGTGTGCGCATCTTGCCCTTGTCGCAGATCAAGCTGCGCCAAGGGCAACCGGATTAACCTCGGAGCAAGTTCGCCTTGCTCGGCACGCTGTGCGTGCGCCTGCACCAGCGGGTCAACAAGATCGAGTTTGCCGAGGGCACGTCCCGCTAGTGTCAGCCGAACAGACCCAGACCAATGCGGCTGCAATCACCGTGCACCGTGAAACCCTCATCGGTGCGACGCCACGGCGTACCTTGATGTGCATCAAGGGCTTTACCAGGTCAGGTAAAACATGCTCTTGGCCAACAGCACGATGGCGACCATATGCCCGAACAGGCTCAGATGGATAACCCGCAGGTAAGCCGCACTCACCCGGCCACGGCGCATGCGCAGCATCGTCAGCAGAAAGTGCAGCAGCACACTGGCGGCGAGGATCAGCTTGAGGGTCAACAGGGTGCCGAACGACGACGCGAACGGCGCGGCCAACACCGGCAGGTAACGCAAGCCGACCATGCCCAGCCCGGCGCCGAACAGCACCAGCAACACCCACGGCATCAGCGCCCGGGCACGCACACCGATGCCTTGCTCGACCTGCAGCATCACCCGCGCCGGCAATTGCCGATGCAGACCGCCCAGGATCAGCACTTCGAAAAACACCGTGCCGATGAAGATCAGCGCGGCGAACAGATGGGCCAGCAGAAACAGCAGGTAAAGCATGGTGGCCTCGCAGGTGGCGTCGAGGCGACAGTGTGGCGGCCTGGAGGCTTGCGCGCCTTGACGTCGGTCAAGCCCGTTACAGCCACGGGATGCTGTAGCTGACAATCAGCCGCGTCTCGTCCTTGTCCGCCGTGTCATTGCCGCGCAATACCGCACTGCGCCAGGTAAAGCCCAGCCCTTTCAAGGCGCCGGTGGGGATCACGTAGTCCAGGCGCAGGTCGCGCTCCCATTCGCTGTTGTCGCGGCCGGCGGTGCGGATATGGCTGCCGTGAATGTAAGTCACACTGGAGCGCAACCCCGGTACGCCCAGGCTGGCAAAGTCATAGGCATAACTGCCCACCATGGCCTGTTCGCCGGCATTCACAAACTTGAGCGACTGGGAGTTGGTGATCAGGTAAAGCGAACGGCCCTGCCCCTGGTTGATGTGCGGGAAGTCACTTTGCCCGGTGGTTTTCTGGTAGCCCAGGCTCAGCGAATGCCCGCTCAAGCCATAGGTGAACAGTGCGCTCCACAAGCGGTTGTCGACCTTGCCTGTGGTGACGCCGGGCGCGTAGTAGCCCGAGCCGACATAACCTTCGCTCCGGCCCGACGCACTGCCGTTCTTACCGTCGGCGGTGCTGTAGAAATACCGCAGGTCGCTCTTGAGCTGCCCCACCGGCAGTTGCCAGTTGTGCACCAGGCCCAGGAAGTGCTGTTGGTAGAAGTTCTCCAGGCTGGCGTAGTAGTACTGCACCTGCAGTTGCTTGCTGACGGTGTAATCCACGCCGCCGTAGTAGAACTGGTGACTGGACTTGCCCTTGACCGGGTCATTGGCGCCGGCAATCGACAGGCCTTGGCCGTTGCTGGAATTGCGGTCCACGACCTGCTCGATCTTGCCCGCGATCAGGTTGATGTCCTTGAAGTCCCTGGACTCCACCTGATAGCCGCGGAAAGTCTGGGGCAACAGGCGCCCGTCTTCGGTGGTCAGCACCGGCAGCCTGGGCGTCAGGCTGCCAGCCTTGAGTTGGGTCTGGGCAATGCGCAGTTTGCCGGTGACGCCGGTCTTGCTGAAGTCATGGGCGGCCTTGCCATCGTCCAGCGGGAAGACGCTGCCGGGGGTGTTGTCGGCACCGGACTTGCCGGCCCGGCCGGAGGCGTCCAGGCGCAGGCCGTACCACTCTTGCAGGTCCAGACCCAAGCCGACCGTGCCTTCGGTGAAACCGGACTGGTAGTTGAACATAAAGGCCTGGCCCCATTCCTTGTCCGAGGCGGCCTTGGCGTTGCGGGTGTCCTGGTTGTAGTAGAAGTTGCGCAGGTCGAGGCTGGCTTTGCTGTCATCGATAAAACCCGATGCAGCCGCCTGCTGCGCAGCGCCGATGGAGACGGCGAGCGCCAGGCAAGTCTTGTGGTTCATGAAGGCTCCGAGAAGTGATTGAGGCGCCCCGTCGCAGCGCTGTTTTTGTTGTGCCAGGGGGGCTGCAGTCAACGGGAGCGCGCACGGTATAGCGTTGCGTGGCCGGGAAAAAGCCGGCAAAACCGCCAATCACTTTTTCAGTTTGGGTAACAATCCAGCGAATGGCGAGCGCGTGTCCAGCAGTGAGGTACGGATGAAGTGCAGGTAACTTTCCACCCGGCGCAAGGCCGAGGTCTCAAAGTGCGCTTCGAAAGGTTCGACGGTGTCCTGCACGCACTCGATTGCGTGTTCGACGCGTGCCAGTGCACGTTGCCACCGTGCATGCCCCGGCTGGGTGAACAAGCGCACCAATGCCCGCCCCATGGCGCGTAGCGCCTGGCGCCACGCAGTGGTTTCGGCGTAGCAGGCCAGCGCCGGCAACTGCGCCTGCTCGCGGCGCAGTTCGATCAGGGCATGGCCGACGTCAAGCACCACGAACGTCCAGCGCAGCAGGCGGTGTTGCACCTGGGGCTGGCCGGCGGACAAGCCATGGGCCTGGTTAAGCAGGTCACGGGTGCCGCTTTCGAAACCCGAGCCCAGCGCCGGCAAGGGTGCGTGGAGGGCGAACACGACCCGCTGGCGCAGGTCCTGTTCCAACCGACGCCACAACCACGGGCTGTTGGGCGGCAGAATGATCGCCCCTGCCGCCGCGCACACCAGCATCCCGAACACCATGGCGAGGTAGTCATTGATCAAGCCATAAGGGTTGTAGAGCGTGAGATTGCCGGGCACCGAACTGGTGCCGAAAAACACCAGCATGCCCAGGCCGTAGCCCGCCCACTGTGGTTTGGCCAACCAAAACGACCCCAGCATGATCACCGGCGCAATCACTAGGCACAGTAACGGGAACCCATCGATCCGGGGATAGACGAAGAACACCTCGAAAATCCCGATGACCGCCGCCAACACCGTCCCACAGGCAATCTGGAACGACATGCGCCGGGGGTTGGGGGAGAACGCCGAGAGCCCCACCGTGAGCGCGGACACCAGGGTCATCGCCGCGCCACTGGGCCAACTGGTAGCGATCCACAGCGCACACAACACCAGCAGCACCACTGCGGCACGCAGGCCGGCGCCTACCGCTGCCAGCCAGTGGGTCTGTGGCTGAAAAGGCTCGGCCCAACGCTCACGCCGGTGGCTGTGATCGGTCAGGGAAGCATGGGTCTGGGCGTAGCTGTACAACTCGTCGACGAAGCGATAAAGCAACTCGCAGGCCGTGTGAAAATCCAGCAAGTCATCGTTGGGCGGATGCGCCAGCAACAGCTCGGAGCGCAGGTGGCGAACCTGGCTCGGCAGCCCGTGGATGTAACGCTTCAGGTGTGTCGACAGGTGCGCCGCATCCAGGTCTGTGAGTACCTGGCCGGCGAAGGGTTGCAGCACACTGACCAGCGCCCTGAGCGCCGGGTCCACCGCGTTCAGCACCGCCGTGGCGCCGCGCATCTGCACTCGATCGAGCAACTGATGCAGGGCATTGAAACGCGTGGTGATGGCCATGAACTCGACGTTGAGCCGATCCAGGCGCCCCTTGCGTCGGCGCATGTAAGGGTCTTCGAACACACTGACGCTGCGCATCCCTTCCAGGCCCACTGCCTCGGCGATGAAGCGCAGGTTGGCGACCTCGAACGCCGCCTGGTCGTGGGTACTGCGCAGACCGCTCACGACAAATCCGGCGAAACGACCAAAGCGTTGGTACAGGGTATTGCGCATGGCGGCGCCCGCCGTATTGGGCAGCAACGTTGCGCTGATCCCGGTGGCGCACAGCACGCCCAGGGTGATCTCCAACACCCGCCACACCGCCGCCATGAACACCTGCTCCGGGTGCCCCACCACCGGCAAGCCGACCATCACCGCGGTATACCCCGCCAGCACCCACCCATAGGCGCGAAAATGACGATTGCGCGCCGCGCCGTATGAGCACACGCCCACCCACACGGCCAACCCGGCCAGGAACAGCTCGGTGCTCTGGGCGAACAGCGCCATCAACAGCACCATGAACGACGACCCCACCAGCGTGCCGATCACGCGGTAGACGCTTTTGGCCAGGACATGCCCGCTGTAGGGCTGCATCACAATGAATACCGTGGTGATCACCGTGCTGGGCTGCGGCAATTCCAGACGCATCGAAAGCCACAAGGCCAGGTACGAAGCGATCAGCACCTTGAACAGGTAGACCCACATCACCCCGTCGGTGCGCGCCCATTCCAAGAAGCCCCGGCGCCAGGGCAGTGCTCTGAGCCGGCGTGAAAAAGCAGTGAGTGGTGGCACGAAACAGGGACTCCCGACAAGCTGGCTGGCACACAAGGCCGGCGACTTTAGGCAGTTGCGCCAGGGTCGGTAAGTCATCCAGAACGTGAATGACTGTTACGCAAAACACCACAATAAATAGCGTTTACAGCGGCCCGCGACTTCATGCCACACTGGAAAAATCCGTTATCCCTGGTAGCCATCGATGGACATTCTGCAAAACATGCGCATCTTCCGTTGCGTCGCCGAAGCCGGCAGTTTTACCGGCGCGGCGGCGCGGCTGAACACCAACACCACCCATGTATCCCGTTCCATCTCCAACCTGGAAGCACACCTGCGCACACGCCTGTTCAATCGCACCACACGCCGCATCGCCCTCACCGAATCCGGCCAACGCTATTTGGTGCGATGCGAGCAGATCCTGCATTCGATCGCGGAAGCCGAGGTAGAAGCCGGCGACGCCCATACCCGGCCTATCGGCCAGCTCAAGGTGCATTCGATGACCGGCATCGGCCAGCATTACGTGGTGGACGCCATCGCCCGTTATCGCCAGCATTACCCGGATGTGACCTTCAACCTGAGCATGAGCAACCGCACGCCGGACCTGGTGCACGAAGGCTTCGACGTATCGATCGTGCTGGCCATCGACCTGCCTGACTCCAGCCATGTGTCGCAGAAGCTCGGCAGCACCTACAGCATCGTTTGCGCATCGCCGTCCTACGTAAAAAGCCACGGCATCGCACAGGTTCCCAAGGACCTGCTCGACCACGCCTGCCTGCGCCTGGTCAGCCCGGTGATCCCCCTGGAGGACTGGACCTTCGACGGTCCCAACGGCAAGGAAAACGTGATCATCACCCACTCGCCCTTCCTGGTAGATTCGGTTGACGCGATGAAAACCGCCATCAGCAATGACATGGGCGTCGGCATCCTGCCCGTGCATGCGGCGATCAAGGGACTGCGCAGCGGCAGCCTGGTGCGCGTACTGCCCGAGTACCGCCTGGAGGAGCTGAGCCTGTACGCCATCTACCCTTCCCGGCATTACCTGGACGCAAAAATCAAAACCTGGGTGGAGTACCTGCGCAGCTCCCTGCCGGAGGTGCTCGCCGACCATAAGGCTGTGCTGAAGACCCGCCCGTTGCTCAGCGCTGTTGAGTCATAAGGACTACATCGGGTCATAGCGACTACAGGACGCCAGGGTCATAACGACAACAAAAATCGCAACCGACTGATTTTCATAACGTTATTCATTGGCATGATTTCTGACTCGAAAATGGGCAGGACACATCGTCGAAACCCACAGAGAGATCACCATGAACAATGAATTCAACCAGCGCCTCGCCGTCGTCACCGGTGCCAGTTCAGGCATCGGCCTGGCCGTCACCCAACGTTTGCTTGAACGCGGCGCGAAGGTGGTCGCGATGTCGCGTCAACTGGGCGGGCTTGGCGTGTTGGCCGAGCAGTTTGGCGAGCAGCTCAGGTGGTTGGCCGGGGATGTGACCGAGGCAGCCGACCTGGCGCGCCTGGCGCAGGTGACGGCGCCGATGGGGCCTGTGGATTTGCTGGTGCCGAACGCGGGCATTGCCCAACTGGCCGATGGCCTGGACCTGGCCGCCTTCGACCGGCAATGGGCGGTCAATGGCGCCGGCGCCTTGAACACCTTGGGCAGCCTGCGCGAGCAGTTGTCGGCGCAGGCGTCGGTGGTGTTCATCGGCACGTTCCTGGAGCAAGTGACCTTTCCCGGCCTGGCCGCCTACATCGCGTCCAAAGCCGCCCTGCGCGCCCAAGTGCGTACCCTGGCGGTGGAACTGGCGCCCCACGGCATCCGCCTGAACATGGTCTCCCCCGGCCCCACCGCCACGCCGATCTGGAGCACCCTGGGGCTCAATGACGAAGCCCTGGGTTCGGTGGCGAAGACCGTCAACGCCCGCCTGCTCGACGGGCAGTTCCTGGAGTCGGGCGCCGTGGCCGATGTGATCCTGTTCCAGCTGGGCCAGGGCGCACGCAGCGTGTTCGGCCAGGATTGGGTGGTGGACGGAGGTTATACCTTGCGCTGATCAGGCCAGTGCAGGCATGGCCTTGGCACCTCCGAATGCCAGGGCCTTCCAACCGATCACCAACAGCGACAACCCGGCAAAGATCAGCCCGCAGCCAATCACCCCGGTGGTGCCGAAGGCATTGATGAACAGCCCGCCCACCGATGACCCGATCACCACCCCGGCATTCGCCGATGACACATACAGGCTGGTGGCGAACTCATGCGCCTCGGGTGCCGAAGACGTGAGCCAGACTTGCGTGACCACCAGGCCACAGGTATGCGCCGCGCCCCAGAGCAACACGATCACACTCATCGACGCCCACGACAGGCTGCCAAAGGCATACAACACCAGGTATGCCGCCGCCAGTACCACCGGATACAGTACGGCCGTCACAACCAGATGCCGGCTGAGCGCACGCCCCACCCATAGGTTACCGACGACGCCGCCGATGCCGAAGATCACCAGCATGACGCTGATGGTCCGGCCATCCATACCGACCTGGGTCTTGAGGTATTCGGCGGCGTAGCTGTAAACCGAAAACATCGTGGTAAACACCAGCACGGTGGCGAGGATCGCCAGCCACACCGAGAGGCTGCGCAGCACAGACAGTTGCTTGCCGAAACTCAGGGGTGCCGAACGCGGGTGATCGGGCAGTTTGAGCCACAGGCCAAACGCTGCCACCGCTGTTGCCACGGCGCAAAAGTAGAACGAAGCCTCGTAGGAAAGACTCGCTCCCACCCATGTGGTCAGAGGTACGCCCAACACCAGCCCAAGCGTGGTGCCCACCACCGCCAGCGCTGTGGCATGGGCCGCTCGTTCGCGGGGGTAGAGCGATACCGCCGTGGAAAACGCCGCGGCAAAAAATACCGGATGGAGCATGGCGGGCACCACGCGCAGCGCCATCAGTGTCTCGAAGTTCGGTGCGAACGCCGACAACACACTGCTGATCGAGAACCCCAGCAAGGCGCCTACCAGTATTTTCTTGCGCGCCACCCGCGAGGCCAGCAACACCAGGAACGGCCCCAGCACCGCCACGATCAGCGCAAACAACCCCATCAACCACCCGGCCTGGGACACACTGATCGCAAACCGCTCGACGATCATCGGCAAGATGCCGACCACCCCAAACTCCAGGGTATACAGGCCGAACAAACCCAGGATGAGGTAGATCACGGGCCGACCTCGATCACGACTTTACCGAAGGCACCGCGCTGCAAATGGGCGAAGGCCTGGGGCACTTCGGCAAAGCGGTAGGTGTGGTCGATCACCGGTTGGAGGGTGTGTCGCTCCACCATGCGAATCAGGTCTTCGAGGGCACGGCGTGGCCCCACCGCTACACCGACGATGGCGGCGCGCTTGGCCAGCAGGCTCATCAGCGGCGCGCTCAACTGGTCGCTCTCCAGCAGGCCGATCACTGAGACACGCCCACCGTTGCTCACCGCTTGCAGTGAACGCGCCAGGTTGTCGCCACCGGCCATTTCCAGCACATGCTCGGCACCCTGCCCGCCGGTCAGTTCCAGCACGGCGTGGTGCCAGTCCGGCACCCGGCCACGGTGGATGCCATGGGTGGCACCCAGTTCGACGGCACGGGCGATTTTTTCATCGCTGCTGCTGGTGATAATCACACGGGCGCCATGGGCCGCCGCCAGTTGCACGGCAAACAGCGAGACGCCACCGGTGCCCTGCACCACCACAGTCTGGCCGGCATGCAAGTGACCGAGTTCGATCAGCGCCATCCAGGCCGTCAATGCCGCCACCGGCAAAGTGCTGGCCTGGGTGGCGTTCAACGAGCGCGGCGCGAGCACGCACCATTCGGCGGGGGTGGCCACGTACTCGGCAAGCATGCCGGGGATCGGGCCGCCTTGCGGTGGCGCGTCGGCCCAGGACAACGGCCTGCCGTCGACCCAGCCGGCGAAGAAACTCGACAGCACCTTGTCGCCCACCTTGAACCGGCTCACACCCTCCCCCACTGCCACCACCGTGCCCGCCATGTCGGACGCCGGGGTGAAAGGGAATTGCAGGCTGGCGCCCATGCCGTTTTCCGCTACCTCGGCGTCACGGTAGTTGAGCGACACCGCCGCGACGCGCACCAGCACCTCCCCGGCCTTGGCCAGCGGTCGCGGCACACGGGCCAGGCGCAAGGTATGCAGGCCAAAGGTCGGGATTTCCCAGCGTTGCATCAAGTCAGTCATGTTCAGGTCTCTCGTGAGGGTTTTGCGCAAGGATAAGAACCTCGCTCCACGGGATTAAGTAGGGGGCGATTCCTGGGTCTGCGGAGCTTTCATTCCGCAATGCTGGCAATTGCGTTAGGGTATCGGGCAATTCCCGTCGGCAATCGGTGCATCAGATGGACAACCTCACGACCCTGAATGCCTTTGTGCAGGTCGCACACACTCACAGCTTTGTCGCCGCCGGGCGGGTGTTGGGGGTGACGGCGTCGGCGGTCGGCAAGAGCGTTGCGCGCCTGGAGGAGCGCCTGGGTGTGCGACTGTTCCACCGCAGTACGCGCAGCGTGACGCTGACTGCCGAGGGCGAGCTGTTTTTGCAGCGCAGCCGGCGCATCCTGCGGGAAATCGAGGAAGCCGAGGCAGAGTTGTCCCAAGTCAGCCAGGCGCCCCGTGGTCGCCTCAAGGTCAGCCTGCCGTTGGTGGGCCATCCGTTTTTGCCAGTGCTGGCCGATTTCAAGCAGGCCTACCCTGACGTCGAGCTGGACCTGAGCTTCACCGACCGCCGCGTGGATGTGGTTGAGGAAGGCTACGACGCGGTGTTGCGCAGCGGCGAGGCGCCGGACTCGCGCTTGAGTTCACGGCTGGTGGGGGATTATCGGATGATCGTCGTGGCGGCCCCCGCCTACCTCGAGCGTCACGGCACACCGCAGCGCTCCAGCGACCTGGCCCAGCACAGTTGCATCCTGTTCCGCTTCCCGAATACCGGCAAGTTGCAGCGTTGGCCGTTGCACACCCAGGGCATCGAACTCGACCAGCACCTGCCGGCGGCGATGATCTGCAACAACCTCGAAGCCCGGGTATGTTTTGCACTGCACGGCATTGGTATCGCCTACCTGCCCGACTTCGCCATTCGCGAGGCCCTCGACAGCGGGCAATTGCTGCAGGTGCTGCCTGACTGCACCGAGCATGGCAGCTTCCGCATGATGTGGCCGTCGAGCCGGCACCCGTCGCCCAAGTTGCGGGTGTTTATCGACTTTCTCAAGGAACGCCTGTTTCCCTGATCAAGTACTGTCGAAGTGCTGCCGCGCCTGAGGATGACGGACGTTGTCACGTGGATCCGCCAACACCTCAGGGCACCGGCAACCATCGACTGAATTCACCCCGGCTGTTCAACGGGCACCAGGCGAAGTCCGTTTGCGCAGGGGGCAATGCCTGGCGTTCAACCATCGCGTACGGCGAGCCCTTCCAATCAAACAGCGTTGCGCCCTGCCAGGCCAGGACCACACCCCTGGCCTGGCTTTTATCCGTCTGCACCCAACGCGCGGCAGCCGCCGCCATGAACGCCTCGATGGGTTCGTCATCGATCTGCGCCCGATACTCCGAGCCCAGCAGCCAGCGGCAGACGTTCACGTGGTAGGTCCAATCCAGCGGCGGCCGGTGGCGATAGGCCCAGGTCATGAAGCTACGAAACAGGTTCAGGCCCTCGGGCGGGTCCAGCTTGAGCAGCGCCGGGCAGATGTCGAACAAAGTGTGCCAGTACGGCAGCAGGCGAGCATCCAAGTGCACGAAACTGCGGGAATTGCTGGGGTATTCAGGCGGCGCCGGCTCCGCGTGCAGGCGGCGGGACGCCTTGCTGACCAGGCGGCTGGCGCCTGCGGGCAACAGGTGGTTCATGAAACGCACTCACAGTCATGACGATGGAATGCCTCCTGGTTTCAGGAAGCCCAAGGCAAACGTCAGAATGCAGGGGAAGCGCGGGGGTTGGCCGAGGGCCAGGAATATCGTGGTGGCGCCTTGTTGCGCCGTTCATGGGCCGGACGCGGGGGGTGTCCCAGGCCCAGCAGCCAGGCCAGGCCGACCAGGAACACCAGGGCAACGGTCAATGCGTTGCAGACCGGGCAGGCAAAGTAGTTCGAGATGTTGCTGGAAGACGGGCTACCTAACCCTTTGTCGGAAAGTGGCGCCTGGTTGCCGCTCACCGAACAGAACGCTCCACCGATGCCATTGAGCGCCTGCCCCGTCATCTGCCCATGCCCCAAACCGCAGACGAACAGGTTCATCAGCACGCAGAAGTACAGGGCCCAGGCGATCAGCGAACGGTCGGGGTGGCTCGATTTCATGGCGGCGACTCTACCACCCGCGCCGTAAAAGGATGAAGCGCGACATGCCCCTGTGGCAGAACGTCGCAGATTACGTGCGCTTCCCAGGGTTGGTAGACTGGGCGCCCTCAAAGCCTGACGTATTGATCCAGAGCAATGCAGGCGCTTCACAGGATGCACAGTTGATGAGTACGTTATTCACCCGCCGCAAGGTGCTGACCGGTATGGGCCTGTTGGGCCTGGGCAGCCTGCTGGGCGGCTGTGACTACAGCCCCAGGCTGAACTTCAAGTACGGCAAGGACCTGAGCGACAAGATCATGGGCCGCACTTTCAAGCTCAAGAACACCGACGGCGAAACCGTCACCCTGAGCTCGTTCCGTGGCCTGATGCCGGTGGTGTTCTTCGGTTTCACCCAGTGCCCGGCCGTGTGCCCGACCACCCTGGCGCGCGCCGCCCAGGCCAAGAAGCTGATGGGCCGCGACGGCGAAATCATGCAGGTGGTGTTCATCACCCTGGACCCGGAACGCGACACACCCGAGATTCTCGACAAGTACGTCAAGGCCTTCGACCCCAGTTTCGAAGCGCTGTACGGCACCCCGGAAGAAATCGCCGTGGCCGCCAAGGAGTTCGGGATCTTCTATGAAAAGATCCCCGCCGGCGACACCTACACCCTGTCCCACACCGCCACCAGTTTCGTGTTCGACACCCGTGGCAACCTGCGCCTGGGCCTGCAGGCATCCCTTACCGCTAAAGAGTGCGCAGAAGACCTGCTCACCGTCATGGAGGTCTGCTAATGACTGCCGTTCAACACCTCAAGCGCACCCTTATCGGCATGACCCTGCTGGGCCTCGCCGCGCACGCCAGCGCCCAGGTGCAAGTCACCGACGCCTGGGTACGCGCCACCGTGCCGGGCCAACCGTCCAGCGGCGCGTTCATGACCGTCACCGCCGACAGCGACAGCAAGTTGCTGAGCGTGGCCTCGCCAGTGGCCAAGGACGTGCAGATCCATGAAATGAGCATGAAGGACGACGTGATGCGCATGGGCCCGGTGGACTCGGTAGCCCTGCCGGCCGGCAAGGCCGTGACCCTCGACCCCGACGGTTACCACGTGATGCTGATGGGCCTGACCGGCCAGATCAAGGAAGGCGACCAGGTGCCGCTGACCCTGACGGTGCAGAACGCCAAGGGCGAAAAGCAGGCGATTGAAGTGAAGGCGCCGGTGCGTGGCCTGGATGGGATGGACCATAGCAAGATGGACCATGGCAAGATGCACTGAGACGTGCGCACCCGCCTCAATCCACGATAAATAGCCTTGCCCCGGCACTCGTCGAAGATCGATGCCCTTCCATGTCATTGCCCACCTGGTAACTCATCCCGGCCGTCAGCGTAAACTGACGGCCGTCTTCCAGTTCCGTGTGCAACTCGCCTTCAAGGCATAACAGCACATGCCCCCGCCAGCACCAATGGTCCGCCAGGTAGCCAGGCGTGTATTCGACCATCCGCACACGTGTTGTGCCGAAATGGCAGGTGCGCCACAGGGCATTGCCAGTGATACCTGGGTGAATCACCGGTTCGACCGTGGACCAGTCGGTGGTGCCAAAAGGAACAGCAGTGAGATCCATGGCGAGCGCTCGCGTTGATCGATGTGTCTTGAGGCTATTCACAAGACACGGTGGACGGTAGACACAGATCGACCCGTTTTATGAGATACGGGTATCCTGCCCGCACAGAGCTCACGGACACGCTTATGCAGATCGACCCTGCCTACATCCTTCACGAAACCGAACACTGGCGGCTCAACCATCATCTGGCATCTGCGTTGCCCGGCTACCTGATGCTGGCGGCCAAGGCGCCGATCCACTCCCTGGCTGACATGCCGGAACCGGCGCTGGCCGAGTTGGGCGGGTTGCTCGCGAAAGTCCAGCGGGTAATGGAGGCGCAGCTGGAGCCGAAATGGCTGTACATCAGCCGGTATGGGCACATGCCGGGCTTCCCGCTGCACTTTCATTTCATCCCCGTGTATGACTGGGTAGAGGCGGCGTTTTGGCGTGATGAGCGTTATCGGGTGCTGCAGGGTTTTGGAACACAGGAACTGGCGCAAACATCGACCGATGGGGCTGAGTTGACGCTGTTTGTATGGCGTGAGTTTGGAGAACGCCTCACGCCACCGCAGGTCCAGGGAGACACGGTGCATCAAGTCATTGAGAGGCTGCGCGTAGCGTTTGCGCGTCAATGACGAGTGGTCTCAGGGGATCAGTTGTTTTGTCATCGGGATACACGCCAACGTCAGCCCCGACGGCGAGTAATAAACCGCCTGTTCATCCCCCGCATAGCCACACGCCCGGTAAAAGCTCGCCGCATTCAACGTCGCATCCAGCACCACGGTCTTAACCGCCATCTCCCGCGCAACCGTCTCAAGGTGATCGAGCATCGCCTTGCCATATCCGCGCCCGGTGCACTCGGGCAATACGAACAGTGCGCCGACTTCATTGTTGTCCAGATCAAGCATTCCAGTGACGACCGCCCTACCGTTCAGCCACCCCAGGTAAAACGGTTTATCCATCAGCGCGCTGTAACCATCCTCGGCCTTGCCCCGCGTCCACAGCAGCATTTGCTCGCGCGTGTAAGCGCCGATGCATTGGCCGCGAATGGCCTGCAAGCGGATGTCGAACGCCACCTGGGCGTGTTCTGGGGTAGCCCGTTTTATCTCCAGCATTTCACGCTCCATCCATGAAATCATCGTGCCATTAGCACACTTGTGCTAATCGACCCCTCCCCCCTGCGGCGCTATATTCCCCGGCACTTCCAGCGCTCCTCCGGCACCGTGCATTTCTTGCGCGTGGGCGCGTTGTGCGCTGGAAAAACCATAACAACCCCAAGGAAGAAGCACCATGAAACTGCAATCCTCCGTTACCCGCCTCACCCTGCTGGGCGCCCTGATCATCGGCGTCGCCGGCTGCAGCAACATCAAACCTACCGAAGATCACCTCAAGACGCTGTCGGAGACCAACCTGGGCGAACCGGTCAAGCGTATTTCCAATGTGCGCAGCGACTCGATGACCACCTACTACGTCGCCAGTGCCGCCTCCGGCGAGTACAACTGCTCAGTGCCCAGCGGTGCCAGCGGCGGCATGTTCGCCGTGGCCAGCTTTGGCATGATGAAGCCTGCGGCCTACTGCCAACCCAAAGGTGCACGCGGCAACCCACTGCAGGGCTTCACCCAGTAACCGTCTGCTGGCTCAGGTCGCGCAAGGTCCCGCGCAGTTCGGCGGGACGCACCGGCTTGGAGAGAATGGCGATCCGGCGGTCGTGCAAGGCGGCCTGGATTCTCTCCACGTCATGCCCGGTGAGGATCAGCGCAGGGACGGCCCAGCCGCGTTGCTCGCGCAGGGCATCGATGCATTCGATACCAGTAGCGTGGTTGCCCAGGTCGTAGTCGGCGACGATGATGTCGCAGTCACTGACCAGAGCACGCCCCGAAGACTCCGCCTGCACCTCGCAACCCCAGCGCTCCAGCAGGGCCTGGGTGGCGAGCAGCACGTTGTGGTCATCTTCTACCAGGCACACCTTCAACCCGGTCAGCAGCCCGGCCTGGCGCGTGTCGTCGCGCGGTGCCGTGGCACGTGGCGCAGAGGCCAGGGTCAAACCATACAGGCTTACAGAAGTACCATGGCCCACACGTGAGCGCAGGCCTACCTGCACTCCCATCAACTGCCCCAGGCGCTTGACGATGGACAGTCCAAGGCCGACGCCTTCGACGTCCTTGTCACGCAGGTGGCGCACTCGATAAAACTCCTCGAAGACCTTTGATAGATGCTCCTCGGCAATCCCCCGGCCCCGGTCATGAATCTCCACCGCCAAGCCGCCGTCGCGAACGCGCACGCCGATCAGCACAGGCCGTTGCGCGCCGTATTTGAAGCAGTTGGACAGCACGTTCTGCACCATGGTCGCCAGCAGCGCAGGGTCGACCAGCACCCAATGCGTGCAGGGCCGCAGGCGCAGCTCCACCCCGGCCCAACGCGCGGCCTCGGCGTTCTGGCGCACCAGGTCGGCAAGGAACTCGCCCAGGTGCACCGCCTGGTACTTGGGCAACACGCGGCCGTTGTCGAGGGTGTAGAGATCGAGAATCGAGCGGAACAATTGCGATACGTTGAGCAGCGAACGGTCGATGTTGTCGACCAGGCGCCGCTCTTCATCACCCAGCCGGGCTTCGCGCAGGCAAGCGGTGAACAGGCCGATGGAATGGATGGGTTGACGCAGGTCATGGCTGGCCTGGGCAAGGAAACGGGATTTTTCCAGGTTGGCGGCAATGGCCTGCTCGGAGGCCTTGCGCGTGCGCTCCAGCAGGATATGCGCGTACACCGGGATCACCGTGCTGGTGATCATCAACATCAGCACCATGAAGGGTTGCGCCTGCCACACCGGCGTCAGCCGATACACGATCAGCAGCGCCAGCAAGGCCAGCGCCGTGGCGATCGCCAGGTAGCGCGAGCCGTAGCGCATGCCGTTGCCCAGGTTGACCCATACCATCACCGCATACAACGGCAACGCCGCTTCACCGCCCACCACCATGCCGAACGAGGTGCCGGTGTAGTCGTGGATCATGCCGAAGATGCGCCGCGCCGGGTAATGCCCCGGCCAGCGCACGATGACTTGGCGCAAGGCAATGGAGGCCAGCAGGAACAGGAAGATATACAGGATCACCGGCAGGTAGGTGTCCACCGACTGTCCCGGCAGGAAGCCCAATGCACCGATGTAGACGATTGCAATGCTGGCGACCACGATGCGCAGGTTGGCCTGGTCGAGTTCGGAGTTAGTCTCAAGACTCATGGGTTTACGTCCTTGTGCGGCAGTCATCAATTCCTTAACGCACCGCAGGCAGGCCCTGGGCACGGTGGTAAGGTAGCATGCAACGGCACAACCTTGCCCCAGGGAGGAGCACCCCCATGACCGGCCGTATCATCATCGCCGATGACCACCCGATGTTCCGCGAAGGCATGGTGCGCACCGTGCAGCGCCTGCTGCCGGACGCCCTGGTGCAGGAAGCCGGCGACCTCGGCGGTGTGCTCGCGCTGATCCGCGACGGCGGCGAGATCGACACGCTGATCCTCGACCTGCGCTTCCCCGGCCTGACCTGCATGAGCCAACTGGTCGAACTGCGCCAGCAATTGCGGCGCACCACACTGATCGTGGTATCGATGGTGGACGACCCGGCGCTGATCGACCAAGTCATGGCCCTGGGCGCGGACGGGTTCATCGGCAAGAACATTGCCCCCGAAGAGATCGGCCAGGCGCTGCTGGCGATCCGCGAAGGCGAAGTACTGGTCAAGTTCGCGCCCTCTGGCCTGCTGCCACTGGACACCCATACCCTCACCGCCCGCCAGCAAGACGTGCTGCGTCTGATCGCCCAGGGCAAGACCAACAAGGAAATCGCCAAGGCCCTGGATATCTCGCCGTTTACCGTGCGTATCCATGTGTCGTCGCTGCTGCGTACGCTGGGTGTGCCCTCGCGGGCGGCAGCTGCGGTCAAGTATTCCGGGGAGTTCTAGGCGTTTTCGTCGCCTGTGCGGGTAAACGAATAGCGGTCGATATCGGTGCGCAGTGTCCAGCCCTGGCCTTGCCAATACTGGGCGGCGCTGGTGTTGCTCTTGAACACGTCGAGGTGGCATTTGTAGATGCTCAACTGCTCCAGCGCGCCTAGGCAGCGCTGCGTCAGCATCTGGGCGATGCCTTGGCGGCGATAGTCCGGCACTACCAGCAGGTGTTGCAGGTAACCGCGACGCCCGTCGTGGCCGCACATCACGCACGCGATCAATCGGCCATCGGCTTCGGCGACAAAACTCATCTCGGGATTGCGCGCCAGGTAGCGCTCGGTGGCCTCACGGGAGTCGGCGTCGCGCAGGGAGATGCCGGGGGTGCCTTGCATCAGGGCGAGGATGGCGTCGTAGTCGGCTGGGGTCATGAAACGGATGCTGGGCATAGTGGTCAGAAACCTTTGAAGTCCGAGGCAACTTGTCGCCATTTCGATCTGACCCGGCTCAGGCGCTCATAGATCAAGGCGAAATTGAATTGCTGCAAGGATGCACGGCCATGTGCCAACGCATTGCGATCAACGTATAGCCCTCGCAGTTCGGCCAGATAGTTTTTGAAATAGCTATCGCGCCCAAGCGCCCCCTGCCAGGCATCGATGATACTTCTTAAGGAAATATGACCTGCGCCGCTATTCAAACGTTGAAACCTGCGATGATGGACGTTCCCGCTGTTACTGTCTGCGCCCCGCCATGCACAGTCCCTGCGAATCCCACCTTCACAGGCTGCCAGTAACGCCAATGATGCAAACGCTTCATGCTCATCTTCCCGACGGCGAATGAAGGCTTTCCACTCTTCCTGGGTCATGAACATGATTTGATCCAGCGTTTCTTCCGAGACATGCTGCGGTTTGGCCCCATCCACTACACGCTTGAGATGTCGCAGGCCGTCCAAGCTGACGACGTACCAGTTCCGGGCTTCATCAATAGTGGGAAATCGTTCTGTCATCAGCACTCATTCTCCAACCATCAATTCAAACAGGCGTACCAGACCCTTGTCGTCGAAGTCGAACCCGCCTCTGGCACCAACACCCGGATAGACCCGCCATACCCACTCTCGATCGTAGGGGGGCCGAGTGTCGTCGACAGGTGACTCGTCAGGTTGCTGAGCAATCAACTTGACCCGCTCGCCACGCCCCGCCTCAATCACATCTACCCGGCCAAACCCACCAATGATCACGCTGGCTACTGGTGTGAACTGCACCACGCCGGTCGGCATTTCAACACGCAGCCCACAGACCTGATATGAGCCAAGGGTTTCTTCCTGGAGAGCATGGGTGGTGGGCGTGAACGCCGACTCATCAAGCCCGGCTTCGACCAATGCCAGGCGGATCCGAACGAAAAGCTGCTCAAGCTCATCCAGCCATCGCGCTTTGCGTTGAGCCCAATCGACATGTCGCTCCTGCGACTGTTTTTTTGCCTGCTGCTCGCTGATAAAACGTTTCAAATCGGTCATGACAGTTCTCCTTGGGTTAAGCCTACCCCAGTTGGCATTGCGCCGGTAACCGTCATTAAGTAACGGCATGCATTTGACCTGAGCAATCACTCTTGCATCCGATATTTATGCTCACTTCCCAGCTTAATAATATTTTATTAATAACCGCCCTCCCCCTAGCCTTGAAGTCATGCCAACGCTGAATCCAACGGCATTACGCAAGGACAGAGGACATGACTGAAGCAATAACAAAAACAGACACGCTGGTGGTGGGCGCCGGCCAGGCTGGCGTGGCCATGAGCGAGCATCTGAGCAAGCAAGGCGTGCCCCACCTGGTGCTGGAGCGCAGCCGCATCGCCGAGCGCTGGCGCACCGGGCGCTGGGATTCGCTGGTGGCCAACGGGCCGGCGTGGCATGACCGCTTTCCCGGCCTCGCATTCGACACCGTCGCCCCGGACGGCTTTGCGCCGAAGGAACGCGTGGCCGATTACTTTGAAGCCTACGCCCGCAAGTTCAACGCGCCGATTCGTACCGGCGTCGAGGTGCTGTCCGTGGTACGCAATGTCGGCCGCCCCGGCTTCACCGTGTACACCAGTGAAGGTGTGATCGAAGCCAACCGGGTGGTGGCCGCGACCGGACCATTCCAGAAACCGGTGATCCCGGCGATTGCGCCGAAAGATACGGCCCTGCACCAGATCCACTCCGCCGAGTATCGCAACCCCGCGCAACTGCCGACCGGCGCCGTGCTGGTGGTGGGCGCCGGCTCATCCGGCGTGCAGATTGCCGATGAATTACAGCGTTCCGGGCGCCAGGTGTACCTCTCCGTCGGCGCCCACGACCGCCCGCCCCGCGCCTACCGCAACCGCGATTTCTGCTGGTGGCTGGGGGTGCTGGGTGAGTGGGACCAGGCGGCGATGAAGCCCGGCCGCGAGCACGTGACCATTGCGGTCAGCGGCGCGCACGGCGGCAAGACCATCGACTTCCGCGAGCTGGCCCAGCAAGGCATGACCCTGGTGGGCCTGACCCAGGCGTTCAAGGGCAGCGTCGCCACGTTCCAGCCGAACCTGGTGGAAAACCTGGCACGCGGCGATGAAAACTACCTGGCCCTGCTGGATGCCGCCGATGCCTACATCGAACGCAACGGCCTGGACTTGCCCCTGGAGCCCGAAGCCCGTCGCGCCTTCCCAGATGCGGACTGCATCAAGAACCCGATTCTGGAACTGGACCTGGCCAGGGCCGGCGTCACCTCGATCATCTGGGCCACCGGTTTTGCCGTGGACTACAGCTGGCTGAAAGTCGCAGCCTTCGACGAGGCCGGCAAGCCCCGGCACCAGCGCGGCGTGTCCAGCGAGGCCGGGGTCTACTTCCTCGGGTTGCCGTGGCAGTCGCGCCGGGGGTCGTCGTTCATCTGGGGCGTGTGGCACGACGCCAAATACGTCGCCGACCACATCGCCATCCAGCGTCAATACCTTGAATACCGCGAAGCCGCCCCGCTGGCTCGCCCATCCCCTGTCAACGCCTGAGCCTTCATTGCCGGAGTTTTCTCGATGCCCACTCACACCCGAATCCGCATGTTCAACACTAAAGAAACCTACCCCAACCAGAGCCTGGACAACGACCTGTGCCAGGCCGTGCGCGCCGGCAATACCGTGTATGTGCGCGGCCAGGTCGGCACCGATTTCGAGGGTAACCTGATCGGCCTTGGCGACCCACGCGCCCAGGCCGAGCAAGCGATGAAAAACGTCAAGCAACTGCTGGAAGAAGCCGGCAGCGACCTCAGCCACATCGTCAAGACCACCACCTACCTGATCGACCCGCGCTACCGCGAGCCGGTGTACCAGGAAGTCGGCAAGTGGCTCAAGGGCGTGTTCCCGATCTCCACCGGGCTGGTGGTGTCGGCCCTCGGCCAGCCACAGTGGCTGATGGAAATCGATGTGATCGCCGTTATTCCCGAGTAAGGAGCCACACATGACCTTTTCAATCGTCGGTCGGTGCGCCGAAACCGGCCAACTGGGCATTGCCATCAGTTCCTCGAGCATTGCCGTGGGCGCCCGCTGCCCTTGGTTGCGACCCGGAGTGGGCGCGGTGTCGACCCAGAACATCACCTTGCCGGCGTTGGGCCCGGACGTGCTGGACCTGCTGGAGCAAGGCCTGGCCCCTGCCGACGCCCTCGACAAAGCGCTGACTCGCAACGGCTACAGCCAGTACCGGCAACTGACGGCGATTGATCACCTGGGACGCAGCGTGCATTTCAGCGGCAGTGAAACCCTCGGCACGCACAACGCGGTATCGGGCGAGCAGTGCGTGGCGGCGGGCAACATGCTGGCCGACCGTGCGGTGATCGAGGCAATGGTCAGCGCTTTCGAGCAGGGCGAAGGCCAATTGGCCGACCGACTGCTGGCGGCCATGCACGCCGCGCTTGCCGCCGGTGGCGAAGCCGGCCCGGTGCATTCGGCCGCGCTGGTGGTGGTGGGCGAATTGACCTGGCCGATCATCAACCTGCGGGTGGATTGGGTCGATGAACAGCCGATCGTTGCACTGCAAACACTCTGGGACGCCTACCGTCCGCAGGTGCAGGACTACATCGACCGCGCCCTCGCCCCGGACCGCTCCCCCGGTTACGGCGTGGCCGGAGATGACCGATGAATACCAGCCGCGAACTGCTGCAGACGCTGGTTGCATTCGACACCACCAGCCGTGAATCCAACCTGCAACTGATCGAATTCGTGCGCGACTACCTGGCGGGTTTCGGAGTGGCCTGCGAGTTGGTCTACAACCCGGAACGCAGCAAGGCCAACCTGTTTGCCAGCGTTGGCCCGGTGGAGTTGCCCGGCATTGTGCTGTCGGGGCATACCGATGTAGTGCCGGTGGACGGCCAGCCCTGGACGGTGCCGCCGTTCGAGCTGACCGAACGCGATGGCAAGCTGTTTGGCCGTGGCACCGCCGACATGAAGGGCTATATCGCCTGCGTACTGGCGCTGGTGCCGGCACTGGTTGCAGCGCCGCTGCGGATGCCGGTGCAGATCGCCCTGTCCTATGACGAAGAAGTCGGTTGCCTGGGCGTGCGTTCATTGCTCGCGGTGCTGGAGCAACGCCCGGTCAAACCCATGCTGTGCATCATCGGCGAACCCACCGAACTCAAGCCGGTGCTCGGGCACAAGGGCAAGTTGGCGATGCGTTGCGATGTGCATGGCGAGGCGTGTCACTCCGCCTATGCGCCGTATGGGGTGAATGCGATTGAACATGCCGCCGAGTTGATCGGTGAGCTGGGGCGAATTGGCCAGCGCCTGCGCGATACCCAGGACGCGCGGTTTGACCCGCCGTTCAGCACGGTGCAGACCGGGGTGATCAGTGGCGGCAAAGCACTGAACATCGTACCGGCGGATTGTCGGTTTGATTTTGAGGTGCGCGCGTTGCCGTCGCAGGACCCGGCTGAGGTGGCTGACGAATTGAAGGCTTACGCCGAGCAGCAGGTGCTGCCGCGTATGCAGGCGGTGAGCGCGCAGAGTGTAATCCGGTTTACCGAGTTGTCGGCCTACCCCGGGTTGGCGACCGATGAGCGCAGCCAGGCGGCGCAATTGATTGCCGCGTTTTCCGGTTCACGGGAATTCGGCACAGTGGCGTTTGGCACCGAGGGTGGTTTGTTTGATGCGGTGGGCATTCCCACGGTGGTGTGCGGGCCGGGCAGCATGGACCAGGGGCATAAGCCGGATGAGTTCGTGGGTGTGGAACAGCTCGACGGCTGTGATCGGATGTTGCAGCGGATGCTGGCAACATTGCTGTAGCACGTCCGAGCTGAAGTATCCCGCCTCTGAATAAGGATGAAACACTTGAAACGGGGCTTTATCCAATGATCAGGAACCAAGCCTGTTGAGTCGCCACCTATTGTCGCCATCAGCTCATAGGTCCGATTATGCCAAGTATCCATTCATCTTCCACTCCTTCGTCACTTCAAGGAGCACATCAGGCGTCGCACGTGCGCACTCCTTACAACATGCTGCACGAAACCGGGATGCGCTTCACGCTACAACTGCATGACTACCAAAGCGCGAAAAAGATCTTCGATGAACTCGCCAGGTCAAAAGACATCGGTGTCAAACAACAATCTGACATCTATGATCTCAATGATTTTGGTGGCGGGTTTGGTATGTACAACACACTTCATTTCAGTTTCAAACCTGACTCACGTGACGGTAGCTTCAGCCTTGCCTTACAGATGAGAATCAGTGATTTCCATCGAGAGTTCCAACAAAAGCTTGATGAGGCCGGCATCAGGAATTACGCCCCATCAGAATAAAGATTGATTGTTCCCTGGTGCCGCAAAGAAACGCATCCTCAGGACGAATTTGATACATCTGTGAGTAGCAGTCCGGTCAGGAGACACCCAGTACCCTGCAAGCATTCACGATGTAAAACATTCAACCCTCTTTCCCACGTTCTGCGTGAGAACGATCATGTCAGCCGAGCAAGCGGGCAAGTTCTTCGCGGCAGTAGTCGACAAATAGCTGCACCGGCTTGGTCAGCGGTGCGCGGCGCAGCCAGACTGCCGACAGGCCGGAACCGGTGACGGTCTCGGCCAACGGCACACACACCACCTTCTGCCCATCGTAGGTGTACTCGGTGAACGGCTTGGTCACCAGAATCGAAAACCCGAACCCCCGCCCCACCATGCCCCTCACCATCTCGATCGACGGCGAGCTGAACACGATATTCGGCGTCAGCCCGCGCTCTTCGAAAATGCTCACGAAGTAGGTGCGGCTGGGCAGCACGTCCAGCAGGATCATCGGCTCCAGCACCAGGTCTGCCAGCGACACCCTGGCCTGTTGCGCAAAGCGATGATCGGCTGGCAACAGCGCATAGGGCTGCTGCGGCGGCATCAACGGGGTGGTTTCGATAGTCGCGCCCAGGTCGTGCTCGAACAGCATGGCCACGTCGATACTGCCCGCCGTCAGCGCCTGCACCAGCTCCTGTTGTTCGCCATCGCGGATACGGATTTCCACCCCCGGCCAGCGCGCCTTGAAACCGGCTATCAGACGCGGCAGGTACAGCGGCGCCACGGTTTCAAAGCAGCCGATATCGATCTGCCCGGCCACCACGTCATTGTCCGCCAGGGCGTTCTGCTCGAACTCGTGGGCCACCCGCAACAGCTCCAGCGCCTTGCGATAGAAGCGTGCGCCGCTGGGCGTCAGCGACACGCCCTGGGCGTGATGACGGATAAACAATTGCACGCCAAAGCTGTCTTCCAGCTGCTTGATCGCCGTGGACACCGACGGCTGCGCGATATACAGCTTGCGCGACGCCTCGGCGACGCTGCCGCACTCGGCCGTGGTGACGAAATATCTGAGCTGGCGCAGGTTATAGGCAGCCATCGGGACCTCCAGAAACGTGGGGCTTCGCCCGTCAATCAGGTGTAGGCAACATACCGGAGCGCGACAAGACGCGAGCTATATTTTTTAAGGTCTATAGCAACAAACTTACTAATTTACCTCCCCGCGCCCATTGCAGATGATCACACCAACAACAAAGCGCCGCGCAGGTGGCGCACAGCGAAGTACGTCAACGTACTCACCTTGCCTTGGAGCTCGTCATGGTTACCACTGCAACATCCTCCGCCCCGCTTATCGAAAAACACACGATTGGATACGTGCCCCCGGAAGACCGCCATGGAAAGGTCAGAGACCTGTTCACCCTGTGGTTCGGCGGCAACATCGCACCGTTGCCGATCGTCACGGGGGCGCTGGGAGTGCAACTGTTCCACCTCAACCTGCTCTGGGGCATCGTCGCGATCCTCGTCGGCCACCTGGTCGGCGGCGTGTTGATGGCGTTGCACTCGGCCCAGGGCCCGCAGATGGGCATCCCGCAAATGATCCAGAGCCGTGCCCAGTTCGGCTCACTCGGTGCCCTGCTGGTGGTGGTGATTGCCGGCGTCATGTACATCGGCTTTTTCGCCTCCAATATCGTACTGGCGGGCAAGTCCCTGCACGGCGTGGTCGACGCCGTGCCCGTGCCGGTGGGCATCGTGATCGGCGCCATCGGCTCCGGCATCATCGGCATCATCGGCTACCGCTTCATCCACGTGCTCAACCGCATCGGCACCTGGGTGCTGGGCGCCGGGATCGTGCTGGGGTTCGGCTACATCTTCACCCATGTACAGACCACCGACTTCCTGACCCGCGGTGAGTTCAACATCTCCGGTTGGCTGGCAACGGTGTCCCTGGCGGCGCTGTGGCAAATCGCATTTGCGCCCTACGTCTCCGACTACTCGCGCTACCTGCCGGCCGACGTGCCCGTAGCGTCGACGTTCTGGACCACCTACCTCGGCTCGGCCCTGGGCTCCAGCCTGTCGTTCATCTTCGGCGCCGTCGCCGTACTCGCCACCCCGGTCGGCATGGACACCATGGACGCCGTCAAACTCGCCACCGGTGCCATCGGCCCGTTGATGCTGGTGCTGTTTCTGCTCAGCGTGATCAGCCACAACGCGCTCAACTTGTATGGTGCGGTGCTGTCGATCATCACCCTGGTGCAGACCTTTGCGTACCGCTGGATTCCCACCGCCAAAAGCCGCGCGGTGATCTCGATCCTGGTGCTGGGGGCCTGTGCGATTGCGGCGGTGTTTGCCTCCAAGGACTTCATCGGCCACTTCGTCGACATGGTGCTGGTGCTGCTGGTGGTGTTGGTGCCGTGGACAGCGATCAACCTGATCGACTTCTACGCGATCCACAAAGGCCAGTACGACATTGCCTCGATCTTCCGCGTGGATGGCGGGATCTATGGGCGATACAACCCACAGGCACTGCTGGCCTACGCAGTGGGGATCGTGGTGCAGATTCCGTTCATGAACACGCCGCTGTATGTGGGGCCGATTTCGGCACACATCAACGGGGCGGACCTGTCCTGGGTGGTGGGGTTGGTGGTGACGTCGCCGTTGTACTTCTGGTTGGCGAGTCGGGACAGTGCGTATAAGCGCCGGATGGACGGAGGGAAGTTGGTGGGTGGGGTTTGATGCACTCCCTGTGAGCTGAGTGATGAAGTCATTGTGGCGAGCGGGCTTGCCCCGCGTTGGGCTGCGCAGCGGCCCCAGTAAGGTTGAATGCGGTGTGCCAGGCAGGTCTCCTGTGCTGAATTTGGGGCTGCTTCGCAGCCCAACGCGGGGCAAGCCCGCTCGCCACAGGGGATCTGTGTCGCTCGGGTCGATGTTTGTCTATCATGTGGCCTCTCGCTCAACGCCTCAGGAAACGCCCATGCCCGCCCTCACCTTGCGCAACGCCCTCCCCGCCGACGCCGCCCGCTGCTTTGAAATCGAGATCGGCGCCTACGAAGGCGACGAAGCCGCCACCCTGGAAAAGATCGGCACGCGTATTGCGCAATACCCGCAAGGCTTTCTGATCCTGGAAGCGGCTGGCGAAGTGGTGGGTTTCATCAACTGCGGCTGCGCCCACCACGTGGTGATGTCGGACGACGCGTTCAAGGAGTTGGTAGGCCATTCGGCCGACGCACCGAATGTGGTGATCATGTCGGTGGTGGTCGACCCGGCGCACCAGGGCAAGGGCTATTCGAAAATACTGATGACCGAATTTGTGCAGCGCATGCGCGGCATGGGCAAGCAGACAATTCACCTGATGTGCAAGGAGCAACACGTGCCGCTGTATGAGCGCATGGGCTACCAGTATGTGCAGCCGTCGCCATCGGATCACGGTGGCATGGCGTGGCATGAAATGGTCATGGCGCTCTAGAGATGAACGCACCGCACATTGAAATCAGCGACCAACCCGACGCCGAGCGCGTCGCAATGCTGTGCTGTACACCCTGAGCTTTCAAGCACCAGGGTTTTACGAGAAGCATGGCTGGGTGCGCTTTGGTGAGATTCCATGCGAACCGGACGGCAGCAGCCGGGTGTTTCTGTCTAAATCGCTGTGATGTTTTACCAGCTCCCTGACGCCCCGCCGCCGCCACTGGAACCACCGCCGCCCGATGAACTGCTGCTGGAACTGGACCGGGAGCCGCCGGAGCTGGAACCGGAACCACCGCCCGACCCCGAGCCGCCCTCGGAAATACTCTGGATAAACACAATAAACGCCACGATCGTCGCAGCCGGTATCGCCACTATCCAGCCCTGGTAACCCTGCCCCAGCAACATCCCCACTGCCACATAGACCGCCAGCACCACCAACACACGCAGGATGAAAAAGCGTGGGCGTTTTTTCCAGGATTCACGGATGACGAAAAACAGCCCCACGTACAATCCCAGCACCAAGGCGCTGCCAAACGGCCACACCAGCCAATGGACGAAGTTGACCTCGACGAAGTGGTTCGCGACCAGCACCGCGACGATGTACGCCAGCAGTCCCAACACGCTGTAAAACACCCCACGCGCCAACCACAATGCGCCGAATGTGGCGCCGCCGATCAGCAACGTCAGCGGCACTACAAACAGGTACATCGGCCAATCGCGCCCGCCGCCATAGATCGCCAGAAGCGCTGTCACTACCGCGGTGGCAATCAACGCGCGGCGCCAATGCAGCTTGCCGGCGGCGATGAGCACACCGCCGATGGCTCCGATGACAAACGCCAGCAGTATCGCAATGAACTGTGGATTGAGCCCCGGCGCCGCAATCGCGGGCAGGTCACCGCCGTCGACCAGCACCACCAGATCGTTCACGCCCTGGGAAACACCGCCCGCGAAATCGCCCTGGCGAAACGCTGGCGTGATGTGTTCTTCGATGATGCGATGGGCCAGCAGGTCGGTCACCGTGCCTTCCAGGCCGTAGCCCACTTCGATACGCACCTTGCGATCGTCCTTGGCCACCACCAGCAGGATGCCGTCGTTGATGTCCTTGCGCCCCAGCTTCCAGGCACGGAACAGCTGGTTGGCGTAGTCCTCGATACTCGCGCCGCCAGTGGTGGGCACCAGCAGCACCGCAATTTGCGCGCCTTTGCGCTGTTCAAGGTCGGCGAGCTGGTTTTTCATACGGGTGGCGGTGGCAGCGTCCAGGGTGTTGGTGAGGTCGATCACCCGCTGGTCGAGGGCCACGCCGATGGGCGAATCCTCCGCATGGGCGGTGCTCAACAGGCCGATGAGCACCAGCGCCACCAGGCCCAGGATCGATTGCCGCAAAATCGCCATCATGCTTTGTTACCCGAAGTTTCTTCCTGAAGGCGCCGACTTTACCTTATCAACGCTATAACGCGTGACCCCACGGCGTTGACTATCTAAACTGCGCACACACATAGCAATACGCCATAACCGAGAAGCCCATGGATCTACGTCAGCGCAACAACGTCAATGTGATGGGCACCGGCGCGTCGACTTTGGTGTTCTCCCATGGTTTTGGCTGCAACCAGGCCATGTGGAACTACCTGGCACCGCATTTCCTCGAGCGTTTTCGTGTGGTCCTGTACGACCTCGTCGGTGCAGGCCTGTCGGACCTGAGCGCGTACGACAAAGACAAATACAGCACGCTGGACGGCTATGCCCGGGACCTCAATCAGATCATCGACGCCCATGCCGCAGGCCCGGTGATTCTGGTGGGTCACTCGGTCAGCGCGATGATCGGCACCCTCGCCGACCGCCAGGCACCGGGACGGATCGCCGCTCACGTGATGATCGGCCCGTCGCCGCGCTATATCGATGAAGACGGCTATATCGGCGGTTTCAAGCGTAGCGATATCGAAGACCTGCTCGACACCCTCGACAGCAACTACCTCGGCTGGTCCAGCGCCATGGCCCCGGTGATCATGGGCGCGCCTGATCAGCCCGCGCTGGGCGAAGAGCTGACCAAGAGTTTCTGCCGCACCGAGCCGGATATCGCCAAGCAATTCGCACGGGTGACGTTCATGTCGGACAACCGTCAGGATGTGATCGACCTGGCCACCCCGGTGCTGATCCTGCAATCGACCGACGACCTGATCGCACCGGTGGCTGTCGGCGAATACCTGCACAGCGTGTTGCCCAACAGCACCTATCACCTGGTGGATAACGTCGGCCATTGCCCGCACATGAGCGCGCCCCAGGCTTGCGCGGTGGCCATTGACAGCTTCCTTGCGCCGTGGGCAACTGCACGTGCCAGCTGATCTATTCGATAGCGCCGCTTGCGCACTGGCCGTCACCTCGGAAGATGGCACCCTGGTGCAAACCAACGCACGCTTCAGCGAATGGCTGGGGTTCAGTGCCGCCGAGCTGTGCGGCAAGCGCTTCCAGGACCTGCTGACCATGGGCGGCCGGATTTTCCACCAGACCCACCTGGCGCCCATGTTGCACATGCATGGCAGCATCACCGAAGTGAAGCTGGACATGCTGCACCGTGACGGCCACAAGATCACCGTGCTGCTCAACGGCAACAAGCGCGAGCAGGCCGACGCTACGATGTACGACCTGGCTCTGTTCGGCACCACCGACCGCGACAAGTACGAACGCGAGCTGCTCAACGCACGCAACCTGGCCGAAGCCCTGCTGCAGGAAAAAACCGCCACCGAACTGGCCTTGCAGCAAGCCCAGGCCGAACTGCGCGAGGCCTATGCCATCGCCCAGCGCCGCGCACTGTTCGCCGAGCAGATGGTGGCGATTGTCAGCCATGACCTGAAAAACCCGCTCACCGCCATCCGCATGGCCTCCGACTTTCTCAGCCGCAGCGAACGCACGGCCAAGGAGCGCCAGTTGCTGGGGCACATCGGCCAGTCGTCCGAACGCGCCCAACGCATGATCGCCGACCTGCTGGACTTCACCCAGGCCCGGGTCGGCCAGGGCATCTCCATCAAGGCCCTGCCGTTGGACTTGCATGGCGTGATTCATCGCACCGTGGACGAACTGCGCGTGGCGTTTCCCAAGGCGACGTTGGAACATCACGCAGAAGGCCATGGCGACGCCTGCCTGGACGCCGACCGCGTGCAGCAGATCATCGGCAACCTGGTGGCCAACAGCGTGGCCTATGGCGACCTGCAACGGCCGATCCGGATTACCTCACGCCTGGGCGTTGGCGGCTGCGAAGTAGCGGTACACAACCACGGCGCGGCCATTCCCGAAGCGTTGCTGGCCGGGCTGTTCGAGCCCATGACCCGAGGTACCGACCAGGGCAGTGATGTGCGCAGCGTGGGCCTGGGCCTGTATATCGTGCGCGAGTTGGCCAAGGTGCACGGCGGGGATGTGGCGGTGAGTTCCTGCGCCACCGGCGGCACCACCTTCACCGTGACGTTTCAGAACACGTAGGCGCTGCCTTGCATCACCGGCTCGACACTGCCGGTCAGCACCACACCGCCCTCACCCGCCCAGTGCACGGTCACGATGCCGCCGTCGCACTCCACCTGCACCGTGGCATCCAGGAACCCGCGCCGGATCCCATTGACCACCGCGCCGCAGCAGCACGAGCCGGAGCCCAGCGGCACGCCGCCGCCACGCTCCCAGATGCGCAGGCGGATACGGCCACGGTCCAGCACCTGCACGAAATGCACATTGGTCTTGTCCGGGAACAACCGATGTTTTTCCAGTGCAGGGCCCACGGCGGCGACCTCGATCGTGGTGAGGTCATCCACGAAAAACGTACAGTGCGGATTGCCCATGCTGCACGCGGCCGGTTCGCCCTCGATAGGCAGAACAAGCGTATCCATGGCCCCGGCCAGCGGCACTGCATGCCAGTCCAGCGACGGCTCGCCCATGTTCACCGAGACTTGCCGCCCGGGGGCACGTACGCAGGTCAGCAGGCCCCGGTCGGTACGCAACAGCACCGAATCCGTAGCGGCCTCATGCATCAAGCGATCAGCCACGCCACGGGTCGCGCTGCCGCAGGTGGCCAGCGGCGTACCGTTGGGGTTCCAGAACTTGATGCGCGCGGCGGCATCATCGCAGTCGAGTACCACGGCAAGCTGGTTGAAACCGATACCGGTGTGACGGTCGCCCAGGCGGCGGGCGATCTGCGCGGTGATGGGGTCGTGCAAGCCACGGCGGTCGATGATGATGAAGTCATCGCCATGGGCGTGCATTTTCACGAACGGCAAAAGCATCGGTTGTCCTGTGGTCGACCTGTGGGGGAACTGAAGGATACTCTGAACCGGCCCACTCTTATGAGACCCACCTATGCTAATTGTCTTCAGTGGCCTGCCCGGCACCGGCAAAACCACGATTGCCCGCGAACTCGCACGCCAGACCGCGGCGGTTTACCTGCGTATCGACTTGATTGAACAGGCTATACGCGAGGCCGGTGTGCTGGCAGGGGACGTGGGTGCCAGCGGTTATGGCGTGGCGAATGCACTGGCGCTGAGCAGTCTGCAACTGGGCCACACCGTGGTGGCGGACTGCGTAAATCCGGTCAGGGAAAGCCGGCAAGCGTGGAAGGCCGTCGCTGCAGCAGCAAAGGTGGCATTACTGAATGTTCGGGTGATCTGCTCAGACCAGCAGGAACATCAACGACGGGTGGAAACCCGCACGGGGGATATTCCCGGCCTGGTTCCGCCCTCCTGGGCGTCTGTGTTGGCGCATGAGTATGAGGTTTGGGATGAAGTGCCCTTGACGCTCGATACCGCCTGCATGACACCGGAGCAAGCCGTGACAACAACGATGGCGAACCTCACCTCTGTGGCGAGCGGGCTTGCCCCGCGTTGGGGCGCGAAGCGGCCCTGAAACCAGGCAATGCGTTCTGACAGGGGAAATGCAGGAGCTTACCGGGGCTGCTGCGCAGCCCAACGCGGGGCAAGCCCGCTCGCCACAACAAGCCCGCTCGCCACAACAGGCCTGCTCGCCACGAGGTTGAGCCGCCTACAACACGCTGCCCATCGCCTTCATCAACACCAGGTCCCGCCCATAGATATCCGGCGCGTATACCAACCCGCCCTCACGGTTGACCTCAACCGTCCAGTAACTCAACAACACCGGCACCGGCGTGGCCAGCCTGAATTCGTGGGTCACGCCGGTGGCCAGCAGTTCATCGGTGCGCGCGCGTTCGGCCGGGCTCACCAGCAGATCGCGCAGGAGCAGCGGTTGCTCGACCCGCACACACCCCGAACTGAACGCCCGTGGCCCTTTGGTGAACAGCGGCTGGCTCGGCGTGTCGTGCAGGTACACCGAGTACGGGTTGGGAAAGCGCATCACGATCTTGCCCAGCGGGTTGCGCGGGCCAGCTTCCTGGCGCAGCAGGATATTGCCCGGGCGCGCCCAGTCGATCTGTTCCGGCGCCAGCGGGTGGCCTTCGGCATCGAGCACTTGCAGGTTCTGTTGGCGCAGGTATTCAGGGTTGAGGCGGATGGCCGGGAGTTTGTCCTCGCGCATGATGGTGGGCGGGATGGTCCACGTGGGGTTGAGGGTCAGCCGGGTAATACGCGATTTGAGCAATGGCGTCTGGCGCTCGGCGCGGCCCACTTGCAGGCGGGTCTGCCACACCGGGATGCCGCTCTGGTACACGCTCAATTGCGCAGCCGCGACGTTGACCAGCACGCCCTCGGGCTCCAGGTCCTGGGCCAGCCAGCGGAAGCGTTCGAGGTTGATGCGCAGTTGCTCGCGACGGATCGCCGGGCTGATATTGAGCTCGGCCACCGTACCGGCGCCGATCACGCCGTCGGCCTGCAACGAATGACTCAGCTGGAAGGCCTTGACCGCCTTGACCAACTCGTCACCGTACTGCCTGCCACCGGGGGCCTTGGCCAGGTAACCTCCGCCGATCAGGCGCCGCGCCAGTTCCGGTACGCGCGGGTCGTCCATCCCGGGGCGCAACAGCGGGCCGTTGGCGACCGGGTCCCAATGCGGCAATGGCTGCTGGCGCACAGTGGCATAGGCATTGCGCAGGCTGCGGTAGAGGTCCGCGCTGGGGCGTGCCTGATCGAACGCCTGGGCCATGTCTTGCAGGCCGGTGGCGGCAAACGCCAGCACTTCAATATTGGGGTCGCGGGTCGACGGCTGGGAATGCCACAGCGGCTCGAAGCGCGATTGCTGCAGGCGCCCGTAGTGCAAATCCTGCAGGGCTTGCAGGTAGTGCTGGCTGCTGGCGATGTCGCTGCACAGCACGTTGGCCGTGGCATCTGGCGCAGGCAGGCTATAGTGGGTGGGGTCCAGGCCGTCATCGGCGAGCATCAGCAACTGAGATTGCAGGGCTTGCCGGCGCTCGTCGGCGGACCACAGTGGCCCATTACCCTGCTGCTGGTAGAACGCTTGCAGACGCAGTTGGGCAGCCGCGTCAATCTGCGGCACCAGGCCGGGGCAGACGCTCGGCAATTGCGCCAAGGCCTGCTGCACGGGTGCCAGGTCGACCGGTGCGGGCGTGGTCACCGGCAACGGCTCGACCGGCAGCGCATCGGCTGTCGCGACCAATGGTGCAACGAGCAGGCAAATGCTCAAGTAACATGCGTGTTTTTTGAACAATTGACCTGGCTCCAATCCACAGCGGGGGGATACTTTGTAGATGCTGACTTTCATGCGCCGCCTCGGCTTGATGACCGTGACGTTGGCCACGCTGAGCAATTTCGCGCTCGCCGCCAATCAGACCTCGCCTAACTTGTATAGCAGCCTGGCGCGCTCGGCTCCAGAACTCAATCCCACTGTACTCAAAAGCGCCCTGAACGCGGTGCAGTGCGCAGTCAATAACGGCGAAGAGCGCTCCGAACGCCTGGCGGTCATTGACTACTCCCAGCCTTCCACCGCCCGTCGGCTGTGGATCTTCGATTTGCGCAAGAAGACCCTGGTACTGCGCGACCTGGTGGCCCACGGCGCCAAGTCCGGGGAAAACTTCGCCACCCAGTTTTCCAACCTGGAAGGCAGCCACCAGTCCAGCCTGGGTCTGTTCCGCACCCAGGAAAGCTACCTGGGCACCCACGGTTACTCGTTGCGCATGGACGGCCTGGAGCCGGGTTTCAACGATCAGGCCCGCGACCGCGCCATTGTGATCCACGCCGCCGACTACGTAAGCCCCCTGTGGAGCAAGCGTGAAGGTCGTATCGGTCGCAGCCAGGGTTGCCCGGCCGTGCGCCCGCAGGTAGCCCGCCAGGTAGTGGACAAGCTCAAGGATGGGCAGTTCATGTTTTCGTGGTACCCCGACCAGCGTTGGTTGAAGTCTTCGACCTACCTCAATTGCAAACCCCAACAGGTGGCGAGTAGTCGTACAATCCGTGGCGGATAGCCTGTCCCCATAGATAAGAGAGCGCCGCATGCTTCTACATAAGTCCACCTGGATCGAGATCGGGCAGTTTCTGGAACGCAGCCGCACGGTGGTGATTCCCATCGGCTCCAACGAGCAGCACGGCCCCACCGGCCTGCTCGGCACCGACTGGATGTGCCCGGAAATCATCGCCCATGAGGCGCAAAAGAGCGCCGACATCCTGGTCGGCCCGACCTTCAATATCGGCATGGCCCAGCATCACCTGGGGTTTCCCGGCACCATTTCCCTGCGCCCGTCCACCTTTATCGCCGCGATTGGCGACTGGGTGCGTTCGCTGGCCGGGCATGGTTTCGAGAAGATTCTGTTTCTGAACGGCCATGGCGGCAATATCGCCACGATTGAAGCGGCGTTTTCCGAGCTGTACGCCGAAGCAAGCTTCGCCCGCCGCCCCGCCGGGTTTGCGTTGAAGCTGGTGAACTGGTGGGACCTGGAAGGCGTGACCGACCTGGCCCAGCGCCAGTTCCCGGTGGGCCATGGCAGCCATGCCACGCCGTCGGAGATTGCGGTGACCCAATGGGCCTACCCGGACGCGATCAAGACCGCCGACTACTCGCCGCAAATCGCCAACACCGGGCCGATCCGCGAAGCCCTGGACTTCCGCGCGCGCTTCCCGGATGGGCGCATGGGCTCGGACCCGGCGCTGGCGACGGTGGAAAAAGGTGGGGAATTGGTGGCGCTGGCCGCGCAGGGGTTGGTCAAGACAGTGAACAGCTTCAGCAACGAAGCCAAACCTTAAGCCCTACGCAAATCCAATTGTGGGAGGGGGCTTGCCCCCGATAGCAGTATGGCAGTCACAGATGTATTGACTGATCCACCGCTATCGGGGGCAAGCCCCCTCCCACATGTGGTTTTATGTATGGCCTGGGATTACTGGCAGTCCTTTGCCGCCAGCTCAAGCCGCGACGGCGTGATCGTCGACGCCAGCGGCTTGCGCTCATACAGGAACACCTTGCCGCCCTCCTGGGACTTGTAGGCTTCCAGCACATCATCGGCGGCAATCTTGCTGGTCAGCACCACTTTGGCGTGACGCGAGTTCTGGGTGACGGTCGAAGTGATCCCGTGCTTTTCCAGCTTGGGCAGCACGCACTGCACATAGGCTTGCGGGCTCTTGCCGGTTTGCAGGGTCAGGCTCGGGGCGTTGGGGGCGGTTACACAACCAGCCAACAACAGGGAAGCAATGGCCAAGGCCGGGGCGAAAAAAGCGCGCATGAAAAATTCCTGACTATAAAAATAAAGGTTCACATCAACCGGCACGGACCAACGCTTTGAGCGACGCATCGAACTGCTTCAAGGCATCGAGTTGCACATCACGCTGCTGCTCGATCTGCGCGGCAATCTCCGGCGCGGCCTTGTCATGTACCCACACCGATGGCACCTGCTTGTGCACCGAGCCTTCGGCCTTGGCGATGTACTGCAGGTTCGCGTCGTAGAACCGCGCGATAAAACGCGCCTCCACCACATCGTTACGCTGGGTCAGCAGTTGGTTATGGGTATCGAGCATCACCACCACATCGGGGTGCGCCTGCACCAGGGCGTCCAGGTTGTCGTAGACCGTTACCGACAAAAAGGTGCCTTGCAGCGAGCTCATCAACCAATCGATGGCCAGTTCCGGGTCGGAACTGTTGACGAACGCCTGGCGGATACGTCCGTCGAGGGCATCCTTGGCGCCATTCAAGGCCATATCGTGGTAGCGTTCGAGGTAGCTGAGGTTGTCGCGGGTGTTGTCGCTCAACAACACACCCACTGACTGCGCGTGCTGCAGGGAGTCTACGCTACCGATGATAGGTAGCAAATGGCTGGTATGCAGATCATCGGCGATTGCCGCGTTGTTGATGACCACCGTGCCAAGCATCAGAGCCATCAAAGCCACCTGAATAAACGTCCTCATCGCGCATTTCCTTGAACAGCGTCTCGATGGGGCGATTTTCCGCTTTTCCTGCAAAAACAGAACTTGCGATGCTTGATGGTGACTATTATCTGAACCGATAGTGCTGACATAAAACCTATAAGGACAACGCCATGAAGCCCTACCAGAAAACCTTCGACCGCATCCGCGAAGCCGTACTACCGGAGTTCCGCGAACGGGTCGCCGATTACCTGGTCGACTATGAACACGTGCTGCAGGACGAGGCGGCGGACGCGGATCGGATCAGCGCCAGTGCCCAGCAACTGCGCGGCTACCTGCGCGGCCTGAACACCACGCGGGTACTGGGCATGGCCGACTGGGAGGAGCTGGACCGTCGTGTGAAAGAGGATTGGCTACGGGTGGTCGAAGCCGAATAACGCGCGAGGCGTATCGATCAGCAAGGCCTGCGCGACCGGTGTCGACCAGCCCAGGGCTTGGCGTTGCTCGATCACCGTGGGGTAGTCGACTGACGTTTCATGCTGGGTGTGCGGCCAGTCACTGCCCCACACCAAGCGGTGCAGACCGAAACTCTGCTGCAGCAACGGCATGGCCTGGCGGGCGAACTCAAGGTTCTGCGCCGGGCTGCCGCCCAGGCGATAGATCCCCGAGACTTTCAACCACAACTGGCCGCTGAGGCCCAAGTCCAGCAACTCGGCAAAATCGCGCTGGGCGACGCCGAGTCGTGCATCCGGCCGGCCAAAATGGTCGACCACCAGCTTGATCCCGAACGGCAGCAACTGGCGCACCAATTGCGGCAGGTCGGCCACCTCGCGGTGCAATTCCACATGCCAGCCCAGGGCGACAAGGTGCTCGAAAAAAACCTTCCAGCCGGGCTCGGCAAAGTCTGGCAGCGCCCGGCCCACCAGGTTCAAGCGCACGCCAACCACGCCTGCGCGGGCCATCGCCTGTAAAGCGTCGTGCGGGATATCCCGCTCCAGCACCACCACGCCGCGCAACTGATCCGGGGCTTGCTGCAAAGCGGCCAACAGATAGCCGTTGTCGGTGCCCAGGAAACTGGGCTGTACCAGCACACCGTGGCTCAGGCCATTGGCGTGCAAGTGGCCGAGGTAGTCCGCCAGCGTGGCGTCGTAGCCTGGGGTGTAGCGACGCTCACCGGCCAGGGTCAGCGCCTGGCTGAATACATGGGCGTGGGCGTCGATGCCGGTGATGGAACGGTTATCAAGCATGGGGTCGTCTTTCAAAAGTAAAAAGGATCAGGCCTGGGCGCGCTGGCCGGTCACGACGCTCTCGGCGGGTGCCGCTTCCAGCACACGGCCACGGGTTTCCGGCAGGCACAGCGCGGCGATCACCGCGACGCCGTAGGCGATCCCGGCATCGATGCCGATGGCCGAGCCGAGGGACATCGAGTCGCTCATATGCCCCACCAGGAAGGGAAACACCGCCGACAGCACGCGCCCGAAGTTGTAGCAAAAGCCCACGCCGGCGCCGCGCACATCCGCCGGGTACAACTCGTTGAACAACGCCCCCAGGCTGGCCGGGATACCGGCGGCGAAAAAGCCCAGCGGGAAGCCAAGGAACAGCATCTGCGTATTGCTCAGCGGCAGGAACACATAGGCCTGCACGGTGATCACGCAGCACAGCGCAAACAGCACGATGTTCTTGCGGCGACCAATGCGGTCGATCAGCCAACCACTGGCGATGCAGCCACACCAGAAGGCAAAGATGATCACCGCCAGGTAGCCGCCCGAGTTGAGTACCGACAGGTTGCGCTCGGTCTTGAGAAAGGTCGGCAGCCAGGTCATCACCGCATGGTAACCACCGTGGGCACCCAGGCCCAGCAGGCCGCCGAACAGCGTGACGCGGATCAGCTCAGGGCGAAAGATGCCCGCCAGCGACTTGAAGAAACTCTGGGGAATCGCCTGTTCCTTTCGCAGGCGCTGAAAGCTGTCGGGTTCTTCAACGTTACGCCGCACCCAGATAATCAGGAACGACGGCAGCAGGCCCACCACGAACATCACCCGCCAGGCCATGTCCTGGGGCACAAACGAATAGATCAGCGCAAACACCCCGACCGCCACGCCCCAGCCCACGGCCCAGGCGCTCTGCACGGTGCCCATCACCTTGCCGCGATATTTCGGGTTGATGGTCTCGGCCATCAACACCGCGCCCGCCGCCCATTCACCGCCGATGCCGAAGCCTTGCAGCGCCTTGACGATCAGCAGTTGGTGGAAGCCGGTAACGAACGCCGACAAAAACGTGAAGAACGAGAACCACAGGATCATCCACTGCAACGTGCGCACCCGACCGTATCGGTCGGACAAGGTACCGCCGACCCAACCGCCGATGGCCGAGGTCACGAGCGTGACGCCGCTGATCAGCCCCGCATCGCCCTTGCTCAAGGTGAAGGCCGCGATGAGTGCCGGGATCGCCAGGCCGAACATCTGCACTTCCAATGCATCCAGGGACCAGCCGCCGAAGCAGGCCCAGAACGTTTTGCGCTCCCGAGGAGTGACTTGGCGATACCAACTGAACATGATTTTTATCCTTATAGGTCAAACGCGAGGCAGCCGGGCGCGAACCGCGCCACAGCCGGGCCAGTGTTGGGCAAACAGTTAACGGTGCGGATGTGCGGTCAGCGAATGTCCACGCGGTAGCGGAAGTGTTCGGCATGCCCACGGGAGCGTCGCCACTCCAGGGGCTGGCCGGCGTAGTCGCGGGCCAGGCGCTCGATCACCACCACCGGGCTGTTGACCGGTACTTGCAGCAAGCGCGCGTACACCGCGTTGACCGATTCGGCCGTGAGGGTTTCCTCGGCCGAGGCCACCACCTGCCCGCAGACACTCTCATACACCGGATACAGCAACGGGCCTTGCACGGCCAGGTCGATGTCGAGCAGCGCCTGGAAGCGTGCGCGCGGCAGCCAGATTTCTTCGGCGAGCAGCGGCTGCACGTCAAACAGACGGGTCCGGACGATGCGGATCACTTGGGCTTCGGAGGCCAGGCCCAGCGCCTCGCTGACCGCCGACGGCGCGGCCACGGACTCGACCGTGAGGATGCGGCTTTGCGGCACCTGACGCTCGCCCGACGGGCCTTGAAAACGGAAGAAGCGAAACAGCGACGACTGGAATTGCGGGCGGCGCACAAAGGTGCCACGGCCCTGCTGACGCTCCAGAATGCCCTCGCTGACCAGTGCATCCACGGCCTTGCGCACGGTACCGGTCGACAGCGCGTACTCGGCGGACAACACCGCTTCGGTGGGAATCGCTTCGCCGGGGCGCCAGCGATTGTTGGCGATCTGCTCGATCAGCTGGTCGCGCAAGCGTTGGTAAAGCGGCAGGCGGGCATCACTGGACAGCGTATTCATGGGGTCACATTCACTTTGTTATGTAGTCATATATATGAATATGACCAGAGTATTCTTCCGCCGGGTGATGCCTGTCAAGCGCCTCACCGCAGACGGAAGATGAATGGTGGTTACTGCGCCGGGCGTTGTTGCTGCACCCACGCCTGCACGGAGGGCCGCTGCCACTGACGTCGGGCGTATGCCACCAACTCGGCAGGCACGCTGTCACCGTTGAGGATCAGGCGATTGAGCATCACCGCCAGGTCCACATCAGCGATGCACCACTCACCGAACAAGTACGGCGGATTACCCGCCAACAGCGTCTGGGCCGCACTGATCAACTTCGTTGCCGCCGCTTGAGCCACAGGCGACAGTGCGGGCATCTTCTGCCCATAGAACACCACCATCGTCGAGCGCTCCTGACGGATCGGCAGCAAATCGCTGCGCAGCCATGCCTGGACCTGCCGCGCCCTCGCCCGCTGTTTTGGATCGGCCGGATACACCGGCACTTCAGGGTAGGCTTGCTCCAGGTACTCGGTGATCGCCGACGACTCCGACAAGGCAAAGTCGCCCTCCAGCAAGGTCGGTACGCGTTGGGTCAGGGACAGTTGGGCAAAGTCGGCCGCGTGCTGCTGCGCGGCATCCAGGTCCAGGGTAACCGTGTCGAAAGCCAGGCCTTTTTCGCGCAGGGTCACGAACACCGACATGGCGTAGGGGCTGGTGTACAGATGATCCACATACAGGCGCATAACGATTCTCCTTGGGGGGGAACACCACGCTACGAGATGCGCCACAAGAAAGACAATGCGCTGTTTTTATGGGGGCATTCCTGGGTGGAATACCGGGTTAACCGGCAAATCCGCCCTCGTCCAGAAAGGCACGTTCCTCATCCGTGGTCTCACGCGCCAACACCTCGTTTCGATGGGGAAAACGCCCGAATTGCTCGATGATGCGCGCGTGCTCCTTGGCCCAATGGTAGGTGTTGGCATCCAGTTGCCGGTTCAGGTCCAGGGAGCGCTGTTGATCGGCCGGGTCTTCCGAATGCTCGAACGGCAGGTAGCAGAACGCACGCAATGCCGGTTCGACCTGCCGGTCCAGCCCGGCGTCCACCATGCGCCGCGCATACAGCCGCGCCAACGGGTCGGTGGCGAACATATGGGCGGTGCCACGGTAGGCATTGCGCGGGTACTGGTCGAGCAGGATCAGCAACGCCAGGGCACCGTGCGCCGAGTCCAGCCAGCTTTCCAACTCACGCCGGGCGGCTTGCAGATGCGCGCTGTGGAAAGTGTCGCGGAAGCTGGCGTCGAAAGCAGCGTCCTTGGCAAACCAGCGCTTGGGGCCGGCGTGTTGCCAGAAGTCGATGACATCCTGCGGCGTCGTCATGGTGAGTACCTGGAAAAATGATTTAGCTGACGGTATCAGAATCCAATGTTATAGGATAACGCTCCCTTGCCACCTTGCCCTGTGATCACGCCCATGACCGACGCTGTTCCCCTGCGCCAACGCTTGCTTTCCATCGACGCCCTGCGCGGCCTGGTGATCCTGTTCATGCTCCTCGACCATGTGCGCGAAACCTTCCTGCTGCACCGCCAGGTCAGCGACCCGATGGCCATCGACAGCACCGAGCCCGCACTGTTTGCCAGCCGCACCCTCGCCCATCTGTGCGCGCCCGTGTTTGTGTTGCTCACCGGGCTGTCGGCCTGGCTCTACGGCCAGAAGTACCAGGGCCGTCGCGATGTGTCGGTGTTCCTGTTCAAGCGTGGGCTGTTCCTGGTGGTGCTGGAGTTCACCCTGGTCAACTTTGCCTGGACCTTCCAGTTGCCGCCCAGCGTGATCTACCTGCAGGTGATCTGGGCTATCGGCGTGAGCATGCTCGCCCTGGCGGCACTGGTGTGGTTGCCGCGCCCGCTGGTGGTCGTGTTGGCGCTGCTGATCATTGGCGGGCATAACCTGCTGGATGGGCTGCACTTCGAGGCCGGTTCGGCACTGCATATTCCGTGGACAATCCTGCATGAGCGCAGTTGGATCGAAGTGGGCGAGTCGCTGCGCCTGCGCGTCACTTATCCGGTGCTACCGTGGATCGGCGTGATCGCCCTGGGCTACAGCCTCGGCCCCTGGTTTGCCAAAGACATGCAGCCGGCGCAGCGCCAGCGTTATCTGTGGCTGGGCGGTGCAAGTGCATTGATAGGGTTCGTGGTAGTGCGAGCGGTCAATGGGTATGGCGAAAAACCATGGCAAGCCTATGACAACGGCGTGCAAACCCTGATGAGCTTTTTCAACATCACCAAGTACCCGCCTTCGCTGCTGTTTCTGGCGCTGACGCTGGGGATTGGGCTACTGCTGTTGCTGGCGTTCGAGAAGGCGGGAAGCAAGCGCTGGATCAGCATGCTCGCCACCTTCGGTGCAGCGCCTATGTTCTTCTATCTGCTGCACCTGTACGTGCTGAAAATCCTCTACGTCACGTGTGTGGCACTGTTTGGCCTGAATCACGGCAACTACTTCGGCTTCGACGGCATGGGCGCCATTTGGCTGGTGGCGTTGCTGCTGCCGCTGGCGCTGTACGCGCCGGTACATTGGTTCGCCGGGCTCAAGGCCCGGCGCCGCGACCTGGTCTGGCTCAAGTACCTGTAGAAACTCGATCTATGCGTGAGTCGAGGTGACAAGATCCATTCATGTTGCGACCAGATGCGCATAAAACGCGTGAAACATGAAATACGCACACACCGCCAGTGCCAGCCCCATGCACCGGTTGAACACGGTGAACGCCGACGTCCCGTTGATCCGCCGCCCCAGCACCGCCCCCAGCAGCGCATAGACCCACGGCGCGCCGAACGCCCCGAAGGCCAGGACCGCCGAGACCACGGCAATGGACGCCCCGGTGATATGCGCCGCCGGCAGCATCACACTGGTGATCGGCAACACGGCCATGATGCCCTTGGGGTTGAGCAACTGGATCACCAGGCCATTCCAGAACGTAAGGGTTCTGACGGGTGCCGATGAGGCGCTTTCATCCACCACCGTGCGTGCGGTGAACACTTGATAGGCCAGGTACAGCGTGTACACACCGCCGACCAACGAGATATACGGCAACGCGGCCTGGGAGATGATCGCCTCGCCGGTGTAGCCGAACAGCACGAACAACACCAGCATCGCGCAGCCCACGCCAATGAAGAATCCAGTGGAGCGGCGGAACTGACCGGTGAGCCCGGCGTTGAGGCCCATGAAATTCACGGGACCGGGGCTGTACATGACGCTGAAGGCGTAGAGGAAGATGTCCATGGAAACCCTGCAGTAGAAGAAGTCGAGCGAGTCTACTGAGGAGGGTCGGGGCGTATCTTGTACGTTTGTGGTCGGCCCGTACCTATCCATTACCCACACTTGAATCACAAAAACACTCACATGAGCACGCTGAACTGCTGCCTGGCACGACCGATGGCGAACCCCTGCGTTTTATCGACTGGTGGCCAGGGGCTTGACGTGGTGAGCGGGCTTGCCCCTCACCACAGGTTGGTGCTTTCCTCAAACCGCTTACATCAACGGAATCGAATAACTCACGAACACCCGATTCTGATCCTGGTCCCGCGCCACGTCACTGCGCGACACACCGTTGCGCCAGCCGAACCCGACGTTCTTGAACGTGCCGCTCTGCACCACGTAATCCAGTGAGATATCGCGCTCCCACTCGCTGGCATCGTTGCCGCTGGCAGTGAGAATGTGCTCGCCCTTCAAGTACATCACCGACGCCTTCAGGCCCGGCACGCCAAGCGAGGCGAAGTCATAGGCGTATTGGGCAAAGGCCGTGCGTTCGCCGGCCTGGATGAAGGTCTGCACGGTACGGTCGGTGTAGAGGTACAGGCTGGAACCGCCCTCCCCTTTGTTGACCAGGCCGCCCTGGTTGAGTTGGGCGAAGTTGCTGTCATCCGAGACTTGCTGGTAACCGGCGGTAACCGCGTGCGGGCCCAGGGAGTAGATGAACGCTGCGCTCCAGGTGTTGTTGTCGATTTCACCCGTGCCATTTTTGGTATAGCCGCCGAGCTTGTAGCCTTCGGCACGGCCGGCGACGCTGCTGTTCTTGCCGTCGGAGCTGGTCTTGAAGTAGCGCAGGTCGGTTTTCAATGAGCCGTAGTCGCCCAGCGGCAATACATGGATCAAACCGGCGAAGTGCTGTTGGTAATAGTCTTCAAGGTTGGCGTAGTAGTACTGGACCAGCAGGTCCTTGGTCACCTGGTAATCGGCACCGGCGTAGTTGAATTTATTGCTTTCCTGGGTGCCACCGGCCGCCGCCAGGCCGCTGCGGTCGCTGGAACCACGACCGGTGGTGTGCTGCAGTTGGCCGCCGATCAGGGTCAGGTTGTCGATGTCCTTGCTGGTGATCTGCCCGCCTTCGAACGACTGCGGCAACAGGCGCCCGTCGTTGCTCACCAGGATCGGCAGGTTCGGGCGCAGGTAGCCGTAGCGCAGTTCGCTCTTGGCGAAACGCGCCTTGGCCGTCGCGCCGCCACGGGCCCAGGTGTCGGCGGCCTTGCCGTCGTCGGTGGGGATCATCGAACTGCCCACATGACGACCGGCGCCACTGTCGAGGGTGACGCCGAGCATGCCCACGGCATCCAGGCCGAAGCCGACAGTGCCGTCGGTAAAGCCCGACTGGTAGTTGAGGATAAATGCCTGGCCCCACTCTTCGGTCTTCGACGGTGCGGCGGCGCCGTCACGGTTGTCGTTGTTGAAGTAGAAGTTGCGCAGGCTCAAGTTGGCTTTGCTGTCACTCAGAAAATCAGCCGAGGCCAGGGGGCTCAGGGCAATGCCCAGGCCGCCGGTCAATACGCTTAACACATGCAAAGTGGCTTTCATCACAACCTCAGTCAATTAATCCATGGGCGTCATAGAACGGATACGGCCCCGGGTACTCCCCGAACACGCCGTTGTGGCTGATCAAACCCTGCTGCACCTCCCAGCGATGCAACAGATAGCCCGCCGGCTCCAGGTTGAAATGCGCGGGCGCCGCTTCTTGCAAATCCAGCACGATCTGGTGGGAGGTGCCGGGGCACACACAACTCAGGCTGCCACCGAAACGCCGCTGCATCGGCCGGTGCAGATGGCCGCACAGCAAGCGCTCCACTTGCGGATGGCGGGCAACGACTTGCTCCAGGGCGCTGGCATTGATGAAGGGTTCGCGGTCCATGTGGCCGATGCCACTGATGAACGGCGGGTGATGCAGGATCAGCAGCGTCGGTGCATCCGGGCGCAACGCCAGTTGCTCGTCCAGCCAGTGCAATTGGCTATCGAGCAACTGGCCGCCGTGGCCGCCAGGAATGGTCGAGTCGAGGCCGATCAGACGCAGCGGATGATCGTCGACCACCCAGTCCAGCGGGCCCTCGGCAGACAATGGTAAATACGCGTGATCACGGAACGCCTCCAGCAACGGCCCACGGCTGTCGTGATTGCCCGGCACCAGGTAGCACGGCATGTGCAGGCGCGCGAGTTCGGGGTGCAGCACGGCGTATTCATCGGCGCGGCCGAAGTCCACCAGGTCACCGCTGATGACCACAATGTCGGGCCGTGGGTGGCTGGCGTTCAAGTGGTCGACGGCGCGGCGCAGGGCGCCTAACGTATCGACAACCCCGTAAGTGAGACGCTGGCCGGCTTTAAGGTGCAGGTCGCTGATCTGCGCGACGAGAAACGGACGATTCACGATAGAGTCTCAAGCATTCAGGGTGAACAACATGTGCGGCGCGATCGCCAGGGCAATCGGTGCGCCGACGGCGTACAGCTGGTTGTCGCTGCTGTCGACCAGCAGCGGTTGCGGGCCGCCCACATCCACCAGCAGGCGGCTTTGCGCGCCTTGGAAGAACTGCGCCAGCAGGTGGCCGTGCAAGTGCCCTTCGCTCTCCATCACCCTCAGGTGTTCGGGGCGGCAATAGACGGTGCTGGGCAGGTTGACGTCATGCCACGGCAACTCGCCGCCACAGACTTTCAAACCATGGGCCGATGGCTCGAGCACGGCAAAGGCATTGAGGTTGCCGACAAAGCCCGCGACGAAGGCATTGGCCGGTTTCTGGTAGATATCGCGCGGACTGGCCAATTGCGCGACACGTCCGTGCTCCATCACCAGGATGCGGTCGCCCAGGGCCATGGCTTCGCCCTGGTCGTGGGTGACGAACACCGAGGTGATGCCCAGGCCGCGCAGCAACTCATTCAGCTCGCTGCGCAGGCGTTCGCGCAGTTGCGCATCCAGGGCGGCCAGCGGTTCGTCCAGCAGCAACACTTTCGGGCGCGGCGCCAACGCACGCGCCAAGGCCACGCGCTGGCGCTGGCCGCCGGAGAGCTCATGGATGCTGCGTTTGCCGTGGTGCTGCAAGCCCACCAGTTCCAGCAACTCGTTGCAGCGCTGGTTACGCTCCACCACCGACATACCGCGAATCTTCAAGCCATAAACGATGTTCCCGGCCACATCCAGGTTGGGAAACAGCGCGTAATTCTGGAACACCATGCCCACATCGCGGCGTTCGATGGGCAGGCGGGTCACGTCCTGGTCGCCGAACCACACCTGGCCCACATCCGGGCGTTCGAGGCCGGCGATCAGGCGCAAGGTGGTGGTCTTGCCACAGCCGGACGGGCCAAGAATGGCCAGGGTTTCGCCGCCTTCGACGGTCAGGTTCAAGTCATGCACGGCCACAGTGCCGTCGGCGAACGCCTTGCGACAGCCTTGCAGGCGGATAGTGATAGCGGTCATCGACGCTCTCCACGGGACAAACGGGCACTGATGGCCTGCAGCGCAATCAACAGCGGCACGATCATCAGCAAAAAGATAAGGGTGTAGGCGCTGGCGATTTCCAGGCGCGCCGAGGCGTAGCTGTCGGCCAGGCCCACGGGCAAGGTCTTGGTCATCGGCGTGTGGAGCATCCAGGTCAGGTTGAATTCACCCAGGGACAAGGTGACGACCATCAGTACACCGGCCAGGATCCCGGCCCGGCAGTTGGGCACCACCACGCTGAAGAAGCGCTTGATCGGACCGGCCCCCAGGCTGGCCGCCGCTTCCTCCAGCACCGGCAGTTGCTGGCGCTGCATCACCGCCATCACCGGGCGTACCAGGAACGGCAGGGTGAACAGCACATGGCCGACCAGGATGAACAGCCAACTGCTGCGAAAACTGCCGAATTGGCCGTAGGTCAACAGCAAGGCCAACGCACTGGCCAACCCCGGCATGGCCACCGGCAGCACCATCAATTCTTCAAACGCGCGGCTGAAGCGGTTGTTCATGCGCACCAAGGCGTAGGCCGCCGGCACGCCAATCACGCAGACGCACACCGCGCAGGCCAGCGCCAGTTGCAGCGACAACCACACGGTGGGCGAATATGCCTGCCACACCTGCACCAGCCAATCGAAGGCCAAGCCACTGGACAGACCGACGAAGAAATTGCGGGTCAGCCCGGCCAGCAGCGACATCAGCACCGGCACCAGCATGAAGGCGCACACCATCAGGGTGAACAGCAATTGCAACACAAACAGTGATGAGCGCTTCACAGCACAGTCCCCGAATTTTTCACCAACCGTCGCGTGAGCAGCAGCACGGCCCAGGTCACCGCGCCAAGCACCACCGACAGTGCGGCCGCCACGGCGAAGTTGGCGTAGTTGGTGAACACGTTGTAGATGGCCACCGGGGTGACGTTCAGACGCGTGCCCAAGGTAAAGGCGGTGCCGAAGGCGCCCATGGAGGTGGCGAAACAGATCGCCCCGCAGGAGGCCAGCGCCGGCGCCAGGCCTGGCACGATCACATCGCACACCACTCGCCAATGCCCGGCGCCCAGGGAATGGGCGGCTTCTTCCAGGCTGCGGTCGAGGCTCTCGCATGCCGCCATTACCGTGAGGATCACCCGTGGGATCGAGAAATACAGGTAGCCCACGAACAGCCCCGCCAGCGAGTAGGCGAAGATCCAGCGCTCACCGGCCAATTGCAGGCCCAGTGAGGCGAGCAGGCCTTGACGGCCAGCCAGCAGAATCACCAGGAAACCCACCACCACACCGGGAAACGCCAGGGGAAACGTGAGCAATGCCACCAGCGCCGAACGCCCGAAAAACTGCTGCCGGGCGAGGAACACCCCGCTGATGCCGCCGATCAGCAGCGCCACCAGTGTCACCGCCACCGCCAGCAGCAGGGTTTGCCCAAGGCTGCCCAGGTACTGCGCACTGCTGAGCACCTGCCAGTAGCCGCTGCCATGGCTGTCGCGGCTCTCGGCACCGAGCACCATCAGGTGCGCCAGCGGCAGCAGCCAGAACGCGAGCAGCACCGCAAAGGCCGGGGCCAGCGCCCAGGCTGCGTGTCTTGCCGATGCGGCCACTTACTTGACCTCGTTCAGGTAACGGGCGGCGAAGGCTTCCTGCACAGCGGCCATTTTCTCGTAGTCCACCACGCCGGCGCGGGCGTAGTCGCTGTCGGGCAGGAACTGTGCGGCCACCTCCGCCGGCATCTTCATCGGCCGTACCGGGCGCAGGTAGGCTTTGGCCCAGAGCGCCTGGCCTTCGTCCGACAGCACGAAGTCGAGGACCTTTTCTGCGTTGGCGCGGTGCGGCGCGTTGGCCACCAGGCTCATCACGTAGGGCACGCTGATGCTGCCTTCCTGGGGAATCACGAAGGCGACGTTGGCCTTGTCTTTGTAGCGCGCGCGGTAGGCGTTGAAGTCGTAGTCCACCAGGATCGGCAACTCGCCGGACAGCACCCGCGCATAGGCGGTCTGCTTGGGCACGATGGGCGCGTTTTTCGCCAGTTTCTGGAAGTAGTCGATGGCCGGCGCGAAGTTGTCCAGGTCGCCGCCCATGGCGCGGTTGATCGCCACCGCCGACACGTAGCCAACGAAGGCACTGGACGGGTCGAGGTAACCGACCATGCCTTTGTATTCAGGCTTGAGCAGGTCGGCCCAGCTTTGCGGCACCGGCAGACCACCGAGCGCATCGACGTTGACCATGATGCCCAAGGTGCCGGAGTGGATCGCGAACCAATGGCCGGCCGGGTCTTTCAGCCCGGCGGGAATCTGGTCCCAGGCCTTGGGTTTGTAGGTGCCGACCACCTCGGCCTTTTGCGCCTGCAGGCCGAAGGTCACGCCGTAGTAAACGACGTCGGCCACCGGTGCGGCTTTCTCTGCCACCAACTGCGCCAGGGATTGGCCGGAGTTCTTGTTGTCCAAGGGCACTTGCACGCCGGTGCTGGCGGCGATGGCCTTGAGCTGGGTGGCCCAGTCGGCCCAGTCCGGCGGGCAGTTGTAGCAGATCGCGGTTTCGGCGGCCTGGGCCAGGCTGGCCACACCGCACAGCAGCACGGCTGCCAGTGTTTTACGGAATGCGCGCATCAGGGGTTTCCTCGTGGGGTTGAGTGCTTTCGCCCGGCCGGATGTGGCAAGGCAGGCAATGGGACGTCGGGGCATGGCCGGCGATCTGCGCCAGCAGTTGGTCAATCACGGTGCTGGCCAGCAGCGCAATCGGCTGCACCACGCTGCACAGGGTCGGGTGCATCTGGGTGCCGAGGCTGATGCCATCGAAGCCCATCACCGAGAGTTGTTCGGGCACGTTCCAGGCGTTGCGGCGCAGTTCGGCGATCAGGCTGATGGCCAGGAAGTCGTTGGAACACAGCAGTGCGGTGGGTGCGCCTGGGCCTTGAAGAAAGGGTTCGATGGCGGCGAATTCGGCCTGGGTGTGGGCCGGCATTTCGATCACCGGGCGGGGTTCGAGGCCGTATTCGCGCATCGCATCGCAATAGCCGGCGTAGCGCAGGCGCGCACGGTCCGACTGCAACGCGGGGCCGGCGACCATACTGATGCGGCGGTGCCCCGCTTCGAGCAGGTAACGCGTGGCCAGCGCCATGCCGGCGCGGTTGTCCACCGATACGGCGCTGTAGTTGGGGTTGCTGGGTTGGTGGTAGGCCAGCACAAACGGGGTTTTCTCAGTATTCAGGCTGCTGAGCACCACGTTGCTTTCAGCATCGGTGACCGTCAGCACCAGGCCGTCCACGCGCTGGCGCAACAGCTCTTCCACCACAATGCTTTCGCGCTCGCTGCTGTAGTCGGTGGTCGCCAACAACAGGCTATAACCACGCAACCGTGCCGCGCGCTCCATGGCCTGGAACTGTTCGGCGAACACCGGGTTGAGCAGGTTGGGCACCACCACGCCGATCAACCGGGTGGTTTGCAGGCGCAATTGGCGGCCCAGCAGATTGGGCCGGAACCCCAACTCACGGGCGGCGGCGAACACCTGCTCACGGGTGGTCGGGCGCACCTGGTCGGGGGAGGCAAAAGTGCGGGCGGCGGTGGCGCGGGATACGCCGGCCAGCCGCGCGACGTCTTTCAGGTCAGTCATTGTCACTCGCTTGAGATCGATCTCATTGGCGAGGACAGTAGCGGCGGAATGTGGCAATTCGGCGGTAGGGTGATGACAGTTTGATGTCGGTGGACCCGATATACAGGGGCCAAACTGTGGGAGGGGGCTTGCCCCGATGGCAGTGGGTCAGTGCTGGATTGGGTGGCTGACACACTGCTATCGGGGGCAAGCCCCCTCCCACATTGGACCGGTGCCCATCCATAGGGTCACAAACCGGACGCAGCAAAATCCGCCCACTAACCTTTCGATTCGATCCAAGTGCGGGCACAATGCGTGTCCTTTTTTGGCAGGCACCGCCGCAGGCTCTCAAAAATGATCAAAACGCCGTACTACCTCATCGATAAACAGAAGCTTCTGGTCAACATGCAGAAGATTGCTTACGTGCGCGAACAGTCCGGCGCCAAGGCTCTGCTGGCGCTCAAGTGCTTTGCCACCTGGTCGGTGTTCGACCTGATGCAGCAATACATGGACGGCACCACCTCGTCGTCGTTGTATGAGCTCAAGCTCGGCCGCCAGAAGTTCGAAGGCGAGGCGCACGCCTACAGCGTGGCCTGGGCCGACGATGAAATCGAAGAGATGCTGGATAACTGCGACAAAATCATCTTCAACTCCATCAGCCAGCTGCAGCGCTTTGCCGAGCGCAGCGAAGGCAAGACCCGCGGCCTGCGCGTCAACCCGCAGGTGAGCAGCTCCGACTACCTGCTGGCCGACCCGGCGCGTCCGTTCAGCCGCCTGGGCGAATGGGACCCGGTGAAGATCGAAGGTGTGATCGAGCAGATCTCTGGCTTCATGTTCCACAACAACTGCGAGAACGGCGACTTCAGCCTGTTCGACAAGATGCTCGGCGTCATCGAAGAACGCTTCGGCGCGCTGCTGCATAAGGTCGAGTGGGTCAGCCTCGGCGGCGGCATCCACTTCACCGGTGAAGACTATGCCGTGGACGCGTTCTGCGCCCGCCTGAAGGCGTTCTCCGAGAAGTACGGCGTGCAGGTGTACCTGGAACCCGGCGAAGCGGCAATCACCAACAGCGCCTCGTTGGAAGTGACCGTGCTCGACACCCTCTACAACGGCAAGAACCTCGCCGTGGTCGACAGCTCCATCGAAGCCCACCTGCTGGACCTGCTGATCTACCGCCTCAACGCCAAGCTGGCGCCAAGCGAGGGCGAACACACCTACATGGTGTGCGGCAAATCCTGCCTGGCCGGGGACATCTTCGGCGAGTATCAATTTGATCGTCCGTTGGCCATCGGCGATCGGCTGTCGTTCATCGACACCGCAGGCTACACCATGGTCAAGAAAAACTGGTTCAACGGCCTGAAAATGCCGTCCATCGTAGTGAAACAACTCGACGGTACAGTCGAGGTGGTTCGTGAATTTGGTTACGACGACTACCTGTCCAGCCTTTCGTAAGCTGGCGGATAAAGGAGAGATAAAGCAATTGAAAAAGAACGTTCTTATCATTGGTGCAGGAGGTGTCGCCAAGGTGGTGGCCCACAAGTGCGCGCAGCACAACGACGAACTCGGTCGTATTGCTATCGCGTCGCGCAACATCTCCAAATGCCAGGCCATCATCGACAGCGTCAAGGCCAAGGGTAGCCTCAAGGTACCCGCCGATATCCAAGCCTTCGCGCTGAACGCCCTGGACGTGGAAGCGACCAAGGCCCTGATCCGCGAGACCGACTCGCAGATCGTCATCAACGTCGGTTCCGCGTTCCTCAACATGTCGGTTTTGCGGGCCTGCATCGACACCGGCGTTGCGTACCTCGACACCGCCATCCACGAAGAGCCGGGCAAGGTCTGCGAGACCCCGCCGTGGTACGGCAACTACGAGTGGAACCACCTGGAAGAGTGCAAACAGAAGAACATCACCGCCATCCTTGGCGTGAGCTTCGACCCGGGTGTCGTCAACGCGTATGCCGCGCTGGCGCAGCAACAGCATTTCGACCGCATTGATTCGATCGACATCCTCGACGTCAATGCCGGCTCCCATGGCAAATACTTCGCCACCAATTTCGACCCGGAAATCAACTTCCGCGAGTTCACCGGACAGGTGTGGAGCTGGCAGAACAGCCAGTGGACCAGCAACACCATGTTCGAAGTCAAACGCACCGATGACCTGCCGGTCGTCGGTTCGCAGAACCTCTACCTGACCGGCCACGATGAAGTGCACTCGCTGTCGAAAAACCTCGACGTGCCCAACGTGCGTTTCTGGATGAGCTTCGGCGAACACTACATCAACGTGTTCACCGTGCTGAAAAACCTCGGCCTGCTTTCCGAAAAACCGGTCACCACCGCTGAAGGCCTGGAAGTCGTGCCGCTGAAAGTGGTCAAGGCCGTGTTGCCCGACCCGTCCTCGCTGGCCCCCGGCTACACCGGCAAGACCTGCATCGGCGACCTGGTCAAGGGCACCAAGAACGGCCAGCCCCACGAGATGTTCATCTACAACGTGGCGTGCCATGAAGAAGCCTTTGCCGAGACCGACAGCCAGGGCATCTCCTACACCGCCGGCGTACCACCGGTGGCCGCAGCGCTGCTGGTGGCTCGTGGCGAATGGGATGTGAAGCACATGGCCAACGTCGAGGAACTGCCGGCCGAGCCGTTCCTGAAGGCGCTGGATGTGATGGGGTTGCCGACTCGGATCAAAGACGAGAACGGTGATCGGGCTTGGGATGCGATTGCCTGATAGGCGATAGCGGCCCGAACAAAAAAATGCGCCCTCTGGGGCGCATTTTTTGTTTGGGGCAAACACAGCCCTCACGACCAATGAGGTCAACTGTGGGAGGGGGCTTGCCCCCGATGGCGGTGTGTCAGTCAACACATATATCAGCTGACACACTGCTATCGGGAGCAAGCCCCCTCCCACAGTTAAATTTCCAGAGTCTGTTATTCCAGATTCCGAGCCGAATTGCTCAGTGGCCTTGAACACTGCAAAAGCGCCGTTACACCGTGCATGACCTACTGCCCCCAAACACTTAATTTGGAGTGACGCCCTGTGGTGGTAGTAACCAATGCCGTGTAGTGGTCCACCCCAAAAAGACCCTCGCACCGTCGGCGGTCTGACCTTGCTGAGACAACACTTCGCCTGCGGCAGCCTTGCGCAAACCGATCATCACTGGCAGAAACCTTTCGCGGAAAGCCTGTGGTTGCTTAGCGAAACAAGCCTCGATCGACTTCAAGGCATATGTGCCTTCATGTTCGTTAAGCATCGCGAGGTAAAACACCATCTGGCGCCAGGCATAAGCTGTGTTCTTAAGCATTATCAACCGAGCATGGTAGGAATCAGTACGCACCAGGTGTCGTTTGCAGATCCACTCAAAGCTCGCCTGGACCATTCCCGCCAGCCGGGCGCTCAGCAAACCTTTCAACCCAAACTCGCCGAAAAGCAGCGCAAGGTTTTGCGTCGTTAAGATCTGCTGTTGCTCAAGGATGGTGCCATTAGTTGCAGGGTGCCAAGTGCCCAGCTCTGCCCCCGCCCGCTTTGCGCATAAGGCAGCAAAAGCCTCACTTGCACCTCGCGCACGCCGTCGCCCTCTTGTGACGAAGCCGGCCAGTTCGTCGGTATCGATAGAGTAGTAACGTGCATAAAGGGAGCCTGCGATTACCCGACTCGCTCGCCGAGCAGTGTCAGCGAACTTGGTTGAGAACTGCCCCATGAAGATATCTGCAGCGACCTCCTCCACAAAGGGAAGGTCTAGCTCCGCAGTGTCCACCAGCGTTCCAAATTCCTGGAGAAGCTTGTTAGGAAGGATGGCGTAGGGGAACGCATGAAGCGTCAATGCCGAAGACTCAACGAGAGCCTGGCTCGCTGCACCCGCTGCCCCGGTACCTGACTGTCGATCACCCTCAATGGCTGCAATCCAAGGCAACTCACTGAAGCCCACCTGACGTTGAAGATTTAATAGCAACAACGAACGCCTAAGGCGGAAAGCCTGATAGGTGGAGGCATAGACCTTCCTCAACGCTTCGTCGTGCAGCCCTGCGCTACTCAGCTGTGCGGTCATCGCGGGCAGTACTCGTGCGACTGTGTCACCCGAAGTAATCAGCCCATGCTCAATCAACTCGCTGATTGTTCCGCTGCGACAGCGTTGAACACGTCGCAGAATTGGCGCGGGTATCGCGACACCTTCGCCCAGTGCGCAATCCACCGCCTCTTGAACATCAAGCGGCTTGGCCAAATCGGCAAAATCAAAGATGCCACTGTGTGCGGGGTACTTAGAGAGGCGCTTTGCGACGGCACGCCCGATCAGATGATGCTCTGGTCCTGATACCTGGCGAAGCTGGTCCTCCCGGAACGCGAGGTGGGAGCCGGAATCCGGCGCACCATGTTTGCGCACAAAGTCATCGACTATTCGCCGTATGCGACCCACCTGACGCCCTGTAAGCGACTCTGCATCGCGAGAGCATTGCTCTAGCAACAGAAACAATTCCGCTACACGATCAGGAGAGCGTTTGTTGATTCCGAGTTGTTCATAACGCATAGCCAATTCGGCTGCCTGTTCGTGCCACTTTGCCGGGTAGATACGGCATGGCCAGCCCACCTGGTACGTCAGGAGGAAATGCGCGACGGCTGAATCATAAAGAGGTAGACGGGCTTCGATCGCCTGTTTCTGAGCAACGATTTGAGCCCGAGGTGGCAAGGTTGAAAGTAACTGCTTGACCTCACCTGCATTGGCGATGTGGACCTGCGTAGCTGATACCGGTAGCTGTGCGGACTTTGCCGGAAAGAAACGCAATCGGTCGAAAAACGGAACAATCACGTCTAGCAGTGCCCTGGCCTCGTCGTTGCGACGCTGGCTCGACAGCCATGCCACGGTCAGTAACGCGGCTTCTTCCGGAACATCAACGCGATAGTCACAACGGGTCAGACGCTGTTGCAGATGTTCAAGGCCTTCGTCTGTCAGATGCCAAGCGTTGAGATCCAGTCGCTCAAACCCTCTGCGAATGCCGGGAATAGAAGCGACCAATTCACGCTCATAGTCAGTTAACTCGCCACCCGCCAACAGGTTGCCGGTCGCAAAGCCGCCTGTAATGACTTCCAGCGTCACCCAGACAGGTATCTCGGCAAGCGGGGTTCGCGAGCCATACTCGGCGGTGCCTTGCAGCATGTGCGCAATCACTTGTTGCCACTGTGAGATACGTCTGTGGGCATTGAATCGGGCGAGAGGGCCACGGGTTTGATCGTGTGCAATCAATGCCTTGGAAAGTTGGAAGACCGCATAACCCGCGTCCATGCCAGTCACTCCGTTTGCTCTGGAGAGGTATCCAGATTGCCTTTTAATGTGATGGGTCCGGAGGCTGGATTCGAACCAGCGCCCACCCGGTTAAGAGCCGAGTGTTCTACCGCTGAACTACTCCGGAACAGGGGCGCATTGTCGGGCAACCGCTAAGGAATGTGAAGGTCACAGATGGTCATTAAGCAATGGCTGACGACACTGCTCTTTTTTTGTCAGAACCAGCGGGAATTATTCAAGTAGCGGCGTGCCAGCAGATGTATTCGGTACTGTTACACCGTTGCTGAGATAAACACAGCCCTCACGACCGATGAGGTCAACTGTAGCTGGCTTGCCGGCGATGGCGGTGTGTCATTTGTGTATTTGTTACTGACGTATCGCTATTGCCGGCAAGCCGGCTCTACAGTTGATTTGCAGCGGATGTTGGAGTGGAGTTATTCGAGGTTACGGGCTGAGTTACTCAGCGCTCTCGAACATTGCAACAACGCCGGCGCCAACTGTTTCTCTGCATCCGCCCTACTCCATCGGCTGGTCGGCGCCACCACATGCACCGCCGCCACCGGTCGACCATTGGCACCCAGTACCGGCGCGCCGATGGTCATGTCGCCCAGGAACAGTTCCTGGCCATTGACCGCATAGCCCTGCTCACGCACCTGCTGCAACGACGCCATGATTTCGTCGACTTCAGTCAGCGTCTGGCTGGTGTGGGCAATACGCTGACTGTTCTCGATCAACACCAGCGCTTCCTCCTGCGGCAACGCGCTCAAATACGCCCGCCCCGACGCCGTGCAGTACATCGGCACCCGCGAGCCGATCGGCATGTGCACCGGCACAAAACCCGCGCTGACGAACCGTGCGATGTAGGTCATGTCGTAGCCCGCAGGCTCGGTGAGGCACGAGGTCTCGCCGGTCAGCCGGGTCAACTCCGACAGGAACGGATTCGCCACCTCGATCAACGAATGCGCATCCAGGTAACTGAAGCCCAGCTCCAGCACCCGGGGTGTGAGTTGGTAATGCCGGGTGCGGGAGTGTTTCCGAAGGTAACCCAGGCTTTCGAGGGTAAACACCATGCGCTGGGCCGAGCTTTTGGTCATGCCGGCGGCCTCGGCCACCTCTGCAAGGCTCATGCTGCGGCGCTGTGCGCTGAATGCCTTGAGCACCGACAGGCCTTTTTCCAGGGATTGGTTGTGCAGACTGTTGCGTTCTTCGGACATGGCGGACTCGCGGTCAGGTCGATCAGGCGTGGTGATATTTCTACCTCAAATCACAGAAATAGACCAATTAATATCGCATAGCGATACGAACAGTTCATTTTGTCGATTTTCTATAGCGATATTCGATTCCAATCAATCGAAATGGCACAGAGCTTGCGATTTCATCGACAGCCGCTTGCGGTACTGACTATCCGTTTTCCTTCTGGAGTAACCCGATGAACAGTCTTTCGCCCTTGTTTCGCCGCCTCGCCTTCGGTCTTTGCGCCACGCTGTGCGTCACCGCGGTGCACGCAGAAAGTGCGTCCTCGTACAAAGTCGGTGCAACGGCCAGTGGTTCGCCGTTTACCTTCCTCGACATCAAGAGCAACAGCATCCAGGGCGTGATGGTCGACGTGGCCGAGGCCGTGGGCAAGGCTGGCGGCTTTACCAGCCAGATCGAGCAGACCAACTTCGCTGCGCTGATCCCCTCTCTCACCTCCGGCAAGTTGGATTTTATTTCCGCCGGCATGCTCAAGACCGAAGAGCGCACCAAGGTCGTCGACTTCAGCGCCCCGGTGTACGCCTACGGCGAAGGCATGATCATCAACGCCGACGACAACACCGCCTACCCTGACCTGATGCCGCTGAAGGATCAGGTGGTCGGCGTACAGGCCGGCACCGTCTTCTATGACCAGTTGAACAAGCTCGGCATCTTCAAGGAAATCCGCACCTACGACTCCATCGGCGAGATGGTCCGCGACCTGTCCCTGGGCCGCATCAAGGCCGCCGTGGGTGACCAGCCGGTGGTCGCCTACCAGATCCGCCAGAAGTTGTTCAAAGGCGTGAAACTCGCCCCTGACTACAAGCCCACCAACGTCGGCCAGGTGTGCCTGGTGGTGCGCAAGGGGGACGCGCAAACCCTGGAGCGCCTGAACACCGCCATTGCCAGCATCAAGGCAGACGGCACCCTCGACAGCATTCTCAAGAAGTGGGGCCTGGATACCCAGGTGCGCCCATGAAACCGGCGGAGTTCCTGCAGAACGCCCAGGACTTTTTGCCGATTCTGCTGCAAGGCGCGTGGGTGACGATCCAGATCACCGTGCTGTCGTTCCTGCTCAGCAGTGCCATCGGCCTGGTGCTGGCGTTGCTCAAGCTGTCGCCGATCCGTGCACTGTCGTGGGCGGCGAGCACCATCATCAATGTGATCCGTGGGCTGCCGATCATCGTGCAGTTGTTCTACATCTACTTCGTGCTGCCGGACATGGGCGTGCACCTCACCGCGTTCTACGCGGGCGTGATCGGCATGGGCATCGCCTACTCGGCGTACCAGGCCGAGAACTTCCGCACCGGCATCATTGCCGTCGAACAGGGCCAACGTGAAGCCGCCGAAGCGCTGGGCATGCGCTCGGCACTGATGATGCGCCGGGTGATCCTGCCGCAGGCGTTTCGCATCGCCCTGCCGCCGTACGGCAACACGTTGGTAATGATGCTCAAGGACTCGTCGCTGGTGTCCACCATCACCGTCGCGGAGATGACCCGCCAGGGCCAACTGATTGCCTCGTCGACCTTCCAGAACATGACCGTCTACACCCTGGTCGCCCTGCTCTACCTGCTGATGAGCCTGCCGCTGGTGTACGGCCTGCGCCGCATGGAACAACACCTGGGCCGGAGGAAAAAAGCATGATCGAGATTCGCCAACTGCAAAAACATTACGGCAGCCACCGCGTGCTGCACGGCGTAGACCTCGACGTGGCCAAGGGCGAAGTGGTATGCCTGATCGGGCCGTCGGGCTCAGGCAAATCCACCTTGCTGCGCTGCATCAACGCGCTGGAAGCCTATGACGGCGGGCACATCAACGTGTTCGGCGAAACCGTGCAGCGCGGCAGCAAGAGCGTACACGCCCTGCGCAGCCGCATGGGCATGGTGTTCCAGCGCTTCAACCTGTTCCCCCACCGCACCGTGCTGGAGAACGTGATGGAAGGCCCGGTGTACGTCAAAGGCGAGCCGCCCAGGCAGGCTCGCGAAGAAGCCCTGGTGCTGCTGGAAAAAGTCGGCCTGAGCGCCAAGGCCGAGGCCTACCCGGAGCAGCTCTCCGGCGGCCAGCAACAACGCGTGGCCATCGCCCGTGCCCTGGCGATGAAACCCGAAGCCATGCTGTTCGATGAGCCCACCTCGGCCCTCGACCCGGAACTGGTCGGTGATGTGCTGGCGGTGATGCGCACCCTGGCCGATGAGGGCATGACCATGATCGTCGTCACTCACGAAATGGGCTTTGCCCGCGAAGTGGCCGACCGTGTGTGCTTCCTGCATGGCGGCTACATCGTCGAAAGCGGGCCGGCCGAACAGGTGCTGGGCAACCCGCAGCATGCGCGGACCCAGGACTTCCTGCGGCGCGTGCTGCACCCTACCGGTAACACGCGGAGCCTGTCATGAAGTCATTGTGGTCAGCGACTGCGCCCTCAGTGGTGCCGACGCCTGCGTTGAGCGAGTCGGTGAAGGTGGACGTGGCGATTGTCGGCGCCGGGTATACCGGCTTGTCGACGGCGCTGCATTTGGCCGAGCGCGGCGTCAGCGTGTGCGTACTGGAGGCCAACGAGCCGGGCTGGGGCGCATCCGGACGCAACGGTGGGCAAGTCAACCCGACGCTCAAATACGACCCGCAGCAACTGGTGCAGATGTACGGAGCGGAGCGCGCCGAACCGTTGATCTCGACTGTATCGAACTCGGCCGACCTGGTGTTCAAGCTGATCGAAAAACACGGCATCGATTGCGCGCCGGTACGCAAAGGCTGGATGCAAGTGTCGTACAGCGAAAAAGGCGTCGCCGGGTTGCACGCACGGGCAGATCAATGGGCCAGGCGCGGTGTACCCGTGCAGCGGCTGGATGCCGCAGCGGTGGCTTCGCGCATGGGCAGTGAGGCGTTTGCCGGTGGCTGGCTGGACGGTCGCGCCGGGGCGATTCAGCCTTTGGCCTATGCCCGTGGGCTGGTGGGCGCGGCGTTGGTGGCGGGTGTGCGGATCCATGGGCAGAGCGCGGTGACCGGGTTGCAGCGCCAGGGTTGCGGCTGGCAATTGCAGACGGCTGGCGGTGCGCAGGTCACGGCCGATCAAGTGGTGTTGGCCACCAACGGCTACAGCGGCAACCTGTGGCCGGGCATGGCGCAGAGCATCCTGGCGGCGAACAGTTTTATTGTCGCCACCAAACCCTTGAGCGGGCAAGCGGCGGACAGCATCTTGCCGGGGCAGGAAACCGTCTCCACCGCACAACGGCTGCTGCTGTACTTTCGCAAAGACAGCCATGGCCGCTTGCTGATGGGCGGACGCGGGCTGTTCAACGACCCCACGTCACCCACGGATTTCGCCCACCTGGAACGCTCGCTGGCGCTGCTGTTTCCGCAATTGGGGCCACTGGAATTCGAATATCGCTGGGCGGGCCGTATTGCGATCACGCGGGACTTCATGCCCCATGTGCACCAGCCCGCGCCAGGGTTGACGTTGGCACTGGGCTGCAATGGCCGTGGCATCGCACTGTGTACCAGCCTGGGGCAGCAATTGGCGGGGCGGTTGTGCGACAGCACGGCGGAGTTCGCCTACCCGGTAACGCCGTTGCAGCGCTTGCCGATGCATGGGTTGCAGCGGTTTTACATAGGGGCCGGGGTGGCGTGGTACAGCTTGCTGGATCGGCTCAATGTGAGCTGAACAGAGCCCTCACTCACACCACTCCCCATGTGAGAGTGGGCTTGCCCGCGACAGCGGTGTGTCAGCCGCTGGATGTGCTGGCTGATGTACCGCCATCGCAGGCAAGCCAGCTCCCACACTGGATCTCCTTTTCTGGGAGAACCTATTGCACGCGTAAAGCGATTAATACTCTCAATCGCCAAAGGCGATCGCTCCCATGAACGGGGCGCACCCTCAAAACACCGACCACCCAATCCGCTCACTCAACAATTCCAACGCCTTCATCCCCGCCAGCGAGTTCCCCGCCGTATTCAACTCCGGCGACCACACGCACACCGTAAATTGCCCCGGCACCACCGCGACAATCCCGCCGCCCACCCCGCTCTTGCCCGGCAACCCCACGCGATAGGCAAAATTGCCTGCCTCGTCGTACAGCCCGCTGGTGGCCATGATCGAGTTGACCTGCTTGGTCTGGCGCGCCGTTAAAATCTGTTCGCCGCTGTGGGCACTCGTGCCTTCATTGGCCAGGAAGCTGAATGCCTTGGCCAAGTCCAGGCAGCTCATCTGCAAGGCGCAGTAGTTGAAGTAGCTGTGCAGCACCGCGTCCACGTCGTTGTGGAAGTTGCCAAAGGATTTCATCAGGTAGGCCATGGCCGCGTTGCGGGCGCCGTGCTGGGCCTCGGATTCGGCGACGACGCTGTTGACCAGGATCTGCGGGTTGCCCGACAGGCGCCGGACGAAATCGCGCATCGACAAGATCGGCACGGCGAAGCGCGATTGGTTGATGTCGCAGATCACCAGCGCACCGGCGTTGATGAACGGATTACGCGGGCGGCCACGTTCGAATTCCAGCTGCACCATGGAGTTGAATGGCTGCCCCGAAGGCTCATGGCCCAGGCGTTCCCAGATGGTTTCGCCACCGTGGTCGATGGCCTGCACCAGGCTGAACACCTTGGAAATGCTCTGCACCGAGAACAGCGTGTCGGCGTCACCGGCGCAGTAGGCCGAGCCGTCGTTGCCGTACACGGCGATGCCCAATTGGTTGGCAGGCACATCGGCCAATGCCGGGATGTAATCGGCGACTTTGCCGAGGCCGATCAGGGGGCGCACTTCGTCGAGGATCGACTCCAGCAGCGCCTGCATGTCTTGTCCAGTCATCTGTCTTTGAATCGGTGGTAAGCGGGGCGCGGATGATACCTGAAACACGCAGGTCAAGCTTCATCAGGGGCGCTTCGCACCCCAACGCGGGACAAGCCCGCTCGCCACAGAGGGAGTGGGGACTCCCTCGCCGCAGCTCAATGTTGCGTGCGCTCAAAAGTGCGCTACATCCGACACCCGCTCATCCAGCACATCCCGCGCCAGTGCCCAGGCCCGGTCCCGGGATTCCACCACCAGCAACGGATAACCCCAGGCCTTGCCGAACATCGCGGCAAACGGCTTGAGCGCCAGGCGCTGCGCGGCACTGGGCTCGACCTGGATCATGCCTTTGACGTAGGTATGCAGCGCCTGTTTGTTTTTCTTCATCCAGATCGACGCTTGCTTGCGCTCCTCATGGGAGTGTTCGTGATTGTTCTCGTCCACGGATTTTTCGTGCAGCAGCAGGAACGGTTGCTGGCGGGCCAGCAGGCTTTCGAACACGGCGAAGGCATCCTCCGGCCCACCTTCATTGGGCGCATCAAAGACGATTTTCACCACCGGGAATGTTGAACTGTCGAGTCGCATGGCCGAGCTCCTTGTTGAGAATTGATCTCACTATAAGGTTCAAGCCACTGGACGGCATTGCACAGAATAGCCAGACTGTTTCGCAATTCAGCCAACCTGCGATCCCTTGTCATGAAACACCATCGCCTGGAAATGCACGATCCGTCACTGTCCAGAGACGCCGACGTATTCCCCCGCGCCGTAGTGGCCGTAGGGGCCACCGCCACGTCGGATACCTGGGAACATACCCAGCATGCCCATCGCAAAGGCCAACTGATGTACACCTTGCGCGGGGTCATCCATTGCGAGATTGAGGCCGGTATCTGGATCGTGCCGCCGCAATGCGCGCTGTGGATTCCCGGCGGAACGCCTCACGCGGCACGGGGGGCTGGCGCTGCGGAAGTCTATTGCCTGCTGATCGACCCCGATGCCGCCTGCGCCCTGCCCCGGCAATGCTGCACGCTGGCGGTGTCGGCCCTGTTGCATGAGCTGATCAGCAAGGCGTTGAGTTTCCCGCAACTGTATGACGAGCACGGCGCCCAGGGCCGTTTGATCAGTACCTTGCTGGATGAATTGGCCGTCGCGCCTGTTGAAGCCCTGCACCTGCCCATGCCACAAGATCCGCGCCTGCGTCGCCTGGCCGACAGCCTGCTGGCTGAACCGGCGGACAAGTCCACCCTCGGTCAATGGGCGGTGCGCATCGGCATGAGCGAACGCAGCATGACGCGCCTGCTGCTGGAGGAACTGGGCCTGAGTTTTGGCCGTTGGCGCCGGCAGTTGCATGTAATCCTGTCGCTGCAACGCCTGGCCAGGGGTGAGAGCGTGCAACGCGTGGCCCTGGACCTGGGCTATGAGAACGCCAGCGGTTTTATCACCATGTTCCGCAAGACGGTAGGCCAGCCGCCGGCGCGTTACCTGGCGGACCGCGCCGGGGCATTGAGCTCGCTGGCCCCGGCGACGATTGCGCTGAACTGAAGGGGCTGGCTACCCGGATCTGCAGGCCTGCTCGCCACACAGTCAACTGTCCAGATCAGCCAAGCCCAAATGCTCACGCAACGTCGCCCCTTCATACGCGGTGCGGAACAGCCCCTTGCGCTGCAAATGCGGAATCACGCTCTCGACAAACTCCGTGAACGAGCCCGGCAAATACCCCGGAGAGATCACAAACCCGTCGCAACCGCCCTGCTCGAACAGCTCGGCCAGTTGATCGGCAATCTGCGCGCCGGTACCCACCAATTGCGGCACGCGCACGCTGCTGGCGAAGATGCGCCCAAGTTGTTCCAGGGTGGTTTGCGGGCCTTGCATCAACAGCTTTTCCGCCGCAGCCGGGTGGATCAGCGTCGACTGGGCGATCTCGGCCAGTGTCGCCGAAAGCGGGAATGGCGACAGGTCCACATTCAACTGCGAAGCCAGTGTCACCAGTCCCAGTTCCGGACGGGCCAGCGCATTGTGCCGATCGCGCTTGGCGCGGGCCTCGGCCTCGCTGCCACCCATGAACGGCATCACCGCCGTCAGCACTTTGCAGCTGTCGGCGTCACGCCCCTGCTGCACCACCTGGGCACGCACGTCATCGCGGAACGCACGCATGGCCGCCAAGTGCGGATGGATAGTGAAGATCGCCTCGGCCCAACGCGCACCGAAGCGCCGACCACGCCCGGAAGAACCGGCCTGGATCAGTACCGGTCGGCCCTGGGGCGTGCGCGGGATATTCAGCGGGCCTTCCACCCTGAACCACTCGCCCTGGTGCTGCACCGAACGGATCAATCCAGGGTCTGCCAGCACGCCGCTTTCGCGGTTCAGTTTCAGCGCGTCCTTGCCCCAGCTGTTCCACAGTTTCAGCGCAACTTCGACAAACTCATCGGCGCGGTCGTAGCGCAGGTCGTGCTCCAGGTGCTTGTCCTTGCCGAACAGGCGACCCTCGCTGTCGTTCATCGAGGTGACGATGTTCCACGCCGCGCGGCCCCTGGACAGGTGGTCGAGGGTGGCGAATTCACGGGCGATGTGCGCCGGTTCGTAATAGGTGGTGGACCGCGTTGCGCCCAGGCCCAGCCTGCTGGTCTTGCCGACCAGGTAAGACAGGATCGGCAACGGGTCCAGACGCGTGGCGTCCTGGGCGCCGTAGCGCAAGGCCAACTCGCGCGAGCCGCCCATCTGGTCGCCCACGGCCAGGCGGTCGGCGAAGAACAGGAAGTCGAACAGCCCCTCTTCCACCACCTTGGCGACCCGCGCGTAGTACTCGGGGTCGAGGTAATTGCCGACGGTTTCCGGGTGGCGCCACACCGCGTGGCTGTGCACCACGGGCCCACTCAACAGGAACGCGGATAAATGGATCTGGCGGCTCATGGCTTGGGCGTCCACACGGTAATGGCGCTGACCTGCAACGGCTTGGGAATCAGCTTGGCGGCGTAATAGGTGTCGGCGATGCGCTGTTGCTCGGCGAGGTTGTCCAGCTTGACCGGGATGATGTCGTAGCTGCGGCGGCTATTGGCGCGCTCGACCGTGGCCGGGGCGATATTGCCCCACAGCGGGCCAAGGATGGCGGCGGCTTCCTTGGGATGGGCTTTCACCCATTGGCCGGTCTCGCGCAGGGTGTCGAAGGTCACCTGCAACACGTCCGGGTGGGCCTTGGCGAACGTCGTCGTCGCCAGATAGAAACGGTTGTAGTCGGCCAGGCCGTCCTTGCCGTCGGCGATTACCCGCACATGGTGATCCAACTGTTGGGTGGCGAAGAACGGGTCCCAGATCACCCACGCGTCGACACTGCCATTAGCGAAGGCCGCGCCGCCATCCGGGGCTTCCAGGTAACGCGGGGTGATATCGGCCAGGGTCAGCCCGGCCTTTTTCAACGCCGAGATCAGCAGGTAGTTGCTGCCCGAGCCCTTGGACACGGCAACGGTCTTGCCCTTGAGGTCGGCGATGCTGTGGATCGGCGACGGGTCCTGAACGATGATCGCCTGGGCGCCCGGCGATGCGTTTTCCTGGGCGTAATAGGTCAGCGGTGCATCGGCGGCCTGGGTAAACAGCGCGAATGCGTCAGCCACATCGGCGTGCAGGTCGACGCTGCCGGCATTCAGCGAGCTAAGCAGGCCGGTGCTGAATTCATGCCAGTTCACCGTGAAGCCCAGGGGCTTGAGGCGCTGTTCCAACTGGCCATTTTGCTTGAGCAGGATCCACAGGGTGGATGAGCGCTGGTAGCTGATATCCAGGGTTTGCTCGGCCTGGGCCGCCGTGGCGGCGAACAGCAGGCTGGCGGCGACGATTAGGTTTTTGAACGTCATGGGAGGCCTTGGCGAGGAAGAAATGAAGGGCGCTGCTTATGCCAAAAAACCGCGTCAGGCCTGGCAATAAAGCTTGTTCGATTATATTAACGATGAGCAATGATGAAAGAATCTTATAATTCTATGGTTATGCCCAATTCATAGGCGGCAGGGAAAAGCGTCCTAAGCTCAGATCGAAAGAGTATTTAACGAATAGTTTTTAGAACTTTAAGCTCAGGCCTATTTCGTCACAGATCGAGCTCGCCATGTCCCTACCTCACCCCTTCGCCGCACTCCTCGGCTTGCTGGCTCTGTCCGTCGCCATCAGCGCGCAGGCCCAGGAAACCGTACGCATCGGTTACCAGAAGTCCTCGACCCTGATCACCCTGCTGAAAACCCAGGGCACCCTGGAAAAAGCCCTCAAGGCCGACAACATCGACGTGAGTTGGCACGAGTTCCCCAGCGGCCTGCCGCTGCTCGAAGCACTGAACGTGGGCAATGTGGATATCAGCGCCGACGTGGCCGACACCGTGCCGATCTTCGCCCAGGCGGCCCAGGCCAAACTCACCTATTTCGCCCAGGAAGCGCCCTCGCCCGCCGCCCAGGCCATCGTGGTACGCAAGGACTCGCCGATCCAGAACCTGGCGGACCTCAAGGGTAAGAAGATCGCCGTGACCAAGGCCGCTGGCACCCACTACTTGCTGATCGCCGCACTGGCCAAGGCGGGGCTGGCCTTTTCGGATATCGAACCGGCCTACCTGTCACCCGCCGACGGTCGCGCGGCGTTCGAGAACAACAAGGTGGACGCCTGGGTTACCTGGGAACCCTTCCTGACCAGCGTGCAGCGCCAATTGCCCACACGCACCCTGGCGGACGGCGCAGGGCTGGCCAGCTACAAGCGTTACTACCTGACCGGTACGCCGTACGCCAAGGCGCACCCGGAAGTATTGAGGGTGGTGTACGAGCAGTTGGAAAAAACCGGGCAGTGGGTGAAAACCCATCCCCAGGATGCAGCCAAGGTACTGGGGCCGTTGTGGGGCAACCTGGATGTAGCGACGGTTGAAGCAGCCAATGCGCACCGCAGCTACCTGGTGCAACCGGTGACGCTCGATCAGTTGGGCGAACAGCAAAAAATCGCCGATGCGTTCTTCAAGGCGGGGTTATTGCCCAAGGCGGTGGATGCCAAGGATGTACAGACCTGGAAGCCTTGAGGGCGTAACAGGGAGTACTGCAACTGTGGCGAGCGGGCTTGCCCCGCGTTGGGTTGCGAAGCGACCCTGGAAGGAGGAATGCGGTGAGTCAGGCACTCTTCGGCCGCTGGTGTGGGGGCTGCTTCGCAGCCCGACGCGGGGCAAGCCCGCTCGCCACAGATTTGGATCACGATGGTCACAACAGGGTGCGGGCCAGGGCCTTTTTCCATTCGGTGTAACGCCCCGCCATCGCGGGATCATCCTGCGGCTGAAACCGCTCCCGCTGCCGCTCCAGCGCCCCCAGCGCTGCATCACTCGCCCACACCCCCGACGCCCTCCCCGCCAGGTGCGCCGCGCCCAATGCCGAGACTTCGGGTGACAGGCTGCGCACCACCGGGCGTTGCAGCAGGTTGGCGAGGAACTGCATCAGCCAACGGTTGCGCGTCGCACCGCCGTCCACCCACAGCTCTTTCAACGGGCTGCCGATGTCCTGCTGCATGGCCTCGAACACATCGCGAATCTGATAACCGATGGACTCCAGCGACGCCCGCAGGATATGCGCACCGGAGGTGGCCTCGGTCAGCCCACAGATCAGACCCCGTGCATCGGCCTTCCAGTGGGGCGCGCCCAGCCCGGACAACGCCGGCACGAAATACACGCCGCCGTTATCCGACAGTTGCGCCGCCTGCTCGGTCAGGGCATCGAGGGATTCCCCCGCCACCAGGCGCGAGGCCCACTGCACGGCGGCGCCGGTATGGACGATGTTGCCTTCCATGCCGAACGTCGGTTGACCACCGTCGTGCCAGGCCAGGGTGGTGGACAAGCCGTGAGTCGAGGCAATCGGGCCGCCCATGGGCGTCATCAACGACGACCCTGTACCCAGTGTCGCTTTCACCAGCCCCGGCGCAAAGCCGCCCTGCCCGTACAGCGCAGCGTGGGAGTCGCCAATCATCGACATTACCGGGATGCCGGCGGGCAACCCGCCCGCCGCAACGGTTTCGGCAAAAAAGCCTGCACTGGGCTGGATGGGGGCCAATGCGGCCAATGGAATCTTGAACAGCGCCAGCAGCGCCGGGTCCCAGGCACAGGTGTGCAGGTTGAACAGTTGCGTGCGGGCGGCATTCGAGTAGTCGGTGGCGAACACCTGGCCGCCGCTGAGTTTCCACAGCAACCAGCTGTCCACCGTGCCCAGGCAGATATCACCGGCAGCGGCGCGTGCGTGGCCATCCTCAAGGTGGTCGAGAATCCAACGGAACTTGCCGGCCGAGAACATCGGGTCCAAGGCCAACCCGGTTTTTTCCAGGATCAGCGCTTCATGCCCCTGCTCATGCAACTGGGCACACAACGCGGTGGAGCGCCGGCATTGCCAACTGATGCACGGCGACAGCGCTTCGCCGGTATGCGGGTCCCAGGCCACCACCGATTCTCGCTGGTTGCTGATGGCCAGCGCGGTGATCGGCCGGTCCACCTGGGCCAGGCACTCCTCAATGGCGGCCAGGGTGCTGTGCCAGATCAGCAGCGGGTCCTGCTCGGAAAACCCCGGCTGCGGATGGGTAATGCTCAGCGGCCGCGAGCCCCGCGCAATCACCTGTCCGCGCTCGTTGACCAGCACCGCCTTGGCGTTGCTGGTGCCTTCATCTATCGCCAGGATCAGCGGCGTATTGTCTGTCATCGCATTCACCGCAACCGAGTGGCAGCCGCCACAATCCCAGCCGCGTCGATGTTATGCAAGGCGCGGGTCGGTTCGCGAGCGCCGGCGGCGGCATATTCACCATCGCCGATGCCCAGGCGCACCAGGGCAATCCCCAGCCCGGCTTCGGCCAGCACTTCGGCCACCAGGCTGCCGACGCCACCGTTGATGTTGTGCTCTTCAACCGTGATGACCGCCCGCGTGCCACGCAGGGCGCTGAGCAACACGTCACGCTGCAATGGCCGGATCGACGACAGGTTGATCACCTGCGCCTGGATACCCTGCTCCGCCAGCACCCGTGCCGCATCCAGCGCTTCATGCACCACCGAGCCCAGGGCGACGATGCTCACGTCCGCGCCCTGGCGCAGGATATCCACCTGCCCTGGGGCAAATTGATAGTCGCCCGTGTGCAGGTCCGGCAACGCCTTGCCGTCAAGCCGGATATACACCGGGCCGTGGTAGCGCAGCGCGTAGTCGACGATCTGCCGGCATTCAAGCGCGTCGGCCGGAGCAAAGATCTGCACGTTGCCAAAGCCGCGCATTACCGAAATATCGTCGAGGCTGTGGTGCGTGCTGGCCAACGGGCCGTAACTGGCACCGGCATTCAGGCCGAACATCTTCACGTTGGCCTGGTTGTAGCAGACGTCGACTTTGATCTGCTCATTGGCCCGCGAAATCAGGAATGGCGCTGCGTTGCAGGTCGCAGCGATCTTGCCGCCCAGGGCAAGGCCCGCCGCGACGCTGACCAGCGACTGCTCGGCAATCCCCACATTGATCAGACGCTCGGGAAAGCGCTGCACAAACGGCCCGATCTTGGCCGTGGAGGTGGAATCGCTGACCACCGGCACCACGTCCAGCCCGGCATCGACGGCGGCAATAAAGGCTTCCACCATGACGCTCGCCAGATGTTCACTCGCCATGATTCAACTCCTCCAGTGCCGCGTTGATTTCATCACCCTTGGGCACGCGGTGGTGCCATTCGGGACGGGCTTCGATAAACGACACGCCCTTGCCTTTGATGGTGTGGGCGATCAGCACCTGGGGCGCGCCGGTCTTGGCCTGCATGCTTTCCAGGGCTTCGATCAACTGGCCCGCGTCGTTGCCGTCGCACTCGCTGACACGAAAACCGAAGGCCGCCCATTTCACGTCCAGCGGGTCCAGCGGCATGATGTCCGCCGTCAGGCCCGCCAGTTGCAGCTTGTTCTTGTCGACGATCACGAACAGGTTATCCAGGCCGTATTTGGCCGCCGCCATCGCCGCTTCCCAGTTGGAGCCTTCAGCCAATTCACCGTCGCCGGTCAGCACATAGATGCGTTTTTTGCTGCCGGACATCTTCGCCGCCAGCGCCAGCCCCACCGCCACCGGCAGGCCGTGGCCGAGGGCGCCGGTGTTCAGTTCGATGCCAGGGGTTTTCTGCCGCACCGGGTGACCCGGCAGGTGGGAGTTGAAGTGCTGGTAGGTGGGCAGCCAGTCGACGGGGATGTAGCCCGCCTGCGCCAGGCAGCAATACAAACCACCGACACCGTGGCCCTTGCTCTGGATATAGATATCGCGCTCAGGGTCTTCAGTGCGTTCCGGCCCGGTATTGAGAATGCGGAAATACAGGGTGGCAAGAATATCGGTTTCCGAGAGATCGGCCCCGGTGTGGCCGCCGGCCGGTGAGTCGGCATTCAGGCGGATCACATGGCGCCGGATCAGGCGGGCCTGTTCTTTGATCTGGTGGGCGTCGTACTGGAAGGCATTCATGCAGCGGCTCCTTTGAGGCTGACCACGCGGGGTAAAAGTATGCAAAGCTGTATTTGAATATTTATTCAGCAGTGACAATATATTTCTATTTAGACGCCGAACGCTCGACAGGTCAAGTGAATGACCGGTGGAAAAATCAAATAAAACCTGGAAATGTCCCTCGGACAAACGGCCGAAATCCCACATGCGCGTATCTATCCCGTGGCTTTGCGCCGGATGAAAGTCGCGATCCAGAGGCCTGTTGGAAAAATTAAGCGCTTGACATTGCCACGGTGGCACTGGAATCTGAATTAACAGTCAAGCACGCATAAATATTCAGCGCACTTGAAAGCACTCCAAAAAAAATAAATCAGGAGAACACTGTGGACGCCAAAGCTACTATCCAGCATCCGGCCGAACTCAAGCCGCCCCACCGCCCCCGGTTGGTGAAACTGCTTCCCAGCAATATCGGCGGCCCGCTGATCGGCCTGGTGTTGCTGGTGCTGGTCTTCTCCTTCAGTTCCGAATTCTTCTTCTCGCTGCGCAATGGCCTGAATATTCTTGATCAGGTCACGGTGCTGGGCATCCTCGCAATTGGCATGACCGCCGTGATCGTGATCGGCGGCATCGACCTGTCGGTGGGGTCGGTGCTGGCCTTCTCGATGATGATGCTCGGCTGGCTGTACCAGGATCAGGCGGTGCCACTGGGGTTTGCGATCCCGATCTCGATAGCCAGCGGCATGCTCGCCGGGCTGGTGTCCGGCGCCTTGATCACCTATGCCAAGCTGCCGCCGTTCATTGCCACGCTGACCATGATGTCGGTGGCCCGTGGCCTGGCGAACATCCTCACCGAAGGCCGGCAGATCGTCGGTTACCCGGACTGGTTCACCAGCCTGGCCACGGTGCGTCACTTCGGCTTTCTCTCGGCAACCGTCGGGCTGTTCCTGGTGATGCTGGTGGTGGCCTGGGTGTTCCTGCGCTTTCGCGCCGGCGGCCGTAACCTGTACGCCATGGGCGGCAGCCCGGAAGTGGCGCGCCTGTCCGGCATCAAGGTGCGGGCGATCACCCTTTGGGTATACGCCATCAGCGGTGCGCTGGCCGGCATCGCCGCCGTGACCCTGGCCGCGCGCCTGGACTCGTCTCAACCCAGCGCCGGCCTGAGCCTGGAACTGGACGCCATCGCCGCCGTCGTAATTGGCGGCGCCAGCCTCAGCGGTGGCGTCGGCAGCATCGGCGGCACCCTGGTCGGTGTGCTGATCATTGGCGTGCTGCGCAATGGTCTCAACCTGCTGGGCGTTTCGCCCTTCATTCAGCAAGTGGTGATCGGCGTGGTCATCGCCCTCGCCGTGACCATCGACACCCTGCGACGCCGCTCCAGCACTGCCCGTTAAACCTGTTCGACAGTTGACACCCTCCAACAATAAAACCAGGAGTCACCGACATGTTCAGCCCCAAGAAACTGCTGTTGGCCACCGCCCTCGCGGCTGCCACCCTCACCGCTGCCGGCACCACCTGGGCCAAGGACCTGACCATCGGCCTGGCCGTGGCCAACCTGCAGGCCGACTTCTTCAACCAGATCAAGCAATCGGTGGAAGCCGAGGGCAAGGCCAAGGGCATCAAGGTGATCACCGTGGATGCCCAGGGCAACTCCTCCACCCAGGTCAGCCAGATTGAAGACCTGATCACCCGCCAGATCGATGTGCTGATCTATATCCCTGCTGGTGCCACTGCCGCCGGCGTCCCGGTAAAAGCCGCCAAGGCCGCCGGCATCCCGGTGATCGCCGTGGACCGCAACGCACCCGATGCACCGGGTGACACCTTTATCGCCAGCGACAGCGTCGCCGGGGCCAAGACCCTGGCCGAATACGTCGGCAAGATCACCGATGGCAAGGGCCGCATCGCGATCCTGCAAGGCCAGCTCGGCACCACCCCCGAGAACGATCGCGCCAAGGGTTTCGAAGAAGGCTTGAAAGCTTTCCCGGACCTCAAGGTCGTCGCCCAGCAACCCGCCGAGTGGGCCCAGGACAAAGGCTTCGCCGTGGCCCAGGACCTGCTCCAGCGTGACCCGAACATCACCGTGTTCTTCGGCCGTGCCGATGCCATGGCCTTGGGCGCTGCCCAGGCGGTGAAGGTCGGCAACCTCGACCACAAGGTCGTGGTGGTCGGTTTCGACGGTGACGTCGCCGGGCTCAAGGCCGTGGAAAGTGGCGTGCTGAATGCAACCATGACCCAGCAGACCCAGAAGATGGGCCGCCTGGCCGTGGCATCGGCCATCGACCTGAACGCCGGCAAGGCCGTGCCCAAGGAGCAACTGTTGCCCACTGTGCTGACCACCAAAGAAAACGTCGCGCCGTTCCTGCAACAGCACCCGTAAGCCTTGGAGGTCGTCATGCAAGCAGCAGCCCTGGACACCGCCCACGCCGACGCGGTGCTGTGCCTGCGCAATATCGGCAAGGCCTATGGGCCGGTGCAGGTACTGTCGCAGGTCAATGTGGACATCCGCCCCGGCGAAGTGCTGGCCCTGCTCGGTGAGAACGGTGCGGGCAAGTCGACCTTGTCGTCGATCATCGCCGGGCTGGTACAGCCTGAAGCCGGGGGCAGCATGACCTGGCGCGGCGCGCCTTACGCGCCCGCCTCGCCCGGTGCGGCGCTGGGCGCCGGGATCGGTCTGATCCACCAGGAAATCCGCCTGCTGCCGCAATTGTCGATCGCCGAGAATATCTTCGTCGGTCGCCTGCCCATGCGTCATGGGCGGGTGGACCGCGCGTACATGGAGGCCCAGGCGCAGATCCAGCTGGAGCGCCTGGGGCTCAAAGTGCCGGCATCGCACAAGGTCGAAGGCCTGAGCGTGGCGGCCCAGCAATTGGTGGAAATCGCCAAGGCGCTGACCCTCAAGGCCAGCCTGTTGATTCTGGATGAACCCACTGCGGCATTGGGCGGCGAAGAAACCGAGTTGCTGTTCAAACAGGTGGAACGGCTCAAGGCCGAGGGCGTGTCGTTTATCTATATCAGCCACCGCCTGGAAGAAATCGCACGCATCGCCGACCGTGTGCTGGTACTGCGCGACGGACGCCAGATCGCCTTGCACGCCACCGCCCAGGTGCCGGTGCGCGAACTGGTGGAACAGATGGTCGGGCGCAGCCTGGAGCGGATTTTCCCCGCCCTTCAAGCGCCACAGGATCGCGTGATGTTGCAGGTCAAGGACCTCAGCTGCCGCGAATTTGCCTTGCACGGCATCGATTTCAGCGTGCGCGCCGGCGAAGTGTTCGGCATTGCCGGCGTGGTCGGCGCCGGGCGGACCGAACTGGTGCGCACTATTGCCGGCGCAGCACAGGATGTCCAAGGCCACCTGGTACTCGACGGTCAAGTACGCCAGCTGCGCTCGCCCTTCGAGGCGATCCAGGCCGGCGTGGTGCTGGTGCCTGAGGACCGCAAGCAGCAAGGCGTGGTGGTGGAACACCGCATCGAAGACAACCTGATCTACGGCAACACCGACCTGCTGGACAAGCGCGGCTGGGTATTCCCTGCCCCGCTGCGCGAATTCGCCCGCACGGCGGTGGCCCGGCTGGGGGTGAAAGGTGCGCCGCAGTCGCGCATCTCCAGTTTGTCCGGTGGTAACCAGCAGAAGGTGATCATCGCCAAATGGCTGGCGCGCAACCCCAAGGTCTTCATCCTGGATGAACCGACCCGCGGCATCGACGTGGGTGCGCGGGCGGCGATCTATGAAGTGATCGCGGACCTGGCGGCCAAAGGCATGGCGGTGATTGTGGTGAGCTCGGATCTGGATGAGGTGCTTGGTTTGTCGCACCGCGTCCTGGTCATGAGCCGGGGCCGGCAGATGGGGATTCTGGAACGTGGCGAGGCCACCCCCGTGTCGGTGATGGAAATGGCGACTGCCTGACCCACAAACAATGAAGATCCAATGTGGGAGGGGGCTTGCCCCCGATAGCAGTGGTTCAATTGAAAAATTTATAACTGATACACCGCCATCGGGGGCAAGCCCCCTCCCACAGGGGTCGGCTGTGATTTCAAATAACGGAGTTATCCATGCAGCTTTTTAGTCTTCAAGGCCAAGTGGCCTTTGTCACCGGCGCCGGCAGCGGCATTGGCCAGGCGATTGCCGTGGGGCTGGCCGAGGCCGGCGCGGATGTGGCCTGCTTCGATCTACCGGGCAGCCCCGGCATCGCCACCACCGTCGAACGCATCCAGGCCCTAGGCCGTCGTGCCCTGGCCTTGAGCGGTACGGTCACCGAGCGCGCCGCACTGGACGCGGCGGTGGCACGCACCGAAGCCGAACTGGGCCAACTGAGCGTCGCGGTCAACTGCGCCGGCATCGCCAATGCCCAGGCCGCCGAAGACCTGGACCTGCAACGCTGGCAGACCACCCTGGACATCAACCTCACCGGAATTTTCCTCAGTTGCCAGGCCCAGGCCGCCGTGATGTTGCCCCGTGGCAAAGGCGCCATCGTCAATATCGCCTCGATGTCCGGCAGTATCGTCAACCGTGGCTTGCTGCAAGCGCACTACAACACCTCCAAGGCCGGTGTGATTCACCTGAGCAAGAGCCTGGCGATGGAATGGGCCGACAAGGGCTTGCGGGTCAACTGCATCAGCCCCGGCTACACCGCCACGCCGATGAACTCGCGCCCGGAAGTCGCCGACCAGGTGAAGATCTTTGAACAGACCACGCCCATGGGCCGCATGGCCAGCGTGGAAGAAATGGTCGGCCCGGCGATTTTCCTGGTCAGCCAGGCCTCGTCTTTCTGCACCGGTGTCGACCTGTTGGTCGATGGCGGCTTTGTGTGCTGGTAGGAGTTCGTCATGTCCCAACGATTCAACGGTAAAACTGTGGTCATCACCGGTGCCTGCCGGGGCATCGGCGCCGGCATTGCCGAGCGTTTCGCCCAGGAAGGCGCCAACCTGGTACTGGCTTCCAACGACCTGGAACGCGTGACCTTCACCGCCGACCAACTGGCCCGGGAATACCAGGTCGACACCCTGGCCCTGGCCATCGACGTCACCCGTGAAGACGATATCGAAAAGCTCTACCGCGAAGGCCACGCCCGTTTTGGCAGCATCGACGTGTCGGTGCAGAACGCCGGCATCATCACCATCGACCACTACGACAAGATGCCCCGTGCCGATTTCGACAAGGTGCTGCAGGTGAATACCACCGGCGTGTGGCTCGGCTGCCGGGAGGCCGCCAAGTACATGGTCAAGCAAGGCAGCGGCCGGCTGATCAACACCTCCTCCGGCCAGGGCCGCCAGGGGTTCATCTACACGCCCCACTATGCCGCGAGCAAAATGGGCGTGATCGGCATCACCCAGAGCCTGGCGCTGGAACTGGCGCGGCATAACATCACGGTGAATGCATTCTGCCCCGGCATCATCGAAAGCGAGATGTGGGACTACAACGACCGGGTGTGGGGCGAGATCCTCAGCACTGACGAGAAGCGCTACGGCAAGGGTGAATTGATGGCCGAATGGGTCAAGAACATCCCCCTGCGCCGCGCCGGCAAACCCTCGGATGTGGCGGGCCTGGTGGCGTTTCTCGCCTCGGACGATGCCGCCTACCTGACCGGCCAGGCGATCAATATCGACGGCGGCCTGATCATGTCGTAAGGGTTTGGTATCCTCACGGCCATTGAGTCATGCCTTTTACTATAAAGAGCCCTGAGGCCTTCATGAGCCAGATCGAAGAACAGCGCCTGATCACCAAGATCGCGAGCCTCTATTACGAAGAAGGGCTCAAGCAGTCCGAGATTTCCGCGCAACTGGACCTGTCCCAATCGTTTATCAGCCGTGCCCTGCGCCGGGCGCTGCAGGAAGGCGTGGTGAAGATCACGGTGATGCGCTTGCAAGGCCTGCACCTGGAACTGGAAACCCAGTTGCAGCGCCGCTACGGCGTGCGCCGGGTGATCGTGGTGGAAGCCACCGAGCCCGGCAATGACGAGAGTATCAAGCAGGCCATCGGTTCGGCCGCCGCCCACTACCTGGAAACCAGCCTGTCGCCCCAGGACCGTATCGGTATCTCGTCGTGGAGCAGCACCATTCGCGCCATGGTCGGCCACTTGCACGCGCAGCCGGGCAAACAGGCCGCCCAGGAAGTGGTGCAACTGTTGGGCGGCGTCGGCCACAAGGGCGCGTTTGAAGCCACTTTGCTGACCCAGCGCCTGGCGACCCTGCTCAACTGCCCGGCATTTTTGCTGCCCTCGCAAAGCATCGAGCAATCGGTGGAGAGCAAGCAGCGCATCGTGCAGATGGAAGAGGTCAAGGAAGTGCTGCAGCGCTTTGACAGCATCACCCTGGCGATTGTCGGCATCGGCGACCTGGAGCCCTCGCAACTGCTGCGCAACAGCGGCAACTACTACACCGAAGACATGTTGCGCCTGCTCGCCGAACGCGGCGCGGTGGGCGATATCTGCCTGCGTTACTTCGATGCCCAGGGCAAGCCGGTGCTGGAGGAAGATGAAGAATTCGTGGTCTCGGTGGCGCTGCCCAAGCTGCGCGCCATCCACCGGGTGCTCGGCCTGGCCGGTGGGTTGAACAAGGTCCAGGCCATTCGTGGCGCGCTCCAGGGCGGCTACCTGGACATCCTGATCACCGACCTGGACACCGCACAGGCCCTCAACCAATAACCTTTTCCGGAGACTGCCGCTCATGACGTCCAAGCTCGAACAACTCAAGCAATTCACCACCGTGGTGTGCGACACCGGCGACCTGGAAGCCATCAGCCGCTTGCGCCCGGTGGACGCCACCACCAACCCGTCGCTGCTGCTCAAGGCCGCTGCCATCCCGGAATATGCCGAGTTGCTGCGCAGCGCGGTGGGCCAGTCCAAGGGCGATGTGGACCTGGCATGTGATCGCTTCGCGGTTTCAGTGGGCTGCGGCATTCTCAAGGTGATTCCGGGGCGCATCTCCACCGAAGTCGATGCGCGCCTGTCCTTCGACCAAGACGCGCTGTGGGCCAAGGCGAACCAGTTGATCGCGCTGTACGACCAGGCCGGTGTCGGTCGCGACCGCGTGCTGATCAAACTGGCCTCCACCTGGGAAGGCATCCGCACCGCCGAGCGCCTGGAAAAGGCCGGGATCCAGACCAACCTGACCCTGCTGTTTTCGTTCGTCCAGGCCGCCGCCTGCGCCGACGCCGGGGTGTTCCTGATTTCACCATTCGTAGGCCGCATCTATGACTGGTACCGCAAGAACACCGGCCTGGACTACACCGGCACCGAGGACCCAGGCGTGCAGTCCGTGACGCGGATCTACAACTACTACAAGGCCAACGCCATCAACACCGTGGTCATGGGCGCCAGCTTCCGCACCCTCAGCCAGATCGAGCAACTGGCGGGCTGCGACCGCCTGACCATCAGTCCCGAGCTGCTGCAAAAGCTAAATGAAGACCAGGGCCTGCTGGAGCGTCGATTGAATCCGGGGGCAGTTGGGGAGCCGCGCCAGACCCTCAACGAAGTGCAGTTCCGCTGGGGCTCCAACGAGGACGCAATGGCCACCGAGAAACTCGCTGAAGGCATTCGCCAGTTTGCCCGCGACCAGGAAAAACTCGAAGCGGTGCTCGCAACGCTCTGAGCCCTGGACCGTTACGCCGTGCACAACGTCGCCGCCGAGATAATCGGCATGGCGACGCTGGGGCTCAGGCGGGCACTTTTTTACGGCACTCATCCATTGCTCGAGCCGCCACCGCGCCCATCACGCCGCCCACGATCGGCGCCAGCCAGAACAGCCAGAGCTGTGCCAGGTAATCAACTCCGGCAAACAATGCAGGCCCGGTGCTGCGCGCAGGGTTGACCGAGGTGTTGGTGACGGGGATCAGGACCAGGTGAATCAAGGTCAGCGCCAAGCCAATGGCAATCGGGGCAAAGCCAGGCACCGCGCCGGGTGCGGTCACACGCATGATGATGAAGACGAAGAAAAACGTGGCGATCAGTTCGGCCAGCAAGGCAGCCTTCATGTCGAAATGACCGGGGCTGAGCGGGCCATAGCCGTTGGCAGCAAAACCACCCACCGAGAAATCCGCCTGCCCGTTGGCAATCAGGAACAACGCGGCAGCAGCAGTAATCGCCCCCGCAACCTGCGCCACGATGTACGGCAGCACATCAGCGCCCTCGATACGGCGCCCCACCCACAGGCCGATGGTCACCGCCGGGTTGAAATGCCCGCCGGAAATACCGCCCAGCGCATAGGCCATGGTCAACACCGTCAGCCCGAACGCCAGGGAAACCCCCACAAAACCTATACCCAACCCGGGGAACGCAGCCGCCAGGATGGCGCTGCCACAGCCGCCGAAGGTCAGCCAGAAAGTACCCATGAACTCTGCAGTCAAACGTTTTTGCACAATCAACTCCCATTGCTGCTCAAGTGCCGTCGCCACGGGAGGTGGGCGGCCCGAGGCGACGGTAGCAATGGGTATCAATATGTCGTGTAGGACTTGTCTGGTCTTAGCGGCTTACAACGCCCTGCCCAAATTTCCTGATCGCCAGGCAATACCCGATCAGGGCTACCGCCGCCAGCAACCCACCGGCCACGCCGATCCAGGCGAAGCCGAACTGGCTGCCGACCCAACTGCCCATCAGCGCGCCGCCGCCAATGCCGATGTTGTAGATGCCGGAGAACATCGCCATGGCCACGTCGGTGGCGTCGGGCGCCAACACCAGCACCTTGGATTGCATGGCCAGGCCGAAGCCCATGATCGCCATGCCCCAGAAAATGCTCAGCACCACCAGGTAAGATTCGGCTCCGCTCAAGGGCAGCAGCAACGCCAGGCAGGCGCTCAGGATAAACACCGCGCCCACCACGAACAGGTGCGGGTTGAAACGGTGCACCAGGCTGAACAGCAGCGAGCCGATGATGCCCGCGCCGCCGAACACCAGCAGGATCAGGGTCACCGCGCTGCCGCTCATGCCGGCCACGCCTTCGACAAAGGGCTCGATGTAGCTGTAGGCGGTGAACTGCGCAGTCACCGTCATCGCGGTGAGCACATACAGCGCCACCAGCGCCGGGCGCTTGAACAGCAGTGGCAGGCTGCGCAGCGAGCCGGAGTTCTGGCTCGGTAACAACGGCAACGTACGCGCCAGCCAGAACACCAGCGCAGCGGCGAACGCGCCGATCACCAGGAACGTGGTGCGCCAGCCCATGGCCTCGCCCAGCAGACGGCCCAACGGAATACCCAGCACCATCGCCAGGGAAGTGCCAGTAGCCAGCAGGCCGAGAGCTTGCACCTGCTTGCCTTCCGGCGCCAGGCGCACCGCCAGCGAGGCGGTGATCGACCAGAACAGCGCATGGGACAAAGCAATGCCGACCCGGCTGAGCATCAGGATGCCAAAGCTGGTGGCCACACTGGACAGGACATGGCTGGCGATGAACAGGCCGAACAGCACGATCAGCAGCTTGCGCCGCTCCACGTTGCGGGTCAGCAGCATCACCGGCAGCGACGTCAGGGAGACGATCCAGGCGTAGATGGTGAGCATCAGCCCGACGCTGGACACCGGCATGTCGAAGCTGGCGCCGATGGCACTGAGTAGCCCGACGGGCACGAATTCGGTGGTGTTGAACACAAACGCGGCCAACGCGAGGGCGAAGACCGGTTGCCAATTGGCTTGGGGCGTTGCGGCTGAAATGGTCATTGAAGGGCGCGGTACTCGGACGATGATCAGACGGCCACCCAGGACAAGCGCCGCCGCCGGGCATTCTATAGGTTTCCGGCCCGGCTGTTGACGCTCATCCCGCTCAAAATCACCTCAACCGGGTCAGGGTGCGGTCATGATGAGCACGTAGACCCCGATTGAATGGGCTTGCCGAGGGCATCCGCTCGTATATACCGCTGGTCGTAACAGCGACAAGGCCTTCGGCGTAGATCAAGGGTCAACCTGCCCCATCAATTCCGGAATCGACTCCGGCCGATTCGCATAACGCTGTGCCAACGCCGCGCACACCATCAACTGGATCTGGTGGAACAGCATCAGCGGTAGGATCAGCACGCCCATGCTCGCCCCGGCGAACAGCACCTGGGCCATCGGCACACCGGTGGCCAGGCTCTTTTTCGAACCGCAGAACAGGATAGTGATGCGGTCTTCCTGATTGAAACCGAACGCCTTGCCGAGCACCGTGGAGGCCACCAGCACCAGGCCCAGCAACACGCAGCACGCGACCACCAGGCCGCCCAGTTCCCACAGTGGGATCTGGTGCCAGATGCCTTCATTCACCGCTTCGCTGAACGCGCCGTAGACCACCAGCAGGATCGAGCCCTGGTCGACGAATTTCAGCCAGGACTTGTTGCGGCCGACCCACGCGCCGATCCAGCGGCGGGCGATCTGCCCGGCGATAAACGGCAGCAGCAATTGCACGCTGATTTTCAGGATCGCGTCGACCGTCGAGCCGCCCTCGCCGTGCACATTGAGCAGCAGCGTCACCAGCAACGGTGTCAGGAAGATGCCGAACAGGCTGGACGCCGCCGCGCTGCAGATCGCCGCCGGGATATTGCCCCGCGCCAGCGATGTAAAGGCAATCGCCGATTGCACCGTGGCCGGCAAGGCGCACAGGTAGAGCATGCCCATGTACAGGTCTTTGCCGATCAGCGGCGACAGCACCGGCTTGAGCGCCAGGCCCAGCAGCGGGAACAGCACAAAGGTCAGGCTGAACACCAGCAGGTGCAGGCGCCAGTGCCCGGCGCCGGCCACGATGGCCTGGCGCGACAGCTTCGCGCCGTGCAGGAAAAACAGCAACGCGATGGCCAGGTTGGTGACCCAGCCGAAGGCCACGGCGGTCTGGCCGCTGGCGGGCAGCAGGGAAGCGAGAATCACCGTGGCGATCAGGGTCAGGGTGAAGTTGTCAGGCAGGAAACGGGGGCGAGTCATAAGCAGGATCTTCCGGGGGTTGCCAAGAGCGTCATCGCGACTCTAACGTAACGGGTTGTTACCGACTAACGCCAATGAGCCAACAAATGCCGCCTAAAGGACATGCCAACACGGTGCGCCGTAGCGTGCCAGGCCTTTCCAGCCTGCCACGGCCGGTGTATGGGCGCACCGAATCGCTGCCCAACCGCGCCCTGACCCGCCGGCACAGTCACCCGTGGGTGCAATTGTCCTACGCGATTTCCGGGGTGCTGGAGATCCAGACCAGCGTCGGCCGCTTCGTCGCACCGCCCCAGCGCGCGGTGTGGATTCCAGCCGGTGTACCGCACCGCGTGTTCAGCTCGCCCCACACCGAAATGCGCAGCCTGTACCTGGATTGCAGCGTCACCACCTGGGCGGCGGAGCGCTGTCATGTGCTGGCGGTGAGCAGCCTGCTGCGCGAGCTGATCCGCAGCTTCAGCGAACTGCCGGTGGAGTATGCCGAGGATGGGCCGGACGGGCGCCTGGCCCAGGTGGTGCTGGATCAGTTGGCGGCGGCGCCGCACGTCGATCTGATGCTGCCATTGCCATCGGATCCGCGCTTGCGGTCGATCTATCGCAGCCTGAGTGCGCACCCGGAACAGCAAACAACCTTGGGCCAGTGGAGCCAGAAACTGGGGGTGAGCGAGAAGACACTCAGTCGGTTGTTCTTGAGCGACACCGGGCTGACGTTCCGCGCCTGGCGCCAGCGCCTGCGGTTATTGAGCGCCCTGCCCGCCCTGGAGCAAGGCGAGCGGGTCACGGATGTGGCGCTGGGGTGTGGCTATGAGTCGACGTCGGCGTTTATCAATGCGTTTCGGCAGCAATTCGAGGCCACGCCCGGTGAGTTTTTCCGCTGATCATTCCGTTACAGGGCGTTGGCTGCGGTCACCGCATTGGATATCAAAAACGCTGGCCAAACGCCTGCGCCCTTTGGCAGTCACCGTCAGCGCGCGCGAATCAAGCGTTCGCGCCAGCCACCCGCCTAGCAGCATATGATCCAGCAGTAACGCCCCCAGCGCTCCTCCCACATGGGCACAGCGTTGGCTCCAGTCCAGGCATGGGTAGGCGAAGCGCCGGCGCGCCTGGACTCGAGCGGTAAGATCCAGGCCCAGTTCTGCCATGCCTTCCATGCCCGTTGGCGTCAATTGGTACATCCCCTGCTGCAGCGCCATCCATTCGCGCTCCAACAAGGCGTCATGCACCTTTACCCCCAACTCACCGGCCAAATGATCGTAGCAACTACGGGCATGGCGCAGATGGCACGGAGTGGACGGCTTGAACGCCGGCAGTTCAAATGAACTGATCGCCAGCAGCGCCTCCAGCGCATGGGCGGGCGATACATCGCCGCGCACTGGATGAGCCAAGGCATTAATCGTCGCCATTTGGCTTGCCTGGCTTATGGGGTTCAACTGCTGGGCACCTTGATGTTGCTTTGCCTGCAATTGGACCCTGCGGTCGCCTGGATAGCAGTCGTGCTGATCGGCTCCGGGATCGGCAACGCCACATCGCTGCCACCGTTGATCGCGCAAACCGAGTTCAGCCACGAGAATACCGCGAAGGTCATCGCTCTGATGGTTGCCCTCAGCCAGGCCATCTACGCTTTCGCACCCGCCGGCTTCGGCCTTATACGCGCGGCATTTGTCGATCCGCAAGAGGCGATTGTTGCCGTGGTGGTGGTGGCCGTCACCGTTCAACTGCTGGCAATTCTGTCCTTCTATCGCGGCGCAGCCCTGCCCACCTGCAGAACGACCGCTTACTGAGCTCGCGCTTGAACTTGGGCCTCTCAACTGCCATTGCCGCCATGGGCCTCTTCGAAGAAGTAGTCCTTCCAACTGGCGGCCTTGTTTTTCAGCACGCCCAGTGCCTGCAATTTCTCGGCGTAGATGTAGGTACGCTGCGGCACGATGGTGAAGTCGATTTCCGGGTCCTGGACGATTTTCTGCACCAGGTCCAACGGCAACTTCGACTGCTCTACGCGGATATACGCCTTGGCTGCCGCTGGCTTGTCAGCCTTGATGATCGTCTCGGCTTCGGCCAATGCGTCATAGAACGCCTTGTAGGTCTTGGGGTTTTCGTCGTGGAATTTCTGCGTGGTGTAGAGCACGTTGAACGTGGCCGGCCCACCGAGGATGTCGTAGGAACTGAGCACCTTGTGCACGTTAGGGTTCAGCAGTTCCTGATACTGGAACGGCGGGCTGGAGAAGTGCGCGTTGATCTCCGATCCCCCGGCAATCAACGCGGCGGTCGCATCGGGATGGGCCAGGCTGATGGAGATGTCGTCGAACTTCTTGAAGTTGGCATCGCCGAACTGCTTGGCGGTTTCGATCTGCAAGGTGCGCGACTGGAAACCCACACCGGCGGCGGGCACGGCGATGCGGTCTTTTTCGCTGAAGTCCTTGAGGGTCTTCACGTTGGGGTTGTTGGTCAGCAGGTAGTTGGGCATCGAGCCCAGGGAGGCGATGGCCTTGACGTTCTGCTTGCCCTTGGTGCGGTCCCACAGGGTCAGCATCGGCGGCACGCCAGCGGAGACCACGTCGAGCGCACCGGCCAGCAGCGATTCGTTCATCGCGGTGGCGCCGGAAATGCTGTTCCAGTCCACCTGGATATCCAGGCCCTGTTCCTTGCCGTGTTTTTCGATCAGATGCTGGTCGCGCACCACGTCGAGGATCAGGTAGCCGATGCCGAATTGCTGGGCGATGCTGATCTTGCCTTCGGCCTGGGCGCCGATACTGATCATGGCTGTCGCAGCCGCCAAGAGGGTCAGGGAGGAGCGCTTGAAAGTCATGGGAGTCTGCCGCGTTTTTAAGAAGGTGATGGAGCCTAGCGACGATTTTTAAGAGTGGAAAAGAATATCGGGATCTATTGTTATGCAAATGGCCCACAAACCAGCCCCCGGCTGCTATTGTGCCGCGCTTTGAAAAACTGCCGAACCAGCGAGGAAATGGACGTTGAACACTGACGAAAAAATGACCGGGGACCTGTTCGAGGTGGATAAGCGCCTGTCACTCAAACCCGTGGTGGACTTCAACGCCTACCTGCGCAGCGCGTTCGGCGACGACCCGTGCAGCTGCATCCGCTGCACCGATGGTAACGGCGATGAAAACGGCTATGCGTTCCAGCACAGCTTCACCTTCGACGGCAAACCCACCCAGCGCCGTTTCGCCACCACGGCGGGCAGCGATGTGTTGCAGGTGTTGAAGAAAGCCTGGTTGTCGTACACCAAGGCCGAATTGCCGCTGAGCGGTGTGCTGGCGCTGGATACGGTGAAGGAGTTTGTCGAGCCGCAGTTGCACAAGCGGTTGGTACCGCTGTTTTTGGCCAGTGGGTTGGTCAAGGATGTCGACGGTGCACTGCATCTGCAGCCACAAGCGGCCTGATTGCTCGCGCAGTAGGTCAATGGGCTGCGCGACTCTGGGCCAGCAGGCGGTCGACCACTTGCTGCAGACACACGTGCTCATCGGCGCCCGAGGCCCGGGCGTCGGCATGGCAGCGCAATTGATCGACGGCGCTGTTGCCTGACGCCAGCAACCTATGCAGGTCATCAAACACCTGAGGCTCGCCCATGGCCCCGGCGGTGGCCGCGAAGATGCGTTGCGCCTCTAGCAGCCACTGTTCAGCAGTGCCCATCGTCCCCTGGTCATCCAGCGCAAAGCTGCCCGCAGCACCGTAGCGCTTGGCCTGCCAGCGATTCTCCTTGAGAAGCCAGCGCGCCTCGGCGGTGAACCCGGCGCCGGGATGTTCCAGGGCACAGGCATGAGTGACCATTACCCGAAACAAGGTGGCGAGCACCAACGCATCCGCCAGCCTGGGGCAGGCATCGGTCATGCGCAGTTCCAGGGTGGGATAACGCGCCGCAGGCCGAATGCCCCACCACCCGTTGCCATCGGCCTTGATCGCACCGACGCGCTGCAGCAATGCCAAATAGCGCAAGTACGCCGACCAATCGGTGAAGTGCTCGGGAACGCCCATGCGTGGCCACTCATCGCACGCGGCCTGGCGATAGCTCATGAACCCTGTGGGTGCGCCCTCCCAGAACGGTGACGAGCAACTGAGGAGCAGCAATAACGGCAACCAGGGCGAGACCTGATTCATCACCGCGATGCGGTCGATTCCGGCCGGCACCTCGACATGCACGTGCAACCCACAGAGCACACTGCGACTCGCGACGTACTGGATGTCTTCGAACAATTGCTGGAAATGCACGCGGTCGGTGGCCGTTTGCTCGCGCCATGCCGCCAAGGGATGGCTGCCGGCACAGACCACACCGAGACCGAATGCGCCCAAGGAGCGGGCGAGGTTGTGGCGCACGGTGGCCAGGTAATCCGCCGCCTCACTGCTGGCCTTGAACACCGGGGATGCCACCTCAATCTGGCCCTGGAACATCTCGAGGGCGAAGCCCGGGCCAATCGCCTGCCGGCAGGCCGCCAGCACCGCCGCCGACGGTTCGCCGACCATGTGCCGCGTGTGCAGGTCGGTGATGAAATATTCCTCTTCGATACCGAAAGTGAGCATGACCTTCAGCGCAGACGGGTGACGGTGAGCGCGACCACCGCAATCCGCTCTACCCGCTCGTAGCCCGGCTTATCCAACTCTTCGCCAAATACGTCAGGGTCCAGTTCACGGTAGGTCCAGCCGAACGCATCGCTGCCGAGCAATGGCTTGACCGCCGCCAGGAACGGGTCCTCGCCCGCGACTATCGCCACACCGGTATACAGCACCAGGCTGCCGCCAAGGGCCAGGCGACCCAGGGATTCGCCGGCGATGCGCACCGACAACTGCTCACCCAATGCACCGCCACCGTGGCGATAGGCGCGTTGACGGTCATCATTCATGTACGGCGGGTTGGCCACGATCAAATCGAACTCGCCCTCCACGCTTGCCAGCACATCGCTGTGGTAGGCGCTGACATTGCTCAGCCCGGCCAGCTCGGCATTCACGGCGGTCATGCGCAGGGCGCGCGGGTTGATATCCACCGCCAACACCTGCGCGTCATGTCGAGCGCGGCCGATCACCAGTGCCCCTACACCCGCGCCGCAGCCGATATCCACGGCGCGCTTGAGCGGTTCGAAGCGCTGTTGCAGATGGGCTTCGATCACCTGGGCGAAGCGGTAGCTGTCGGGGCCGAAGAACACGGCATCCGGTTCAGTGGTGGGGTATGCGGAATGCGCAAACAGAAGATCGTCCAGGCTGGACCAACGCACCGCGCTGCGCCACAGCGCGCCATGCGGTTCGACGAGATCGGCTTGTTGCAGGTCCTCGCGGAAGGTGTCGGGCACCAGGTCGCGGTCAAACGGCATCGACCAGCCGAATACGTCGCGAAGGTCCGATGCCTGGGAGGCAGCCCGACGTTGATAGACGCGTTCGTGGGTCAAGGGAGTCGGGGTGATGAAACGGTAGCCGCGCTGCTTCAACCCGCGGCCCAGGTTCAACAGGGCGCGATCGGCCAGGTGTTGTGCAAACATGGGAAGTTCCTTAGCGCAATCGCGCGCGCAATTGAATAAAGCGGCGGGTCGCGTACAACCCGGCGGGCGTGCAATGGCGTCGCGCCGACATCCACGGGATCAGTGCGTTGAGCTGCTGTTGATCGGACAGGTTGCACAATGAATCAACCAGCGCCTGGGTGTCCGGGTCCGTCGGGCGTTGCTGCTCGCGGGAAAACCGGCTGCCGCGCCCGGGCCGCACGGGCGGCACACGTTTGTCACTGATCCAGTCGCCGGCGATCCAATCGTGCAGCATCTGTTTTTCATAGCCGCTGAACACGCCGAACATCGCCGCGCCTGCGCCCTCGATCAGTTGCCAGAATCGACTTTCGGCCGGGTCCTGGTTGCGCTTGATCCAGCCCTTGTCTTCCAGTGCCTGGAGAAAGGCGCCGATCTGCCCCGGCTGACCCAGCCACTGGTTGACGGTCTTGCCTTCGAAGCGGCAATAGTCCGAGTGCATGTGTTGGCCGAAGCTGCGCTTGCGCTCGAGCATCGCGACCACTTCGTCCTGCAGGTTGAAAACGCTGATAATCGCGGTGGTTCCCGGGCCCAGGTCGTTGAGGCGGTACCCCTCGGCCACCCGGCGGTAGAAATCCGCCCTGCCCTCGCCCAGCGGCAGCAGGCTCAGTACCGACTGCGCTGCCTTGCAGGCGTGGCCGCTGCTGGCGTTGTCGATGGTCACGTGCAGGGTGAAGTAATACGGATCGATGCCCAGTTCGCTCAACTCGTAGGCGGTGATCAACAGGTGCAGGGGCAACTGTTCGTAGCCCAGGTTGAAGCCGATGATCTCGGGCAGAAAGTCCTGCGCGCACAGGCCCAAGGCCATTTGCAGGGCGCCCTGCAGGTAATGCGCGTCTTCAAGGCCGGCTTCGCTGTCGGCATCGTGCTCGCTGAGCAGTTTGCGGTAGATCACCACATGGTTCTGTGCAGCTATACCATCGCCCAGTTCCTCAAGATACGTGGTGAGCAGACCGTCAAAGCGGGGGTCCAGCCAGTGGCGCAGCAGGCCATTGAGCCAAGCGCCGTCGACCTGTTTGGTCGGGGCTACGTGTTGCAGGAAATACAGCGCATGGGCCTTGTTCTGGAAATAGCGACGTGGCCGACCTTGTTGGCGTTGTTCAAGGTAATCGGCATAGGCCTGGGCCACCTGCGCGCAACGCTGCTCGACCCAGGCAGGCAGTTGCTCGGCCATCTCGGGCAGATCGCTGGCGGCGTCTCGCATTTGCGTCAACTGCGCCAGCAGGAAATCCCGCGCGATCTCTTCGGCCCCCTGGGCTTCACCGTAGAGCTGTTGGTACAGCCGCTGGTATTGGCCGGGCGCCGAGTGGGTGATAGAGGCCGGTTGGCCCGACAGCGCTGTAAGAAGCGTCATGATGGCAGTTTCCGCAAAGTCCGATACAACCAGGCCTCCCGACAAGGAGGCCCCGCAAGAGCGCTCAGTACCACACGCTTCTAAAGTGAAGAGCATCGTGGTGTGCGGAAAATTCAATCGGGGTTGAAGAGGGGCGGATCGACGGTCAGGAGCGGTACGGTCTTGAATGCCTCCCGCCACGGTGGGGTCACTTTGCGGCACATGCTGCGCCTCCACCAGAGCGTTCAGCCGGGCGCAAAGGCTACCACCGGCGCGGGATACGGCGCGGACTCCAGGCGATTACAAACGCCAGCGGCGTAACAGCCAGTAAAGGCTGTATGCAGGAACCGGGCATGCCGCATCGGTTTTTTTGTAAACGATGTCGACAGGTTCTGTAGTACCCCGACGACGATCACCTGCCTGGGCGCTCACCACCGTTTCAACATCGCGAAAAGCCCAACGCGCCCGAAAGAATATCCAGCAGCTCCCCACAGCAACGCCCTAATGGGCGCATCGTTGGACGATGGCTATCACCGCAGGCGCAGCCCGTGGTTTTCGGGCATCCCCCCCTTTCGGCAATGGTCAACAATTGGAGTGAATGGATTTGTTTCCACCGCCCCGCGCCGTGGTCTTCGCAACAGTTGCTCACATTTGCCTGACAGTCCCCATTTTTTATAGGTTCTAGCCGTGCTCATCGAGAGCACGCGACTCCACCCAATCAAACAACAAAAGAGGTTCAGATATGGGATACATGGCTAGCTTGAACGCAAACAAAATCGCCGAGATGGAACAACTGGAGCAGGAGCATACGGACGACTTCATCGAGGCGCTGCAACTCACTGACACGGAAAAAGCCGAGCTGGAAGCCGAGTAAGTGAGTCCGGGAGAGGCCATGCCTCTCCTCCTCCCCGGGAGTCATCGCCATGCATACCCACCATGCCATCGTCCCTGAACGCAGCCAGTCCCTGACCCATGCGCACCAACAGATACTCGCCCAATTGAGTGCACTCAAGTTGCGCGCGCGCCTGCGCACCGTGGGTGATGAGGCGCTGTGCGTACAGGCCCACCTGTATAACGCGCAATCCACCGAAGTCGCACGCGGCGCCGGCAAGGGCCATCTGGCAGCGGCACGTGTCGGCGCACTCTATGAAGCATTGGAGCATTATTTGAGCGACGACCTGCACGCGTCGCCTCTTCATCGCCAGGCGTCCAGTTACTTTGCCGCTGACTCACGGTTTGACGATGACAGCGCGCTGGCAATGCTGACGGCACAGCAAGAAGACGCCATCGTCTGCCGCACCTACCGCAGCCTGGTGGATGATCAGTGGTTTTCCTACCCACTGGCGTTGACCTGCCCGCGCTACTGCGAACAACCGCTGCACGACGATCCGACTGACCTGCGCGCGCTGCGCCGTTATTCGAGCAACAGCGGAACCGCCATCGGCGCCACCCGCGACGAGGCATTGCTCCATGCCTTGAATGAAAATATTGAACGGGATGCCCTGTCTCTGTTTCTGCTGGAACACTTTTACTATCAGCACCCATCCGGCCTGCGCCGGGTCGAGCCACACAGCCTCGATCCCGAGTCCAGGAGCGTGCTGGATGCACTGCGTCAGCAGTTCAACGCCGAAGTGGTTGTGCTGGACATCAGCCGTGAGTTCTGTACGACCACCTGCCTGGCGTTCATCAATACGCCTTCGACAACGCCCGTGGTGTACGGCAGCGGCACCTCCCTGACGCCCACTCATGCGGCCTGGCGTGCGCTGGCAGAACTTGCACAACTGCAGGCGCTGGCGGCCGAACCGCTCTTGAGCCGCCACTTGCTCAATGCCCAGCGGCATCTTGCCCCATTCGCGCGCCTGCAACGCTGCCTGCAATTCTCCCCGGAACACCTGATGGCGCAACCTGTCGAGTGGGTGCTACTGCACGAGCACGAGCCCCTATCGGATCTCGGCGAGCAGATCACCCGTCTGGTGGACGACATGGCCCGCCACAACCTGACACCCGGTGTATGCAACCTGTTTCAAAGCCGGCTCGGTACTACGCTCGTGCAGGTAGTGATCCCTGGGCTGGAACGGTTTTTCCTGGTCTCTACCGGCAATATCGTTGTGCCGCAACAACGCGGCCGGCGCCTGCGAGGTGAGCCGCTGGGTGTCTCGCGATGAGCGCCGCGTCCTTGCAACGCCATCTGGAGCCGCTGGGGTTCGGGCTGGCTCGGCTGTTTGTACTGGATACCGGAAGCGTTCGCTGGGCTGGCCGCAACAGACCGTTGCCCGCCCACCAGGGGCAACGCCGCCTGAGCAGCATCTTGCACCCGGCCATGCTGCTGGGCCCGCTCACCGAGCAACACTGGAGCAATGAAGGTGTTGCGTTGTTTTATCAAGCCACGACAGCCGCGGCCAAGCATCATGCATTTATCGAAGCCCGACGCAATGCCCACAGCGAAGTGTGCTTTCCCTACCCACCACTGGGGCCGCACGCCGAGGAGTTCATCTGCCCGCCAGACTTCTGGGAGTGCGACGATGCGCGTGCCGCGCAGTTGAACATTGATGAAGCGCACTTTCGCGAACGCTGTGTCGCCGTACTGCGCGAACGCCTCAAGCCGGGAGCGCTGATCCATGACCCGGCGTGCTCAACCGGCGAGTTGATCGCTCATCTGGCCCAGGCACTCCCCCGCTGCCTGTGCCTGGGCTCGGACCTTTCGGTTTCGATGGTCCGCTATGCAGCGCAGCGCCACGCCGGCTTGCCCGTACGTTTCAGGCAAGCGGACGCCGCACGCGAAAGCCCTGCCTGTGATGCATTGATCCTGCGCTTCCTCAATGCCGAAGTGGTCACCCGGCATGATGCCGACACCTTGCTGCGCACGTTGCTCGGAAGCCTCAAGCCAGGCGGCGTGGCCCTGGTATTTGGCCATACGCCCGTGCTGCCGGCAGTTCGCTGGGTTGCACAAACACTGGGCATCACCCTGGAAGCCTGTATCGCGGCCCGGCCGGGCCAGCTTGAATTGTTCCAGTTCTACCAGCTCACCCGTCCTTCTGCATGACGCACCTTCAAAGCAGCGGTTACTTGCCGGTATCCGATAACCACCAGTTGTACTGGGAGCGACACGGTCGGGAAGGCGCCGAGCCGGTGTTCTTCCTGCACGGTGGACCAGGCGGCTGCTCCAGCCGTGATCACCTGGCGTTTTTCAACCTGGAGCACTTCGATATCGTGCTGTTCGACCAGCGCGGTGGCGGGCGCTCAACCCCTCACGGTGAGCGGCTAGGCAACGAAACGGAACGGATCATCGACGACATTGAGACGCTACGCGAGCATTTCGGTTTTGCCCAAATCACTGTGCTCGGGGTTTCCTGGGGCAGTTGGCTGGCGTTGAAGTATGCCTGGCAGCGTCCATCGCACGTACACCGGTTGGTACTGGCATCGCTGTTCGTCCCCAGCCCGGAGAATCTGGTGATCTACCACCACGCCTTGACTCGGTACTTGAGCGCCAAGGCGTTCACGTCGTTCGAGCAGGTGTGCGAGGACCTCGACCAACCTTGCCGGCAGCTGCAGCGCCAGGCGGCGCTGGCGTGGGTCGGCGCGGCGCTGCACCTGAATCGCCAACGCATGGACAAGGCCGCCCTGGAGCACTTTATCGACGATGTCGCCGTGCGCGCGATTCGCCTGGAAGTGCACTACCATCGTGCCGGCTATTTTTTTCACGAACAGGATCAGGGGCTGATGCTGCGCTGTAGCTGCCAAGTGATACAGGGCATCCATGACCCTGTCGGGTTGTCGAGCCTGCGTTGGTTGCGTCAGCGGGCATTGTTGAAATGCCGGCTGTTTCGCGCCGGGCATGACGCCTTCGATCCCGTACTGGTGAGTGGGATTGAGCAAAGCCTGATGGCGACAAACAGGGGACAGTAAAACGGCACGCAAGCGTGCCGTAATGCCCTCCTCCACTGACCGCTATTACTTGCGCGCCGCCTCCCACTGCTTGAGCAGGTCGCCGTAGGCCACGGTCTCACCTTTCGGTTTCTCGTCGGCCAGCTTCGGCTTCGGCGCGCCCGGCTGGTCGAACCAGTATTGCGCGTCACGCTCGGGGTTCATTTTCGGGCCACACACCGGTTGCACCTTGGAGCGTTCCAGGCGCGTCATGATCGCGTCCTGTTCCTTGGCCAGGTTGTCCAGCGCTTGTTGCGGGGTTTGCTCGCCGCTGGCAGCCCTGGCGATGTTGCCCCACCACAGTTGCGCCAGGCGTGGGTAGTCCGGCACGTTGGTGCCGGTCGGGGTCCACTCGACGCGGGCCGGGCTGCGGTAGAACTCCACCAGGCCACCGAGTTTCGGCGCCATGTCGGTCATGGCCTGGGAGTTGATGTCGGACTCACGGATCGGCGTCAGGCCGACGATGGTTTTCTTCAGCGAAACGGTTTTCGAGGTCACGAACTGCGCGTAAAGCCAGGCCGCGAGTTTCTGTTTCTCAGGCGTCGACTTGAGGAAGGTCCAGGAGCCTACGTCCTGATAGCCCTTCTTCATGCCCTTTTCCCAGTAAGGTCCCACCGGCGACGGCGCCATACGCCATTTCGGCGTGCCGTCGGCATTCACCACTGGCAAGCCCGGTTTGGTCATGTCGGCGGTAAACGCGGTGTACCAGAAGATCTGCTGGGCGATGTTGCCCTGGGACGGCACCGGGCCGGATTCGGAGAACGTCATGCCCGCCGCTTCCGGCGGCGCGTAGGCTTTCATCCAGTCCACGTATTTCTGCGTGGCAAACACTGCGGCCGGGCCGTTGGTGTCGCCGCCACGGGTGACGCTGGAGCCCACCGGGTGGCAGTCCTCCACGCGAATGCCCCACTCGTCCACCGGCAGGCCGTTGGGCAGGCCCTTGTCGCCGCCACCGGCCATGGAGAACCAGGCATCGGTGAAGCGCCAGCCCAGGGACGGATCTTTCTTGCCGTAGTCCATGTGCCCATACACGCGCTTGCCGTCGATTTCCTTGACGTCTTCGCTGAAGAACTTGGCGATGTCTTCATAGGCCGACCAGTTCACCGGTACGCCGAGGTCGTAGCCGTATTTTTCCTTGAACTTGGCTTTCAGCTCCGGGCGCTCGAACCAGTCGGCGCGGAACCAGTAGAGGTTGGCGAACTGCTGGTCAGGCAACTGGTAGATCTTGCCGTCCGGCGCGGTGGTGAAGGAGATGCCGATAAAGTCCTTGATATCCAGGGTCGGCGAGGTGAAGTCCTTGCCTTCGTTGGCCATCAGGTCGGTGATGGATTCGGTCTTGCCGTAGCGAAAGTGCGTACCGATCAGGTCAGAGTCATTGACCCAGCCGTCGTAGATGTTCTTGTCGGACTGCATCTGGGTCTGCAGCTTCTCCACCACGTCGCCTTCCTGCAACAGGTCGTGGGTCAGCTTGATCCCGGTGATTTCAGTGAAGGCCTTGGCCAGCACCTTGGACTCGTACTCGTGGGTGGTGAGGGTTTCCGACACCACGTTGATCTTCATCCCACGGAACGGTTCGGCGGCCTTGATAAACCACTTCAATTCCGCCAACTGCTGGTCGGCCGTGAGGGTGGACGGTTTGAACTCGCTGCCGATCCATTTTTTCGCGGCATCTTCGTACGCATCGGCCCAGGCCGAAGCGCTCAAACCGCTCATAGCCAGTACGGCGGCCAATGAAATGCTATGTCGCAGCTTATTGTTCTTATTCAACATAGAGACCTCCTGGTTGTTTATTCATAAGGGCATCAGCCCCAACGCATCACACTCAACAGCCATACCAGGGAGAGCGCGGACGCTACCCAGATGCTCCAGTCGGTAACGCCGATCACCAGCAAATGCAGGTAGGCGCTGCCGAGAAGACCGATAAACAAACGATCACCACGGGTGGTGCTGATCGGCAAAAAGCCCCGCCGGGGGATACTCGGCGAACGCAGCTCCCAGGTGGTCATGCCCGCGAGGATCAGGGCTATGCCGCCAAAGAACAGCGCGGTGGGGGTGGTCCAGGCCATCCATTCCATCATCGACTCCTCAGACCCGGCCCAGGGCAAAGCCCTTGGCCACGTGGTTGCGAACAAACCAGATCACCAGCATGCCGGGCAGGATAGTCAACACCCCCGCCGCCGCCAGCACGCCCCAATCGATACCCGATGCCGACACCGTGCGCGTCATCACTGCCGCAATCGGCTTGGCGTTGACCGAGGTCAAGGTGCGCGCCAGCAGCAGTTCGACCCAGGAAAACATGAAGCAGAAAAATGCCGTCACACCGATGCCGGAGCCAATCAATGGGATAAAAATCTTCACGAAAAACTTCGGAAACGAGTAGCCATCGATGTAGGCGGTTTCGTCGATTTCCTTGGGCACGCCGGACATGAAACCCTCCAGGATCCACACCGCCAACGGCACGTTGAACAGGCAGTGGGCCAGGGCCACTGCGATGTGCGTGTCGAACAGCCCAATGGACGAGTACAACTGGAAAAACGGCAGCAGAAACACCGCCGGTGGCGCCATGCGGTTGGTCAGCAGCCAGAAAAACAGGTGCTTGTCACCGAGGAAGCGGTAGCGCGAAAACGCGTAGGCCGCCGGCAGCGCCACACTCAGGGAGATCACCGTATTCAGGCTCACGTAGTACAGCGAGTTGAGGTAACCGGTGTACCAGCTCGGGTCAGTGAAGATCACCTTGTAGTTGGCCAGGGTGAAGTCCTGCGGAAACAGCGTCAGCCCGCCGAGGATTTCGGTGTTGCTCTTGAAGGACATGTTCAGCAGCCAGTAGATCGGCACCAGCAGGAACAGGATGTAGATCAGTAGCGGTATCAGCTTTCTCTTGTTCATGTTGGCGGCCTCAGCGGTTGGCGTCGGAGTGGGTCATGGCGGTGTAGAACAGCCAGGACACCAACAGGATGATCAGGAAGTACACCAGGGAAAACGCCGCAGCCGGGCCCAGGTCGAATTGGCCTACGGCCATCTGGGTCAGCGTCTGACTCAAGAAGGTAGTGGCGTTCCCCGGCCCACCGCCCGTAAGCACGAACGGCTCGGTGTAGATCATAAAACTGTCCATGAACCGCAGCATCACCGCGATCAGCAGCACGCTTTTCATCTTCGGCAACTGGATATGTCGGAATACCGCCCAGGGCGATGCACGATCAATCCGTGCAGCCTGGTAGTACACGTCCGGAATCGCCCGCAACCCCGAATAGCAGAGCAGCGCCACCAGTGAGGTCCAGTGCCATACGTCCATGACCAACACCGTGACCCAGGCGTCCATGGTGTTGGCGGCGTAGTTGTAACTAATGCCCAGGGCATTGAGGCTGTAACCCAACAGGCCGATGTCGGCGCGACCGAAAATCTGCCAGATGGTGCCCACCACGTTCCACGGGATCAGCAACGGAATGGCCAGGATGATCAGCACCAGCGACGACCAGCGGCCCTTGGTCGGCATGGTCAGGGCAATGGCGATGCCCAGCGGGATTTCGATCAGCAGCACACAGGCCGAGTAGATGAACTGACGCAGCAACGAGTCATGCAGGCGCGGGTCGAGCAGCACCTGCTTGTACCAGTCGGCACCGACGAAGTAGCGGCTGGACTGGTCGAAGATGTCCTGCACCGAGTAATTGACCACGGTCATCATCGGGATCACCGCACTGAACGCCACCAGCAGGAACACCGGCAACACCAGCCACCAGGCCTTGTTGTTCTGCACCTTGTTCATGGCTGCACCTCCAGCAGGTAGTCGTCGGCATACACCATCAGCCATTGCGCCGGAAAGCTGATGGACGCCTTGCCTTCCGGCACGGGCTTGTCTTCGGCCAGGCGCACCTTGAGCAGCGCGCCATCGAGGTTGAGGGTGACGATCTTGTAGGTGCCAAGGTCTTCGAGATGAGTGACATCGGCCTGCAGGGCGTCAGGGTTGTACTCGTCCCATACGTGGATGAATTCCGGGCGGATGCCGACCTGCAGCTTCTTGTAGTCGGTGTTGGCAATACGTTGCTGCAACGCCTCGGACAAGGGCAAATGAGTCTCGGCAAAGCGCACCCCGCCCGCCTGGGCCTGCACCTCGATCAGATTCATCCCGGGGCTGCCGATGAAATAGCCGACAAAGGTGTGGCTCGGCCGTTCGAACAGGTCACGCGGCGTGCCGAACTGCACGATCTGCCCGCCGTACATCACTGCGATCTTGTCGGCGAAGGTCGAGGCCTCCAGCTGATCGTGGGTCACATAGACCATGGTGATGTTGAATTGCTCGTGGATCTGCTTGAGCTTGCGCCGCAGTTTCCACTTGAGGTGCGGGTCGATCACCGTCAGCGGCTCATCGAACAGGATCGCCGATACGTCGTCACGCACCAGGCCACGGCCCATGGAGACTTTCTGTTTTTCGTCGGCGGTGAGGTTGCGCGCCTTTTTGGTCAGCAGGTTTTGCAGGTCGAGGACTTCGGCAATTTCCTGCACCTTGCTGTGAATTTTCGCCTCGGCCATGCCCTGGTTGCGCAGCGGGAACGCCAGGTTGTCGAACACCGTCATGGTGTCGTACACCACCGGGAACTGGAACACCTGGGCGATGTTGCGTTTTTCCGGGGTGAGGTCGTTGACCACTTGAGTGTCGAACAGCACCTGGCCTTCGGACGGGCTGAGCAGGCCGGAGATGATGTTGAGCAACGTCGACTTGCCGCAGCCCGACGGCCCGAGCAAGGCGTAGGCCCCGCCCTGCTCCCACACGTGGTTCATTGCTCGGATAGCGTAGTCTTCAGGCCCTTTCGGCGCAGGGCTGTAGCTGTGCGCCAGGTTCTGCAAATGGATCTCGGCCATCAGGCAACCCTCGCGACACGGCGTCCGGGAGCCTGGACCAAACGGCCCTGGCCATCGAACACAAACAGTTTATGGGTGGGGATATACACGCGAATCGGCGCATCGACGTCGTACTCGTGCACCCCCGGCAGGTGCAGCACCAGCAGGAAATGTTCGCTGCGCACGTGCAGGAAAGTTTCCGAACCGCTGATCTCGGCGACTTCCACGGTGACCGCCAACTCCAGGTCGTCATCGTTGCTCGGCACCAGGCTGATATGGCTGGGGCGTACGCCGAACCGGAACTCGCCTTCGCCGATGGGACGCAGGTCGACGTTGAGTGGGAAGTGCACGAAATTGGCGAAGCTCACTTCATTGCCACTGATGCGCCCCGGCATCAGGTTGATCGGCGGCTCGGAAAACAACTCCGCGGCCAGCACAGTCTGCGGCTGGTGATACACCTCGGCCGCCTTGCCGCTCTGGATCACCCGGCCTTCGTGGAGGATGGTCGTGGTGCCGCCCAGGGCCAGGGCTTCGTTGGGCTCGGTGGTGGCGTAGATCGCGATGGTATGGCGTGCGGCGAACAGTTCGCGCATTTCCTGACGCAGCTCTTCGCGAAGTTTGTAGTCCAGGTTCACCAGCGGCTCATCGAACAGGATCAGTTCGGCATCCTTGACCAGTGCGCGGGCCATGGCCGTGCGCTGCTGCTGGCCGCCGGAGAGTTCCAGGGGGTGACGCTGGAGGAATTTTTCGATGCGCAGCATCCTGGCGGTTTCCAGCACCTTGCTCTGGATCAGCTCGCTGGACACACCCGCCTGGCGCAACGGCGAGGCGATGTTTTCGAACACGGTCATGGTCGGGTAATTGATGAACTGCTGATACACCATCGACACGTTGCGCAGCCGCACCGGTTTTTGCGTGACATCCACGCCGTTCATCAGGATGCGGCCGCTGTCCGGCTTGTCCAGGCCGGCCATCAGGCGCATCAGGCTGGTCTTGCCGGACAGCGTGCGACCGAGCAAGACGTTGAAGGAACCGGCTTCGAAACGCAGGTTGGCGTCGTCGATCCAGGTCTGGCCTTCGACAACGCGGGAGACATGTTCCAGGGTCAATGACATGACACGACCTTTTTATTATTGGAATGAATCTGGCCAGGTGACAGAGCGAGTTTCGTGCCAAAACGACAAGTGGTTGATGTGCAAGGAAATCAGCTGAAAGCGATGTTCAGGAGTGAACAATTTGGCTGAACAACTGAACAGTCAGGGCCTTGACAATGAACAGTTCTGAACAACACTCTGACGACCAATACAGTGGAATGATTTCCAGCAGTCCGTTGCGCAAGACCCCATAACAATAAAAACGAAGGTCACCCCATGGCCGAACCACTGGCTCACGACACCCTTATCCAGGAATCCTGGCGCCGTTGCCGCGCCTTTGGCCTGGACCATCAGAGCACGCCCAGCTTCGACCAGCTCCCCGCTGAGGGCATCAGCCAATTGCTGGAGAGCCAGCATTCGCTGGTGCAGACCACCCACCAGGAAGTGCTGCCCTACTACGAGAACATCCTGAGCAATTCCAACTGCCTGATCATGCTGGCCGACAACCAGGGCCAGGTGCTGACCAGTTGGGGCACCCAGCGCTTTATCGAGCCCAAGCTGGCCCGTGGTTTCAACCCCGGCGCCAGCTGGATGGAGCGTTCCAGCGGCACCAATGCCATCGGCACCGCGTTGGCCTGCGCCCAGGCGGTGCATATCGAACACGATGAACACTTTCTCAAGGCCAACCGCTTCATGACCGGCTCGGCGGCGCCGATCTTCGACGCCCAGCGCGAGATCATCGCGGTGCTGGATGTGTCCAGCGACAGCTACCTGCCGCCCTCCCACACCCTGGGCATGGTCAAGATGATGAGCCAGACCGTGGAGAACCGGCTGATCCTCAACCTGTTTCGCGGCGAACATTTCCAGCTGACCTTCAACACCGGGCTGAGCAACCTCGACAGCCAGTGGGCCGGCCTGCTGATCTTTGATGAAAGCGGCCAGGTGCTGTCGGCCAATCGACGTGCCGACAACCTGCTGGGCATCAGCCTGTCGCGGGTGATGATCGACAGCCTGTTCAAGGTATCGTTGCTGGAACTGTTGAACCAACCGGAAGGCCTGCCCTTCTCCCTGCAAGCGGCGGGACGCAATCGCTTCCAGTGCTTGTTGAAGCGTCCCAGGCAGATGCCGGTGCAGGCGCGCGTGTTCACCGAGCCGGCGCCATCGAAGCCTGCGCCGATTGGCCTCAAGACTTTGCATTTCGGCGACGCGCGCGTCGAGAAAGCCGTGCGCCAGGCCGAGCGCCTGCTGGAGAAAGACATCCCGCTGCTGATTCACGGCGAAACCGGCGTGGGCAAGGAGGTGTTCGTCAAAGCCCTGCACCACGCCAGCTCGCGCAGCCAGAAGGCATTTATCGCGGTGAACTGCGCGGCGATTCCCGCCGAATTGGTGGAATCGGAGCTGTTCGGCTATGAAAAGGGCGCGTTCACCGGCGCCAACCAGAAAGGCAGCATCGGCCTGATCCGCAAGGCCGACAAGGGCACGCTGTTTCTCGACGAGATCGGTGATATGCCGCTGCCCACCCAGGCCCGCTTGCTACGGGTGTTGCAGGAGCGTTGCGTGCAACCGGTAGGCAGCAGCGAGTTGTTCCCGGTGGATTTGCGCATCATCTCGGCCACCAACCGTGCACTGCGGGATCTGGTACAGGCTGGGCGTTTCCGTGAGGATTTGTACTACCGCATCGGTGGCCTGACCCTGGAACTGCCGCCGTTACGCGAGCGCACCGACAAGCGGGCGCTGTTCCAGCAACTGTGGCAGCAACACCGCGAGCCGACACAATGGGCGGGCCTGAGCGCCGAAGTACTGGCGCTGTTCGAGCGGCACCCGTGGCCGGGGAATTTGCGCCAGGTGAGCAGTGTGTTGCAGGTGGCGCTGGCCATGGCCGAGGAACAGCCGATCCGTGCAGAGCACCTGCCGGACGATTTCTTCGTGGATTTGAACGTCGCGGCGCCGCCGCCCGCCAGTGAGTACCTGGATGACAGCATCGACCTGAACCAGCGCTTGAAAGCTGCCGGCGGCAATATCTCCCATCTGGCACGAGAGCTGGGGGTGAGCCGCAATACCCTGTACAAACGCCTGCGCCAGAACGAGGGCTAGCGTGGCTTGACCACCACCAGCAGGTCGGTGAAGTACTCCACCTGGATCGGCAGGTTATCGGCCAGTGACGACAACGCCGCCGACGTGTCGTCCAGCTTGAACACCCCGGACACCCGCAGGTTTTGCAGGGCCTGGGGGTCGAAACGCAGCAAGCCGTGGCGGTAGCTGGCGAGGGTTTGCAAGACCTCGCTCAAGGGTTGGTCGTTGACCTTGAGCAGGCCGCGGGTCCAGGCGTCGGGATCGCTGTCACCGATGGCTTGCGGCGGCTGGGCGCGGCCGTGGTCGAGCACCGAACGCTGGCCGGCCGTGACCTTGACCCCATCGCCGGCATCGCCTTTGATCGCGACCGTGGACTCGATCACCGTGACCACCGTGGTGCCGTCTGCCGCGCGCTTGACCAGATAACGCGTGCCCAGCGCAGTGGCCGTGCCCTGGTCGGTGCGGACCACGAACGGCCGTTGCGCATCCTTCGCCACCTCGACCCAGAGCTCGCCTTGCAGCAGTTCGATCACCCGTTGATGACCGTCGAACTGCACATCCACCGCCGAGTTGCTGTTGAGCTGCAACTGGCTGCCATCTTCGAGGGCGATCTGCCGACGCTCACCGACACCGGTACGTTGGTCGGCCATCCACACCGGCAAGTGTTGCAGGCCCAGCCAGCCGCACAAAACCAGGCCGAGCACACCCACCACCTGTGCGCCACGTGGGCGTCGCGGGGTGAAGGCGCGGTTCAGGGCAATGCGCGCTGGCTTGGCGGGCAAGGCATCGAGGCTGCCCCATAACGCACTCATGCGCTCGATGGCCACGGCGTGGCGCGGGTCGGCCTGGCGCCAGGTGTTGAACGCCTGGCGGTCGGCGTCGGTCACGCCTTCGTCGTGCAGGCGAGTCAGCCACTGTGCGGCTTGCTGGATGATCTGCTCGGAACTCATGCCAGCGGGTCTGCCGGGTGCAGGCTGTGGTAGCAATGCACCAGGGCGCTGGAAATGTAGTTTTTGACGGTGCTGGAGGAAACGTCCAGGCGCAGGGCGATTTCGCTGTAGGTCAGCCCGTCGAGGCGGCTCAACAGGAATGCTTCGCGGGCTTTGAAAGGCAAGCCGGCGAGCATCTCTGCGATACGCTCCAGGGCTTGCAAGGCCACATGAATCGCAGCCGGGTCGGGCATGTCGGCGTCTTCGCACTGGATCACCAGGGCTTCCATGTAGGCTTTTTCGATACGACGGCGACGGGCACTGTCGATCAACAACCGACCAGCCGTGGTGGCCAGGAAAGCACGAGGCTCCTTGATACTCTGCGGCTCGGCCAGCATCAGGACGCGGATAAACGCGTCATGGGCCAGGTCGGCGGCCTGCTGGGAACACCCGAGTTTCTTGCGCAGCCAGCCGTGCAACCAGCCGTGGTGCTCGCTGTACATCGCCGTGAGGGTCTGCTGGCGAACGGAGTCGCCCAGCGCGGCCGGAATGTCATGCATGCGCAAAAAGATCTCAAATGGGAAGAGTTACCAATTGCGCGAACAATGCCAGTAAAACCCGCTTGGGGCAAGGGCCTGTCTTTAACGCCAGCTCCAGGACACGCCGGTGTAGATGCCACGGCCATCCGCCGGCGTAGAACGTGCTACATCCAACCCCTTGTCGTCATAACCCGGCGTCACGGTATTGGCGTAACGACGGTTGGTCAGGTTGCGCAGGTCGACCCAGGCTTGCCAGTCCTGCTTGGGCGCGTCGTAGCCGAACGTGGCGCCGAGCAGGGTGTAGGACGCGGCGTAGTAGGAATTGGCGTAGTCCACCGCCACCCGTGAGGAATACTCGGTGTTGAGGCTGGTGTAGAAACCCGTCGGATGGCTGTAGCGCAATTGCGCCTGATAGTAGTGCCTGGGGATGCCGGGCAAGGTGTTGTCGCCGAAGCGGTCATCGTCGCGGTAATGGAAGTCGCTGAAGGTGTAGGCCTGGCGCAGCGCAATCCGGCCGTTGCGACCGCCGTCCCACAACGGGCTGAGCAGACTCAGTTCCACACCCTGGTGTACGGTGGGGCTGGCGTTGGACTCGGCGACGATGGCATTGCTGGTAGAGGTTTGCGCCTGGGTTTCCACGTTGAGCAATTCGTGGCGCACTTCGGAGCGGTACAGGGCCAGGTCCCACTGGCCGAGCCAGGCCTCACCACGCCCGCCGATCTCCAGGGTGGTGGCGGTCTGGTTTTTCAGGCTCACGCCCTCCCGTGCCAGGCCTTTGGCCGGACCACCGGTAAAGTATTTGTTGGAACCCCAGATCATCGACCACGCATGCGGCGGCTCGACCGAGCGGCTCAGGTTGCCGTACACCTGCAATTGTGGGGTGAAGTCGTAGCGCAGGCCGATGCGTGGTGCGTAGTCCCAGTCGTGCTGGCTGAGCGGCGCCTGGCCTTCAGGGTAGGTGACCTGGGTTTCGCGGCGGGTATAGATCGCCGCCAGGCCAGTGGTCAGCCACAGGTCAGGCACCAGTTCCAGGTCGTTGCCGATATGCAACACGGTGTCGGAGCCCAGGTAGCTGTAGTCGCGGGTCTTGGTGCCGGGTGCGTAGGTTGCGGTATTGCCGGCGGGCGTGCGCACGTACTCCGAAGCGCCGTTATTGGGCATCGCCTGGGTGGTGCGCAGGCCGACAGTGGTTTTACTGTCATGGCCGAACAGCGTGTCCTGGCGGATGTAATTGAGGGTGCTGCTGATATCGGTGTAGGCGACTTTCAGGCGGTTGGTGCCTTCGCGCAAGTCCATCGGGTAGTCGTGGTAAGCCAGCCCGACTTCGACCCGCGCGTTGTCGTCCAATTGCAGGGAGGTCTTGTTGGCGATCCAGGTGGAGCCCGGTTGCAGGCGCTTGGAATCCCGGGCGGCGTTGAGGCTGTTGGCCGCACGCGGGTCGTGGCTGATCTGGCTGCGCGTGAGTTTGCCTGGGGTGTCGTTGGTGGTTTCGCGGTAACGGAAGTAGAAGCGGGTTTCCAGGTCCGGGTTGAAGCGGTAGCCGAAGTTAGCGGCCACGCCTTTGCCGGTGGCAGCGCTCTGGCGCTGGTAGCCGTCGGATTCGGAATCGGTGAGGCTGATGTAGTAGTCGGCATCCCCCAATACCTGGCCCGAGCTGATCTCGCGCTGGGCGTAGCCTTTGCTGCCCGCTTCGTAACGTAGTTGCAGCTTGGGTGCATCGTAGCCCGTGCGGGTCACATAGTTGACCGCGCCGCCCAAGGCCAACGCGCCCTGATCAAAACCGTTGGCGCCGCGCAGCACTTCGACCCGGCTTTGCCACAAGGGATCTTTCAGCTCATAAGGCGTGCCGCCGGGGCCGGTGAGTGGCAGGGCATCGAACATTTCATACAAGCCGGAGGCATGGGCACCGGGGCTGCGGTTCAGGCCCGAACCACGAATCGAGAGTTTCACCCCTTCGTTGTTGGCCGCCTTGGCATACACTCCGGCCTGATACTTGAACACGTCTTCGTTGGTGCTCACCCTTCCCTGCTGCACGCTGTTCATGTCGATATAGTTGGTGCCGCCGGGCACGCTCTTGAGTTGCGCCTGGGCCACTTCACCGTCGCTGGCTTGGCTGCCGGTGACTTCGACCGGGGCCAATTGCAGGTCTTCGGCGTGCACCAGTGAGCTTAAGGTCAGGGCGGCAAACAAGAGCGGAGGTTGGCGCAGCAGCATCGGGCAGGTCCTTGGAATTCGGGGGGCACCTGGTGGGAAGACAGGGGCGCCCGCCAGGTCACTCCTTATTAACGGACCAGACCCTTCCCACACCAACGTCGGACCAAGACTATTCGCTGCACGAGGGTGGCAGAGCAGCTGGAAGTGGCGAGCGGGCTTGTCCCGCTCGCCACAGTTGCAGTGTCAATCCTCAATGGGAGGGTATCAGCCAGGTTTGCATCAGTTCATCTGCTTCTGATCCCGGAGCAAACCGGAATCCATACATTTCATCCGCACTGAGGATTTTGTCCAGCGCTTCCAATAATTGCGCCTCGGTCGGCGAGTCCCGCAATAACTTGTGCGCTGGCAGCAACACCTCGGCAGAAACGCCTTGGACACTCGCCGCATCGATCACGGCAAAAAGGATAAAACGCAAACGTATTTCGCGATCAGTGGGCCAAACCGTCTTTTGCTTACCCATGGTAGAGGCCTCAAGCTTTCGGAAAAATCCGAGGCTATTGATGAGTACAGGGTGTTTCAACCATCGAGGTACAAGATAGGCCTCTTCCTACAAGGGAAAACGAAACACCGTACCAATCACCCGAGGAAGCCGAGCTTTATTGCACCGGCAGAAAATTCATCAGCAACAAGCTCTGCGCGTAATTGAGACCGATGCGCCGGTAGCGCTCGTCGAGCATCTGGGTCAGCAGGTCGAGGCGCGCAACGATCTTGCCGAACTCCACCGCGAAGCTGAGGTTGCTGCCCTCCTCCGATATCTCGTTGGAGAACAACAGCAGCACGCCATTGGCATCCTGGCGCTTGCTCAGCAGCCAGGTGGCCTTCTCGATATTGCGCGCGGCGTTGCTGACAAACTGCGGGTTGATCGAATCGGTGATGTAGAACTCAGTACGCCCACCGTGGGCGGTCACGATCATGCTGCCGATGGCGTAGATAAACGCGCCGACACGATCGCCTTTGAACTCCGGACTCAGGGAATAACTCAGCGCCGCCAAGTCGCGGCGATCATCCAGGGCCGGCAGCGATCGACGTTGCTCGATGGCCTGGCGGATCTCTCGCGCAGCGCTGACCGCATCTGGATAACCCGACTGACGCCACTGGCTGGGGTTGCGCAAATAGAGCTTGTTCATCAGCAGATACAGGCTTTGCAGGTTGTCGCGCATGCCCAGCGTGGCCATGCGGTCGACACTGGTCTGGAAAAACTCATCGGGTTTGCCGTTGCTGAACTGCTTGGCGATATCCCGCCCCTGTTGCTGGCTGCAACCGCTGGCGCAGAGCATCAACACAGCGGCGAGCAGCAAGGGCTGGCAACCGCGTTGAAGGTTGAAACGAGGAAATGTGCGATCCATCGGCACCCGATCTGATTCATCTGCCCATGCGGGAAATCGGCAGGGCTGGGACAAGGATAGAGCGGAGAAATCCAAAAAAGTGCAGTGGATCCAGGCACATAGTTGTAAGCAGAGACCACCGGGCAGGTGAGTCGGCGCAATCGTGAAGGATTCGTTTCAGGGCCTATACTGAGAGCAATAGCTGCGTGTGTTTTTTGCGCATTTGCTCATAAGCAGCTGTATAGGAGGTGACGGCAATGAAACATCCAATTCGGGCGCAAATGGTTGTTCAAATGATTTGCCTGCTTTCGGTAGCTCAGCTTTTTTGCTGAACAACGTGTCACCGACTTCAAATTCAGCCGCGGCTGCGGCGCAGGAAGGTATTGCCTGCAACACCCTCAGCATCTGGCCCGACACCCATTGGCCGGGCCAGAACGTGCAACTACAGCAAGACCGTGGCCAGCATGCCCAGAGCCCCCAAGCAAAACCCGATCAGGGCACCTCGCCCGGGCATTTCCTGGAACAGCGCCCAGATCACCACAGGCTCCAGCAGCAATAACGAGGTGATGGAAACGACTGTCACCACCCAGATATCACCGACCGCCCGATACCCCAGCCAGTAAGCTCCCAGCAGGCAAAGCCCGGCAAAACACATCACCACCACCGGCATGACGAACGCCTGCCATGAACCGTCGCCCGCCTGAGCCAGCCGGGCGGTGATTACCTCGCTGTAGATTGCACAAAATTCACCAAGGACCATCAACCCTAGAGCAGAAACTCCGAGTAGTTCTTTGGACATATCAAAAACTCCTTCGTATTCAACGCACTGTTGTTCAACTCCCAGCGGGCGATGCCATTGCCGAGGGTTTTGTTGCAACGATACGAAGCAGCCTTGAACAGGCCTGAATTGCCGAAGTGCTTTTGCATGCTCGTGTCCTTGAAAAGGGGGTGAGTCCCGGCGACCGTAGAGGACGCCCGGCCTGATCATACGTTTGGGCAGGTGTCTTGGACAACCGGCTGCAGTATCGGCGTGGTCTTTTTTCCGGGGAGGATGAGCTGGATGCCGATGCCCTGTTGAGCCATGCGGGTGGGGAGATGTACCGGGTGAGGAGGCAGCGGTTTGCGACTGATCAACACCGCGCGCGCCGATTAAAAGCCAATGCCCCGACGTGTCGGGGCATTGGCTTTTGTAGTCCTGGGCAAATCAACCAGAAATGAACATCTTTTTCAGCGTTTCAACTGGCAAAAGACTCACCCTGACGTGGAACGATTATTTGGCTTGGCGAAGCACAAGCTCCGTCAAACGGGTCTTGACCCGGAAGCAGAACTCACGAATTTGAAATTGATAGGCCGGCATCACCATGTAGTTCAAATCAGCACCCAACGAGTCTTTGACTTCCATGTACTTGGCCGTCTTGGCAGCAATGGCCTGGTATTGCGCCTCGTATTTATCGTAAGACGCCTTGTTGTACACCCTTAGAACATCGAGCTCTTTACGGCATTGCTCGGCGCGATTCTGGTTCAAGTTTGTTTCAGATTCTTCCTGAGCAGCCTCCTGGGAGACATTGATTGGGGCTACAGGACGTGGGTTCGCAGGTGCAGCCTCATATCGCACAGTGAAATTTTCTGGTGGTGTCGAAGGCGCGGCTTCAGCGGGTGCTTCATGGACGACGGCTGGAGGGGGAGTCTCTTTAGGTTTTTCTGGGGTTTTCGTAGCGCATCCCGAGAGAGCAAGACCTACCACTACAACGATGCCACACATTTTATTCATCGGTTTCACCAAGAGGTATTTGGGGTTGGCTGAGTCGTTAGGTTCTGGGTAAAAGTCATCACTCAATCCATGATCGAGCGTACATTTTCTACCAGACTCAAGGCGCTCAGCCGCTCTTCCTTGAGTGCGCAGGTGAACAATAGTAGTAAAAAATCAAAGAGATGACGAGGAAAAGCTTGGCAGGAATGGCACAAATCCAATGGGCTAATGACTGTGGGATCAAGCTGCGCAGTCGAGTTCCCCATGAGGATGGGTCGCCTTCAAAAAGGCTGCATCGGAGTGTGAACTGGATACCACCACCCAGCGCGAGAGCAAAGCCGGGCAAACGTCACGCAGTTCACCCCCAATGCGATTCATACATCAATCAGCGCTGTAGAAAATTTGAATTAGTCAGTTGTCCGTCCGGTCAGGAATTATGAACGCAGTAAATCTGATGAGGTGACAGCAATGACTATCCAAGCAGAGACACTCGTACAACTGACCCAAGCGCTTCAGGGACGCGGGATGAAGATGGTTTCAGACGTCCATTTCATCCGTGCGCCATATCGGCAAAATCATCGCTGGATCTGTTCTGTAGAGTAGCAGTCATTGAAAGCCAGCCGGAAACGACTGGCTCGAATGGATATAGCCGAAAGGACCTTAGGTTGAGCGACCCTCGCTACGATTTTGTTGTTTTTTAACGCCCTTCCCGTTTTTACGTTCGTATTGATGATGAATAAACCAAGCGACGAGCAGTACGCCAGCCAGACCAAAAACGAACAGCAACAGCTCTATTGCGGGACCCTCGTGTGAAAACATGTTTCGTTCCTCGTCCTGAAGTATCGCGCCTCAAAAACTGGCGCCTCCGAAATTATTCGTAACAATCCATACATTTTCAGGGTAGACGCCGAAGATGGAAGTGACAACCCCAATACTCACGGAACCATTGATCTAGACACGTCACTCGTCGAAAAAACGTTCGCGAGCGCGCTAGCGTCAGCGATACGAGCACAAGAAGGAGGTCGTGACTACTGCACCTGCCCCAATCGCAAACAGCTTGAAATGATGCGGAAACGATCAGGCTTGAAGCGGGGTAGCCGCCCCAAACCCCAGAAACACAAAAGCCCCGCATTCGCGGGGCTTTCGTTTGAATCTTGGCGGGAAACCAGGGATTCGAACCCTGGAGACGCTATTAACGTCCGCCGGTTTTCAAGACCGGTGCATTCAACCACTCTGCCAATTTCCCTTGTGCATCACAGGATTATAGTAGCCTATCCCGTCTCAGCGGGCGCCATAATACCCGAATGAAACACACTGTCAAACTCTCGCCATAGCTTGTTACAGAGCGTCTGTTATGATCTTTGCGACTGAACGTTTCAAAACTGAAGGAGTGTCGCCATGCGCGAACAGAATTACGCAGTGAATGGTAACGCGCAGGCTGAGCAGCTTGAAGTCAGCCGCGTGTTGCGCAACACCTATGGCTTGCTCGCCCTGACCCTCGCATTCAGCGGCGTGATGGCGTTCGTGGCCCAGCAGATGCGCGTTGGCTACCCGAATATCTTTGTGGTGCTGATCGGCTTCTATGGCCTGTTCTTCCTCACCAACAAACTGCGCGACTCTGCGTGGGGCCTAGTGTCGGCATTTGCCCTGACCGGCTTCATGGGCTTTATCCTCGGCCCGATCCTCAACCGTTACCTCGGCATGGCCGGCGGCGCGGAAGTGGTCAGCTCGGCGTTTGCCATGACGGCGCTGGTGTTTGGTGGTCTGTCGGCCTATGTGCTGATCACCCGCAAGGACATGAGCTTCCTGGGTGGTTTCATCACCGTTGGTTTCTTCGTGTTGCTGGCGGCAGTGGTTGCGGGCATGTTCTTCCAGATCAGCGGACTGCAACTGGCGATCAGCGCAGGTTTCGTGCTGTTCTCCTCGGTGTGCATCCTGTTCCAGACCAGCGCGATCATCCACGGCGGTGAACGTAACTACATCATGGCGACCATCAGCCTGTATGTATCGATCTACAACCTGTTCATCAGCCTGTTGCAGATCTTCGGCATCATGAGCCGCGATGACTGATTACTTGCCTCAATAAAAATGCCCCGCATCGAAAGATGCGGGGCATTTTTGTTTTCAGAAGATCAGTACTGGTTGGGTTCCATTTCCAGATCGACCTTGAAGCGCTCCAGAATGTCTCGCTGAATGCGGCGGGCCAGGTTGGCAATGTCATGCCCCGAGGCGGCGCCATAGTTGACCAGCACCAGCGCCTGCAGTTTGTGCACGCCGGCGTCCCCCTCACGGAAGCCCTTCCAGCCGGCCTTGTCGATCAGCCAGCCGGCGGCGAGCTTCATCTGCCCGTCAGGTTGCGGGTAGGCCACCAGGTCCGGATACAGCGCCTGCAGCTCAGCCGCCAGCACCTGGGAGACCAACGGGTTCTTGAAGAAGCTGCCGGCATTGCCAAGCTCCGCCGGATCCGGCAGTTTTTCGCGGCGGATGCTGCAAATGGCGCGGCTGACGTCGCTCGGCGTCGCCTCGGTGATCCCCTGCGCCGCCAGGCGCTGCTGCACCGGGCCGTAGTCGAGTTTCAGGTGGCTGGCGCGGCTGAGGGCGAAGCGCACGCGCAGGATCAGCCAGCGCCCGGTCTCGTGCTTGAACAGGCTGTCACGGTAGGCAAAGTTGCACTCCTCAAGGCTGAAGTCGCGCAGTTCGCCGGTGCGGCGGTCCAGGGCGGTCAGGCCAGCGAATACATCCTTGATCTCGACACCGTAGGCACCGATGTTCTGCATGGGCGCGGCGCCGACGGTGCCGGGGATCAGGCTGAGGTTTTCCAGGCCACAGAAACCTTGGTCCAGGGTCCACAGCACGAAGGGGTGCCAGGCTTCGCCCGCCTCGGCCTCGACCACCACGTGCAGGCCGTCGTCGTGCAGCACACGAATGCCCTGGGTGGCCATGCGCAGCACCAGCGCCGGAATGTCCTGGGTCAGCAACAGGTTGCTACCGCCGCCGATCACCAGCAACGGCACATTGTGTGCGGTGGAATAGGTGAGGGCCTCACGCACATCGCTGTCGCTGTGGGCCTCGGCGAACAGCTGGGCATGCACATCAATGCCAAAACTGTTGAATGGCTTGAGCGATACCTGCGCAAGCACCTGCAAGGTCATAACCGCCCCTTCAATTCGATCACCAATAAATCACAGGCCTGCTCGATCAGGTCCAGGACCCGTTCGAAGCCCTGTTCACCTTCGTAGTACGGATCTGGCACTTCGTCCACTTCGGCATCGTAACGGCGCAGGAACAGGTCCAGCTCCGCCTTGCCCTGCCCCGGCTGCATCGCCTTGAGGTTGCGCAGGTTGCTGTGATCCATGGCCAGGATCAGGTCATAGCGCGCAAAGTCTGCGCGGGAGACCTGCCGGGCACGCTGGGCCGACAGATCGTAGCCGCGGGCCAACGCCGCACGCTGGCTGCGCTGGTCCGGCGGGTTGCCGACATGCCACTCACCGGTGCCGGCGGACGCGACATCGACCTGCCCAGTCAGCCCCGCTTCGCGCAGTTTGTGGCGCAGCACGCCTTCTGCGGTGGGCGAGCGGCAGATATTGCCCAGGCAGACAAACAAAACCTCCATCAGGCCCCCAGCAGGCGACGGACGCGCTCAAGGTCTTCGGGAGTGTCGACACCAGCCGGCGGCGCTTCCAGTGCATCGCCCACGTGGATGCGCACGCCGTGCCACAGCGCCCGCAGTTGCTCCAGGGATTCGGTGTTTTCCAGCCAGCACGGGCCCCAACTGACGAAGTCATGCAGGAAACCGGCGCGGTAGGCATAAATGCCGATGTGACGGCGATACGGCACGCCTTCCGGCAGTACATCCGGTTGCTTGGCAAACGCATCGCGTGCCCACGGCAGGGTCGAACGGCTGAACGTCAGCGCCAGGCCGTTGATATCGCTGACCACCTTGACCACATTCGGATTGAACAGGGTCTCGACGTCTTCGATCGGCTCAGCCAGGGTCGCCATGCGCGCTTCGCCATGGGCGGCCAGGTTGGCGGCCACCTGGTCGATAACGCCGGGCGGGATCAACGGTTCGTCACCTTGCACGTTGACCACGATGGCGTCGGGCGCCAGGCCGAGCTTTGTGGCCACTTCAGCCAGGCGGTCGGTGCCGGAGTTATGGTCTTCACGCGTCAGCACCGCCTCGGCGCCGAAGCCTTTGCAGGCCTCGATGATGCGTGGGTCATCGGTGGCCACCACTACGCGCTCGGCGCTGCTTTTGCAGGCCTGCTCCCACACCAGTTGGATCATCGGCTTGTTGCCGATCAGTTGCAGCGGCTTGCCCGGCAGGCGGGTCGACGCATAGCGGGAGGGAATGACAACGGTAAAGGCGGTGGTCATTTATCCAGGCGCTCATCGGTGGTCAGGGTACGGGCTTCGCTTTCCAGCATCACCGGGATGCCATCACGGATCGGGTACGCCAGGCCGGCGCCTTTGCTGATCAGCTCGGTTTTGTCGGCGCTGAGTTTGAGCGGGCCTTTGCAGATCGGGCAAGCGAGGATGTCGAGCAGTTTGGTGTCCATGAGTGTTTCCTGGAAAAAAGCGGTTTAAGGCAAAAGACGGGCAGGCAACAGACGCATCAGCTGCGTGTCGAACCAGGCGACGAACGCCGGCGACGGCAGCGCATCCACCGCAAGGTACCACCAGTCGGGCTGGGCGAAGGCGCGGCACTTCACCGCGTCCTTCTCGGTCATGACCAGCGGCAATGACGGCGTAAAATTCAGGACCTCGGCACTGTAAGTCGCGTGGTCGGCAAACCCATGGGGTATCGGCTGCCAGTGTAGCGTTTCAAGGGTATTGAAGAAACGTTGCGGGTTGCCGATGCCGGCGACCGCATGCACCTGCTGGCCCGCCGCAAAATGATCCACTGGCCGGCGCTCGCCGGTTTGCAGGTTGACCAGTGCAGTAGGCTGCAAACGAAAGGCAAAGCCGTCCTCGCGGTCACCAGCGGCGCCGTTGTACAGCAACGCATCGACACTCTGCAGCCGCTCCACCGGTTCGCGCAACGGCCCCGCCGGCAGGCAGCGACGGTTGCCCAGGCCACGGGCGGCATCGATCAGCACCAGTTCAAGGTCGCGGGCCAGGCGGTAATGCTGCAGGCCGTCGTCGGAGAGGATCAGGTCCAGAGTGTCGCTGGCCAGCAGCGCCTTGACCGCACGGCTGCGATCGGGATCGATCATCAAAGGTACGCCGCAGCGCTGCACGATCAATAACGGTTCGTCACCCGCCACCTCGGCGCTGTGGCTGGCTTCGACCCGCCACGGCAACTGTGGTGGCTTGGCGCCATAACCGCGACTGACCACACCCACACGCAAGCCGCTGCGCCGACAGTGTTCGATCAACCACAGGATCAACGGCGTCTTGCCGGTGCCGCCCACGGTAATATTACCGACCACCACCACCGGCACCGGCGATTGGTAAATATCACCCTCTCCCGCCAGGAACCGTGCGCGCTTGCGCTGCACCACCCGGCGATACAGGGACTCCAGCGGCCGCAGTAGCGAAAGTGCCGGGTGGCCCTCGTACCAGGCCTTGAGCAAACGATCGGACATGGCCATCAGGGTTGGCTCGCCGCCTCGACGGTACTCATGCGCAAGTGGCTGAAACCGAGCTTGCCGGCAGCGTCCATCGCGGTGATCACAGCCTGGTGCTGGGTCTTGCCATCGGCACTGATGGACAGTGGCAACTGCGTGTCGCCGCCGGACTCTTTCTGCAAGGCTTCCATCAAGCTGGCAAGGTCGTTTTTCTCCAGCAACTGGTTGTTCACCGAAAACACCCCGTCGGCGCTGATGGCGATGTCCAGTTGCTTGACTTGCTGGTCTTCGGCCGGCGAACCGCTCACGGCTTCCGGCAGGTCGACGCGCAGCTCGGTTTGCCGGGTGAAAGTAGTGGTGACGACAAAAAACAGCAGCAGGATAAACACCACGTCGATCAGCGACGCGAGGTTGATATCGACATTTTCCCGTTGCTTGCGGCGAAATTTCACGCTTTGCCCCCAACCAGATCCACGTCGCGGTCGCCCTGCACCACTTCCACCAACTTGATGGCTTCCTGCTCCATGCCCACCACCAGCTCATCGATGCGGCGTTGCAGGAAACGGTGGAAGAACACCGAAGGAATACCCACCATCAGGCCGGCCGCCGTAGTGATCAGTGCCTTGGAGATACCACCGGCCAGCACGGCCGCGTTGGTGGTCATGCCGGAGCCCATGAACGAACTGAAAATGTCGATCATGCCCAACACCGTGCCGAGCAAGCCGAGCAATGGCGCCATGGCGGCGATGGTGCCGAGGGCGTTGATGTAGCGCTCCAGTTCATGAATGACACGGGCGGCGGCCTCTTCGATGCACTCCTTCATGATCTCGCGACCATGCTTGGAATTGGCCAGGCCTGCGGCAAGGATCTCACCCAACGGGGAGTTGGCGCGCAGTTCCTTGAGCTTTTCCTTGTCCAGTTGCTTGTTCTTGATCCAGCCCCAGACCTGCCCCAGCAGATGCTCGGGGGTCACGCGGCTGGCGCGCAGGGTCCACAGGCGTTCGGCGACGATGCCGAGTGCGGCGATAGAGCTCATGATGATCGGCAACATCATCCAGCCGCCGGATTTGACCAATTCCCACACAGTGAATGTCCCCTCGAAAAAGTGCGCCACTTTACCATATAGGTGCGTCGGCCACAGACCCCATCCGCCGAGGTCTTGAACCCCTAGGGTAAGCGCTCGCGCCAGAACCTGCGTTGACTGCGCGCAACGACCGGTGGCGCGAATGCTCCCAGCTGCACACGCACGGCCCCCTGCTCGGCGCTGTCATACACCTGGCTGCCCAGCCGCTGGTAACGTTCCAGCACCTGCGGATGGGGATGGCCGAACGCATTGCCGCGCCCCCGCGAGATAAGCACATTACGGGGGGAGAGCTGCTCGACAAACGCCCAGGACGAAGAGCTGCGACTGCCATGGTGGGGCGCTTGCAGCCACTCGGTGGGCACCGCCAGAGGCGACGCGAGCATGGCCTGTTCGGCTTCGCGGTCGATGTCGCCGGTCAGCAACAGGCGCTCGCCATTGGCCTGCACCTGCAACACGCAGGACTTTGCGTTACCACTGATAGCTCCAGGCCACTGCCAGAGTTCGAACGTTACCCCGTCCCAGGTCCATCGCTCACCGCTGACGCAAGTTTGCGTACCGATAAATGCCGGCAGCCCATCGGTTTCCCCGCCCACCACGCGCTTGATCGGTATGCCCGTGGCAATCGCCGCCGCGCCGCCGGCATGATCCGCATCGGCGTGGCTGAGCAGCATCAGGTCCAATGCCCTCACCCCGAGTTTTCGTAACGACGGCAGCACCACGCGCGCGCCCAGATCAAAGGTTCCGGTACGCGGTCCGGCGTCGTAAAGCAATGCATGGTGGCGCGTGCGCAGAATCAGCGACTGCCCCTGCCCCACGTCCAACTGCACCACCTCCATCTGCCCGTGGGGCACCATCGCCCGCGGAGGGAACACCGCCAGCAACAGCATCGGCCAGCCTAATACGCGAAACGGCACGCCCTTGGGCAGCAGTAGCAACACGACACCCAGCAGACTCACCAGCCAGTAACCCAATGGTACTTGCGCCGGAATCCACGCCGGCATGTGTCCGGCGAGCCACGCCAGCCCCCTGAACAAACCATCCAGAGCGCCGCCCGCCAGCCACAGAAGACCTTCGCCAATAAATGGCAATGGCAGCAATGCGGTCCCCGATAGCGCCAGCGGCAACACCACCAGGCTGATCCACGGCACAGCCACGAGGTTGGCCAGCGGTGCGCTCAGGCTGATGGGCAGTCCCAACACCAACAACACCGGAAACAGCCCAATGGCAATCAGCCACTGCGGTCGGGTCCATGCCTGCCACAGGCTCCACGGCCCCAACCGCCCACCAAACGCCAGAATCAGCACCGCCACCGCCGCAAACGACAACCAGAACCCGGGCTGCAAACTGGCCAACGGCTCCAGCACCAGCACCCCGTTGAGCGCCAGCAGCAACGGCCACCACAGCCCCAGATGCCGGAAGCGCAGCCGCCACACCAACACCAACCCGACCATCACACAAGCCCGTTGCACCGGCACGCCAAACCCTGCGAGCCAGCCGTAGCCCAACGCAGCGCTGAACGCCAGGCCACACGCCCAGGGCAACCACGGCCAGGTTCGCGGCCAGCAACCGTAGCGGGCCAACCCGGCGATCAGCCCATAGATCAAACCCGCCAGCAAACCGATGTGCTGGCCGGAAATGACCAGCAGATGCACGGTGCCCGTGTCCTGCAACACGTGCCAGTCGGCAGCGGCCAACCCTGAGCCGTCGCCCAGTACCAGGGCAACCAGGCCTGCTTCCCGGCCTTGGGCATCCACGGCCAGCAGGCGCTGACGCACGCTGTCGCGCCAGGCATTGCGGGCTGGCGCCAGGCGCTCGCCATCCTTGACCGAGCCCGTGGCGCCGATGCGTTGGGCCAACAGCCAGGCTTCCTGATCAAACCCGTGGAAATTCAGCAACCCGGTCGGACGCTTGAGGGTAACCGCCAGGCGCCAACGTTCACCGCTGCGCACCGGCGGCCCGCCACGCCAGGACACGCGGATGCGTTTGGGTAAGCGGGCATTGCGCGACCGGCTATCGGCCAGTTCGAAGCGCACACCTTCGCCCGTCTGTCGCGGCAACCCGATCACCCGGCCCTCCAGCCAGCGCGTCTGGCCATCCAGGGCAGGCATCAGACGATCATCCAGCGCCCACTGTGCGCTGAGGCATGCCCAACTCAGCCCCAGCAGGAAAAAGGCCACTGGGTAGGTACGAAACGGCAACAACATCAACGCCAGCACCGGCCAGGCAACCAGCCATCCCATAGGCGGCAACGCCGGCAAAAAACGCAGGGCCAGTAGCCCCAGCGCAAACGCGCACATCCCTGTCTTCATGAATCATCCTTTTCAAGTGATCCACTCAGTCTTAGCCGGATGCCCAGGGCGGCCTATGATGTTTTGTCACAAAGTCTGAATTTTCTGTTTATAGAATGCGGGCATACTTGCCCCTCGAACTGACCTGGATCCCTTATGCCCCGGCGCTTATTCAAACGGTACATGCCCGATCCCACGAGTATCAGGGAACATAAGTCATTACAGTTTCTCGGCACGTTGCTGCATGACCCGAACCTCTGGCACCTGAACCGACACTCGGTCGCACGCGCAATGGCCGTGGGTTTGTTCGCCGCGTTTATCCCAATCCCGCTTCAGATGCTGTTGGCTGCGGTCCTGGCGATCACCGTGCGCGGCAACATGCCCATCGCCGTCAGCCTGGTGTGGCTGACCAACCCGATCACCATGCCGGTGGTCTTTATCTGCACCTACATGACCGGCGCCTGGCTGATGAACGTGCCACCGCGCAGCCTGCCCGACGATCTGACCTGGGAATGGATCAGTGGCCAACTGAGCACCTTGTGGCAGCCGTTCCTGCTGGGTTCAGTAGTGTTGGGGCTGGTGCTGGGCGCCCTCGCCTATTGCCTGACCATGGGCTACTGGCGCTGGTGGGTGGGCCACCAGTGGAAAAAGCGCAAACAGCGTCGCGCTTAGCAGGCCCGCAAGCGCAGGTGCACGCGCAGGCCTTGCCCGGTATTTTCCGCCCACAGGTTGCCGTCCTGGCGCTGCACGGCGTTGCGGGCGATGCTCAGGCCCAGTCCGAAGCCGCCATCGCCGGGGCGTGAACCGTCCAGGCGAGTAAAAGGCGCGAAGATCCGTTCCAGATCCCCTTCATCGATCCCGCCGCCCTGATCCTCCAGCCAGACATGCCAACAATCACCTTCGCGACGCCCGTCCAGGCTGACCACACCGCCCGACGGTGAATGGCGGATAGCGTTGCGCAAGATGTTTTCCAAAGCCTGGGCCAACGCATTCAGGTTGCCTCGCACCCAGCAGTCCACCCCCAGCAGGCATGGCAGCCGCGACGCTGGCCAGTCGCTCTCATAGCAGGCGTTTTCGCGCAACATGTCCCACAGCGCTTGAAGCTGGATAGCTTCCTGGGGCAGCGGCGCCCGTTCGGTGTCGAGCCAGGCCAGTTGCAGGCTGTCTTCCACCAGGCGTTGCATCGCGTCGATTTCACGGCCGAGCCGCTCGCGCAGCTGCGTCAGGTCTTGCTCACTGTCACAGGCCACTCGCAGTCGACTCAGCGGGGTGCGCAGCTCATGGGACATGTCTCGCAGCAACTGTTGCTGCAACACCACGGTGCCCTGCAAACGCTCGGACATATGGTCGAACGCTCGCCCCAGTTCGCCCAACTCATCCTGGCGACTGGTGGCGTCGTGGGACAACCGCGTATTCAACTGATCGGCGCGCCAGGCATTGGCCTGCTCGCGCAGTTGATTGAGGGGCATGATCAGCAGCCGATACAGGCCGATGCACAGCAACAGGGTAAACAGGCCGGGAATCACCCCGTTGGTCACCACTCGCCAGAACAGTTGGTAGCGCCCCGGCATAAAGCGCTGGGGTAACTCGATCACCAGCGACCCCGCATGGGGGTCGGTCGGAAACGGGATCTTCAGCCATGGCAGGCCTTTGACATGCCGGCTCACCGGCCAATCCAACCCACGCAGAAAGGTCAGTCGCTGGCTTTCGTTGTCGCTCAGCGGGATGCTGCTCAACGATTGCAGGTCATTGCCGATCACGCCTATCCAGGTACTTTCACGCTTGCCCATCGCCTGCAGCCAAGCGTCGACGCCGGCACTGCCATCGCGACTCCACGCCTGCTCAGCCGCGACCGCATAACCACTCAAGGTGACTCGCGCCTCATCGGACAGGTAGGCGTTCTTCTGCTCCATGTAGCGGCCCCAGGACCAACTGAGCCAGATCATCAGCAAGCAAAAGGCGATCAGCAGGCAGGCCAGCTTCCAGAATAACGAGTGCCGGCCTGGCAGCCGTTTCAAGGGGCGTTCAAAGCCCGTCATCGTGACCGCTCAGCACATAGCCCTTGCCCCACACCGTGCGCACTTCGCGCTCGGTGTAGTTGATCGCCTTGAGCTTGCGGCGGATCTGGCTGATATGCATGTCGAGGCTGCGGTCATGGGGCGCATAACCGCGTTGCAGCACATGCTGGTACAGGAAAGGTTTGCTGAGGACTTCTTCGCTGCTGCGATGCAGGGTTTCCAGCAGGCGGAATTCGCTGCGGGTCAAGCCGGCCCAGTGGTCAAGATGGAAGACATCACACCGTTCATCATCGAAACGCAGGGTGCGGGCATCGTCGTGCACCGGCGCCGAGATCGGCAGCGGACGGCGGTCGAGGGCCACCCGGCGCAGGATGGCTTCGATGCGTACGCGCAGCTCGATCATGCTGAACGGCTTGGGCAGATAGTCATCGGCCCCCAGGCGAAAACCACTGATGCGATCGGCTTCGGCGCCCAGTGCAGACATCAGGATCACCGGGATCGAATGGCTCTGGCGCAGATGAGTGAGGATCGACAGGCCGTCCATCCCCGGCAACAGGATATCCATCAGCACCACGTCAAAGGCCTGCTCGCGCGCCATCTGCAGGCCCTGCTGGCCATTCTGGCACCAGGTCACGTGGAAACCACAGCGGCCCAGGTGCTCATGGACATAAGCGCCCAGCACGGGGTCATCTTCAATAGTCAGGATACTGGGTAGGCCAATTGCTGCGGGATTCATTAGTATCTGCAAGTCATTCTCAATGGCTGATTATTCAAGATTACCCCGCCACAGGCAATCGCCACCGGGCGCCGAATGGCGCGAAGATTGCCGTATGTCATTAATTTGCAAGATTCCGCGCTGCGCAAATGGCTACACTGCGCAGGTGGCGCGGGCCGGATGCCCGTGTGAATCATCGATATCAATGTGGTAGCAGGAGAGTGGCGTGCTGACAAGAATGGGGATAAAAGGCCGCGTACTGTTGCTGACCTTACTACCGACCAGCCTGATGGCTTCGTTGCTGGGCGGCTATTTCACCTGGATGCAGTTGTCGGAACTGCAGACCCAGTTGCTGCAACGTGGCGAAATGATCGCCGAGCAGTTGGCGCCACTGGTGGCGCCCGCCTTGAGTGCACGCAACACCGACCTGCTGGAGCGCATCGCCACCCAGTCCCTGGAGCAGCCGGACGTGCGCACCGTGTCGTTCCTCAGCCCGGACCGTGCGACCCTCGCCCACGCCGGCCCGACCATGCTCAACCAGGCACCCATCGGCAACAGCTCACACCTGTTGCAACGCACCGGCAATGACGCCACGCGCTACCTGCTGCCGGTGTTTGGCCGCCATCGCAACCTCGCCGGCGACCTGATCCCGGATGAAGCCGACCGCCTGCTGGGCTGGGTCGAGGTGGAACTGTCCCACAATGGCATGTTGCTGCGTGGCTACCGCAGCCTGTTCGCCAGCCTGCTGCTGATCGCCATCGGCCTGATCTGCACCGCGGCACTGGCCCTGCGCATCAGCCGCACCATCAACGCGCCGATCGGCCAGATCAAGCAAGCCGTGGCCCAGCTCAAGGACGGCAACCTGGAAACCCGCCTGCCGCCCCTGGGCAGCCAGGAACTGGACCAGCTCGCCTCTGGCATCAACCGCATGGCCGAGACCCTGCAGAACGCCCAGGAAGAACTGCAACACAGCATCGACCAGGCCACCGAAGACGTACGCCAGAATCTGGAAACCATCGAGATCCAGAACATCGAGCTGGACCTGGCGCGCAAGGAGGCGCTGGAGGCCAGTCGCATCAAGTCGGAGTTCCTGGCCAACATGAGCCATGAGATCCGCACGCCGCTCAACGGCATCCTGGGGTTTACCCACTTGCTGCAAAAGAGCGAGCTGACCCCGCGTCAACTCGACTACCTGGGCACCATCGAAAAATCCGCCGACAACCTGCTGGGCATCATCAACGAGATCCTCGACTTCTCGAAAATCGAAGCCGGCAAGCTGGTCCTCGACAGCATTCCGTTCAACCTGCGGGACTTGCTGCAAGACACCCTGACCATCCTCGCCCCCGCCGCCCATGCCAAACAGCTCGAACTGGTCAGCCTGGTCTACCGCGACACGCCGCTGGCATTGGTCGGCGACCCGCTGCGCCTCAAGCAGATCCTCACCAACCTGATCAGCAACGCGATCAAGTTCACCCGCGAAGGCACCATCGTGGCGCGAGCGATGATCGAGGACGAGCAGGAAGACAGCGTGCAATTGCGCATCAGCGTGCAGGACACCGGCATCGGCCTGTCCAACCAGGACGTGCGTGCCCTGTTCCAGGCCTTCAGCCAGGCCGACAACTCACTCTCGCGCCAACCCGGCGGCACGGGCTTGGGCCTGGTGATTTCCAAGCGCCTGATCGAACAGATGGGCGGCGAAATCGGCGTCGACAGCACACCGGGCGAAGGCTCGGAGTTCTGGATCAGCCTCAACCTGCCCAAGACCCGCGACGACGTGGAAGACCTGCCGTCGGCGCCCCTGCTGGGCCATCGTGTCGCCTTGCTGGAAAACCACGAACTGGCACGCCAGGCGCTGCAACACCAACTGGAAGACTGCGGCCTGGACGTCACGCCGTTCACCAGCCTGGAAAGCCTGACCAACGGCATTACCAGTGCCCACCAGACCGAGCAAGCCATTGACCTTGCGGTCCTTGGGGTTACTGCCAACGACATCCCGCCCGAGCGCCTCAACCAGCACCTGTGGGACCTCGAACACCTGGGCTGCAAAGTGCTGGTGCTGTGCCCCACCACCGAACAGATGCTGTTCAATCAGTCCGTACCCAATCCCAACAGCCAATTGCAGGCCAAGCCGGCCTGTACACGCAAATTGCGGCGTGCCTTGTCCGACCTGATCAGCCCGCGCCCCACGCGCAGCGAGCCCGGCGAACCCTTGTCCAGCCGGGCACCGCGTGTACTGTGTGTGGATGACAACCCGGCGAACCTGTTGCTGGTCCAGACTCTGCTGGAAGACATGGGCGCCCGGGTACGCGCCGTGGAAAGCGGTTATGCGGCCATCGATGCGGTGAAGCAGGACACCTTCGACCTGGTGCTGATGGATGTGCAAATGCCCGGCATGGACGGCCGCCAAAGCACCGAGGCGATCCGTCAGTGGGAAAGCGAACGCAGCGGCACGCCATTGCCGGTAGTCGCCCTCACCGCCCACGCCATGGCCAACGAAAAACGCGCCTTGCTGCAAAGCGGCATGGACGACTACCTGACCAAACCCATCAGCGAACGCCAACTGGCCCAGGTGGTGTTGAAATGGACCGGCCTGGCCCTGCGCAATCAGGGGCCGGAACGCGCGACCGACAACCTCGGCCCTGGCGTGCAATTTCCGGTGCTCGATCACGAGGAAGGCCTGCGCCTGGCGGCCGGCAAGGCTGATTTGGCAGCAGACATGCTCGCCATGTTGCTTGCCTCCCTGGAAGCCGACCGACTCGCCATCACCATTGCCCGTGACGCCAACGACAACAACGCCCTCATTGAACGGGTGCATCGTCTGCACGGCGCCACCCGTTACTGTGGCGTACCGCAACTGCGCGCCGCCTGCCACCGTGCCGAAACCCTGCTCAAGCAGGATGACGCCAAGGCCATGCATGCGCTGGACGAACTGGACATGGCGATTGCACGGCTGGCCAGCGAGGCGCGGGTCAGCGCCTGAAGAGACTTTGACGCCGATCAGCTGTGGGAGGGGGCTTGCCCCGATAGCGTCGTATCAGTCGAAGCATCTGTAGCTGACACACCCTAATCGGGGGCAAGCCCCCTCCCACAGTTGTCCAGCGTTTCCAACTGATTAATTGCGGGGAGCCTTTTGATGCGCGTGATTCTATTCAGCAGCCAAACCTACGACCGCGACAGCTTTCTCGGCGAACCGTTGCCCGTAGGCCTGGAGCTGCAATTCCAACCCGCCCGGCTCAACCTCGACACCGTGGCCCTGGCCGAACATCACGAGGTAGTCTGCGCCTTTATCAACGATGACCTCAGCGCCCCGGTGCTGGAGCAGTTGGCCAAGGGCGGCACGCGGTTGATCGCCCTGCGCTCGGCGGGCTACAACCATGTGGACCTGGCCGCCGCCAAGCGCCTGGGCCTGACCATCGTGCGCGTACCGGCCTACTCGCCCCATGCGGTGGCCGAACACGCCGTCGCGCTGATCCTCGCCCTCAACCGCCGCCTGCCCCGCGCCTGCAACCGTACCCGCGACGGCGATTTCAGCCTGCATGGCCTCACCGGTTTCGACCTGGTGGGCAAGACCGTCGGCGTGGTCGGCACCGGACAGATCGGCGCCACCTTCGCCAATATCATGGCCGGCTTCGGTTGCCGGCTGCTGGCCTACGACCCCTTCCCCAACCCGCAGGTCCAGGCCCTGGGCGCGCAGTACGTGAGCCTGCCCGAACTGCTGGCCCAGGCGCAGATCATCAGCCTGCACTGCCCGCTCACCGCCGACAGCAAACACCTGATCAACGCCCGGTCCCTGGCGCAGATGCAACCGGGTGCGATGCTGATCAACACCGGTCGCGGTGGGCTGGTCGACACCCCGGCGCTGATCAAGGCGCTCAAGGACGGCCAGCTCGGCTACCTCGGTCTGGATGTCTATGAGGAAGAAGCGCAGTTGTTTTTCGAGGACCGCTCTGATCTGCCCTTGCAGGACGACGTGCTCGCACGCCTGCTGACCTTCCCTAACGTGATCATCACTGCCCACCAGGCGTTTCTGACCCGCGAGGCCCTGGCCGCCATCGCCGGCACGACGTTGGCCAACATTGCCGCCTGGGCCGATGGCCGGGCACAGAACCTCGTCGAAGGATGATCAGCGGTTACATACCAGGCTCATGATGAGCCAGCACCCGTGATAGGATGCCGCGCCTATTTGGAGGATCCATGGCCGAACACGATTTCCGCTTCAGTTTGCTGAGCCCGCAACACACCCTGATCGAATGCCGCGCCCTGGTGCCGGGCCGTTACCAGGTCACCGGCAACGGTGGCTCGATCAAGCATGGCGACGTTCTGATCGTCTCCCTGCGCGGCAGTAAAACCCTGTCGATGCGCCTCACCGTCGAAGGTGACGCACGCTACTCCATCCGCCCGGCGGGCCAGTGGGTCGCCATGGCCCAGGGGCCGAAGTTCGGGGAGTTGGAGATTCACACCTGGAAGGTCAACTGCGACAGCTGCGACGCCGTGTTGGACTTCGAGTTTGCGGTGGAAACCAAGCTGACCAAAGAACCGCTGCAACCGGCCGCCAATGCGCGGATCGCCGAGTTGGGCTGGACCAGCGAGGGCGACAAGCACCGCTGCCCGAAATGCCAGAAGGCTGCGCAATGAGAGGCCTGTTTCTGCTCGCCGCCCTCGGGGCGGGCCTGACCGGCTGTGCCGGCGACGCGGTCAAGCTCAAACAGGATCACAGCTACGTGGTGGAATGGATTGGCGAGCGGCCGCTGATGGATTACGCGCACCTGACCGTCACCCTCGGCGCCGATGGTCGCGCCTATGGCAACGGCGGCTGCAACCATTGGTTCGCGCCCTACACCGTCGACGGTGAAAAGCTCAGCTTCGGCCAGATCGGCAGCACCCGCAAACTCTGCGCCGAAGCGTTGATGGAACAGGAACACCGCTTCTTCCAGGCCCTGCAAGGCGTGCAGCGCTGGGATATCTCGCCGATCGAGCAGACCCGGTTCTGGCCGGCCGAGGGCAAACCGATCCGCCTGTGGCTCGAAGAAGGCTGATTTTCCCAATCCATGGATTGATGGAAGCTAAATGTGGGAGGGGGCTTGCCCCCGATGGCGGTGTAACAGTCAACTGATGGAGTGACTGACACACAGCTATCGGGGGCAAGCCCCCTCCCACATTTGATTCCGGGTAGCCCCTAGCCGCGCAAGGCCTTGAGCCTGGCCAGCACGCCTTCCGCCGTCTGCTCGCCCATCAACGTCTCGCGCACCTTGCCCTTGTCATCGATGATGTAGGTCACCGGCAACGCTTCGCTGCGTGGAATATCGAAAATCTCTTCCGGGTTCTGCGCCAGCACCGTGAACTTGATGCCCAGCTTGTCGCTGGCGGCTTTCAGCTCTTCGCCCTGGACATTGTCGAAGTTGACCCCGAACACGCCCACGTTCTGCGCCTTCAACTGTTCGGCCAAGGCATTGAGCTCGGGGATTTCCGTGCGGCACGGACCACACCATTCGGCCCAGTAATTGACCACCAGCCACTGCTTGTCCAAGCGTTCGGACGCCACCTTCTTGCCAAATTGGTCAACGCCGTAATCGTTACCGCAGCCGCTGAGCAGCAGGGTTGTGATGATCGCCAATGCACCGATCAGTCGCCTTGTCATGGGGTAATCCTTCGCAAAAATGAACGTTGGCTGCGGCCTATCGCCTCTTACGGTTTAAGGACAGGTCGCTGCACGGGTAGAATACCCGCCACCTTACGCAAGATGCGACCCGCACATGACCGATCTGACGCTTTATCACAACCCGCGCTGCTCGAAATCCCGCGGTGCGCTGGAGCTGCTGGAGGCCCGTGGCCTCACCCCCACCGTCGTACGCTACCTGGAAACCCCGCTGGACGCCGCGCAACTCAAGGCGCTGCTCGGCAAGCTGGGTATCAGCGCGCGCCAACTGCTGCGCACCGGCGAAGATGAATACAAAACCCTGAACCTGGCCGACGCCAGCCTCAGCGAAGCCCAGTTGATCGCCGCCATTGCCGATCACCCGAAATTGATGGAACGCCCGATCCTGGAAACCGCCGACAAAGCCGTCATCGGCCGGCCGCCGGAAAACGTACTGGAGATCCTGCCGTGACGTCGCCGTATGTGCTGGTGCTGTATTACAGCCGCAATGGCTCGGTCAGCGAAATGGCCCGGCAGATTGCCCGGGGCATCGAGCAAGGCGGGATGGAGGCACGCTTGCGCACCGTGCCGGCGATCTCCACCGAGTGCGAAGCCGTGGCACCGAGCATTCCGGAGGAAGGCGCGCTGTATGCCAGCCTCGACGACCTGAAACACTGCTCCGGCCTGGCCCTGGGCAGCCCGACCCGCTTCGGCAACATGGCCGCACCGCTCAAGTACTTCATCGACGGCACCAGCAACCTGTGGCTCACCGGCGCCCTCGTCGGCAAGCCGGCCGGGGTGTTTACCTCCACGGCCAGCCTGCACGGCGGCCAGGAAACCACGCTGATGTCGATGCTGCTGCCGTTGCTGCACCACGGCATGCTGATCACCGGCCTGCCCTACAGCGAACAGGCCTTGCTCGATACCCAGGGCGGCGGCACGCCCTATGGTGCCAGCCATCACGCCGGGCCGGACGGCAAGCGCATGCTCGACCAGCATGAGATCGCCCTGTGCCGCGCGCTGGGGCTACGCCTGGCGAACACCGCCACGCTGCTGGAGGGCGGTCGTGGCCAGGAAGCCTAAGGTCCTGCCGCCCCAGGCGTGGTTGGAGCCACGGGTCAGAATTGCTCGCGCGCTGAGCCTGCTGGCGTTTTTTGGCCTGGTGGGGTTGCTGTGCGTGTACTACCTGTTCGTTGCTGATCTGCACGGCGCACGGCCGTGGGTGATCCTGCTGATCGAACTGGTGCCCTTGCTGGTGCTGGCGCCAGGCATGCTGCTGGGCAGCGCGCGCGGGCACTCATGGATGTGCTTTGTGGTGAACCTGTATTTCATCAAGGGCGCGCTGGCGGCGTATGACCCGAACCGGCAGTGGTTCGGGGTGCTGGAGATGCTGGCGAGCCTGGCGGTGTTTTGCACGGCACTGTTGTATGTGCGCTGGCGGCATCAGTTGAACCGGCAGCTGGCAGCGGCCTGAAGCCCCTCATCGGGGGCAAGCCCCCTCCCACACTTTTACCGCGCCGCCTATCCAATGTGGGAGGGGGCTTGCCCCCGATGGCATCATCCCGGCCTCAATGGTTGACGGTGTACGCCAACATCATCGACAACTGGCACATCGGCCGTCCACTCTCGGCGTGCCACTGGTTGAACGCGCCCTGCACCGTCGCCAGGTCGCGCAGGCTGGTCGGCGCCTTGTCGACGATCTTCTGCGCGTTCAACGCCGCCACCACGTCATAACTCGGCACAAAGGTATCCTTGCCGACCATGCGTAAAAAGCGCGGCGCTGACAACCCGCCGAGCTGGTGGCCGTGTTTGCTCAGGTACTTCCACAGGCCGACAATGTCGGTCACCGGCCAATCGGCGATGAACGCGCCGAAGCTGCCCTTCTCCTGCTCGATATCCAGGATCATCTGCGCATTGCGCGGCACGCTCTTGAGCTTGCCCAGGTGGCGGATGATGCTGGTGTCCTGCATCAGCCGCTCCAGGTGCTCGGCGCCCATCAGTACGACTTTTTCCGGGTCGAAGCCGAAAAACACCTTTTCGAACGCCGGCCACTTGGCGTCCACCACGCTGTGCTTCAAGCCTGCACGAAACACGCGCAACGCCAGGGTCGACAGGTAGCGATCATCACTGATCTTGCGTAATTGCGCCGCAGTCTTGGGCACAGGCAGGTGGGCTTCCAGCTCGGCTGCCGAACCGAAGCGGTTCAGACAATATTCGTGCAGCCACTTGTAATCGCGCATGCCCTCTCCTGGCAATTGAATGGAAAACGGCGCCCGCGAGCGCCGTGTGTCAGAGCCTTGAATGGGCTCAGAGGTTCACAACATTGACGAAGCGCGACGCGGCGGTCTCATCGATTTTCAGGCTGGTGAAGTCGAACAGGTTGCGGTCGGCCAACTGTGAGGGGATCACGTTCTGCAGGCTGCGGAAGATGCTTTCGGTGCGGCCCGGGGTCTTGCGCTCCCAGTCCAGCAGCATTTCCTTGACCACCTGGCGCTGCAGGTTCTCCTGGGAGCCACACAGGTTGCACGGGATGATCGGGAATTGCTTGAAGTCGGAGTAAGCCTGGATGTCTTTCTCGTTGCAATACGCCAGCGGGCGGATCACCACGTTGCGCCCGTCATCGGCACGCAGCTTGGGCGGCATGGCCTTGAGCGAGCCATTGAAGAACATATTCAGGAAGAAGGTCTCGACGATATCGTCGCGATGGTGCCCCAGGGCCATCTTGGTCGCGCCAATCTCATCGGCGAAGGTGTACAGCGTGCCACGGCGCAGGCGCGAACACAGCGAGCAGGTGGTCTTGCCTTCCGGAATCAGTTCCTTGACCACCGAGTAGGTGTCTTTCTCGACGATGTGGTACTCGATGCCCAGTTCCTTGAGGTAGGCCGGCAGCACATGCTCAGGGAAGCCCGGTTGTTTCTGGTCCATATTGACGGCCACGATCTCGAACTTGATCGGCGCGACCTTTTGCAGGTGCAACAGCACGTCGAGCATGGTGTAGCTGTCTTTGCCGCCGGAGAGGCAGACCATGACCTTGTCGCCGTCCTCGATCATATTGAAATCGGCGACCGCTTCACCGGCCAGGCGACGCAGGCGTTTTTGCAGTTTGTTCTGGTTGACCGTAAGAGTGCCCATGGCGCTTGGATCCGCTGGAGGTGTGTGACGAAAAGCCCAGCATTTTACCGGTAAGAATCACCGAGTTCCAATGTGGGAGGGGGCTGCATTCCAATCTGCGATTAACCCCAACGTTTACAGCGCAATTCGCTCTAAAGGCCCTACAGTTATTCCGGTCATCCCTTCCTATACTGCGACAAGAGGTCGCACAGCTATCCAGGACCTTTGAGGCCATTTGGCCCGTGGGCGCTCCGATGGGGGGCGATGGCAATAACGACAGGAGTGACTGGCATGATCCATCACGTCGTGGGGCTTTTTACCCATCCCGACCAGGAATGGCGGGAAATCCGTGGCGATAAAGAAGAAAGCATCGGCCACATGTACCTCACTCACACCCTGATTCTCGCGGCGATTCCCGCCGTTTCCGCGTTTATCGGTACCACCCAGGTCGGCTGGGTCATCGGCAACCGCGCGCCGGTGATGCTGACCCTGGAAAGCGCACTGTGGATGACCATCATGTCCTACGCCGCGATGCTCGCCGGCGTGGCGGTGATGGGTGCATTCATTCACTGGATGGCGCGTACCTATGACGCCAACCCGAGCATGGCCCGCTGCGTGGCGTTTGCCACCTACACCGCCACGCCACTGTTCATCGGCGGGCTGGCGGCGCTCTATCCACATATGTGGCTGGGCATGGTGGTAGGCACGGCGGCCATCTGCTACACGGTGTACCTGCTTTATGTAGGTGTGCCGACCTTTATGAACATTGATCCGGATGAAGGCTTCCTGTTTTCCAGTTCCATACTGGCCGTGGGGCTGGTGGTGCTGGTGGCGATCATGGCCTTTACCGTGATTGTCTGGGGCTTGGGCGTAGGCCCGATCTATACCAACTGAGCAGATGAACCGTGGGCAAAGCCACCGCAAGGTGGCTTTGTGCATCATGCATGACCATTCGGCGCCTGACAGATTCGGAAACACCCAGCTTTGCGGCATACTGGGCGTCTCTGGAGATATGTACAGCATGCCCGAGCAACTCAATACCCGCGTCGAAGATTGTTTCCTGCTAGCCGAATCCTTTTTCAAACGAAGCTTCAAACGTCCCCAGGTCAGCCTCAAGCTGCGGGGCCAGAAGGCCGGTGTCGCGCATTTGCACGAGAACCTGCTGCGCTTCAACCCACAGTTGTACCGAGAAAACAGCCAACATTTCCTCAAGCAGACCGTAGCCCATGAAGTGGCGCACCTGATTGCCCACCAGTTGTTTGGTGAACGCATCCAGCCCCATGGCGAGGAATGGCAATTGATCATGCGCGGGGTCTACGAACTGCCGCCGGACCGTTGCCACACCTATGCCGTGAAGCGCCGCCAGGTGACCCGCTATATCTACAAGTGCCCGTGCGCGGACAGTGACTTTCCGTTCTCGCCCCAGCGCCATGGCATGGTGGCTCAGGGCCGAAGGTATTTGTGCAGGCGGTGCCGGCAGACGCTGGTGTTTACCGGTGAAACCCGGGTGGAATGAGGGCCTCATCGGGGGCAAGCCCCCTCCCACCTGTTGACCACGCCGCCTATCGAGTGTGGGAGGGAGCTTGCTCCCGATTGCGTCGGTCCAGTCACCCTACTACCTTGGTCCGCCGCAGATCCTGTATGCGCTGAACACTGAACCCCAACTCCGCCAGCACCTCATCACTGTGCGCCCCCACAGCAGCGCCTATATGCCTGGGCGCTGGCAACCCCTCCGAGAACTTCAACGGGCAGGCAATCTGCGCCTGGCTCGAGCCATCCCCCCTGGGCACCTGACTGACCAACGCCCGCGCCCTTAACTGCGGATGTTGCACCGCTTCACTCAGGCTCAACACCGGCTCCACACACGCATCCACCCCGGCAAACAACTCACACAACTCATCAAAGCTACGTTTCTCGAATTCAACCTGCAGCGCCTGCTTGAGTGTGGGCGACAGGCCCAGCGCCGCCAACTCCGGCCGTCCCAGCGCGTCACAGAGTTGCTGCATAAACCCAGGCTCCAGACTGCCGACCGACATCCAACGCCCATCCCGCGAGCGGTAATAATCGTAAAAACTGCCACCGTTCAGCACATGGCTTTCGCGTTCAGGCTCGACATCGCACGCCAGGAAGCCCGCACCCGCCATGGCGTTCAGGCTGAACGAGCAGTCGGTCATGCTCACATCCAGGTACTGGCCTACCCCGCTCTGCTGCCGGGCGATGACCGCCGCGAGCAGCCCCACTACCGCATGCAGCGACCCGCCGCCCACATCCGCCAGTTGTACGCCCAGTGGCAACGGGCCGCTGTCCCGGCGCCCGGTGTAGCTGGCCACCCCGGCCAGCGCCAGGTAATTGATGTCGTGCCCGGCGCGGTCCCTATACGGGCCAGTCTGGCCATAACCGGTGATCGATACATATATCAGCCGGGGGTTGATCGCCTTCAATGCCTCATACCCCAACCCCAGTCGCTCCATCACCCCAGGGCGGAATTGTTCAAGCAGGATGTCGTATTCCTTGACCAGCGCCCGTACGATCTCCAGCGCCTCGGCCTGCTTGAGGTCCAGCGCCAGGCTGCGCTTGTTGCGGTTGAGGTAGGCGTGGCTGGCCGACGTGCCCTGGTCGTGGGGTGGCAGTACGCGCAACAGGTCCATGCGCGTGGGTGACTCGATACGCAGCACCTCGGCGCCCATGTCTGCCAGCATCAGCGACGCAAACGGGCCAGGCAGCAAGGTGGAAAAATCCAGCACTTTGAGGGACGCCAAGGGACCTGACATGGGCACTCCATTTCGGTTTTGAATGCCCACAGACTAGGCAGCCTTGCGCCGGTCGGCAATCGCCGGAACGGTCACCGACAGTGACCGTTTTGATCACGGCGGGCTTTTTCGCGGCGGCGGCTTTATCATTGGCCCACGTTTGCTTGCAGAGTGTTCCATGAAGTTTGCGATTGCAGTGTTTTGTGCCGCCCACGCGCCCTCCTCGCGCCGCGCCCTGCTGTTTGCCCGGGCGGCACTGGCCGGCGGGCATGAGATTGTGCGGCTGTTTTTCTACCAGGACGGCGTGTACAGCGCGTCCAATTCGGTTGTTGTGCCCCAGGATGAGCAGGACATCGCTCGCCAATGGCGTGAGTTTGTCAGCGCGCACCAACTCGACAGCGTGGTGTGCATCGCCGCCGCCTTGCGTCGTGGCGTGCTCAACGAGGAGGAAGCCACCCGTTATCAACGCAGTGCGGTCAACCTCGATGCGCCGTGGGAGCTGTCGGGCCTGGGGCAATTGCACGACGCCGCCCAGGCCGCCGATCGCCTGATCTGTTTTGGAGGGCCGTGACATGTCCAAATCCCTATTGGTGATCAGCCGCCAGGCACCTTGGTCTGGCCCGGGCGCACGCGAAGCACTGGACATCGTGCTGGCTGGCGGTGCCTTCGATCTGCCCATCGGCCTGCTGTTCCTCGACGACGGCGTGTTCCAACTGGCACCACATCAGGACGCCAAGGCCGTGCAGCAGAAGGACCTCGGCGCCAACCTGCAGGCGCTGGGCCTGTTCGGTATCGACGAGGTATTCGCCTGCCACCATAGCCTGGCCGAACGCGGCCTCACGACGCCCGCCAGCGCACAGCCGCTGGACAGCGCTGCGATCTCCCAGTTGATTGACCGTTACGACCAGGTGATAACCCTCTGATGTCGACTCTACATGTGGTTTCCCACTCCCCGTTTACCGATAGCCGCCTGGACAGCTGCCTGCGTATCTGTGGCGTTAATGACGCCATCCTGCTCTGCGGCGACGGCGCCTATGGGCTGCACAACGCGGCGCTGCAAACCAAAGGCGTGAAGGTGTTTGTGCTGGCCGAAGACATGCAGGCGCGCAACCTGCCCTTGCCGGACTGGGCCGACAGCGTCGATTACCCGGGTTTCGTGCAGTTGTCGCTCGACTACGACAAGGTCAACAGCTGGCTATGAACACCCTGACCGTAGGCACACGCACCCTGGAACTGGACAAGGACGGCTACCTGGTCGACCTGAACGCCTGGTCCGAGGAAGTCGCCAGCGCCCTGGCCGCCGCCGAACCCCTGGCGTTGACCGCGGACCATTGGGAAATCCTCACGCTCTTGCGCCAGTTCTACAGCGAATTCCAGCTGTCCCCGGCCACGCGCCCGCTGATCAAGTACACCGCCTTGAAGCTGGGCCCGGAAAAAGGCAACAGCCTGCACCTCAACAAACTGTTCAACGGCACTCCCGCCAAACTCGCCGCCAAGCTGGCGGGCCTGCCCAGGCCGACGAATTGCTTATGACCGACTTTGCCCCGCTGACTCTTCAAACCCCTGCCGAGCACCCGTTTGCACCATTCGTGCGCATCCTGGGCAAAGGCAAGCGCGGTGCGCGCAACCTCACCCGTGAGGAGGCCCGCGAAGCCATGGGCATGCTGCTCGACGAAAAAGTCGAGGACACCCAGCTCGGCGCCTTCCTGATGCTGCTGCGCCACAAGGAAGAAAGCCCGGAAGAACTGGCCGGTTTCACCGAAGCCGTGCGCGAACGCCTGGATGCCCCGGCACTGAACGTGGATGTCGACTGGCCGACCTACGCCGGCAAGAAACGCCACCTGCCGTGGTACCTGCTGGCGGCCAAGTGCCTGGCGCAAAACGGCGTGCGCATCCTCATGCACGGCGGCGGCGCCCACACGGCGGGACGGCTGTATACCGAGCAATTGCTGGGGGGTTTGCAGATTCCCTTGTGCCGCAACTGGCAGCAGGTCGAGGCTGCCTATGCAAAAGGCAACCTGGCCTTTATCCCGCTGGGTGACTGGGCGCCGCAGTTGCAACGCATGATCGACCTGCGCAACACCCTGGGCTTGCGCTCGCCGATCCATTCCCTGGCGCGCCTGCTCAATCCGCTGAATGCGCGATTGGGGCTGCAAAGCATTTTCCATCCCGGTTACCAAGGCGTGCACCGCGATGCCAGCGGCCTGCTCGGCGACAATGTGATTGTGGTCAAGGGCGATGGCGGCGAGGTCGAGATCAACCCCGACACCCTCAGCCATCTGTACGGCACCACCGGCGGCGAAAGCTGGGACGAAGAATGGCCCGCCCTCTCCGCCCAACGCCACGTCAAGCCGGCCACCCTCGACCCCGAGCACTTGAAAGCCGTGTGGCGCGGCGACATCGAGGACAGCTACCCGCAATTGGCACTGATCGCCACCATGGCCCTGGCCTTGCGTGGCCTGGGTCACCCACGGGAGCAGGCCTTTGAACTGGCCCGGCAATACTGGATCGCACGGGACAAATCGATTTAATCGATGATTAACCCCCGGTCTTTGCGCTTTTAGTTCGAACTCATCCCTTTAGACTGGGCTCCAACGCTTATTAGCCAAGGAGCCAGTCATGGGTTTGCTGATCGAAGGGCACTGGAAAGACCAGTGGTACGAAAGTAGCGCGGACGGCGCGTTCCAGCGCGAACAGGCGCAACGCCGCCACTGGGTCACCGCCGACGGCGCGCCAGGCCCGAGTGGCGAAGGCGGCTTCACAGCCGAGGCCGGCCGCTACCACCTCTATGTCTCCCTGGCCTGCCCCTGGGCTCACCGCACGCTGATCCTGCGCAAGCTCAAGGGCCTGGAAAGCCTGATCGACGTGTCCGTGGTCAGCTGGTTGATGCTGGAAAACGGCTGGACCTTCGACAAGGCCCACGGCTCCACCGGCGACAAGCTGGATGATTTCGACTTCATGCACCAGCGCTATACCGCCGATACCGCCGATTACACCGGACGCGTCACCGTGCCGGTGCTGTGGGACAAAAAGCTCAAGCGCATCGTCAGCAATGAATCGGCGGAGATCATCCGCATGTTCAACGACGCCTTCAATGAATTGACCGGCAACACCCTGGACTTCTACCCCCAGCCGCTGCGCACGACCATTGACGCGTTGAACGAACGCATTTACCCGGCGGTGAACAACGGCGTGTACCGCGCAGGCTTCGCCACCTCACAGCAAGCGTATGAAAGTGCGTTTGATGATGTGTTCGCCGAGCTGGGTCATCTGGAACAACACTTGAGCGATCATCGCTACCTGGCCGGTGAATACCTGACCGAGGCAGATGTGCGGCTGTTCACCACGCTGATTCGCTTTGATGCGGTGTACTACAGCCATTTCAAATGCAATTTGCGCAGGATTGCGGATTACCCGAACCTGTCGAATTGGTTGAGGGAGATGTACCAGTGGCCGGGGGTGGCCGAGACGGTCGATTTCGAACACATCAAGGGGCATTACTATGCCAGCCATCGCACGATCAACCCGACGGGGATTGTGCCGAAGGGGCCGTCGCAGGGGTTTGATGAACCGCACGATCGGAAGCAATTGATTGGCAAAGGCGTGTGGAACTGATCCGACGTATTGGCTGGCTTTTAGGGCCTCATCGGGGGCAAGCCCCCTCCCACACAGGAATGCAGTCCAATGTGGGAGGGGGCTTGCCCCCGATGCTTTCAAGGCTCAGACCTGCGACTGTGCGCCTTCAAACCACTTCAGCTTCTCGCGCAACACCACCACTTCGCCGACGATCACCAGTGTCGGCGCATGCACTTCATGCTCCGCCACCATCCGTGGCAAGTCGGCCAGGGTGCCGGTGAACACGCGCTGGTTGGACGTGGTGCCCTGCTGGATCAAGGCCGCCGGGGTATCCGCCGCACGCCCGTGCTTGATCAACTGATCACAGATGATCGGCAAGCCGATCAAGCCCATGTAGAACACCAGGGTCTGCGAGGGGCCCACCAGGTCATGCCAGGGCAGGTCCGAGGTTCCGTCCTTCAAATGCCCGGTGATAAAGCGCACCGACTGCGCATAGTCGCGATGGGTCAGCGGAATTCCGGCATATGCCGCGCAACCGCTGGCTGCCGTGATTCCCGGCACCACCTGGAACGGAATGCCATGGGCGGCCAGTTCCTCGATCTCTTCGCCACCACGACCAAAGATGAACGGATCGCCCCCCTTGAGGCGCAACACCCGCTTGCCCTGCTTGGCCAGGTCCACCAGTTGCTGGTTGATCTGGTCTTGTGGCACGGCGTGGTCGGCGCGACGCTTGCCGACGTAGATACGCTCGGCATCCCGGCGGCACAGTTCGAGGATCGCGGGCGCCACCAGACGGTCGTACAACACCACATCGGCTTGCTGCATCAGGCGCAGGGCACGGAAGGTCAGCAGGTCGGGATCACCCGGACCCGCACCCACCAGATAAACCTCGCCCGGCGCATAAGGCGGCGCGCCGTTGACCTTCTCGATCAGCAAGCGCTCGGCCTCATCGCCCTGCCCAGCCAACTGGCGGTCGGCAATCGGGCCCTGGAACACTTCTTCCCAGAACGCACGACGCTGCTGCACATCCGGATACAAGCCTTTGACCTGGGCACGAAAACGCGCCGCCAGCCCGGCCAGTTGCCCGTAAGTGGACGGAATCCAGGTTTCCAGCTTGGCGCGGATCAAGCGCGCCAGCACCGGCGCATCGCCACCGCTGGACACGGCGATCACCAAGGGCGAACGGTCGACGATCGCCGGGAAGATCACACTGCACAAGGCCGGCGCGTCGACCACGTTGACCGGTACGCAACGGCGCTTGGCATCGCTGGACACTTGCGCGTTCAGCGGCTCGTCGTCGGTTGCCGCAATGATCAGGGTGCAACCGTCGAGGTCAGCCTCCTGATAACCGCGCAGAATCAGTTCCCCGCCACTGCCCAGTACCAGTTCACGCAACTGGTTTTCGATCTGGGGAGCAACCACCCGCAGCAACGCCCCGGCGTCGGCCAGCAGCCGGGATTTGCGCAAGGCAATCTCCCCGCCACCGACGACCAGCACACGGCTGCCGCGCAGGTTATGAAACAGCGGCAGAAATTCCATTTAGCGAATGACCTCAACGCCCGCCATGTAAGGCTTGAGCACTTCCGGTACGCGGATCGAACCGTCAGCCTGCTGGTAGTTTTCCAGCACCGCCACCAGGGTACGGCCTACGGCCAGGCCGGAACCGTTGAGGGTGTGTACCAGCTCCGGCTTGCCGGTTTCCGGGTTGCGGAAACGCGCCTGCATGCGACGGGCCTGGAAATCACCGCAGTTGGAGCAAGACGAAATCTCGCGGTACTTGTCCTGGCTCGGCACCCACACTTCGAGGTCGTAGGTCTTCACGGCGCTGAAACCCATGTCACCGGTGCACAGGGCCAGCACGCGGTACGGCAGCTCCAGCAGTTGCAGGACGCGCTCAGCATTGGCGGTCAGGCCTTCCAGGGCGTCCATCGAGGTCGACGGCTCGACGATCTGCACCATCTCGACCTTGTCGAACTGGTGCTGGCGGATCATGCCGCGGGTGTCGCGGCCCGATGCGCCGGCTTCACTGCGAAAGCACGGGCTGTGGGCGACGAACTTGATCGGCAGTTGCCTGGCGTCGAGGATCTCGCCGGAGACGATATTGGTCAGCGACACTTCGGCGGTCGGAATCAGGTACAGGTCGGCTTCGCCGTCGCGGCTGATCTTGAACAGGTCTTCTTCGAATTTCGGCAACTGGCTGGTGCCCATCAGCGCCGGCGCCTGCACCAGGTACGGGGTGTAGGCCTCTTCGTAACCGTGCTCGCCGGTGTGCAGGTTGATCATGAACTGCGCCAGTGCGCGGTGCAGGCGCGCAACCGGGCCGCGCAACAGCGAAAAGCGCGCGCCGGACATCTTGGCGGCAGTTTCGAAATCCAGGCCACCACTCAGTTCGCCCAGGGCGACGTGGTCCTTGATCTCGAAATCAAAGGCCTTCGGCGTGCCCCAGCGACGCACTTCGACGTTGCCGTCTTCGTCTGCGCCGATCGGCACCGATTCGTGGGGGATGTTGGGGATGCCCAGCAGGATCGAATCCAGCTCGGACTGGATTTTTTCCAGCTCGACTTTACCCTCGGACAGCTCGGTGCCCATGCGCTCGACATCCGCCATCAACGGTGCGATGTCTTCGCCGCGCTGCTTGGCCTGACCGATGGATTTGGAACGCGCATTACGCTCAGCCTGCAGTGCTTCGGTGCGGGTCTGGACGGTCTTGCGCTGTTCTTCCAGCGCTTCGATGCGCGCAACATCCAAGGCAAAGCCACGGGATGCCAGGCGGTCCGCTACGTCCTGAAGGTTGCTACGTAACAGTTTGGAATCGAGCATGTCGGTCTCTCGTTTATCAAAGTTTGGTCAAGGACAGGCCGGCCCAGGTAGCGAGCAGCCCGCCGAATACGCTGATGCCCAGGTACCCGAAGGCTATCAGGGCCTGCCCGCTTTCCAGCAGGCGCAGCGTATCCAGTGAAAAGGATGAAAAGGTCGTCAGACCGCCTACAAAGCCGACAATCAAGCCGGCGCGAATTTCAATCGGTACTTCCGGGCGCAACAGGAACCAGCCGTACAACAGCCCGATGATCAGGCAGCCCACCAGGTTGACCGCCAGGGTCGCCGCGTAAAAATGCCTGGGCCAATTGGCGCTGACCCAGGTGCCGGTGGCGAAACGCAATAATGTACCAGCGATGCCGGCTGCGGACACGGCAAGAATCGTCTTGAACACTACTTTCTCCGCTGTCTGGGGCTGAGTCGATCAAGTTGCGCGAGGTGATTGAGCTTTTCGCCGATCTTCAGCTCCAGGCCACGGGGCACCGGTTGATAGAGCGGCAACGGTTCAAGCTCATCGGGAAAATAGTCTTCACCGGCCGCGTAGGCATCCGGCTCATCGTGGGCGTAACGGTATTCATCGCCATAACCCAGCTGCTTCATCAGCTTGGTCGGCGCGTTGCGCAGGTGCATCGGCACTTCGAGCGAGCCATATTCGGCGGCGGCGCGCAGTGCGGACTTGAAGCCCATGTACACCGCGTTGCTTTTTGGCGCGCAGGCCAGGTAGGTGATGGCCTGGGCCACCGCCAACTCGCCTTCCGGGCTGCCGAGGCGTTCCTGTACGTCCCATGCCGCCAGGCACAGGCTCAGTGCACGCGGGTCGGCGTTGCCGATGTCTTCGCTGGCCATGCGCACCACACGGCGAGCGAGGTACAGCGGGTCGCAACCGCCATCGATCATGCGTGCAAACCAGTACAGCGCACCGTCGGGGTTGGAGCCGCGCACGGATTTGTGCAGTGCCGAGATCTGGTCGTAGAAGGCCTCGCCGCCCTTGTCGAAGCGGCGGCGCGTGTCGCCGAGCAGGCTTTGCAGGAGGTCGACGCCAATCTCACCGCCGTCTTCGGCCAGGTCGGAGGCGTTTTCCAACAGGTTGAGGAAACGACGACCATCGCCATCGGCAGCCGTCAGCAGGATCTTGAAGCCCTCTTCGCTCACGCTCAGTTGGCGCTTGCCCAAGCCCTTGTCTTCGTTCAAGGCGCGCTGCAGCAGCTTCTGCATCGCCGCCTCGTCCAGGCTTTTGAGCACATAGACCCGCGCCCGCGACAGCAAGGCGTTGTTGAGCTCGAACGAAGGGTTTTCGGTGGTGGCGCCGATGAAGATCAGCGTGCCGTCTTCCACATAGGGCAGGAACGCATCCTGCTGCGACTTGTTGAAACGGTGCACTTCGTCGACGAACAGGATGGTGCGCTTGCCGTACTGCCCGGCCTGCTGCTTGGCGACTTCCACCGCCTGGCGGATCTCCTTGACCCCGGCGAGTACCGCCGAGACCGTTTCGAAGTGTGCATCGGAGACTTTTGCCAAGAGCCGCGCCAGGGTGGTCTTGCCCACCCCCGGCGGCCCCCAGAAAATCATCGAGTGCAGCGCACCCTGCTCCAGGGCTTCACGCAGGGGCTTGCCGCGAGCGAGCAGGTGTTCCTGACCGACGTACTCATCCAGGTTGGTCGAACGCAGACGTGCGGCCAGTGGCTGGGCAATCGGGTCACTTCGAAACAGGTCCATGGGCAGCGTTTGAAACCTCTGGGGAATTTATTCCTGGATCACGTCGGCACCCTTGGGGATGTCGAACTTGAACTTGGACGCCGGTACCGGCTGGTTGGCCTTGACCCCGGAGAACAGGATATCGGTGCGCTGGCCGACGCTGTCGATCAGGCGCATGTTGTTGATCACGCCGTTACCGAACGACAAGGACAGGGTGTCAAACAGCGTGTCCTTGGATTTCGGCTTGAGGGTGAATTCAATCACGTTGCTGGTCTGCTTGGAGGTGATGTCGAAGCTGTCGTTGATCTTCGACACGTCACCTGAGAGCAACAGCGCCGGGGTCTGGTTCAGGCGCGGGTCGAGCTTCTTGATGGTCGCCTGTTCCAGGTCCGGGTCCCACAGGGTGACCTTCTGGCCATCGGACACGATGGTCTGCTCGGCCTTGCCCTCGGTGTGCCAGTAGAACAGGCCAGGACGCTGCACGGCCATTTCGCCGGCGGTTTCCTGCAACTGGGTGCCGCCGGCATCCAGGGTCAACTGGGAGAAGCGCGCGGTCAGGGTCTGGGATTTGTCGAGCAGATTCTTCAGGCTGGCGACGGAGGCCGGGTCAGCGTGAGCCGAAACAGCGGTCAGGGCCAGTGCCGGCAACAACAGCATGCGGATAAAGCGCATGGGAGTCCTCATTGAGTAGTCAGGACGCGCCGCGTGCTGTCACGCGGCGCGGGATCAGTCGCGCATCTGCCCGGGGGCAATGACTTCACGCGAGCCGTTGGTGTTCATTGCGGTCACGACGCCAGCGTTTTCCATGGCTTCGATCATACGAGCGGCACGGTTGTAGCCGATTTTCAGCTTGCGTTGCACCGCGGAAATCGAGGCTCGACGGCTTTCGAGCACGAACGCCACGGCTTCATCGTACAGCGCATCGGTCTCGGCATCATCGTCGCCACCGCCACTGCCGCCATCGAAGCCACTGCCGGCCTCTTCAACACCGGCAAGAATGTCATCGTTGTATTCCGGTGCGCCGCGCAGTTTCCAGGCCTCCACCACACGGTGCACTTCATCGTCGGAGACAAAGGCGCCGTGCACCCGAATCGGCAGGCTGGTGCCCGGCGGCATGTAGAGCATGTCGCCATGGCCGAGCAGTTGTTCGGCGCCCCCCTGGTCGATGATGGTCCGCGAGTCGATCTTGCTCGACACCTGGAACGCCATGCGCGTCGGGATGTTGGCCTTGATCAGGCCGGTGATCACGTCCACCGACGGCCGCTGGGTGGCAAGGATCAAGTGAATACCGGCGGCACGGGCCTTCTGGGCGATACGCGCGATCAGCTCTTCAACCTTCTTGCCGACAATCATCATCATGTCGGCGAATTCGTCGACCACCACCACAATGGTCGGCAGCTTGGTCAGCTTTGGCGCTTCGTCGTGAATGCTTTCGCGCCGGTACAACGGATCGTCGATGGTCTCGCCGCGTTCCTGGGCTTCCTTGATCTTGGCGTTGAAGCCCGACAGGTTACGCACGCCCATCTTCGCCATCAGCTTGTAGCGGCGCTCCATCTCGGCAACGCTCCAGCGCAGGGCGTTGGCGGCGTCCTTCATGTCGGTGACCACCGGGCACAGCAGGTGTGGAATGCCTTCGTAGATCGACAGTTCCAACATCTTCGGGTCGATCATGATCAGCTTGGCGTCTTCCGGGCCGGACTTGAACAGGATCGACAGGATCATCGCGTTCACCCCCACCGACTTACCGGAACCGGTGGTACCGGCGACCAGCAGGTGGGGCATCTTCGCCAGGTCGGTGATCACCGGCTTGCCGCCGATGTCATGGCCCAGGGCCAGGGTGACCGGCGACTTGAAGTTGTCGTACTCGGGCGTCGACAGCACTTCGGAGAAGCGCACGATCTGGCGGTCTTCGTTGGGAATCTCGATACCCACGGTGGTCTTGCCGGGAATGACTTCCACCACGCGCACGCTGGTCACGGCCAGAGAGCGGGCCAGGTCTTTCGCCAGGTTGGCGATGCGGCTGACCTTCACACCGGCGGCCGGCTGGATTTCGTAACGGGTGATCACCGGGCCGGGATGGATGGAGTCCACCGAGACTTCGACGCCGAATTCCTTGAGCTTGATTTCCAGCAGGTGGCCGACGGCCGCCAGGGACTCTGGGGAATAGTTGAGTTGTTTCTTTTCGGCCGGGTCGAGGATCGAGATCGGCGGCAAGGTGCCTTCGACGGCGCTGTCGATGAACAACGGCGCCTGTTTCTCTTTCTGTACGCGATGACTCGGTTCGGCCGGCTTGGGCGGCGCGGGAGCAATCACTGGCGGCACCTGCTTCTCGCGGTCCGACATGTGCTTGCTCAAGGCCTGTTCGCGTTCGATCAGGCGTTCCTTGACCTTGGCCTGCTCACGCCGGTCCGGTGTGCTCGGGGCCACCACTTCGTTGACACGGGTGTCGACCTCACGCAGTTGGGCGACCATGCGCTTGCGGTCGACACGGGCCGCCCACCAGCGATTGGCGGCGCCCTGGAACAGCTCCAGCAGGTCGAGGGTGATCTTGCCGGTCACGTCCATCACCTTGAACCAGGACAGGTCGGTGAACACGGTGAGGCCGAACAGGAACAAGGCGATGAACATCAGGGTACTGCCCTGGATATTCAGGGTCCGGCGCGCCAGGTCGCCGAGGCTTTCGCCCAGCGCACCACCGGCGCCCGCCGGCAGGCCGGTGGGTGCATGGAAATGGATATGCGCCAGCGCCGCGCCGGACAACACCAGGAACACCAGGCCGATCAGGCGCCAGGAGAACAGCCAGCCGCTCCACTGCCACGGCTCATGGCGCTGGCGGAAGATCTGCCAGGTCTTGATCGCCAGCAGCAACGGGAAGATATAGGCGAAGTAACCCAGCACCATGAACAGGATATCGGCGCTGTAGGAACCGGCAGGGCCACCGAAGTTCTGCACGTCTTCGATCTTGCTGTTGTGGCTCCAGCCCGGATCGTCCTTGCCATAGGTCAGCAAGGCCATCATCAGGAACAGGCACAGCGCGCCGATCGCGATCAGCGCACCTTCCTTGAGGCGATAATGCAGGTGCTGGCGCCAGGCCGGCACGACTGCTGCTTTAGGTGTTGCGGCGGATTTCTTCAAAACGGGTCTTTTCCTGCGCCTTTAGCGCGTCCATCTGTTGAATGACTGCAAATACTGCCCAATCCGAGCAGCTGAAAAATGAACGAGCGTCGTTGAATCTACTGTTTAACACCGGACTATTGCTGGATGAAATGACGATAACGCCACAATGGCCGCATTGTACGGGTTTGTGTCCCTGATGCCACGCCGCTTGGCGCTCTTCCAGCAGCATAGCCAATTGTGTGTCACAAGATGTTCAATTTGAGCATGCATTGTCTTTGCTGACAAAGGCTTATGAGCTGTTTTTACCAATCGAGGCAAGCTTGGCAAATGGCCTGCATGGAACAGACCCGATTACGACCACGCCCCCGGCATAGAGTTGCAGAAACACCTGCTCACGCTAATCCACCTTAATGTCCGATCCGGGCTGGTCCGATGGCGCCAGGTCGACAATAATCAGCACTGCCGCCGCAGGTGTCATTCCTGCCACTCCCCTCCCCTTCCGTAAAGCCTGGATGCCATGCTGACCTGGTTACAACGCGATTCACTGACTTTCCCCCCACTGGCCAAGGCCATGCGCGAACCCAATGGCTTGCTCGCCGCCGGCGGTGATCTCAGCGCCGAACGGCTGATCCAAGCCTACCGTCACGGCTGCTTCCCCTGGTTTTCAGAGGGCCAACCGATCCTCTGGTGGTCGCCCGACCCACGCACAGTGATATTCCCCGACGAACTGCATGTATCGCGCAGCCTGGGCAAACTGTTGCGCCAACAGCGCTACAGCGTGACCTTCGACCAGGACTTCGCCGCCGTTATCCAGGCCTGCGCGGCGCCACGCGCCTATGCCGATGGCACCTGGATCACCGAAGGCATCCAGAGCGCCTATCTGGAACTGCACCAGCGCGGCTACGCGCATTCGGTGGAGGTCTGGGACAAGGGTGAACTGGTAGGCGGCCTCTACGGCCTCGCAATGGGCCAGCTGTTTTTTGGTGAGTCCATGTTCAGCCGCGCCGACAACGCTTCGAAATTCGGCTTTGCCACGCTGACCCATCAATTGCAGGCCTGGGGCTTTGTGCTGATCGACTGCCAGATGCCCAACGATCACCTGCACAGCCTGGGTGCCCGCGCCATATCCCGCAGCGACTTCGCAGGGTTCCTGCACGACCATCTGGACCAGCCCAACGCCGGACCGTGGGTTTCCTAGGCGACATCCGCGCTCCTGGCTTACACTTATTTCAAAGCTTATCCGAGGGTTGATCATGACCGAGTTGGCGCGTTTGAAGTTTTATGCCACTCAACCCCACTCTTGCAGCTATCTGCCCGACGAGCAGGCCACCACGCTGTTCCTCGACCCCAGCCAGCCTATGGACGTGCATGTGTATGCCGACCTGTCGGAGATGGGGTTTCGGCGCAGTGGCGATCATCTGTACCGGCCGCATTGCCAGAACTGTAATGCCTGCGTGCCCGCACGCATCCCCGTTGCGCAGTTTCTGCCGGACCGCAACCAGAAACGCATCCTCAAGCGCAACGCAGACCTGACGGTGACGTCGGCCAAGCCGCGCTTCACCGAAGAATATTTCGACCTTTACCAGCGCTACATCGAACAACGCCACGCTGACGGCGATATGTTCCCGCCCAGCCGCGATCAGTTTTCCACGTTCCTGGTCCGCGACCTGCCCTTCTCGCGCTTCTACGAATTTCGTGCGGACGGCCGGCTGGTGGCTGTCGCGGTGACCGATCTGTTGCCTAACGGCCTGTCGGCGGTCTACACCTTCTATGAACCCGCCGAAGAACGCCGCAGCCTGGGACGCTTTGCGATCCTCTGGCAGATTGGCGAAGCCTTGCGCCAGGAACTGGAGGCGGTGTACCTCGGCTACTGGATCAAGAACTGCAAAAAGATGAACTACAAGACCCAATATCGGCCCATTGAACTGCTGATTAATCAAAGATGGGTCGTGCTTAACTAGAACCCCTTGGCTTGAACACCCTTTTTCGGGCACAATGCACGCCGCTTTTGCCTGGCGCAGTTGCACCGGGCCATTCACTGGATACCGAGGGCTTTACTGCATGTCGAAAGAAGACAGCTTCGAAATGGAAGGCACTGTCGTCGACACCCTGCCCAACACCATGTTTCGTGTGGAGTTGGAAAATGGGCACGTCGTAACCGCGCATATCTCCGGCAAGATGCGCAAGAACTACATTCGTATTCTTACCGGTGACAAAGTGCGCGTCGAGCTGACGCCCTATGACTTGAGCAAAGGGCGCATCACTTACCGCGCTCGCTAAGCAAGTCAATACAAAACGCCCGGTTATGCCGGGCGTTTTTGTGTGCGTGCTATTTACCAAGTGCCACCACCCAATGCGGGAGGGGGCTTGCTCCCGATAGCGGTGAATCAGTCACCCATGTAGCGACTGAAACACTGCTATCGGGGGCAAGCCCCCTCCCACATTGAAGCTCGCCGCTATGGATCAGGCCATTTCAGCTGTAGTTTCAAACTCGAAGGTCAGCTCGCCGTCCTTCAGGTCGATGTGCACTACGCCACCATGGTCGGAAAGCTCGCCAAACAGGATCTCTTCGGCCAGCGGCCGCTTGATCTTGTCCTGGATCAGACGCGCCATTGGGCGTGCGCCCATTGCCGCATCGTAGCCGCCTTCGGCCAGCCAGCTGCGCGCCGCGTCCGTGACCTCCAGCTGCACGCGCTTGTCTTCCAACTGCGCCTGGAGCTCGGTGAGGAACTTGTCCACCACGCTCTTGATAACCTCATGGCTGAGGCGACCAAACTGGATAATGGTGTCCAGGCGGTTGCGGAACTCAGGCGTGAAGCTCTTCTTGATGACTTCCATCGCATCGGACGAGTGATCCTGGTGCGCGAAGCCAATGGAAGCCCGCGCGGCCGTTTCGGCACCGGCGTTGGTGGTCATGATCACGATCACGTTGCGGAAATCCGCCTTGCGCCCGTTGTTGTCGGTCAGGGTCCCGTGATCCATCACCTGCAGCAGCAGGTTGAAGACTTCAGGGTGGGCCTTCTCGATTTCATCGAGCAGCAGCACGCAATGGGGTTGCTTGGTGATCGCCTCGGTCAACAGGCCGCCCTGGTCGAAACCGACATAACCCGGAGGCGCGCCGATCAGGCGCGACACGGTGTGACGCTCCATGTATTCGGACATGTCGAACCGCACCAGCTCGATACCCATGGCCTTGGCCAGTTGCCGGGCCGCTTCGGTCTTGCCGACACCGGTCGGGCCGGCAAACAGGAACGAACCCACCGGCTTGTCCGGCGACTTGAGGCCTGCACGCGACAGCTTGATCGCGGTGGACAGCGAGTCGATGGCCGCATCCTGACCGAACACGGTCAGCTTGAGGTCGCGCTCCAGGTTACGCAGCAACTCCTTGTCGGAGCTGGTGACGTGTTTTGGCGGAATCCGCGCGATCTTCGCCACAATATCCTCGACCTGCGGCACGTCGATGCGTTTTACACGCTTCTCGACCGGCTGCAGACGCTGGTAGGCACCGGCTTCGTCGATTACGTCGATGGCCTTGTCCGGCATGTGCCGGTCATTGATGTAGCGCGACGCCAGCTCAGCGGCTGAACGCAGTGCTTCATCGGTGTACTCGATGCCATGGTGCGCCTCGAAGCGCCCCTTGAGCCCGCGCAGGATGCCGATGGTGTCCTCTACCGAAGGTTCGGACACGTCGACCTTCTGGAAGCGACGTGCCAGGGCACGGTCTTTCTCGAAGATGCCACGGAATTCCTGGAACGTGGTCGAGCCGATGCAGCGTATATCACCCGACGACAGCAGCGGCTTGAGCAGGTTGGAGGCATCCATCACCCCACCGGAGGCCGCACCGGCACCAATGATGGTGTGGATTTCGTCGATGAACAGGATCGCCTGCGGGCGTTTTTTCAGCTCACCGAGCAGCGCCTTGAAGCGCTTCTCGAAGTCGCCACGGTACTTGGTCCCGGCGAGCAAGGCGCCCAGGTCAAGGGAGTAGACGACGCTGTTGGCCAGCAGGTCCGGCACCTGGTTATCCACGATGCGCTTGGCCAGGCCTTCGGCAATCGCGGTTTTACCCACGCCTGCCTCGCCCACCAGCAACGGGTTGTTCTTGCGACGACGCGCGAGGATCTGCGCGACACGCTCAACCTCGAGCTCACGCCCCACCAGCGGATCGATCCGCCCCTGGCGCGCCAGTTCGTTGAGATTACTGGCATAGGCATCCAGTGGATTGCCCGAAGAAGAAGACTCACCGCCCTCGTCGTCCTGCATATCCTGCTCACCCTCGGAATGATCGCCGTGCCCGGGCACCTTGGAGATACCGTGGGCGATGTAGTTGACGACATCGATACGGGCAACGCTCTGCTGTTTGAGCAGGAACACTGCCTGGCTTTCCTGTTCGCTGAAAATCGCCACCAGCACATTGGCGCCCGTGACTTCACGCTTACCGGAGCTCTGAACATGGAACACGGCACGCTGAAGCACCCGCTGGAAGCCCAGGGTTGGCTGGGTCTCACGGTCTTCATCGTGGACTGGAATAAGTGGCGTTGTGGAGTCGATAAACTCCTGCAGGTCATGCTTGAGTTTGTCGAGGTTGGCGCCGCACGCACGTAGAACGGTGGCGGCAGCTTCGTTATCCAAAAGTGCCAGCAGCAGGTGTTCGACGGTCATGAACTCATGACGCTTCGAACGAGCCTCCTTGAAGGCAAGATTGAGGGTGACTTCGAGCTCGCGGTTTAACATAGCTTCACCTCATACCCAAGTGGTCGGCGTTAACCGTCCTTCTCGATTTCACAGAGTAGCGGATGCTGGCTTTCCCTGGCGTACTGGTTGACCTGCATGGCCTTTGTCTCGGCGATGTCGCGGGTAAACACTCCACATACTGCCCGTCCTTCTGTGTGAACGGCCAGCATTACCTTGGTCGCCAACTCGCGGTTCAGGTTAAAAAACACCTCGAGCACTTCGACCACGAAATCCATCGGTGTGTAGTCATCATTGAACAAAACCACCTTGTACATCGGCGGCGCCTGTAGAGCAGGCTTGGCCTCCTGAACAGCAATGCCTGCAGAACCGTCGTCATCATGTTGCTGATCCGGTCGATCCTGATTGAATGTTAGTCGAATCTGGCTGTTTGCATGCATGGAAAGAAAGGTTCGTCAGTGGTTCAAATACAGTGGTGGGGGCGACCTGTCAGAATTTCAACTCTGACCGACTGGTCGCCTTGACTATCGGCGAAACGGTGTTACAACCAATAGAACCCACATTGGGTAAAAAAGGTCCGCGCAGTCAACCTTATTTATTCGGGTTAGGACGGATAAACTGGATGATACTCCAGTGATGGAGTCTGGTGCAGAGGGATATGGGTATGGCAAGCGGTAAGGTCAAGTGGTTCAACAATGCCAAAGGGTACGGCTTCATTATTGAAGACGGCAAGGATGAAGACCTTTTTGCGCATTACTCAGCGATCAAAATGGACGGTTATAAAACGCTGAAAGCGGGGCAGCCGGTCTCCTTTGACATTATTCAGGGGCCCAAAGGCAAGCACGCGATCGAAATCAGTGCGCCAGTCACCATCGGCACAGCCAAAGAGGGCGTCGCTCAAAAATCAAAAGAGCAATTAGCCTGATCAGCCACCGAGCAGGCGCCCAATAAAAAAACCGGCCATCCCGTTTACGGTGTGGCCGGTTTTTTACCCCTGTCGCTTACATGTGCGAGATCAGCGCATCACCGAAGCCAGACGAAGACACCAGGGTGGCGCCATCCATCAGACGCTCGAAGTCATAAGTCACAGTCTTGGCAGAAATCGCGCCATTAGTGCCCTTGATGATCAAATCCGCCGCCTCGGTCCAACCCATATGGCGCAGCATCATCTCGGCCGACAGAATCAGCGAACCCGGGTTGACCTGATCCTTGCCCGCATACTTCGGCGCAGTACCGTGGGTCGCCTCGAACATCGCCACGGTATCCGAAAGGTTGGCACCCGGCGCAATACCGATCCCCCCCACTTCCGCCGCCAGCGCATCAGACAGGTAGTCGCCGTTCAGGTTGAGGGTGGCGATCACGTCATACTCAGCCGGACGCAACAGGATCTGCTGGAGCATGGCGTCGGCGATAGCATCCTTGACCACCACATTCTTGCCAGTCTTGGGGTTCTTGAACTGCATCCATGGGCCGCCATCCAGCAGCGTCGCACCAAATTCTTCAGCCGCCACCTCATAGGCCCATTCCTTGAAGGCACCTTCGGTGAACTTCATGATGTTGCCTTTGTGCACGATGGTCAGCGAGTCGCGGTCGTTATCCACTACATATTGCAGGGCTTTGCGCGCTAGGCGCTTGGTACCCTCCTTCGAGACCGGCTTCACGCCAATTCCGCAATCCTGGTCGAAACGGATCTTGGTCACGCCCATTTCTTCCTTGAGGAACTTGATCACCTTGATCGCTTCAGGCGAACCGGCCTTCCACTCGATACCGGCGTAAATATCTTCGGAGTTCTCCCGGAAGATGGTCATGTCCACATCGCCAGGCTTCTTGACCGGACTGGGCACGCCTTCGAACCAGCGCACCGGGCGCAGGCACACATACAGGTCGAGTTGTTGGCGCAGGGCCACGTTCAGCGAACGGATGCCGCCACCCACCGGGGTGGTCAGCGGACCCTTGATGGAGACCACGTAATCCTTGACCGCATCCAGGGTTTCCTGGGGCAGCCAGGTGTCCTGGTCGTAGACTTGAGTTGCTTTCTCGCCAGCATAAACCTCCATCCAGGAGATCTTGCGCTTGCCGCCGTAGGCCTTTTCAACAGCGGCGTCGACTACCTTGATCATCACCGGGCTGATGTCGACACCGATACCGTCACCTTCAATGTAAGGGATGATCGGTTGGTCAGGAACATTGAGAGAATGGTCTGCATTGACGGTGATTTTGTCGCCGACTGCCGGAACCTGAATCTTCTTGTATCCCATGCTGAACTCCATCTATGGATTGAACATCTGGCTGCGTTCGAGCCTACTCCAGATAAATGGCGACTGAAACCTCGCGCCATGCTCATTTGCATCGAAAACAGCATAATTTGTCGCCTACAAGCCTGAAAGCAAAGGCAAAATCGCCAATCTTGAGCACATCGTGCGACTTTCGTCGCAATCGGGTACCTGCGACCTTTAGACCAATGGACGACACACCTTTTGTATGAAGGCTCGGCGTAAGCATAGCGACCTATGTATAATGCCGCCGCTGACCAAAGAGTCACGACGGCGGACCGCTCTAGAACACAGCCTTCCGCTACAAAGCAGGACTATTACAATAGTCCACCCGCTTGACGCTCGACTGATGCAACCCAACATCACCGCGAAGAAACCTCGACATTTCGCTCATGGATGACTTTGAACGAACGCGCTCCACCCGGCGCATCTCGAGTTTCTGCGCACGCTTTCAGCAAAGAAGAGAGTTAATCCGAATATGCCCACCCGCTCGAAGATCATCTACACCTTCACCGACGAAGCCCCGGCCCTCGCCACCTATTCACTGCTGCCTATCGTAGAGGCCTTCACCGCTTCCGCTGATATTGCCGTGGAAACCCGCGACATCTCCCTCGCCGCGCGCATCCTCGCAAGCTTCCCCGAGCAACTGGGTGCCAAGGCTATCCCGGACCACCTCGCCGAACTGGGCGACCTGGCCGTTACGCCTGAAGCCAACATCATCAAACTGCCTAACATCAGCGCCTCGACCCCGCAGCTGCAAGCCGCGATCAAGGAACTTCAGGCCCAGGGCTACGCCCTGCCGGACTACCCGGAAACCGTAACCACCGACGCGGAAAAAGAAACCCGCGCACGTTACGACAAGGTCAAGGGCAGCGCCGTGAACCCGGTACTGCGCGAAGGCAACTCCGACCGCCGCGCACCGCTGTCGGTCAAGAACTACGCGCGCAAGCACCCGCACAAAATGGGCGCCTGGGCTGCCGACTCCAAGTCGCACGTCGCCCACATGAGCAATGGCGACTTCTACGGCAGCGAAAAAGCCGTACAGATCGAAGGCGCTGATGCTGTCAAAATCGAGCTGATCGCCCAGGACGGCACCGCCACCGTCCTGAAGGAAAAGACCTCGGTACAGGCCGGCGAAATCATCGACACCGCCGTGCTGAGCAAGAAAGCCCTGCGTGCGTTCATCGCCGCTGAAATCGAAGACGCCAAGAAACAAGGCGTGCTGCTGTCGGTTCACCTGAAAGCCACCATGATGAAGGTCTCCGACCCGATCATGTTCGGCCAGATCGTCGCCGAGTTCTATAAAGACGCCCTGGCCAAGCACGCCACCGTGCTGGAGCAGATCGGTTTCAACCTGAACAACGGCATCGGCGACCTGTACGCGCGCATCAAGGCCCTGCCGGCCGAGCAGCAAGCGCAGATCGAAGCTGACATCCAGGCCGTCTACGCGGCTCGCCCTGCCCTGGCGATGGTCAACTCCGACAAAGGCATCACCAACCTGCACGTGCCGAGCGACGTGATCGTCGACGCCTCGATGCCGGCCATGATCCGTGACTCCGGCAAGATGTGGGGCACCGACGGCCAGCTGCACGACACCAAGGCGGTGATCCCGGATCGCTGCTACGCCACCATCTACCAGGCGGTCATCGAAGACTGCAAGGCCAATGGCGCCTTCGACCCAACCACCATGGGCAGCGTGCCGAACGTCGGCCTGATGGCGAAGAAAGCCGAAGAGTACGGCTCCCACGACAAGACTTTCCAGATCAAGGCTGACGGCGTAGTCCGCGTCACCGACAGCAAGGGCAACCTGCTGATGGAACAGAAAGTCGAAGCCGGCGACATCTTCCGCATGTGCCAGACCAAAGACGCGCCGATCCAGGACTGGGTCAAACTGGCCGTCAACCGTGCCCGCGCCAGCAACACCCCGGCCATCTTCTGGCTGGACCCTCAGCGTGCACACGACGGCGTCGTGGTCGAGAAGGTTCAGGCTTACCTGAAAGACCACAACACCGAAGGCCTGGACATCCGCATCATGTCGCCGGTCGACGCGATGAAGTTCACCCTGGAGCGCACCCGCAAGGGCCTGGACACCATCTCGGTGACCGGCAACGTTCTGCGCGACTACCTGACCGACCTGTTCCCGATCATGGAACTGGGCACCAGCGCGAAGATGCTGTCCATCGTGCCACTGATGAACGGCGGTGGCCTGTTCGAAACCGGTGCCGGCGGTTCGGCGCCGAAGCACGTACAGCAACTGGTGGAAGAGAACTTCCTGCGCTGGGATTCCCTGGGCGAGTTCCTTGCCCTGGCTGCGTCCCTCGAGCATTTGGGTGTGACGTACAACAACCCGAAAGCCCTGGTCCTGTCCAAGACCCTGGACCAGGCCACCGGCCAGTTCCTCGACAACAACAAGTCGCCATCGCGCAAAGTCGGCAACATTGACAACCGCGGCAGCCACTTCTACCTGGCGCTGTACTGGGCTCAAGCCCTGGCCGCCCAGACCGAAGACACTGCACTGCAAGCGCAGTTCGGCGAACTGGCCAAGACCCTGACCGCGAACGAGGCAACCATCGTTGCCGAGCTCAACGCCGTCCAAGGCAAGCCAGTGGACATCGGCGGCTACTACGCGCCGAACCCGGAACTGACCAGCAAGGCCATGCGCCCAAGCAACACCCTCAATGCGGCGATTGCCAAGTTGAAGTAAAGTTGTAAGGTGACATCACAAACCCCGGCCATGTGCCGGGGTTTGTGCCTTCAGGCCTTAATCAAAGGGGGCCATCGATATACTCAGAAGCCCATGCCGTGCGAATCAGGTCCAGTATCTGCGGCCGACAATCAGGATTCCAACCTGCTCGCTCCCTTAGCATCACGGCAAACTCGGGCAGCCTCGGCAGGCTGGAAACACCCTCGAGGCTTCTCAAACCCAGCACCTGCGCAACATAAGGCAGCAACGTCACCCCCACACCCGCTTGCACCGCAGAGCGCAATGACATCAAGTCCTCCGATTCATAGACGCAGTGCCATTTTAGCCCGCACGCCTCAAGACTCCTGATCGCCAAACTGCGGAATCCACAAGGGGGCTTAAACAACACCAAGGGCAAATCTTTCAAATCATCGCCTAAGCTGACCTGCGCACTGCCAAACCATTTGACCGATAACGTATGCCAAGGCGGCTCGCTCGCAATACCCAGCTCATCGATAACCAAACATAAATCGATCTCACCGCCCTTTACGGCCTCCAACAACACGCCAGACCTTGCGACCTTTACCACCATCTGCGTAGATGGAAACTGGATGGCCATATTGGAAATGATATACGGTAGCACGCGCTCACAAAAATGTTCAGGCATACCCAGTACGACTGTTTCTCTTCTTTTTTCCTTTTCAAACAGCCCACCTATCTTGTCGTTGCAAGCAACAATATCCTTGGCGTAGCCAAATAGCTTTTCCCCCTCCAGGGTAAGCAGCACCTGACGCCTTTCCCTTACGAAGAGCTCGACACCCAGCAAGTCCTCGAGACGCCTGATCTGCTGACTGATCGCGGGCTGAGTCAAACTCAATGCTTGCGCAGCACGCGTAAAGCTTTTGGTTTCACCCACCTTGATAAAACTGCGCAAGGACTGAACATCAAGATTGACCCTCATGACACACCACCCACCGAGGAGTAACGCTTCGAAGTGTGGCAATTCCTTGCGGCACTTACAACTGACTGTTCGGCTAGGTAGAGACGTTACTCGCGTAGGAAGATCAAACTTAACGTGTACCCCTGTAGTTTCTCCTACACCCTATGCAAACAAGCGTGACCCTGAACTACGGGAACTTCCATCACGAACAAGTGACAGCCTCGATAGGACGTCGTTAGCTCGTCTCGCCGAATGGCGGGAGTTGATTTCCAACGCACTGGTAAAAAAGAATGCTCCGCTCGTGAGCTCACCTAGCACTGTAATTCTGTCATCCACATAACCTAGCTGATTAATCAGTCCACCTGTTTCAGCAGAAACCCTGACACCTCCGAAGGGATCAACACTGGCAAGGCCCTGATGAAGCATATTTTGGACAATAGGGTTGTCGAACTTTTTGACGTCACGAGGCGTACCAGTCGCAATAACCACTGCGTCATACTCGCAGCGACGAATACCTGAACAATCATCCACCACCAAGGTAAACCTTCCGTCACACTCCACCGCCTTAAGCTCACCCTTGAAGATCGACAATTGTTCCGCCTCAAGCAACACCTTTATTTTTACTGCATTCTCAACCGGGATGGAAACGCGGTAGATCATCCACCAACTTGAATAACCTAAAAATCTTCGCCTGTCCTCATCAGGCATTGCAGGCCAAATCAAATCAAGTACCGCATTGGTAGAATAAAGTACTGACTGCCAAAATCTGGGATATTGTGCCTGCGCGATCTCGTCGGTCAGAAACTCAATGGCAGGCTTCTGGGTGCACTTGGATGACCAATCAATGGCGCCAATTGCCTCTCCACCTAAAGCGAACTCCTGCAACGTCCAGCGCATCACATCGTCAAGTCGGACCACCCCACACCTAGAAATGCACGACTTGACCGTTTCAGGCGTCAGAATTTTCGGCTTATAGCGTGCCTGGGTCCCACGAACATAGGGCAACGCACCGGTACGCGAATGCAATGTGATTGGCCCCACGTGCCCATTAGTGGTGAGCCCGATCAGTGTATCGATGGCGCTGAGCCTTGAACCAACAATAGCCACACTTGCATGCTTTGGAATCAATCGACATGTACGCCTTAGAGGGTAAGGACTGTTGAAAAAACCCTCTGAAGCATCCAGATGCCGATACTCCAGACTGCGGGCATTACCGCAACTGAGTACCACGTGATCACTTGGAAAGGAAAGATTTCCTCTGGTTAAAACCACCACTTTACCATCGTGCGCAAAACTCAGGCTGACCGCCTCATCCTGAACCTGAATCAATTGACAGCCGAGTGCCACTGCCCTATTAACCAACCACCGAATCATATGCGCAAGATAAAGCCCAAATAGCGGCCGGGGTAGAAAGGACTGAGGCAATAATTCAATACCTGGAAAGTCATCCTCCCAAACCTCCCGATTATTCGATAACCATTTATAGAAATGCCCAGGCTGATCGGCGAAAGGCGAAATGAACTCAGCCCGAGTATTTAAAAGATTCGTGATGCAGTCCTCTGAATAGGCGAGCCCCCGCCCACATTGAGGCTGCCTGTCGATTAAAAACAAAGAGACACTCGAGTAACAACCCGACCTGCCGAGACCTTCCAACAACGAATAGATAAACGCAACGCTCGATGCGCCACCGCCGATGATTGTAATCACGTTATTTGACATAACAGCCTCCGTTAAATCGAATTGATCACTCCGCTAACACCTCACAACGCCATCCAACTTCAAACCCCACAACAACCCGCAACCCTAAATTAAAAAAACATCGCCCTTCATGCGCTTGCAATCAGCCGAGATAACAAATCCGCCTTCGATGCACGGTACAATATCCCGCGCGATATCAATACCCGGCGCGACCTCATCCAAATAAATAACTCCATTACGCAACGAAAAAACAGCGCGCTCCGTCACAAACATTACGCGCTGACGCAACAACTGAGCGTAGCCACCGTTAAATGTCAGGTGCGAAACCTGGCGTACAAACTTCTTGATGCGCCCTTCCTGGACAATTTGCAGCCCCTCTGCACCCATTTCGACATTCAGCCCAGCAGCGGTTAAAGTTCCGCAAAATATAATGAAGCGCGCGGACTGTGAGATATTTATAAAACCGCCAGCGCCCTGCAACTTGCTGCCAAACTGCGAGACATTGACATTGCCAGCGGCATCAATTTCAGCAAAACCCAAGCACGCCACATCAATGCCGCCGCCTTCATAAAAATCAAACAACGCTGCCTGCTCGATCACAGCACTCGGTCTATAACTGGCTCCAAACGACAACCCGAAAGCAGGCCTACCTCCCACAACTCCAGACTCAACAGTAAAGATCTCGCTCCCCGGACAGCCACTCTCCTCAGCCACTCGACCAATAACCGTGGGCATACCAATACCGAGATTGACTACTTGAACGTTTTGCTGGCGAATTTCCTGTAGCGCGCGCTTGGCAATAATCCGCTCGGCACAGGATATTGCCCCCCTATCAGGTGTCTGAACTCCCGGACATATAAATTCGGAGTTGTAGACTTCGGCATAGGTTTGAGGATGTTCTCCGGGGCGAGACACGGTGACGTAGTCTACTAGCATGCCTGGAATCTTTACATGTTGTGGCTCTATCTCATGCAACCCTACCAAGCTTTCAACTTGCACGATTACGGTGCCGCCGCAATTTTTAACAGCCATCGCCTGCGCGAGCGAGTCACTATAAGAAACTTCCCTCTCCATTGAGATATTCCCATCAGGATCGCAGCAGGTACCTCTCAACAACGCACAATTAACGTCAAGCGCGGGATAGAAAAGTGTTGTCGCTCCCGCAATATCAACTCTTTGAACAAGCGGACCGCCCCCTCGATCACTCAAACAGCCCCCTTCATTATTGGGATCAACGAAAGTATTGAGCCCGATGCTCGATATTACCCCGGGCTTTTTGGCTGCGATGGCACGAAAGAGCTGACTGATAACACCCTGCGGCCAATTATGCGCTTCTATTTCGCCGCACCGCGCCATCTCGCCCAGTCGCGGAACCAACCCCCAAAAACCGCCAATCGCCTTGGCCACCAGCCCTGGCTGAGCAAATAGATCGACACCTCGCCCCTCAAGATCCCCAGAGGCCGATGCGAAGAGCAGACCAATCTGGCGCGGTCGCCCTTCGCGCTTGAAACGCTCACTGATTGCGCGCGTGAGGCCATCTGGATGCCCGCAACTTCCAAAACCACCAGGGATGATTGTCCAACCGTCTTCGATCAAGTCCGCCGCTTGTTGCTCGCTAATGACTTTCATATGTCGGCCTCAGGAGTTGAGGCGGCGCCTGCACTGCCTTCGGGTGACATGACAACCTGAACGGGTTGCTCCCAAACAACCAGGAACGTACAACCTGTCATCGAACAGAGTTCATGCGAAGAACCGGGCGGATAAATCTGCAATACGCCCGCTGTATGAAGCCCCCGATCATCAAGCAGCTCACCCTTTAATACAAAAACCAACTCCCACCCCATGTGCATATGTCTTGGGGTAAAGGCCCCCGCCTTGTAGCGGACCAAAGCTGCGGCGGGCCCTTGCGCACCTTGCCGGGCGTCGTACAGATAAAATATCGAAACGCCCTCGCGACCATCAATTTGATAAGGCTCAAACTTTAAATGCTCAAGATCGTCGGTAGACAATCCACCGCCCAACTCACTCATCTGAATGTCAAATATTTCGCTACTGCCTATTGTATGCATGACCGTTCTCCGCCTTTTCACGAATGAACTGCTTATCAATCATTTCGCGCGAGCATGATTCATCAAATAAACCCCAACCGCCGAAACAACAAATCCCGCAACCGCCACCGCACTCGGCACTTCCCCCAACACTAGCGACGCCATGATCTGTGTGACCGCCGGAATAACATGAAACAAGTTGGTCGCCTTACTTGCCTCACCCCGTCGAATCATCAAATACAGCAGCGTCAGCGCCCCAACTGAATTCATCAACGTGATCCAGGCTACCGATGCTGCAAAGGGCGCCCATTCAGTCACGCGCATGGTTTCGGTGGCATAAGCCAGTACCAACATAACCAGCGACGCGACAACCATCTGAATGAAGCAGCCCACCCACAGGTTCACGCCACCTAGAAAGCGCTTCTGATACAGCGTGCCAAGCGTGATACCTAGCAACGCCAGGCCCACTGCGCCATATCCACCTAATGACGCCTCGGTGCCAAAAAGGCTGCTGGCTACGACAATGACCACACCGCCGACACCCAGGATCGACCCCGGCAGGTCGCGCCAACTCAATTGCTCACCTAAAAAGAAATAAGCACCGATCACAACAAATACCGGCATCAACCCGACGATCAATGCGGCTTGTCCTGCTGGAACGCCATGACTGATGCCGGTGTACAAACCCCCGAACTGCAATGCCTGTAGAAGCAACCCAACTGCAGCAGCATGAAGGTAAGGCGTCAGCTTTTTCGGCCATTGCGCTTTAATCGCGAATGCAACCCCCAGGAAAACCAGCGCCGCCAGGGCAAATCGGTAGAACGTCATGGTGAACGGCTCGCCATAACGGACGCCAAACGCGCCGCCGATGTAACCGGAGCTCCACAGCAGGATGAAGGCAATGGGGAACGGTGAGGTGAGACGTACTTCGTAGCTTTTGTGGGCAACCGGACTCATGACACTCTCCAAATTGATTTGAAGAGGTAAACTGCGCCAGCCCCTGACATCCGTAAAATCATAAAATGTCAGGTCCATCATGCGAATTGCTTATGCAGACTCACTGAAGCAACCCAATCAAATGTGGGCGCTGGCTTGCCTGCTGCCACATTGACCGAGCTTCTCCAACCACATCATCCTTGAGGCCGCTTATGACCTGGCAACCCCACATCACCGTCGCCACCCTCGTCGAAGACGGCGGCAAGTTCCTGATGGTCGAAGAACTCAAGGGTGGCCGCGCCGTGCTCAACCAGCCGGCCGGCCACCTCGACCAGCACGAAACCCTCACCGAAGCCGCCGTGCGCGAAACCCTCGAAGAAACTGGCTGGGACGTCGAGGCCACCGGTATCGTCGGCATCTACCTGTACACCGCCCCGAGCAACGGCGTGACCTACCAACGGGTCTGCTTCATCGCCAAGGCCCTGAAACACCACCCCGACTATCAACTCGACGAAGGTATCCTGCGTGCCCGCTGGCTGACCCGCGACGAACTGATGGACCTGCGCGACGACTGGCGCAGCGAGCTGATCATCCGCTGTATCGATGATTATCTGGCCGGCCAGCGCCATAGCCTCGAATTGATCCGCCCTTCTCTTTAGCCTTGAAGGCCTGAGCCTGATAGAATCGCGTCCTTTTTCAAGACACCCGTTGAAACCCTATGCGTGATCCAGCCCCTTCTGACACACAAAAGAAGCGCGTCATCGTCGGCATGTCCGGCGGCGTGGATTCTTCCGTTTCCGCCGTTCTGCTCATGGAGCAGGGTTATGAGGTGGAAGGCCTGTTCATGAAGAACTGGGAAGAAGACGATGGAACGGAATATTGCACCGCCATGGACGACCTGGCGGACGCTCAGGCCGTGTGCGACAAGATCGGCATCAAGCTGCACACCGCCAACTTCGCCGCCGAGTACTGGGACAATGTGTTCGAGCACTTCCTGGCCGAATACAAGGCCGGCCGCACGCCCAACCCGGACATCCTGTGCAACCGTGAAATCAAGTTCAAGGCGTTCCTCGACTACGCCATGATGCTCGGCGCCGACCTGATCGCCACTGGCCATTACGTGCGCCGCCGCGACATCGATGGCCGCACCGAACTGCTCAAGGGCCTGGACCCGAACAAGGACCAGAGCTACTTCCTGCATGCCGTCGGCGGCGAACAGATCGCCAAGACCCTGTTCCCGGTAGGCGAGCTGGAAAAACCCGAAGTGCGCAGGATCGCCGAGAAACACGGCCTGGCCACCGCCAAGAAGAAGGATTCCACCGGCATCTGCTTTATCGGCGAGCGCCGCTTCAGCGACTTCCTCAAGCAATACCTGCCGGCGCAACCGGGCGAGATCCACACCACCGAAGGCGACGTCATCGGCCGTCACCATGGCCTGATGTACCACACCATCGGCCAACGCCAGGGCCTGGGCATCGGCGGCTTGAAAGACGCCGGTGAAGAGCCGTGGTACGTGCTGGTCAAGGACCTGGAAAACAACGTGCTGATCGTCGGCCAGGGCAACGAGCACCCGCTGTTGTTCTCCGGCGCTCTGCTCGCTTCGGAAATCTATTGGGTCAACCCGATCGACCTGAGCACGCCACGCCGCCTGACCGCCAAAGTGCGCTATCGCCAGAGTGATCAGCCGTGCACCCTGGAAAAAACCGCCACCGGCTACCGCGCCACCTTCGATGACCCGCAACGCGCGGTCACCCCTGGCCAGTCCGTGGTGTTCTACGACGGCGAAATCTGCCTGGGCGGCGGCGTGATTGAAATCGCCGAAGCCTGGAGCCAGAAGGCATGAGCCCGACCCAGGAGCAATTGACGGCACTGGGCGGGGTGTTCCTCGCCGCGGTATTGGTGGACAAGATCGCCAAGACCGGCCAGGTCACCGAGGCCGGCCTGACCTGCATGCTCGGCAGCCTGCTGATCCGCGACCCCAAGGACACCCTGGAGGTCTACGGCGGCGACGACCTGGCGCTGCGCGAAGGTTATCGCGCACTGATCGGCGCATTGGAGCGCGACCCCAGCACTCTGCAGCGCGAGCCGTTGCGCTACGCCCTGTCGATGCTCGGCCTCGAGCGCCAGCTGGCCAAGCGCGAGGACATGCTGGAGGTCATCGGCAAGCGCCTGCCGCAGATCCAGTCCCAGGTGGAACATTTCGGCCCGGCCCACGAGAACGTGATCGCGGCCTGTGGCGCGCTGTACCAGGACACCTTGAGCACCCTGCGCCAGCGCATCCAGGTCCACGGCGACATGCGCAACCTGCAGCAACCGAACAACGCCTCGAAAATCCGTGCCCTGCTGCTGGCCGGTATTCGCTCGGCGCGGTTGTGGCGCCAGTTGGGTGGTCATCGTTGGCAACTGGTGATCAGCCGTCGCAAATTGCTCAAAGAGCTTTACCCGTTGATGCGCAACGAATAAGTCGCAGCAACAGGCCATTTTCAAGCCGTTACGCGTAATACGCCGGTCAGTTGGCAACGGACCGGCGAATTTTTTCATGTATGATACGCGCCCCATTTCGTTGCCCGACTGTCCGAGAACACCCCATGCAGCTCTCTTCGCTCACTGCGGTTTCCCCTGTAGACGGCCGCTACGCCGGCAAAACCCAGGCCCTGCGCCCTATTTTCAGCGAATACGGCCTGATCCGTGCTCGCGTACTGGTTGAAGTGCGCTGGCTCCAGCGCCTGGCCGCTCACCCCGCCATCAGCGAAGTGCCGGCGTTTTCCGCGCAAGCCAACGCTGTGCTCGACACCCTGGCGGAAAACTTCTCCCTGGAGCACGCCGAGCGTGTGAAGGAGATCGAGCGCACCACCAACCACGACGTAAAAGCCATCGAATACCTGCTCAAAGAGCAAGCGGCCAAGCTGCCAGAACTGGCCCAGGTCAGCGAATTCATCCACTTTGCCTGCACCAGCGAGGACATCAACAACCTGTCCCACGCCCTGATGCTGCGCGAAGGCCGTGATGACGTGATGCTGCCGCTGATGCGCCAGACCGCCAATGCCATCCGCGAACTGGCCATCCGCTTTGCCGACGTGCCGATGCTGTCGCGCACCCACGGCCAGCCGGCGTCGCCGACGACCCTGGGCAAAGAACTGGCCAACGTGGTGTACCGCCTGGAGCGCCAGATCGCTCAAGTCGCCGCCGTACCGCTGCTGGGCAAGATCAACGGCGCCGTAGGCAACTACAACGCCCACCTGTCGGCCTACCCGGAGATCGACTGGGAAGCCAACGCCCGCGCCTTCATCGAAGACGAGCTGGGCCTGGGCTTCAACCCCTACACCACGCAGATCGAACCGCACGACTACATTGCCGAACTGTTCGACGCCATTGCGCGCTTCAACACCATCCTGATCGACTTCGATCGCGATATCTGGGGCTACATCTCCCTGGGCTACTTCAAGCAGCGCACCATTGCCGGTGAAATCGGTTCGTCGACCATGCCGCACAAGGTCAACCCGATCGACTTCGAAAACTCCGAAGGCAACCTCGGCATCGCCAACGCCCTGTTCCAGCACCTGGCCAGCAAGTTGCCGATCTCCCGCTGGCAGCGCGACCTGACCGACTCCACCGTGCTGCGCAACCTCGGCGTGGGCTTCGCTCACAGCGTGATCGCATACGAAGCCAGTCTGAAGGGCATCAGCAAGCTTGAGCTCAATGAGCAGAAGATCGCCGCCGACCTGGACGCATGCTGGGAAGTCCTGGCCGAGCCGATCCAGACCGTGATGCGCCGCTACAACATCGAAAACCCGTACGAGAAGCTCAAAGAGTTGACGCGCGGCAAGGGCATCAGCCCTGAAGCACTGCAAACTTTCATCGACGGCCTGGACATGCCAGCCGCCGCCAAGGCCGAGCTGAAACTGCTCACCCCGGCCAACTACATTGGCAACGCTGTAGAGCAAGCCAAGCGCATCTGATCATCGCAAGACCCTTTGAGACGCCCGGCCGCGCCGGGCGTTTTTATTCCAGTCTGAAAAGTGCTTTTTTTCAATAGGTTACACATGAATCCTGATATCCCTCTTCAACTTCTGGGCGGCATCACGGCACGGGAATTCCTGCGCGACTACTGGCAGAAAAAACCGCTGCTGATCCGCCAGGCCATCCCTGATTTCGAAAGCCCGATCGACGCCGACGAACTGGCCGGCCTGGCGCTGGAAGAAGAAGTCGAGTCGCGCCTGGTGATCGAGCATGGTGAGCGCCCGTGGGAGCTGCGTCGCGGCCCGTTCGCCGAAGATGCCTTCAGCACCCTGCCCGAGCGCGAGTGGACCCTGCTGGTACAGGCGGTCGACCAGTTCGTGCCGGAAGTGGCCGAGTTGCTGGAGCAGTTCCGCTTCCTGCCGAGCTGGCGCATCGACGATGTGATGATCAGCTTCGCCGCACCGGGCGGCAGCGTTGGCCCACACTTCGACAACTACGACGTGTTCCTGCTGCAGGCCCAGGGCAAGCGCAACTGGAAGATCGGCCAGATGTGCAGCTCCGAAAGCGCGCTGCTGCAGCACGCCGACCTGCGTATCCTCGCCGAATTCGAAGAAAGCGCCGAGTGGGTCCTGGAACCGGGCGACATGCTTTACCTGCCGCCGCGCCTGGCGCACTTCGGCATTGCCGAAGACGACTGCATGACCTATTCCGTGGGCTTCCGCGCACCGAGCGCGGCCGAAGTGCTGACCCACTTCACCGACTTCCTCAGCCAGTATCTGACCGACGAAGAGCGCTATACCGACGCTGACGCCCAGCCGGTCAGCGACCCGCACCAGATCCAGAGCGACGCCCTGGACCGCCTCAAGAGCCTGCTGGCCGAGCACATGAGCGACGAGCGCATGCTGCTGACCTGGTTCGGCCAGTTCATGACCGAACCGCGCTATCCTGAACTGGTGGCCGGCGAAGAGTTGGGCGAAGACGACTTCATCAGCAGCCTGCAGGACGGTGCGATCCTGGTGCGCAACCCGAGTGCGCGCCTGGCCTGGTCCGAAGTGGACGACAATGTATTGCTGTTTGCCAGTGGCCAGAGCCGTTACCTGCCGGGCAAGCTGCGTGAACTGCTGAAGCTGGTGTGTTCGGCCGATGCGCTGCACAGCGAGAACCTGGGCGAATGGCTGGCAGACGAAGACGGTCGCGACCTGCTGTGTGAATTGGTCAAGCAAGGAAGCCTGGGATTTGCCGATGAATAGGATTCACGTAAGTGTCGCGGACTGGCAAAAGGATATCGCCGAGATTCGGCGCATTCGTGAAGCGGTGTTTATCGCTGAACAATCGGTTCCACCGGAGCTGGAGTGGGACGCGGACGACGCCGGCGCAGTGCATTTCCTTGCATTCGAAGGTGATTTTCCGATCGGTACCGCCCGCCTGCTACCCAGCGGCGAGATTGGCCGCGTGTCGGTCCTCAAGGACTGGCGCGGGCTGAAGGTCGGCGACAAGCTGATGGAAACGGTGATTGGCGTGGCCGAACAACGTGGCCAGACCAGGCAGTTCCTGAGTGCGCAGGTGTATGCAGCACCGTTTTATGAGCGGCTGGGCTTCAAGATCGTCAGTGACGAATTTCTTGAAGTCGGGATTCCGCATGTGGATATGGTGCGCGAGGGCTGATCCGAGATCGCGTCGCTGCCATCGGGGGCAAGCCCCCTCCCACTTTTTGACCGAGTAAGTCCTTTGGAATGCGGCCAAGTGTGGGAGGGGGCTTGCCCCCGATAGCCATTTCAGCAACACCAACAATGCCCTGCCATGCCAGGGCATTTTGCCGTCTACGATTCAACTTGCACCCGGCCAGGCCGACAAACTGGCACTATCCAGCCTTTGACTCGCAGAGATAACGGACATGTCCCTACGCACCCTGCTCACCGCCCTCCTCCTGACCGCCAGCGCCGCGGCCATGGCCGACACCGAAGTCGTCAACCTGAGCAACCGTACCAGCGCCGACCTGCTGCCAGTGGCACAGAACTTCATCGGCAAGGACGGTACCGTCAGCGCCTACGGCAACCAACTGATCGTCAAGGCCGACCCCGGCAAGATCCAGGACCTGCGCACCCTGCTTTCCCAGCTGGATACGCCAGCCAAACGCCTGCTGATCACCGTCGACACCAACGAAAACAACCAGCAGAACACCGGTGACAGCCAGACCCGCATCATCAGCTACGGCACCACCAGCCGCGACGGCGGCGTCCAGCAGATCCAGGCCAGCGAAGGCGTGCCCGCGCTGATCCAGGTCGGCCAGAGCGTGCCGCTGACCACCACCCAGCAGGACAGCTATGGCCGCCTGCAGAACCAGACCCAGTATCGCAACGTGACCCAGGGCTTCTACGTGACCGCCAGCGTCACCGGCGAGACCGTACACCTGGCGATCAGTACCAACCGTGACCGCATGAGCCAGGACCGTCCCGATGTAGTGAACGTACAGAGTACCGACACAACCGTCAGCGGGCGCCTGGGTGAATGGATCACCCTGGCCGGCATCAATCGCGAGACCCAGGCCGACAAATCCTCTGCAACCCGCAGCTACTCTACTCAGGGCCGCGATGACCTGACAGTACGGGTCAAGGTCGATACCCTGAACTGAAGCACCAAAAACTGACTGACGAGTCGTATTAGACTAAAGATGTAGTGCTTGAAAAAAAGCACTACAAAACATTTGACGATCCAAAAAAGCATGGGCATGATGGCCTCGCTCCCGCTAATCAGAGGCCCTGGCAAGGGCCTTCGGATCGTCGCTCCAAGCTACCCACCCGAGCCGATTCGTGTCTGTACCGCCCACAAGGCGTGTTTGACGAGGTTGCGACTGGAACGAAGTTGTCCCGAGGGACGGAAGCTAACCAGGTAACCCGGCTACACGCTGTTGAACACCCGAGGGCCCACGACGCCCGGAGACTGTTCTCGGTCCACCTGTACCTGCTCCACCCTCTCGCCAATCGTTCATCCCGTCGCATTCCCCGTCAGACCCGACATGACCGCCTAAGCTTCTGGTCAGCGAGCAGCCCTGCCCACGCATTTGAATGCAGGGCTGGCAAATGGATTTTTCCACCACACGAAGACGCGACGAGGTTTACTTCCATGGCACTGACACGCGAACAGCAAATTGCAGCCCTCGAGAAAGACTGGGCTGAAAACCCACGCTGGAAAGGCGTGACCCGCGCTTATTCCGCTGCTGACGTCGTCCGCCTGCGTGGCTCGGTTCAACCTGAGCACACCTTTGCAAAACTCGGCGCCGAGAAGCTGTGGAACCTAGTGACACAAGGTGCCAAGCCGTCCTTCCGTCCCGACAAAGATTTCGTCAACTGCATGGGCGCCCTCACTGGCGGCCAGGCAGTCCAGCAGGTGAAAGCCGGTATCCAGGCGATCTACCTGTCCGGCTGGCAAGTGGCGGCGGACAACAACTCCGCTGAATCCATGTACCCCGACCAATCGCTGTACCCGGTGGACTCGGTGCCGACCGTGGTCAAGCGCATCAACAACTCGTTCCGTCGTGCCGACCAGATCCAGTGGAAAGCCGGCAAGAACCCGGGCGATGAAGGCTACATCGACTACTTCGCACCGATCGTGGCCGACGCCGAAGCCGGTTTCGGCGGCGTACTCAACGCCTACGAACTGATGAAGAGCATGATCGAGGCTGGCGCTGCCGGCGTGCACTTCGAAGACCAGCTGGCGTCCGTGAAGAAATGCGGCCACATGGGCGGCAAGGTACTGGTTCCGACCCAGGAAGCCGTACAGAAACTGACCGCTGCCCGCCTGGCCGCTGACGTTGCCGGCACGCCGACCATCATCCTGGCGCGTACCGATGCCAACGCGGCTGACCTGCTGACATCGGACTGCGACCCGTACGACCAGCCATTCGTGACTGGCGAGCGCACCCAGGAAGGTTTCTATAAGGTACGTGCCGGTCTCGACCAGGCCATCGCCCGCGGCCTGGCCTACGCGCCGTATGCCGACTTGATCTGGTGCGAAACCGCCAAGCCGGACCTGGACGAAGCCCGTCGCTTCGCCGAAGCGATCAAGAAGGAATACCCGGACCAACTGCTGTCCTACAACTGCTCGCCTTCCTTCAACTGGAAGAAGAACCTGGACGACGCGACCATCGCCAAGTTCCAACGCGAACTGTCCGCCATGGGCTACAAGCACCAGTTCATCACCCTGGCCGGCATTCACAACATGTGGCACAGCATGTTCAACCTGGCGCACGACTACGCCCGCAACGACATGACCGCCTACGTGAAGCTGCAGGAGCAGGAGTTCGCTGACGCCGCCAAGGGCTACACCTTCGTGGCACACCAGCAGGAAGTGGGCACCGGCTACTTCGACGACATGACCACCGTGATCCAGGGCGGCACCTCGTCCGTGACCGCGCTGACCGGTTCGACCGAAGAAGAGCAGTTCCACTGATTGACTGAGTACACGGCCACTGCAGCCCCAGGGAAGACCTAACCGCAGTGCCGCACAAAGATCACGCCCCGACCTGTTCGGGGCGTTTTTTTGCCCCGTGAAAAACCTCCCTGTCAAAATGAAGATCAACCTGTGGGAGGGGGCAAGCCCCCTCACACACTGGAAATGCCGACGAGGCTCTGGATTTTGTGCAAAACATTGATCCAGAGCGGTATTTGCAGGGATCAAATCGGTTAAAAGATCCCCGTCGGCAACTAAGCGGTATTCAACCAAGTAACAGCAACTTCCCCCGCCCCACCACACACACCCGCTTAAAACCCGCGCAAACAATATTCATTATCATTTAGCTCGTGAAAACTTCGTTACCGGTTAAACAAAACACATTTGATTAAATGCCCGCTAATGCCCGCCACACAAGGGCTGTAGCCCCAAGAAGGTGCACTATGTGCTTATTCCATCGAATAATTTCGCTATCGGAATTTTACTTGCCCGGTGTTTAGCCATAAAATCACCGCGATTGATTGCAGTGCGACATATCGTCACTGCATCGTTACTTTTTCGAGCTCAGAGACCTTTGCTCTCTGTTAAGGATTTCCAGCATGACCGAAGCGACAGGACTCATGGCCCACAACTGGGGCTTTGCCATTTTCCTCCTCGGTGTTGTCGGCCTCTGCGCCTTCATGCTCGGTGTTTCCAGCCTCCTCGGGTCAAAAGCCTGGGGCCGCAGCAAAAATGAACCGTTCGAGTCCGGCATGCTGCCTACAGGTGGCGCCCGCTTGCGGCTCTCAGCCAAATTCTATCTGGTCGCGATGCTGTTCGTGATCTTCGATATCGAAGCCCTCTTTCTCTTTGCCTGGTCTGTGTCCGTCCGCGAAAGCGGCTGGACCGGATTCGTCGAAGCCCTCGTTTTCATAGCAATTCTGTTGGCAGGTCTTGTCTACCTATTCCGAGTGGGCGCCCTTGACTGGGCTCCGGAAGCTCGTCGTAAGCGGCAAGCGAAGCTGAAACAATGAGGCTTTGGCGATGCAATACAATCTCACCAGGATCGACCCGGATGCTCCTAACGAGCAGTACCCCATCGGCGAGCGGGAAACCGTTTCCGACCCGTTAGAAGACCAAGTCCACAAAAACATCTACATGGGCAAGCTGGAAGACGTGCTGAGTGGCGCGGTCAACTGGGGGCGTAAGAACTCCCTGTGGCCGTACAACTTCGGTCTTTCGTGCTGCTACGTGGAAATGACCACCGCCTTCACGGCGCCCCACGACATCGCGCGCTTTGGCGCCGAAGTTATCCGGGCCTCGCCGCGCCAGGCGGATTTCATGGTTATCGCCGGCACCTGCTTCATCAAGATGGCGCCGATCATCCAGCGTCTCTACGAGCAAATGCTCGAACCGAAGTGGGTTATCTCCATGGGTTCGTGCGCCAACTCCGGTGGCATGTACGACATCTATTCCGTCGTTCAAGGGGTGGACAAGTTCCTGCCCGTGGACGTCTACGTGCCTGGCTGCCCGCCTCGCCCTGAAGCGTTCCTGCAAGGCTTGATGCTGTTGCAGGAATCGATTGGCAAGGAGCGTCGCCCGCTTTCCTGGGTCGTCGGCGATCAAGGCGTGTACCGCGCCGAGATGCCGTCGCAAAAGGAACAGCGCCGCGAACAGCGTATCGCAGTCACCAACCTGCGCAGCCCCGACGAAGTCTGATCCAGCACCGCTTCTTTTATAGAACGAACACCTGGCTTCATTCTTTACGTTGACCGAAAGCGATAAAAAACCATGACTACAGGCAGTGCTCTGTACATCCCGCCTTATAAGGCAGACGACCAGGATGTGGTCGTCGAACTCAATAACCGTTTTGGCCCTGACGCCTTCACCGCCCAGGCCACACGCACCGGCATGCCGGTGCTGTGGGTGGCGCGTGCCAGGCTTGTCGAAGTCCTGACCTTCCTGCGCAACCTGCCCAAGCCGTTCGTCATGCTCTATGACCTGCACGGTGTGGACGAGCGTCTGCGCACCAAGCGTCAGGGGCTGCCGAGCGGCGCCGATTTCACCGTGTTCTACCACCTGCTGTCGATCGAACGTAACAGCGACGTGATGATCAAGGTCGCCCTGTCCGAGAGCGACCTGAGCGTGCCGACCGTGACCGGTATCTGGCCGAACGCCAGCTGGTACGAACGCGAAGTCTGGGACATGTTCGGCATCGACTTCCCGGGCCACCCGCACCTGACGCGCATCATGATGCCGCCGACCTGGGAAGGTCACCCGCTGCGCAAGGACTTCCCTGCGCGCGCCACCGAATTCGACCCATTCAGCCTCAACCTCGCCAAGCAACAGCTTGAAGAGGAGGCTGCACGCTTCCGTCCGGAAGACTGGGGCATGAAGCGCTCCGGCACCAACGAGGACTACATGTTCCTCAACCTGGGCCCGAACCACCCTTCGGCCCACGGCGCCTTCCGTATCATCCTGCAACTGGACGGCGAAGAAATCGTCGACTGCGTGCCGGACATCGGCTACCACCACCGTGGTGCCGAGAAAATGGCCGAGCGCCAGTCGTGGCACAGCTTCATCCCGTACACCGACCGTATCGACTACCTCGGCGGCGTGATGAACAACCTGCCGTACGTGCTCTCGGTCGAGAAACTGGCCGGTATCAAGGTGCCGGACCGCGTCGACACCATCCGCATCATGATGGCCGAGTTCTTCCGGATCACCAGCCACCTGCTGTTCCTGGGGACCTATATCCAGGACGTCGGCGCCATGACCCCGGTGTTCTTCACCTTCACCGACCGTCAGCGCGCCTACAAGGTCATCGAAGCCATCACCGGTTTCCGCCTGCACCCGGCCTGGTACCGCATCGGCGGCGTGGCCCACGACCTGCCGAACGGTTGGGAACGCCTGGTCAAGGAATTCATCGACTGGATGCCCAAGCGCCTGGACGAATACCAAAAGGCCGCGCTGGATAACAGCATCCTCAAGGGGCGTACCATCGGCGTCGCGCAGTACAACACCAAGGAAGCCCTGGAATGGGGCGTCACCGGTGCCGGCCTGCGTTCCACCGGCTGCGATTTCGACCTGCGTAAAGCACGTCCGTACTCCGGGTATGAGAATTTCGAATTCGAAGTCCCGCTGGCGGCCAATGGCGATGCCTACGACCGTTGCATCGTGCGCGTCGAAGAAATGCGCCAGAGCCTGAAGATCATCGAGCAGTGCATGCGCAACATGCCGGCCGGCCCGTACAAGGCGGATCACCCGCTGACCACGCCGCCGCCGAAAGAGCGCACGCTGCAGCACATCGAAACCCTGATCACGCACTTCCTGCAGGTTTCGTGGGGCCCGGTCATGCCGGCCAACGAGTCCTTCCAGATGATCGAAGCGACCAAGGGTATCAACAGTTATTACCTGACGAGCGATGGCGGCACCATGAGCTACCGCACCCGGATCCGTACCCCGAGCTTCGCCCACTTGCAGCAGATCCCTTCGGTGATCAAAGGCGAGATGGTCGCGGACTTGATTGCGTACCTGGGTAGTATCGATTTCGTTATGGCCGACGTGGACCGCTAAGCATGAACAGCACGCTTATCCAGACAGACCGTTTCACCTTGAGTGAAACCGAGCGCTCGGCCATCGAGCACGAGCTGCATCACTACGAAGACCCGCGCGCGGCGTCGATCGAAGCCTTGAAGATCGTCCAGAAGGAACGAGGCTGGGTGCCGGACGGCGCCCTCTACGCCATCGGCGAAATCCTCGGCATCCCTGCCAGCGACGTTGAAGGGGTGGCCACGTTCTACAGCCAGATCTTCCGTCAGCCGGTGGGCCGCCACATCATTCGCGTGTGCGATAGCATGGTCTGCTACATCGGCGGCCACGAATCGGTGGTCAGCGAGATCCAGAACAAGCTGGGCATCGGCCTCGGCCAGACCACCCCGGACGGCCGCTTCACGCTGCTGCCGGTGTGCTGCCTGGGCAACTGCGACAAGGCGCCGGCGTTGATGATCGACGACGACACATTCGGTGACGTGCAGCCCGCTGGCGTGACCCAATTGCTCGAGGGCTACCCATGACCCTGACTTCTTTCGGCCCGGCCAACCTGATCAAGCGTTCGCCCGAGACCCATCCGCTGACCTGGCGCCTGCGTGACGATGCCGAACCGGTATGGTTCGACGAGTACCAGGCCAAGAACGGCTACGCGGCTGCGCGCAAAGCCTTCGCGGACATGGCCCAGGACGATATCGTCCAGACCGTGAAAGACGCCGGCCTCAAAGGCCGCGGCGGTGCAGGCTTCCCCACGGGCGTGAAGTGGGGCCTGATGCCCAAGGACGAATCCATCAACATCCGCTACCTGCTGTGCAACGCGGATGAAATGGAGCCGAACACCTGGAAAGACCGCATGCTGATGGAGCAACTGCCCCATCTGCTCATCGAAGGCATGCTGATCAGCGCCCGCGCGCTGAAAACCTACCGGGGCTACATCTTCCTGCGTGGCGAGTACACCACCGCCGCCAAGCACCTCAACCGTGCCGTGGAAGAAGCCAAGGCCGCCGGCCTGTTGGGCAAGAACATCTTGGGTTCGGGTTTTGACTTCGAACTGTTCGTGCACACCGGCGCCGGGCGCTACATCTGCGGTGAAGAAACCGCACTGATCAACTCCCTCGAAGGTCGCCGCGCCAACCCGCGCTCCAAGCCGCCCTTCCCTGCCGCCGTGGGCGTGTGGGGCAAGCCGACCTGCGTGAACAACGTCGAGACCCTGTGCAACGTGCCGGCGATCATCGCCGACGGCGTGGACTGGTACAAATCGTTGGCCCGCGAAGGCAGCGAGGACATGGGCACCAAGCTCATGGGCTTCTCCGGCAAGGTCAAGAACCCTGGCCTGTGGGAGCTGCCGTTCGGCGTGACCGCACGCGAGCTGTTCGAGGACTACGCCGGCGGCATGCGCGACGGCTACACCTTGAAAGCCTGGCAGCCAGGCGGCGCCGGTACCGGTTTCCTGTTGCCCGAGCACCTCGACGCACAAATGTACGCCGGCGGCATCGGCAAGGTGGGCACCCGGATGGGTACCGGCCTGGCGATGGCGGTCGACAACACCGTGAACATGGTCTCCTTGCTGCGCAACATGGAGCAGTTCTTTGCCCGCGAGTCCTGCGGCTTCTGCACACCATGCCGCGACGGTCTGCCATGGAGCGTGAAGCTGCTGATGGCCCTGGAAAACGGCGAAGGCCGCGAGGGTGATATCGAAACCCTGCTGGGCCTGGTCGGTTTCCTCGGCCCGGGCAAGACCTTCTGTGCTCACGCACCGGGCGCCGTGGAGCCATTGGGCAGCGCAATCAAATACTTCCGCTCGGAGTTCGAAGCCGGCATCGCGCCTACCAGCGCTGCCGTCCCGCCTCTGGCAAGGCCGATCGTAGTCGGCGCGTAACGCTTTAAAAGGCGAAGGGTCCGTGCCCTTCGCTTTCTCATGGGCTGACGCCGTAGAGGCTGTGTTGAGGCCCATGAATAACAAGATTCCATTAGCCACGCCCGCTGACAACGGGCCAACGAAGAACTTTGAACCATGGCCACTATCCACGTAGACGGCAAAGCGCTCGAAGTCGATGGGGCAGACAACCTGTTACAGGCCTGTCTGTCGCTCGGTCTCGATATCCCGTATTTCTGCTGGCACCCCGCGCTTGGTAGCGTCGGGGCCTGCCGCCAGTGTGCGGTCAAGCAGTACACCGACGAGAACGACACCCGTGGTCGTATCGTCATGTCCTGCATGACCCCAGCCACCGACAACACCTGGATCTCCATCGACGATGAAGAATCCAAGGCGTTCCGCGCCAGCGTCGTCGAATGGCTGATGACCAACCACCCCCACGACTGCCCGGTCTGTGAGGAAGGCGGTCACTGCCACCTGCAAGACATGACCGTGATGACCGGCCACAACGAGCGCCGTTATCGCTTCACCAAGCGTACCCACCAGAACCAGGACCTCGGCCCGTTCATTTCCCACGAAATGAACCGCTGCATCGCCTGCTATCGCTGCGTGCGCTTCTATAAGGACTACGCCGGCGGCACCGACCTCGGCGTATTCGGCGCCCACGACAACGTGTACTTCGGTCGTGTTGAAGACGGCGTGCTCGAAAGCGAGTTCTCCGGCAACCTCACCGAGGTCTGCCCGACCGGTGTGTTCACCGACAAGACGCACTCCGAGCGCTACAACCGCAAGTGGGACATGCAGTTCGCCCCGAGCATCTGCCATGGCTGCTCCAGCGGTTGCAACATCTCCCCGGGCGAGCGCTACGGCGAATTGCGTCGCATCGAAAACCGCTTCAACGGTTCGGTCAACCAGTACTTCCTGTGCGACCGTGGCCGTTTCGGCTATGGCTACGTCAACCGCGAAGACCGCCCTCGCCAACCACTGCTCGCCGACGGCGCCAAGCTGAGCCTGGACGACGCGCTGGATAAAGCTGCCGACCTGCTGCGCGGCCGCAACATCGTCGGTATCGGTTCGCCCCGCGCCAGCCTCGAAAGCAACTTCGCGTTGCGCGAGCTGGTGGGCGCCGAGCACTTCTACAGCGGTATCGAAGCCGGTGAATTGGAGCGCATCCGCCTGGTCCTGCAGGTGCTGAACGACAGCCCGCTGCCCGTACCGAACATGCGCGACATCGAAGACCACGACGCGATCTTCGTGCTCGGTGAAGACCTGACCCAGACCGCCGCCCGCATCGCCCTGTCGCTGCGCCAGTCGGTCAAGGGCAAGGCCGAAGACATGGCCGACGCCATGCGCGTACAGCCGTGGCTCGACGCCGCAGTGAAGAACATCGGCCAGCACGCGCTGAACCCGTTGTTTATTGCGAGCATCGCTGAAACCAAGCTCGACGACATCGCCGAAGAATGTGTGCACGCAGCACCGGACGACCTGGCCCGCCTCGGTTTCGCCGTGGCCCACGCCCTGGACGCCAGCGCGCCTGCCGTCGAAGGCCTGGACACCGAAGCCGGTGAACTGGCCCAGCGCATCGCCGACGCCCTGCTGGCGGCCAAGCGCCCATTGATCATTGCTGGCACCTCGTTGGGTTCCAAGGCGCTGATCGAAGCCGCTGCCAACATCGCCAAGGCCCTGAAGCTGCGCGACAAGAACGGTTCCATCAGCCTGGTGGTGCCGGAAGCCAACAGCCTCGGCCTGGCCATGCTCGGTGGCGAGTCCCTGGACGCTGCCCTGCAGGCGGTGACCGACGGCAACGCCGACGCCATCGTGGTACTGGAAAACGACTTGTACACCCGCACCGACGCCGCCAAGGTCGACGCGGCACTGAACGCGGCCAAAGTGCTGATCGTTGCCGATCACCAGAAGACCGCCACCAGCGACCGCGCCCACCTGGTACTGCCGGCCGCCACCTTCGCCGAAGGCGACGGCACCCTGGTCAGCCAGGAAGGCCGTGCCCAGCGCTTCTTCCAGGTGTTCGATCCGAAGTACATGGACGCCAGCATCCTGGTTCACGAAGGCTGGCGCTGGCTGCATGCCTTGCGCGCCACCCTGCTGAACCAGCCGATCGACTGGACCCAGCTCGACCACGTCACCGCAGCCACCGCTGCCAGCGCCCCGCAACTGGCGCGGATTGTCGACGCGGCACCGTCCGCTTCGTTCCGCATCAAGGGCTTGAAACTGGCCCGTGAACCGCTGCGTTATTCCGGTCGTACCGCGATGCGCGCCGACATCAGCGTGCACGAACCGCGTACCCCGCAAGACAACGACACCGCGTTCGCCTTCTCCATGGAAGGCTACTCGGGTTCGGTCGAGCCGCGTCAGCAGGTGCCATTCGCCTGGTCGCCGGGCTGGAACTCGCCGCAGGCCTGGAACAAGTTCCAGGACGAAGTCGGTGGTCACCTCCGCGCTGGCGACCCGGGCACCCGCCTGATCGAAAGCACCGGTGATGCGCTGAACTGGTTCGCCGCCGTACCGCGTCCGTTCAACCCGGCCCAGGGCACCTGGCAGGTTGTGCCGTTCTTCCACCTGTTCGGCAGCGAAGAGAACTCTTCCAAGGCCGCGCCGGTGCAAAGCCGCATTCCTGAAGCCTACGTATCCCTGGCCAAGTCCGAAGCCGACCGCCTGGGCGTCAACGACGGTGCCCTGCTCAGCCTGAACGTGGCCGGCCAGACCCTGCGTCTGCCGCTGCGCATCAACGATGAGTTGGGTGCAGGCCTGGTTGCACTGCCAAAAGGCCTCGCCGGTATTCCGCCTGCGATCTTTGGCAAAACCGTTGACGGTCTGCAGGAGGCAGCGCAATGACCTGGTTCACCCCTGAAGTGATCGACGTGATCATCTCGGTCGTCAAGGCCATCGTGATCCTGTTGGCCGTGGTCGTCGCGGGCGCCCTGCTCAGCTTCGTCGAACGTCGCCTGCTGGGTTGGTGGCAGGACCGCTACGGTCCGAACCGCGTTGGCCCGTTCGGCATGTTCCAGATCGCCGCCGACATGTTGAAAATGTTCTTCAAGGAAGACTGGACCCCGCCGTTTGCCGACAAGGTGATCTTCACCCTGGCACCGGTCGTGGCCATGAGCGCCTTGCTGATCGCCTTCGCGATCATCCCGATCACCCCGACCTGGGGCGTGGCGGACCTGAACATCGGCTTGCTGTTCTTCTTCGCCATGGCCGGACTGTCGGTCTACGCGGTACTGTTCGCCGGCTGGTCGAGCAACAACAAGTTCGCCCTGCTGGGCAGCTTGCGGGCCTCGGCCCAGACCGTGTCCTACGAAGTGTTCATGGGCCTGGCGCTGATGGGCATCGTGGTGCAGGTCGGCTCGTTCAACATGCGCGACATCGTCGAGTACCAGGCACAGAACCTGTGGTTCATCATTCCGCAGTTCTTCGGCTTCTGTACCTTCTTCATCGCTGGCGTCGCCGTGACTCACCGTCACCCGTTCGACCAGCCGGAAGCGGAACAGGAACTGGCCGACGGTTACCACATCGAATACGCCGGCATGAAGTGGGGCATGTTCTTCGTCGGTGAATACATCGGCATCATCCTGATCTCGGCCCTGCTGGTCACGCTGTTCTTCGGCGGCTGGCACGGACCGTTCGGCATCCTGCCGCAGTTGGCGTTCTTCTGGTTCTTCCTGAAGACCGCGTTCTTCATCATGTTGTTTATCCTGCTGCGCGCTTCCATTCCGCGTCCACGATATGACCAGGTGATGGATTTCAGCTGGCGCTTCTGCCTGCCGCTGACCCTGATCAATTTGCTGGTGACTGCTGCCGTGGTGCTGATGCACACGCCAGCGGCTGCGGTTCAGTGAGGATTTGACCCATGTTCAAATATATTGGCGACATCGTTAAGGGTACCGGTACCCAGTTGCGAAGCCTGGTGATGGTGTTCGGTCACGGCTTTCGCAAACGCGACACCCTGCAATACCCGGAAGAAGCGGTATACCTGCCGCCGCGCTATCGCGGCCGCATCGTACTGACCCGCGACCCCGATGGCGAAGAGCGTTGCGTAGCCTGCAACCTGTGCGCCGTGGCGTGCCCGGTGGGTTGCATCTCCCTGCAGAAAGCTGAAACCGAAGACGGTCGCTGGTACCCGGACTTCTTCCGCATCAATTTCTCGCGCTGCATTTTCTGCGGCCTCTGCGAGGAAGCTTGCCCGACCACCGCGATCCAGCTCACACCGGATTTCGAGATGGCCGAGTTCAAACGTCAGGACCTGGTGTACGAGAAAGAAGATCTGTTGATCTCTGGTCCCGGTAAAAACCCTGATTACAACTTCTATCGTGTTGCAGGTATGGCCGTTGCCGGTAAGCCGAAAGGCGCCGCACAAAACGAAGCCGAGCCGATCAACGTGAAGAGCTTGCTGCCTTAAGGAAGAAAGATGGAATTCGCTTTCTATTTCGCATCGGGTATCGCGGTTGTGTCCACGCTTCGCGTGATCACCAACACCAACCCCGTGCACGCCCTGCTCTACCTGATCATTTCGCTGATCGCCGTGGCCATGACCTTCTTCAGCCTCGGCGCGCCGTTCGCCGGTGTGCTGGAAGTGATCGCCTACGCCGGCGCCATCATGGTGCTGTTCGTGTTTGTGGTGATGATGCTCAACCTGGGGCCGGCTTCGGTCGCCCAGGAACGCGTCTGGCTCAAGCCCGGCATCTGGCTCGGCCCGGTTGTCCTGGCAGCGCTGCTGCTGGGTGAACTGCTGTATGTGCTGTTCGCTCACCAGAGCGGCCAGGCCATCGGCCACACCACCGTGGATGCAAAAGCCGTGGGCATCAGCCTGTTCGGCCCGTACCTGCTGGTGGTCGAACTGGCGTCGATGCTGCTGCTCGCTGCAGCCGTCACCGCCTTCCACTTGGGCCGCAACGAAGCCAAGGAGCAATGACGATGCCTGCTATCCCTTTGGAGCATGGTCTGGCGGTCGCCGGCATCCTGTTCTGCCTTGGCCTGGTCGGCCTGATGGTCCGCCGTAACATTCTGTTCGTGTTGATGAGCCTGGAAATCATGATGAACGCTGCGGCACTGGCGTTCATCGTTGCGGGTGCACGTTGGGGCCAGCCGGATGGACAAGTCATGTTCATCCTGGTGATCAGCCTGGCAGCCGCCGAGGCCAGCATTGGCCTGGCGATCCTGCTGCAACTGTATCGTCGCTTCCACACGCTTGATATCGACGCTGCCAGTGAGATGCGCGGATGAACATGATCTTTCTGACTTTCGTATTTCCCCTGATCGGTTTCCTGCTGCTGTCGTTCTCCCGTGGACGCTGGTCGGAAAACCTGTCTGCCCTGGTGGGCGTGGGTTCCATTGGCCTGTCGGCGATCGTTGCCGCCTACGTCATCTGGCAATTCAACGTGGCGCCGCCGGAAGGCGGTCACTACACCCTGGTGCTGTGGCAGTGGATGTCGGTGGAGGGCTTCAAGCCCAACTTCGCCCTCTACGTCGACGGTCTGTCGATCACCATGCTCGGCGTGGTGGTCGGCGTGGGCTTCCTGATCCACCTGTTCGCGTCCTGGTACATGCGCGGTGAAGCCGGTTACTCGCGCTTCTTCTCGTACACCAACCTGTTTATCGCCAGCATGCTGTTCCTGGTGCTCGGCGATAACCTGTTGTTCCTGTACTTCGGCTGGGAAGGCGTGGGCCTGTGCTCGTACCTGTTGATCGGTTTCTACTACAGCAACCGCAACAACGGTAACGCAGCACTCAAGGCCTTTATCGTCACCCGCATCGGCGACGTGTTCATGGCCATCGGCCTGTTCATCCTGTTCCAGCAAGTGGGCACGCTGAACATCCAGGAACTGCTGGTGCTGGCACCGCAGAAATTCCAGGTTGGCGACTTCTGGATCACCCTGGCCACCCTGATGCTGCTCGGCGGCGCCGTGGGTAAATCCGCGCAACTGCCACTGCAAACCTGGCTGGCGGACGCGATGGCCGGCCCTACCCCGGTTTCCGCACTGATCCACGCCGCCACCATGGTAACCGCCGGCGTCTACCTGATCGCCCGTACCCACGGCCTGTTCACCCTGGCGCCGGACATCCTGCATCTGGTCGGCATCGTTGGTGGCGTGACCCTGGTCCTGGCTGGCTTCGCTGCCCTGGTACAGACCGACATCAAGCGCATCCTTGCCTACTCGACCATGAGCCAGATCGGCTACATGTTCCTGGCCCTGGGCGTTGGCGCCTGGGACGCGGCGATCTTCCACCTGATGACCCACGCCTTCTTCAAGGCCTTGCTGTTCCTCGCTTCCGGTGCGGTGATCGTGGCCTGCCACCACGAGCAGAACATCTTCAAGATGGGCGGCCTGTGGAAGAAACTGCCACTGGCCTATGCCAGCTTCATCGTCGGTGGTGCCGCCCTGGCCGCCCTGCCGCTGGTGACCGCCGGTTTCTACTCGAAGGATGAAATCCTCTGGGAAGCCTTCGCCAGCGGCAACCAGAACCTGCTGTACGCAGGCCTGGTGGGTGCGTTCATGACCTCGCTGTACACCTTCCGCCTGATCTTCATCACCTTCCACGGTGAAGCCAAGACCGAAGCTCACGCAGGCCACGGCATCTCGCACTGGTTGCCATTGTCGGTACTGATCATCCTGTCGACCTTCGTCGGCGCCATGATCACCCCGCCTCTGCACGGTGTACTGCCGCAAAGCGTCGGCCATGCCGGCGGCGAAGCCCAGCACAGCCTGGAAATCGCCTCGGGCGCCATCGCCATTGCCGGTATCCTGCTGGCGGCCCTGCTGTTCCTCGGCAAGCGTCGCTTCGTGACGGCCGTCGCCAACAGTGGCATCGGCCGCTTCCTGTCGGCCTGGTGGTTCGCCGCCTGGGGCTTCGACTGGATCTACGACAAACTGTTCGTCAAGCCTTACCTCGCCATCAGCCACATTCTGCGCAAGGACCCGCTCGACCAGACCATCGGTCTGATCCCGCGTGCCGCCAAGGCCGGTCACACCGCCCTGAGCCGCAGCGAGACTGGCCAACTGCGCTGGTATGCAGCCTCCATGGCGGCCGGTGCCGTGCTGGTAATCGGCGCCATCGTCGTGGTAGCGATATGACTATGAACATTGCGATCTTTGCGAACTTGCGAAAGGAAACGAGCCTGTCATGATTCTGCCCTGGCTAATCCTGATCCCCTTCATCGGCGGCCTGCTCTGCTGGATGGGTGAACGCTTCGGCGCCACCCTCCCCCGCTGGATTGCGTTGCTGACCATGTCCCTGGAACTCGCGCTCGGCCTCTGGCTGTGGGCCCATGGCGACTATTCATTTGCTCCGGCACCGGGTGTCGATCCGACCTTCGCGCTTGAATTCAAGCACGTGTGGATCCAGCGCTTCGGCATCAACGTGCACCTGGCCCTCGACGGCCTGTCGCTGTTGATGATCCTGCTGACCGGCCTGCTGGGTATCCTCTCGGTACTCTGCTCCTGGAAAGAGATCCAGCGTCACGTGGGTTTCTTCCACCTGAACCTGATGTGGATCCTGGGCGGTGTCGTCGGCGTGTTCCTCGCCCTCGACCTGTTCATGTTCTTCTTCTTCTGGGAAATGATGCTGGTGCCGATGTACTTCCTCATCGCGCTCTGGGGTCACAGTTCTTCGGACGGCAAGAAAACCCGGATCTACGCGGCGACCAAGTTCTTCATCTTCACCCAGGCTTCCGGCCTGATCATGTTGGTGGCGATCCTGGGCCTGGTACTGGTCAACTTCAATAACACCGGCGTGATTACCTTCAACTACGCCGACCTGTTGAAGACCAAGATGTCACTGACCACCGAGTACATCCTGATGCTGGGCTTCTTCATCGCCTTCGCGGTGAAGCTGCCGGTGGTGCCGTTCCACTCCTGGCTGCCTGATGCGCACGCCCAGGCGCCGACTGCCGGTTCCGTGGACCTGGCCGGTATCCTGCTGAAGACTGCGGCCTACGGCCTGCTGCGTTTCGCCCTGCCGCTGTTCCCGAATGCCTCGGCCGAGTTCGCGCCGATCGCCATGACCCTGGGTCTGATCGGGATCTTCTACGGTGCGTTCCTGGCGTTCGCGCAAACCGACATCAAGCGTCTGATTGCCTTCTCGTCCGTTTCCCACATGGGCTTCGTACTGATCGGTATCTACTCCGGCAGCCAACTGGCGCTGCAGGGCGCGGTGATCCAGATGCTGGCCCACGGTGTCTCGGCCGCTGCCCTGTTTATCCTGAGTGGCCAGCTGTACGAGCGCCTGCACACCCGTGACATGCGTGAAATGGGTGGCGTGTGGTCGCGCATCGCCTACCTGCCGGCGATCAGCCTGTTCTTCGCCGCCGCGTCCCTGGGCTTGCCGGGCACCGGTAACTTCATCGGCGAGTTCCTGATCCTGATGGGTGCCTTCGTGCAAACGCCGTGGATCAGTGCGATTGCTACCTCCGGCCTGGTGTTCGGTTCGGTCTACTCGCTGATCATGATCCACCGCGCCTACTTCGGCCCGGCCAAGTCCGACACCGTCCTGCAAGGGATGGATGCTCGCGAACTGATCATGGTGCTCGGCCTTGCGGTACTGCTGATCTATATCGGCGTGTACCCGCAACCGTTCCTGGACACTTCTGCCGCAACGATGCATGGCGTGCAGCAGTGGTTCGGCACCGCCTTCTCTCAACTCGCTTCGGCCCGGTAAGAGCGCTATGGAATTCACGATCCAACACTTTATCGCGCTTGCGCCGCTGCTGATCACCAGCCTCACCATCGTGGTGGTGATGCTGGCAATCGCCTGGCGCCGCAATCACTCGCAAACGTTCCTGCTGTCCTGTGCCGGTCTGAACCTGGCCCTGCTGTCGATCATCCCGGCCCTCAAGGTCGCGCCATTGGCGGTCACGCCTTTGATGATGGTGGATGACTTCGCCCTGCTGTATATCGCGCTGATCCTGGTCGCGACCCTGGCCTGCGTCACCCTCGCCCACGCCTACATGGGCGAAGGCGGCACCGGTTACCCAGGCAACAAGGAAGAGCTGTACCTGCTGATCCTGCTGGCCGCGGCCGGTGGCATCGTGCTGGTCAGCGCACAGCACCTGGCCGGCCTGTTCATCGGCCTGGAACTGCTGTCGATCCCGACCTACGGCCTGGTGGCCTACGCGTTCTTCAACAAGCGCTCGCTGGAAGCCGGCATCAAGTACATGGTGCTGTCCGCCGCCGGTTCCGCGTTCCTGTTGTTCGGCATGGCCCTGCTCTACGCCGAAGCCGGCAGCCTGAGCTTCACCGGTATCGGCCACGCCCTGGCCACCACCAGCCTGCCTGCGCCGATTGCCCAACTGGGCCTGGCCATGATGCTGATCGGCCTGGCGTTCAAGCTGTCGCTGGTGCCGTTCCACCTGTGGACCCCGGACGTGTACGAAGGCGCCCCGGCGCCGGTGGCCGCGTTCCTGGCGACCGCGTCGAAGGTTGCGGTGTTTGCGGTGATGGTGCGTCTGTTCCAGATCTCGCCTGCTGCCAACACTGGCGTGCTGAGCAACGTGCTGACCGTGATCGCCATCGCGTCGATCCTGTTCGGTAACCTGCTGGCCCTGACCCAGAACAACCTCAAGCGTCTGCTGGGTTACTCGTCCATCGCTCACTTCGGCTACCTGCTGATCGCCCTGGTGGCGAGCAAAGGCCTGGCCGTGGAAGCCATGGGTGTGTACCTGGTCACCTACGTGATCACCAGCCTCGGCGCTTTCGGCGTGATCACCCTGATGTCCTCGCCGTTCAAAGGCCGTGACGCCGACGCCCTGTACGAGTACCGCGGCCTGTTCTGGCGCCGTCCGTACCTGACCGCCGTCCTGACCGTGATGATGCTGTCCCTGGCCGGTATTCCGCTCACGGCGGGCTTCATCGGCAAGTTCTACATCGTCGCCACCGGCGTCGAAGCGCACGAGTGGTGGTTGGTTGCCTCCCTGGTACTGGGCAGCGCCATCGGCGTGTTCTACTACCTGCGCGTGATGGTCACCCTGTACCTGATCGAGCCAAACCTGCGCCGTGTGGATGCCGAACTGCACTGGGAACAGAAGGCAGGCGGTGTAATGCTGCTGGCCATTGCCCTGCTCGCGTTCTTCCTGGGTGTGTACCCACAACCGCTGCTCACCCTGGTGCAGCACGCGGTGTTGGGCGTTTGATCGCTTAGCGGGATGCAGTCAACAAAACGGCGCCTTCGGGCGCCGTTTTGCATTCTGGGCAATGGGTTCAAACACCCTTTTCAACTCACGGAAATTTCCTCTTCCACTCGCCTACTCATCTGGCATATGCACGCCGAAGCCCGCCGTATGGTGTTTGAGTTTTAGGAAAGTTCCCACAGCCAGGTCACTTGACCATAAGCAGGTGGGCCACCAAACTCTACGTAGGCTACGTACAGAACATGGCTGCTCTATTTATCGAACTGCCGGCCTTCGAGCGGCATCGCAAGGACTATCTGAGTGACGAGCTTTTCCAGGGTTTTCAACAAGAGTTGATGAAGAACCCGGAAGCAGGAGATGTGATCGAGGGAACAGGCGGACTGCGCAAGGTTCGCTTCATCGACGAGCGACGCAACAAAGGCAAGCGCGGTGGCCTGCGGGTCATTTACTACTGGTGGTCGGGCGGCACGCAATTCTGGCTGTTCACCCTGTACGGCAAGCACGAACAGGATGACCTGACACCACAGCACAAAAAAGCCCTAAAACACATGCTGGACAGGGAAATCAAAGCGAGAACACATCATGAAACGTGAAATCTTTTCCGAACTGGTCGAAGGCTTCGACGCCCTGGCAAACGAACGCCAGGGCAAAGTCACCCTGCGAACCCATAAGGTTCATCTCAATCAACTGGAGCCGCTTACCGCCGAGGAGGTGGTGGCCGTGCGTCAACAACTCAACCTCTCCCGGTCGGTGTTCGCCATGTACCTGCGCACCAACACCCGCACCCTGGAAAACTGGGAACAAGGTCGGGCCAAGCCAAATGCCCAGGCCGCCACCCTGATTCGCCTGGTGGCACGTTTCCCGGAAACCGTTGCGCAACTCGCTGCATTGGGTTGATCAACAAAGCCCCGACAGGTTCGGAGCTTTTTCATTCAGCACTATGGGCCGCCGAGCATGTTATGCGCAGCCACCCCCAGTCCTGGCGGTCCACTAGCGTTCGCGCAGGTGATACGGGGTGCGGTTCTGCGAGCGGATGCGAGTGGCCACGCCCAACGCGCCGAGGTGAAAATCGCCCAGGCCAGGGTCTGGTAGGCGATGCGGGGCATGGCCACCCTCTCTTCTCAGGATATGGAAAGCAGGTTCCACACTAAGGCAGCGACGCGACTGCGTTGAGGGTTTTGGCGGACACAAAGGGGGGCTGGCGGGGACAGTTGAACGTGGGCGTTGGCCGCCCACGTCCGGGCGATGCACTTAGAACGCGATACCGACCTTGAACCCGTACTCATCTCGCTTGAGTTTGGTGTTGTCAGCTACTTCAGAGTTACCGTCGAGTTTGTACTCGGTGCGGGTGTAGTACAAGCCCGCGACCACCGGCAGGTCACCCTTCTGATTCATCAACAGGCTGACTTCGGCGTAGGGGTTGGTGCGGTCCTTGAGGTCCACGGTGTCGCTGCCGAAATCTTCCACCTTGAGCTTGGTACGACCGTCGATGGTGCGACGGGCGCCGGCTTCGAGACGCAGGGTCATGTCATCGAACTGGTGGTTATAGCCCAGGGCCGCCTTGGCGAACGGCGATTTGTTGGTGAGCTTCACGTCGAGGTCGTTGATCTCTGGCTCGTAGCGGGTCCAGCTGTAGCCACCGCCAACGATCACGTCGACAAAGTTGCGCGCATCCAGCGCGGCGCGCCAGCCGAGATCCAGGTCTGCCTGGCCTTCCTTGAGTTTGTTATCGCTCTTTTCGCCGTATTTGGCTTCGATACCGGCCTGGTAGATAAAGCCGGATTCGGCGGTGAGCTTGTTGCCGAAGTTGTAGAACAGGCCCGCCTCAGGCATGTGGCCCTTGTCGCTCTGGCTGCCGCCTTCGAATTTGAAGTCGTTGTAGCTGCCCAGGATCCCGAAGGTGGAGATCGGGTCGGTGGACGGTGCGGCGAACACCACGGCAGGCGCAGCGACCAGCGCCAGCAGCGAGGAACCCTTGAAGAGTTTTCCGAATAGCTTGGACATCGTTTTACATCTCCTTGTCTGGTGAGCAAATTATTCAGGAAACGGTTCGAACCCCGGCATGCGCCAAAGGTTCGAATTAATTTGCGTGGATTTGGAGATAAAACGGTTCAGCGAGGCTCTATCTCACTATTCCCGGGAGGCAGCCAGGACCAGGCCATCCAGGGTTTGCCGAAGCGTTGCCGTGTCCGGCACGCGAATCCTGAAGGTTTCAGTCAGCACCTGCACCACCTCATCGGCACTGCCAAGCGTGCGTTTTTCGCTCGGCCGGTCCAGTGAGTGGATCGCATAGTGGGTGTTGTTCAGGGTATGGCGCTTGCCCGGTGCCAGGCGTGCGACTTTCAGTTGGCCCACGAATACCGAATCCGGGTGGGTGGAAACGTACCAGTTGCCGATTTCGTAATCGATATCCGCCTGTACTTGCAGGTCGAACACATACAGGCCACGCCACTCCTCGGCCACTTGTGCCCACAAGGTGTAACTGCCCTGCCCGTCGAAAGTCAGGCGATACGGTTCATGGGCCGTGGCCTGCACCACTTCGGTGTCCAGTTGCAACGGGCTGCTGGGCACCATGCCGCCAAAGCCGACATCGGTGATGTAGCGCACGCCGTCCAGGGTCACCAGGCTCAAACGATGAGTACGCGCCGTGCGTGCATCCGGCGCCCCGCCCATCACCACCCGGCCGGTGATGCCACGCGCCTCGAAGCCGAGTTCCTGCAGCAAGGCCAGGAACATCTGGTTCAGCTCATAGCAATAGCCTCCCCGCCCGTCCAACAGTACTTTTTGTTCGACACTGGGCAGGTCGATCGGCACCGGCAGGCGTATCAGGCTCGACAGGTTCTCGAAGGCAAAGCTGCACACGTGGCGCAGTTGCAGGGCCTGCAAGGTGTGCAGGGTGGGCGCCGGCGGCGTGTCATAACCCAGGCGTTGCAGGTAGAGACGGCTATGGGTCAGCAGAGGCATGGCGCGATCCTTGGGCACAGGAAGAAGGCATCACTATGCCGCGCCAACCTGCAGATTGTCATTTTGAATGAACCTTTTTGAACGCTGCCCTATCCATCTATAACAACACAGGGAGGCAACATGAGTACCGCAAAAATCTACACGATCAATTATCAGCTGCACGGTCAACCGAAAACCTTTGTGGTGCGTGCTGAAGTGATGAACAACGCCGAGGCCTGGCACTGGGCGGCGGTGGATGCCGATATTGCCCATGTCAGTCGCGTGGGGCGCGTGGGGCATGAGCAGGTCAAGAAAACCACCCGGCCCTGGGCGGAGAAGTTTGGGATTACGGATGTCACGTGGATCGCACCCAAGTAAGTGCACAGCCCCATCGTACAAGGTGGGGCTTTTAACACCCTCTGCAGTTGACCATTTGCCCATCATGAACAGGGCTAACGCTTCAGTGAAATCAATTCAATTTCACTCGACCCATGCGCTGCCTAAACTACATCCTAATTATTGATTCTAGAAATCAATCTGGCACCTGAACAACCCATCAGGTGTATTCCGGAAATCAGGATGTCAGGCCACAATGAACAGCGAGTTTGCCTTTACCCTCAAAACCCTGCGTTTCGACGAACATTATCAGCCCTCGAAAAACACGCGCATCACCACCAACTTTGCCAACTTGGCCAGGGGCAAAAGTCGCCAGGAGAATCTGCGCAACACATTGAGGATGATCAACAATCGTTTCAATGCGTTGGCGCAGTGGGATAACCCCAAGGGTGATCGCTACAGAGTGGAACTTGATATCGTCTCGGTTGAAATGGACATTGCCCCTGAACAGCGTGGCAACGCCATCCCGCTGATTGAAATATTGAAAACGACGATTGTCGATCAACACACCCATGAACGCATTGAGGGTATTGTCGGCAACAACTTTTCCTCCTACGTTCGCGACTACGATTTCAGCGTTGCCTTGTCAGCACACAACAAGAATCAGACCGAGTTCAGCACACCCGAGAACTTTGGCGACTTGCATGGAAAACTGTTCAAGCACTTCGTCAACTCAGACACGTACAAAGAAAACTTCAAGAAGCCGCCGGTGATCTGCCTGAGCGTTTCGAACACCAGGACCTATCATCGGACAGAAAACCAGCATCCTGTATTGGGCTTTGAATACCAACAGGACGCCTACTCCTTGACCGATGAGTACTTCAATAAAATGGGATTGAAGGTTCGCTACTTCATGCCTTCAAACAGTGTTGCGCCGCTGGCCTTTTATTTTTCCGGTGATTTGCTGGCGGATTACAGCAATCTTGAACTCATCAGCACCATCAGCACCATGGACACTTTCCAGAAGATTTACCGGCCCGAAATTTACAATGCCAATTCTGCCGCCGGCAAATTCTACCGACCCAGCTTGAAGCACCAGGATTACTCACTGACATTGATTGTCTACGATCGAGAAGAACGCAGCCGCCTGGCGATTGAACAGGGAAAATTTGTTGAAGAGCACTTTATCAAACCCTACCAGGCTGTTCTTCAACAGTGGTCCGCCCACTGCGCGCTTTGACGCATTAATACTACAAGGTCATCCCTGATGAAAAAGTTGTTACCTACTTCGACCGCCGGCAGTTTGCCTAAACCTTCCTGGCTGGCTCAACCTGAAACACTGTGGTCACCCTGGAAACTGCAGGATGAGGCATTGACCGAGGGCAAACACGACGCCTTGCGCCTGTCCCTGCAGGAACAACAGCACGCGGGCATTGATATCGTCAGTGATGGTGAACAGACGCGCCAACACTTTGTGACGACGTTTATTGAACACCTCAGCGGTGTTGATTTCGAGAAACGCGAGACCGTGCGAATCCGTGATCGTTACGACGCAAGCGTGCCAACGGTCGTAGGGGCTGTTTCCCGCCAGAAACCCGTGTTTGTCGAAGACGCCAAGTTCTTGCGCCAGCAAACCAGTCAACCCATCAAGTGGGCGCTGCCTGGCCCCATGACGATGATCGACACGCTGTATGACAACCATTACAAGAGTCGTGAAAAGCTCGCCTGGGAATTCGCCAAAATCCTCAACCAGGAAGCCCTTGAATTAGAAGCCGCCGGGGTGGATATCATCCAATTCGACGAGCCCGCCTTCAACGTGTTCTTTGATGAGGTGAACGACTGGGGCGTGGCCACCCTGGAAAGGGCCATTGAAGGCCTCAAATGCGAAACCGCCGTGCATATTTGCTACGGCTACGGCATCAAAGCCAATACTGACTGGAAAAAGACGCTGGGATCAGAGTGGCGTCAATATGAAGAAGCCTTCCCCAAGCTGCAGCAATCCAGTATCGATATCGTCTCGCTGGAGTGTCACAACTCCCATGTGCCCATGGAGCTGATTGAACTTATCCGCGGCAAAAAAGTGATGGTCGGCGCCATCGACGTGGCCAGCCACACCATTGAAACACCCGAGGAAGTCGCCAACACCTTGAGAAAAGCACTGCAGTTTGTCGATGCCGACAAGCTCTACCCTTGCACGAACTGTGGCATGGCGCCGCTGCCTCGTCACATCGCCAGGGGCAAGCTGAATGCGTTGAGTGCCGGCGCAGCGATTGTCCGAAACGAACTCTCGAACCCGTACTGAGAATACGCAAGGCCTGACGATGTCAGGCCTTGCCTGGCGCATTCGCACGTCACCCCATTCAGGACCGCCCATGTCACCTCCCATCGAGCCCTCGCGCTTTCGAGAAGCCCTCGGGCACTACGCGTCCGGTATCACAGTGATTACCTCCCACGTTGACGGCGAGCCGATCGGCTTCACTTGCCAGTCGTTCTACAGCGTGTCGATGAGCCCGCCACTGGTGTCATTCAGCGTCATGTCCAATTCAGCCAGCTATCCGAGGATGCGCCAGGCCGGCCGGTTTGCCGTCAATATCCTGTCCGGCGAGCAGGTCAGGATTTCCAACCAGTTCGCTCGGCGAGGCACAGACAAGTGGCACGGCGTAGAGTGGCAGGCATCACCACTGGGCAATCCGCTCATTGCCGGCAGCCTGCACTGGCTGGATTGCGAAATTCACGCCGAACACGTCGCGGGGGATCACCTGATCGTGATCGGCGAAGTGAAAGCCATGAACCCGCCTGAAGCGACTGCTTCGCGGCCATTGCTGTACTTCAAAGGACAGTATCGCGACCTCGCCACGCACGATGCGTGTCGGCAAGAATGAGCCGCAAGGACCGTGGCCGGATCAAGTCTTCAAATCTCCCAGCGGATCGTAAGGTGGTTTGCGCTCGTCCTTGTCGGTATTTTTCTTATCCAACGGCGCGATAGCCGGGCCAATCGGGTCTACCTGCGGATCCGATACATCCGGTGAATCCGGATCAAACCCCAGTTCATCCTGAACACTGGAATGCTCGCCCGAAGCCGGGCCTTTCGATGTGTCACTCACGGCGTTCTCCTCATTTAAAGTGGGCGAGCCTTGTCATGGAGGCGTTCAAGGTCTTCCTCGACGCGCTCCACGTCGTCTTCCTGACGCTCCGCCGGGTCGTTGGGGCGCAACGCATCGTTGTCGCGCTCTTCCTCTCCGGGTGTGCGGTCAGGGTTCGGGGTACCGGGCGGTGGTTGCTTGTATTCGGGCATGATGGCTCACCTCAAAGGGTCTACATCAATTTAGAGAAACCGCCGTGCAGCATCGTTCAACTTGTTTGCCCAAGCGTGAGATGATGCCGGCCCCTTCTGGAGAAATGCCCCGGATGTTCGAGCTCAAACCCTGCGACCCTGTCACCTTCCGTCAACAGACCCGGCGCAGCACGCTGATCGTGGCCGTGTTGTTCGTCGCCCTGGCGATGCTGCTGTCGAGCCTGGCGGTGATGCTGTTTGGTGAGCCCGGCGGTGACAATTTCCGCTTCAATGTCGGCGGTGTGTTCGCCGGGGTGCTGATCACCATGGCCCTGATCCGTGGCCCGTTCTGGACCCAGGGGTGGCTCGCGCCGGCGGTGTATGGCTGGCAGCTCAAGCGCAGCCTGATGAGCGTGACCAATGTGATGCACAAGGTCATCGAGCGGGTGCAGGCCAATGACCCGGCGGCGATCAAGGTGCTGCGCTTCTACCACTTGGGCTTGACGCAGATGCATGAGCTGGAGGCCAACTCCAGCGCCCAGGTGCAGTTGGTGGCTGAGGTCGAGGCGCACAAGGCCAGGATGCAGGCGCTGGGGATCGACACCGAACAAACCCGTCTCGACCCCGCCTGGCTGGCAACCTTGAAAACCGCTTAAGCCAACTCGCCGATGCGCTGCTCGTCGGGCCAGAACAGCGCCGCCTGGCCGCACGGCTGGGCGGCGTCATCGAGCAAGGTCCATACCACCCCGGCATGAATCATGAATGGCTGGTTGTGCGCATCCACCCGCCAACCGCTGTAGCCCTCGGCGATGCCGTTGGCGGTGACTTGCTCCAGCAGCAGCTGGCGCGCATCGCGGTCGAGGGCCGAAGCGCTGAAGCGTGAGGGCATGCCGATAAAGCTCTCGCGCGGGTATTTGAAGCACTGCAGGGCGCATTCATTCACATACGTAAATCGCGGATCTGCGCCGCCGTCATGGGCCAGCAGGCTGTAAGGTGCGTCGCGGTGCAGCCAGGCCAGGCGCTGTTGTGCGTCCAGGTGTGCCGGGGCCGGCAGTCCCTGGCCGGTCCAGTGTCGATAGGCCTTGTCCAGCACGTCTACGAAGCTTTCTTGAGAGGACACGTACAACCTCACATCATCAGTTGGAATTTTTTGCCCGCCAGCAGAACACCGCGCTGACGGCGATGGCTGCACCGGCCAGGCCAAACACCCACGGCGCCGAGGCGATCGGCAGCAGCAGGCCGGCGAGCAAGGGGCCGAGGCCGGCGCCGATATCGCGCCACACGGCATTCGAGGCCAGGGCCGACACCCGCATCGACCCGGGATTGCGCTCCGCCACCAGGGTAGTCACCAGCGGCAGTTGCAGTGCGCGCAACACCAGTACCGCCGCCGCGCCGACAATCACCCAGTAACTGCCGAACGCCGTCAGGGCCAGGGCACTCAGGAACGAAAACAGCAACAGCATCGAGGTGGCGCCAAACCGCTGGGCCGCTCGACCGCCCAAAGGGCTCAGGAGCATTTCCGAGACATAACGCAACGCCATCAGGCCGCCGGCGATCAGCACCGCATCCCCGCCCAGCAGCTTCTGCGCCTGGATCGACAGGCCGAAGATAAACAACCCGTCCAGCGCCACGCCCTCGATAAACGACCACACTGCCACACTGTCCGGCCATTTGAAGCGTCGGCCCGGGGTGCTGTGCAAATCATGCCCGACCGTAGGCAAACCGCGCGCCATCCACAAGCCCACCAGGCAACACCCGGCCAGAATCAGAAAGATCGGACGCGGCCCGGCCCACAGCGTCAGCCAGCCGCCCAGGGGCAGCGCCAGCATCGGCCCCAGGGCGATCAACGCCCGTGAGCGCCCGGCGCGGCGTGCGGCGCCGGCAGGTTCCGACGTGGCCAGCACTTGGGTCGACAGGTTCAACGCTGCAAAGCACAAGCCCCACACCAGGCGCAGGCAGAGCAATGCGGCAAACCCGGACAACATTGAGTTGCCCACCGCACACAACGCTGCGGCGCCGGCGGCGATCATGCAGGTCAGGCGGTCGCCGTTGCGTGCGTAGAAATTGAGCACATGCCGGTAGCCGAAAATCCGCACCAGGCGGTTGGCGGCCAGCAACACCCCGGCCTGGGCCAGGGTGATGCCGAACGCCTGGGATTCCATGGGCAGCAACAGGTAGAGCAACACGTCACTGGGCAGGCATAACGCCAGGGTCAAAGCGGCGCGGCGGGAGTGGGTATCAGCGGTGCGGAGGGCCAGGCTGGACATAAATCTGAAACATCCCGAAATATTCAGGTCGCCACGGTAGCGTTAATCAGCCCTTTTTCCCATAGGGCAACAAACGCAGACCACTGGCCACGGCGCCCAACAGTGCAAACCCGCAGCCCAGCCACAGCGCATAATGCGGGCCGCTGCCCACGGACAGGTGGAAACACAACGCTACCAGCGATGCGCCCAGCGTCTGGCCCAACAGGCGTGAAATCGCCACGATGCCGCTCGCCCCGCCACTGCGCGCCAGCGGTGCGCTGGTCATCAACGCCTTGAGGTTGGGTGACTGGAAAAAACCGAACCCGGCCCCGCACAGCGCCATGCGCCAGCCGATATCAAATGCCGAGGCGCCACTGCCCAGGGTGGCCAACGCAGCCATCCCCACGCTGAGCATCAACAAGCCGATGCCGCACAGCACGCCCAGGGACACACGGTCCGCCAGACGCCCCGCAACCAGCGCCATCACCGCCACCACCGCCGGCCATGGCGTCATCAGGAAACCGGTTTCCACCTGGCTATGGCCGAGCACCGCCTGCAACAAAAACGGCAGCGACACAAAGGCCAGGCCCTGGGCGCTGAAGGCACACACGGCCGTCAAGGAAGACAAGGCAAACACCGGGCGCTTGAACAGGTCGAGCGCCAGCATCGGTGCCGGGTGCCCGGCCTGGTGCCGCAACAGCAGCACGCCACAGACCAGTGCCACCGCAATCACACCCAGCGTCAGCGCACCCTGGGCACCGTGCACCGCCGTGCCCAGGCCCAGCACCAGCAGGGCGAACAGCCCGGCGCACAGTACGGCGGCAAGACGGTCGAAGGCATGCCCGGTCATTGGCAGGGTCGGCAACGAGCGCACGCCCAACCCCAAGGCCAGTAACCCCAGCGGCACGTTGATCAGGTACAACCAATGCCAGGTCGCCACCGACAGAATCGCCGACGCAGCCGTCGGCCCAAGGGTAAAGGCCAACCCCACCACCAACGAGTTATAGCCCAGCCCGCGCCCGAGCATTTTTGACGGGTAGATATGCCGCAGCAACGCCGTGTTCACGCTCATGATCGCCGCCGCCCCAAGCCCCTGCGCCACTCGCGCGGCAGTCAGGGTGAGCAGCGAGCCGGCCAACCCGCAAAACAGCGACGACACAATAAACAGCAACAACCCGCCGAGGTACACCCGGCGATGCCCCAGCACATCGCTGAGCGAAGCAAACGGCAGCACCGTGGCGATGATCGCCAACTGGTAGGCATTGACCACCCAGATCACCGAAGCGGAATCGGTGCCGATCCCCTCGGCCAGGGTCGGCAACGCCGTGTTGACGATGGCCGTGTCCAGGGTCGCCATGCCGATCCCCAGGGAGATCGCGATCACGGCCGGCAGGCGTTTATCGAGGGGCAACCCATCGGCAACAGAAGACATGAACAATCCGCGCAGGTGACTAAGGCGGTTAGATTAATGGCAGCCGCGAATTTATTCAGTGGCCGATTGGCTAACTGTCCGTATTTTCATGTTCGCGCCTATTGAAAGAGACCTCCTACATTGTCCCGCTGCAATTTTTGCGAGGGTGACGCTCCTCTGCCCTTACGAGAAACTCACTGATGGACAACGATCGTGAAACCGCGCATTGCGATGCACGCCGGCATTTTCTGCGCCTGGCGGCCACCAGCGCCGGGGCTGTGCTTCTGGCAGGTCAGTTGCCAATCGCCTCGGCTCACACGGCCGACACGTCAACCAGCATTATCGACCCGCAGCAGGCGTTGGCGCGGTTGATGGAGGGTAACAGCCGCTACGCCGCCGACGTGACAAAGCGCCGCGACCTGATGGTGGAGCGCGAGGCCTTGGTGAGCGGCCAGCATCCGTTCGCGGCAGTACTCGCTTGCGCCGATTCGAGGATTGCCCCCGAATACATCTTCGATACCGGCCTGGGGGAACTGTTTTGCGTACGGGTAGCCGGCAACTTCGTGACGGAAAACGGCCTCGCCAGCCTCGAATACGCCGTCGTGATGCTGGGGACGCCATTGATCCTGGTGTTGGGGCATGACAGCTGCGGCGCCATTTCGGCCGGGGTCAAGGCCGTCAAGGATAACGTGACCTTCCCCGGTAAAATCCAGAGTCTGGCGGATGCGATCAAGCCTTCCGTGAACAAAATCCTGAAAGCGCCCGGCAACCTGCTCGACAACGCCATTGCGCAAAATGTCCGGGACACCGTGGCACGGCTCAAGGGCGAATCGACCGTGCTGGCCGATGCCCTTGCCCAAGGAAAACTCAGCATTGTCGGCGGCACTTACCGACTGCGCAGTGGCAAAGTGGAGTTCCTGGCGTGATCAGGTTCGCCAGTGCCCAGTCTTCGTCATCACCCCTACCGCCTCGGCAAAACCCGCCTGGGGCACTGTGTTGAGCGTGACCAGCCCCACGCAGCGTGTCGGTTTCAGGGTCGCCGTGTGCGTCGCCACGCGTGCGCCCTGTTCCACACCGGCCAGCACCGCCTCGGGGATATGCAGCGCGTTCATCAGTTCCAGCACATCCTGGCCGAGCGCCACGTCATCGGCCTCGCGCAGGTACGGTACGATCACCCGGAAACCCTGCGCCGCCAGCGGCCCGCTGACCGCCGCAAACACCTGCACATCCGCCGCCAGCAAGATGATCGCGCGGCCGTCCTCCGGCCCGAACTGCTCATAACGCACCTCCCCCTCATCCGTGCTCACCTGTTGCAGCGCAAACGCCGGGGCGGTGATCACCACCGTCGCCAGCAATAAAAAACCACGACGGTCAAACATCTCTCACCCCCACGATCAATTCACTGCCCAGCCAAGCGGCCAGGTATTCACCTGCCTGCATCACGCCCGCGTCCTCCCCCTGGCGTTGCACCAGGAACTCACACAACCCGGCGAAACTGCCGTCAGCCTGTACCTGCTGCACCGCCTGAAGTTCCAGCGCATCGACCTGACGCAGCCGCGAGGTGAATTGCCGCCGCCACACCAGCAAACCGCCCGCCTGTTCCAGCATCACCGCTTCCGGCGCGGACGTTTCCTGCCACAGCGCCGACCAGATAGCCTCGGCATTGGTGGTCAAGCCGTGGCAACGCAACGACGGTGTGAGCTGCAATACCGCCGTGTCCCAGTCCAGCTCGGCCAGCGCTTCCAGGGCCAGCGGTTGCGCGTCAGCGGCGACAAAGGCCTCATTCAGCGCCGACTCGATCCAGGCCAGCTCATGCACATCCGGATTCTGTGGAAACACATCCTTCAAGGTGGCGTGGAACCCCTCGGGGTACGCATCCAGGGTCCAGGCATGGGGCGGATGGTTGTCGATATGGGTAATGCTCGCGGCCAGAAACGCTTGCTCTCCAAGCCAACGGCGCAGGTTGGGGAACGCCTGTTCGAGGCAGCCCACCAACTGGGCGCGGTAGTTGTTCTGGTACACCGCCAAACCGACGTGATTGCTGCCCAGCAACTGCGCGGATTCATCTGACGCGTTCACCAGCCAGCGGCGAAAAGCCTGCTGAAGTTGCGCCAGGTTCATAGCGCCGCCCCCAACGTCCGGGCCATCGACAGTTCCTGAAGCAGCTCGGCGAGCGGCGGGATCTCATCATCACGCTCGATCATGGTCGCCACCGGCCCCAGCCGTTGCATGGCCCGTGCGTACAGTTCCCAGACGCCGGTGCACACCGGGCTGTCATGGCTGTCGATCAAGATGTCACGGCCCTGGCTGTGGCCGGCCAGGTGCACCTGGCGTACTCGCTCGGCGGGGATGCCGTCGAGAAACGCCAGGGCGTCGAAACCGTGATTGCTCGCACTGACAAACACATTGTTGACGTCCAGCAGCAGTTCACAGCCGGTGCGCCGGGCCATGGCCGTGATGAACTCCCACTCGGTCATGCAGGCCCCCTCGAACGCCAGGTAACTCGAGGGATTCTCGAACAGCATCGTACGGCCCAGCACGTCCTGGGCCTGGTGGATATTGGCGCAGACCCGGTCCAGCGCTTCGTCGGTATAGGGCACCGGCAACAAGTCATGGGCATTGAAACCGCCACTGCGCGACCAGCTCAGGTGGTCGGAGACAAACAGCGGTTCAATTTCATCCACCAGCGACTTGAGGCGCCGCAGGTAGTCGGTGTCCAGCCCTTCGGCGGTGCCGATGGACATGGACACGCCATGCAGTGCCACCGGGTAGCGCTCGCGCACCTGGCGCAGGATGTGCCGGGGCTGGCCGCCCGCGACCATGAAGTTTTCGGAGATCACTTCGACAAAATCCACGGGCACCGAAGTCTCCAGGAAGTCGCAGTAATGCTCCTTGCGCAGCCCCAGGCCGTAGCCTGAAAAGTGAGGGTTGGATGTCGACATGACGGATCTCCGCAACGAATAAGTGGCGAGCCCACACAGGGCCCGCCGGGTGGATTACTTCGGTTCGGTCAAGGTGCCACCGGCCTTGAGGCACTCGGACGGGGTCTTGACGATCACGCCTTCGCCCTTGCAGCTGTTGAGACCCTTGCAGTCGTTCTTGGCGGTGGCACACAGGCTGGTGCCTTTACAGGTATTGACGCCGTAGCAGCGCCCGGGTTTTTCCTGTTGGTCGGCAGCGCTGGCGGCGCTGGCGGCGCTGGCGAATGAGGCCGAGGCCATGGCGATAAGGGCGGCAGCGGCAGCGAGGCTCAGGCGGGATTTGAGTGCAGTGTTCATGGGTGTTTCTCCAGGGTTGGGGTGAATTACTTGATAACGGACGCAGCGTCTTCGATGACCTTCGCCACAGCCTCGGGCTGGGAGATGTACACCGAGTGGCTGGCCTTGATTTCGGTGACCTTGGAACCGGCACGCTTGTACATCCAGCGCTGCAGGTCGGGGCTCAGGGCACGGTCTTCGGTGGAGACCACCGCGTAGGTCGGCTTTTTGTGCCAGGCCGCGGCCCACACGGTGCCGCCGAACAGGGCAGTGGTCGCGGGCACCTGGGAGGCGGCCATGAAGTCGGTGCGGTTGGTGGTCAGGTCGGCGGCAAAGTCGGCGTTGAACCTGGCACGGTCGAAGAACAGGTGACCGTCGCGGCTCTGCTTGATGTCATCGCTGGGCGCCGGCATGGAGCCGATCAACTGGGCCATGTTCTCGCCCACTTCCGGTTGCAGCGCCGACACGTAGACCAGCGACTTGACCTTGTCGCGGTCGCCGGCAATCGAGATCACCCCGCCACCGGAACTGTGACCCACCAGCACCACCGGGCCGACTTGCTGCTCCAGCACTTCGCGCGCCTCGGCCACGTCGGCGGCCAAATTCTCGTGGCCCTGGTGCACCACCGTGACCTTGTAGCCCTTGTGAATCAGGATGTCGTGCACCACACGCCAGCCGGAGCCGTCGACAAACGAACCGGGCACGATCACCACGCTTTTACCGGTGCCGGGCTGCGGGGCATCCGCGGCCTGGGCCAGCATCGGAACGGTCAAGGCCATGGCAATGGCCAGGGAAGAAAGCATACGCATGGGAAATCTCCATCAAAGTTAAGAACGTTTGCCCAGCATCAGGCGGTCCAGCGACCAGGCCCCACCGCCATAAGCCAGCAGCGGCAACAACAGCCCCGCCCAGGTCAGGTGCACCGGCCAGGCATCGGGGTACACAAACACCTCGATCACCAGGGTCATGCCCAGTAGCGCGGCGGCGGCCGGACGGGTCAGCAGGCCCAGCACCAGCAACAGCGGAAACAGGTGCTCGGCGTAGGTCGCCAGGTGCGCCGCCCACTCCGGCGGAATCAGCGGCAAGGCGTACTCCGAGCGGAACAGCGTGTAGGTCGACGGCTTGAGTTCAATCAACCCGGTGACCTTGGTGCGTCCCGACAGAAAGAACACCGCCGCGATCGCCACCCGCGCCACCAGCAACAGCAGGGCTTCGGGCAGCAGGCGCTGGATCACGGTTGCTCCGTGAGGCTGCCGAAGCCTTTAGGGGTCTTGATCTGGGTGCAGGTGCCTTTGTCCACCAGCACCCAGGCATTGCCCTGGTAGTCGGTGGTGGCGGTGCCGGCACACGAGGTGCCTTTGCCGGCGGCGCAATCGTTGGCACCGGCGAGGGACACGCCAAAGCATTTTTCCTGGGGCTTGGGCTCGTCGGCGTGGGCCACGGCCGCGAAGGCGCTGAGGGACAGCGCAAGGGTTGCCGCGAGGGCTGCGTAAGGACGCTTCATAAGAGTCTCCTGGCTTGACTGAGGGTGGCCAGGGCGCTTGGGGTCGGTGACCGCCTGCGCCAGCTGGTGAGCAGAGTTAAAGCCAGGCGTGTATCCGCTCTGTGTCGCGAACGCGACAGAACGTCATGCAGGTGTATCAGGATGGTGCAGGGATACAGTTCGATACACAGTCAATAAAACAGTGCCAAAACCCCGGCGCTTTATTCGGCATCCCGAACGACACAATTAGAAATATTCGCCTTTCCGAACGAAGGCCCTCCCGTGTCGTCGACGACCGCAAAAATCACCATAAATTTCATGCGGTTGTTGTCATGTTTGTTACATGCCAACTGGCATACATTCTGCTTTATCAGTATTTCTAGTAATAAAATGTTTCAGCTCTGAGACAGTCTCATCCCCTGAAACAGGCTCCGTGACGTCACCATAAAAACCACCACGCCCCAAAGGAGGGCAGCCTTTAACACGGTTGATCGACATCATTTTTCCAAGACTGCTGCTGCACATCTGTACCCCAAAAAGGGCGAATGGCCTGATCGCCAATAACAAGCCTGACTATAAAAAGGACGATTTGATGAGCTCGAGCAAGAACCACGCAGTGTCCTTCCTGGACGCAGACCATCCCGCGCCGGCCGCCCCTGACAGCACCCTGGGCTTTGGCCCCTATCTATTACTGGCCAAGCAGCATGTGTTGTTGCGCAACGGCGTGCCGGTCACCCTGGGCAGTCGCGCGCTCTACCTGTTGATTGCCCTGGTGACCCGTGCGGGAGAATTGCTGGAGAAGGCCGAACTGATCGCCTTCGCCTGGCCCAAGGTGGTGGTGGAGGAATGCAACCTGCGCGCACAGATCGTCGCGCTGCGCCGCGCGCTGGGTGACGATGGCAACTGCAGTTATATCGTCACCGTGCCGGGCCGCGGCTATCGCTTTGTCGCCCCCGTCACCGTACAGGCGGCCAGTGAAGAGCACCTGCCCGCGCCCTATGTGCGTGTGGATGAGCCCAACCTGCCGACGCCGACGGCTGAGGTGATCGGCCGCGACGCCTTGATCGCCAGCCTGGCCGACCAGGTCATGAGCCAGCGCTTCGTCACCCTCACCGGCCCCGGCGGAATCGGCAAGACCACTGTGGCCATGGCGGTGGCGCAGCGTCTGGCCGGTGAACTCAATCTGGGCACGTGCTTCGTCGACCTGGCCCCCGCCACTGGCGGGCAATGGGTGGCCGGCATGCTCGCCAGCGCATTGGGTATCCAGACCGTCAGCGCAGACCCGCTGCACTGTGTGGTCGCCAGCCTGGCCAACCGTCGCTTGCTGCTGGTGCTCGACAATTGCGAACACGTACTGCCGGCCACCGCCGACGTGGTCGAAATCCTGCTGCGCAGCGCCCCGCAATGCTGTGTGCTTACCACCAGCCGCGAACCGCTGCGTGCACACGGCGAACGGGTGCATGACCTGGCACCGCTGGAGGTGCCCGACGCACACGCCCACCTCAGCGCCCAGCAAGCCCTGGCATGGTCCGGCGTGCGTCTGTTTGTGGAACGCGTACGCGCCCTCGACCCGGGTTTTGTGTTCACCGACGCCGACGTCGCGGCCGTCAGTGCGATCTGCCGCAAACTCGACAGCAACGCGCTGGCGATCGAAATCGCCGCCGCCCGCGTGCGCACCTTTGGCATCCAGGACCTGGTGGGCCTGCTCGACGGCAGCTTCCGCCTGCAAATGACTGGCCGGCGTACCGCCCTCGCCCGGCATCGTTCCCTGAGCGCGACCCTGGACTGGACCTACGCCATGCTCAGCGACGACGAACAGGCCATGCTGCGCCAGCTCGCGGTGTTCACTGGTTCCTTCACCCTGGAGGCCGTCAAGACGATGACCGCCAGCAGCCGCCTGGCCCCGCGCAACGCCCTGCCCTTGCTCGAAAGCCTGATGGACAAGTCGCTGCTGATCGCCAGCGAATCCACCGTGCCCAAGCACTACCGCCTGCTGGAAACCACCCGCGCCTACGCCCTGGAAAAACTCGACGAACAGGGCGAAACCCGTACCACTTGCCAGCGTCATGCGCGCTATGCGCTCGGCGTGCTGCAGGAAGCCGGGCGAACCCTGGATGGCTTGTCGCCAGGCACCTGGCTGGCCCTCTACGCTGCGCAGATCAATACCATCCGGGCGGCCCTCGACTGGGCCTACTCGCCCACCGGCGACCTGTCCCTGGGCATCGAATTGACCCTGGGCGGCGTGCCGTTGTGGCTGCGGGTGTCCTTGATCAGCGAGTGCCGCAGTTGGGTCGACAAAGGCCTGGCCAGCGACGCCCTCATCCCGCTGCCCTTGCGCCAGCGCATGTTGTTGCACACCGCCCTGGCCAGCGTGCTGATGCTCACCTACGGCACCGGCGGCCCGATGCGCGACGCCTGGCGCCAGGTATGCGAAGACGCCCGCGACCTCGGCGATGCCGAGCACAAATTGCGTGCCCTGTGGGGCCTGTGGACCGACCGCTGCGGCTGCAACCAGTACACTGAAGCCCTGGAACTGGCCGAGCGCTACATCGCGCTGAACAGCAGCGGCAGCCAACAATTGCTCGGCAAGCGCATGCGTGCCGTGGCGCTGTTCCATATGGGTGACCTGATGGGGGCACGGCAGAACATCGATGAAGCCCTGGGCTCGCCGTCGGCACCGCGTTCGCACATCATCGACCTGCAATTCGACCAACGCATCGCCGCCCGCTGCCTCAAGGCCAAGGTGCAGTTGCTTGAAGGCGATGTCGACCCGGCGCTGCGCCTGATCGGCAGTTGCGTCGACGAAGCCATCTCCCTCGAACACCCTGCGACCCTCTGGTACACCCTGTGCCTGGGTGCCATACCCCTGGCACTGCTGGCATCCAACCTGCCGAAAGTGCGCTATTACCTTGGCCTGCTGCAAGACAGCACCACCGGCCAGGACCTGCATATCTGGCGGCAATTTCGCCTGTGTTTCGAAAACATCCTGCTGATCCGCGAAGGCGCCCCGGAAACCGGCGTGCCGCAACTGGGCGAAGCCTTGCACCACTTGCAAGGCCAGGGCGACAGCCAGCTCTACAGCCTGCTGCGCTGTGAGTACGCCCTGGGCCTGGCGCGCCTGGGCCTGGAAAAACTCGCCCTGGAAGTGCTCGAAGACACCCTGCAATTGGCCCTCGGCCGCCATGAACGCTGGTTCGTGCCGCAAATGCTGCGGATCAAGGCGCAACTGATCCTGCGCCAGGCACACTACGGCTCGGTGGACAAGGCCACCGTGCTGCTGCGCCAGGCCTGGGTGGACGCGCAGTTGGCGGGCGCGCATTTTTGGCGGGCGCAGATCGCGACCGACCTGGCGCGGTTGCAGGAACCCAAGTTGCGCATCGCCTCGTTGCCGCGGCTCCAGCACCGGTAGTGATTGAACATGGGATGAATCGCACAAGCTTTTACAGCGGTGAAATGACCCTGTCAGGCAGACCAGGATAAGTACTCGCTCAAACCGTCGGAGTGGACCAACGACAACCACGATGTAGGAATTGATTGAACCCAGCAGTAAGAAATGGAACTGATGGAGGCGCTCTGGACACTCATGATCGGCTTCCGTCCCGGCTAATGAAGGACCCTACCTATGTTTCCATTTCTTGCTGCAATCATTCCCGCCTTGATTGGCGCTGGCAAAGCAATCGCTGTCGGTGCCGTCACCGGTGTGGCCACTGCCGGCGCCACCTACGGCACAGGTAAAGCGATTAAAGCCATAGCAGGTGACAAGACGGCTAAACCAGCACCCGACAAGGAACCAGCCGCCGCGCCCCCCAAAAAACCGCCGGTATCGCTTGAGCCGTCCTGGAAAGCCTTGAAAAACGAGGTCCCCGAACATCTGCGCCCCCCGGAAAAACCTGCCGTGAAAGAGGCGACCTCTGTCGATTCACCTGGACCCTCAGTCGATACCGCCCTCGAAAAGGCGCCAACAGTCGTAGGCGCAGCCAATCCGGTTGCGCCTGTCTTACCCGTTGTGGCGGCGGCCCCAACCTCTGGAGCCATGCGCGTCTGATCTGAAGTAAAGGCGATGACACCGTCTTTACTTCAGATCAGACGGGCTGCCACCAACCAGTCCGCTACTGCCTGGAATGCGGCATCAGGTACCGGGTCGCCAGCCACCGCCTTTTTTGCGATGTCCGCTGCCAGGGTTTTGTCCGGCGCATGGGGAATGCCCAGGTCATACGCCTCCTGCAGCATCAACAACGCATCCTCCGGCGAAGCCCGGCATACGATCACCGGCACCGGCGTTTCCCCGCGCACATAACGCACGCCAACCACCCAACCGTCGGTGGTGCCGATCATCAAGGACGCACGGCCCAAACCCAACTTGGTCGCCAGTGCCTGCATCTCGTTGCGCTGGCGGCGGCGTTCGCTTTTGATCAGCGGGTCGCCGTCGATGTCCTTGCGTTCGCGCTTGGTCTCGCTGCGGGTCATCTTCATGTCGCGGCCGAACAGCCAGCGTTGCATCATCACGTCCACCCCGCCCACCAGGATGAATGCGCACAGCACGGTAAACACCAGCGGCTTGAGCACCAGGAAGAATGTCGACTGCATGCACTCGGCACCGCAGCGCGACGACTCCATCAGCGCCTGCAATGCATGCTTGCCCACCACGTAGAACGCGATTGCCAGCACCTGCACCTTGATCAGGCCCTTGATGAACTCCACCAGGTTGCGCAGCGCAAAGATCTTCTTCATGCCCTCCGCCGGGTTGATGCGTTTGAACTCGGGTTTGATCGGGTCCGTGGAGAACACAAACCCGCGCATGGTGATGATATTGGTCAGGATCACCACGCCGGTGGTCACCGCCATCACCGGCAACGTGATGCCGATCACCAGTTGCTCGGCATGGTCGAGCACCCGTGGCCACACCGTGGCGAACGGTTCGACGTAGATCAGCGCGGTGAGGTCGATCAGCGCCGAGACCTGGGCCTTGGCCCGTGGCGCCAGAATGGAAATGCACAGCGTGCAAAACAGGATGACCATGCCCGACACCAGGTCCTGGCTCTTGGCAACCTGGCCCTTTTTGCGTGCGTCCTGGAGTTTCTTGTCCGTGGCTGGCTGGGATTTTTCTTCGCTGGTATCGGCCATGGGCTACTCCATGCCGGCCAGGGTCTTGAGCAGTTCGACCGTGCCGCGAAACTCCGCCAGTTGGTCGAGCATCAGCGGGATCAGGAAGCCGATGTAGACCACCATCAGGATCGTGAAAAACAGGTTTTTCACCGGCAGCGACAGGTCGAAGATATGCAGGTTCGGCGCCATGCGCGACAGGTAGGCGAGCATCAGGTCGGTCACCAGCAGTGCGATCAGCAACGGCGAGACCATCAGCACGCCGACGCGCATGATCTGGTCAAGGATCGACAACACCGCCAGCAGCGCCGAGCTGGCGAACACCGGCGTGAACGCGGTGACCGGCCAGAGCTGGTAGCTGTGGTAATAGCCGTCGACCATCAGGATGAACCCGCCGGACATGAAGAACAGCGTGATCAGCATCACCGTGAGCAGGGTCGCCATCACGCTGGATTCCCCGGACGACAGCGGGTCCACCAGTTGCGCCATGGTCGAGCCGCGTTGCAGGTCGATCAACTCCCCCGCCACCTCGGCGGCCCAGAATGGAATGCCGAACAGCAGGCCGATCAAAATACCGATCAGGAATTCCTTGATCAGCAACCCGGCGATAAACAGGCTGCCGTGCTCCGGCATCGATGTCAGCGCGTCGAACACCGGGAAGAACATCGGGATGGAAATCGCCACGGCCACACAGCCGCGAATCATGCCGGTGAGGCCCAGGCGGTTGAACGCCGGGGTGATCACCACCACGCCCATGGCACGGCAAGCGGCAAGCGACGCGGAGCTGATCACCGGGTAGGCGACTTCGAGGAATTGCGCGGTCAGGCTGGCATCCATGGGCGGTCAGCGCGTCCACATCGCAAAGTTGTCCAGCACCTGGCCGCCGAGTTCCGCCACCTGCCCGGCGAGTACCGGCCCCAGGAACACGATGGTCAGCAACACCGCGGCCAGCTTCACTACCTGCGGTAATGTCTGGTCCTGGATCTGCGTCAGCGCCTGGAACAGGCCCACGCTCAAGCCCACAAGAATCGCCACGCCCAGCGCCGGTGCGGAGAGCATCAGCACCGTCATCAGCGCCTGTTTCATCAATGACAGGAATACGTCCTGGCCCATGGGTCGTGCCTCAGCCGTAACTCAGAATCAAACCGTGCATCAAGCGCGACCAGCCGCTCAGGGACACGAATAAAAAAATCTTCAGCGGAATGGAGATCAGGTTCGGCGAGACCATCGACATGCCCATGGCCATCAGCACGTTGGACACCAGCAAGTCCACCACCAGGAACGGGATGTACAGCAGAAAGCCGATCTCGAAGGCGCGGGTCAGTTCCGAGCTGACGAACGCCGGGATCAGCACCACCAGGTCGTCGTCACGCAAATCGGCGCGTGCTTCAGGCGACCAGATGGTCTCGGTGGCCTGCACGAAAAAACCGCGCTCGGACTCATTGGCAAACCGCTTCAGGTGCGCTTGCAACGGTGGACGCAATGCATCGCCCAAATCCTTGAGTTGCTCCACATGCTCGATGTTGAGGTCGCGCCCCTCCACCTGCCGGTACATGTCGCCAATCAACGGCGTGGTCACGTACACCGACAGGATCAACGCGATGCCGTACAGCACCAGGTTCGGCGGCGTCTGTTGCACGCCAAGGGCGTTACGGATCAGGAACAGCACCACCGAGATCTTCATGAACCCGGTGAGTGTCACCACCGCCAGCGGGATCAGCCCGATCGTCGCAACGACCAGGATGATCTCGATCAGGTTCGGCTGATAACCGGTCATGGGGTGGCAAAACTCAGCAGGCGCACACCCAGGCCGTCACCGATTTTCACCAGTTGGCCCTGGCCGACGCGGCGGCCGTTGACCATCAGGTCGACGCTGTCCACGCCCGGCGTGTCGAGCTGCAACAGGCTGCCGGCGCCCAGTTCACGCAATTGCGCCAGGGTCAGTTCCAGGCTGCCCACCTGGCACACCAGTTTCAACGGCAGGGCATCCAGCGCAACGGCGGCATCAACATCAGTCATGGGGTTCTCCGGTTCCACAAAGGGGGCTTTCAAGGCTTCCTGCAGGCGCAGGACTTCGCCCTGGTATTGGCAGCGCGCCTGCAGGCGGCCATCGAGGTCGAGCAACAGGCCCGGGCCTTGTTCCAGCATCAGCACATCACCGGGGCGCAGGCTGCGCAGTTCACCGAGGGACAGCCACTGGCGCCCCGCCACCACCGCCAGGGTCTGGCGCAGGCCTGGCAAGGGGTCGGGTTCGACCTCGGCGTATTGCGCCAGCAATTGCGTGACCAGTACGGCGGCGCTTTCGGTCAGGTCCAACTGGGCGCTCATCGCGGGCTGGTTGCCGAAGGTCAACTCCAGCGCCAGCCGCAGGGCAAACACGCCCTGCTCATCACCGGCTTCGAGCACCTGCAGCGGGTGACCGAGCAACGGCTCCAGGCTTTCGATCAGGTCGAGCAGCGCCAGCTCCAGCAACAACGCGCGCGGCAGCGCAGGCAACGGCTGCACATCGAACGGCAGCGCCAGCGGCAGCATCAGTTGCTCCAGCGCCGCAGCGGGCAAACTCAGGCGCATCGCGGCACCGCCAAGCGACAGCGGCACATGACGCGGCGCGTCAAGGCGGCGCGCTGCGGCGGCCCAGCTCACGCGCAAGTCCTGCCCGCCGCAACGGCCCTGCCAGGGACGGCAGCGGCGGTGCAATTGGTTGTGCAGAGCCAGTAACGCCGGGTCGTGGTGGGTCAGCCACGGCGACAGCGGATCGGCAAGGGCTGGAATCATGTGCCGGCGCCTTCATCACGCAGCTCGCCCACCCGGCGCTCGGCGCTTTCACGCCCCTCAAGCAGGCTTTGCCAGGCCTCGGACTGTCGCTGGCGGCTCAGGCGCTCCTGACGGAACACATCGCGCTCGCGCTCCTGGCTTTGCAGCGTGGTGGACACGTGAGCCACATCGTTTTCCAGTTGCTGCTGGTCATCCGACAGGCCGCGCAGGCGATCCTGGGCGGCCTGCCAACTGGCGACCGACAGGCCTTCGGTCAGGGACGCATAAACCTGCCGCGCTTCTTCGGCAATCGCCTCACGGTGCAGGCGCAATTGCTCCTTGGCGTCGGTCAGCACACCGTGGGTCTGCTCGCAGCGTTGCTGCTGCGCGGCCAGTTGGCTGGCGGCCCGCTGTTCACGCAACACCCGCAGGGTTTGCAGGGTGCGTAGTTGTTGGGTTTTCATTGGATTTGCTCCTTGTTCATGCCAGTACCCGGCGCATGTGGGCCAGGGTCTGTTCCAGGTTGCTCGGCTCACCCGCGTTCTGGCGCAGGAAGGCTTCGATAGCGGCGTGGCGGTTGATCGCTTCATCGGCCAAAGGATCGCTGCCGGCGGAGTACTCCCCCACGCGGATCAGCATTTCGATCTCGCCATACCGCGCCATCAATTCACGCATGCGCATCGCCAGCCGCTTGTGCTCTTCACCGGCGACCTGCTCCATCAAACGGCTGCGACTGCGCAACACATCCACCGCCGGAAAGTAGTTGCGCTGGGCCAACTCGGCGCTCAAGACGATGTGACCGTCGAGGATCGAACGGGCCTCTTCGGCCACCGGATCGCTGGCGGCATCACCCTCGGTCAGCACGGTGTACAGCGCGGTAATGCTGCCGGTGGGCCCGGGGCCGGCGCGTTCCAGCAAACGCGGCAAGGCCGAAAAGAACGACGGCGGATAACCGCGCCGGGTCGGCGGCTCGCCCACCGCCAGGCCGATCTCGCGCTGGGCCCGGGCGAAACGCGTGAGGCTGTCCATCAACAGCAATACGTTGCGGCCCTGGTCGCGGTGGTACTCGGCCAGGGTGGTGGCGACAAACGCCGCACGCACCCGCTCGGCCGCCGGGCGATCCGAAGTGGCAACCACCGCCACCGTGCGCGCACGGGCCTGGGCGTCGAGCTGCACATCGAGCAATTCACGCACTTCACGGCCCCGCTCGCCGATCAGGCCGATCACGATCACATCGGCTTCGCTGTTGCGGATGATGCTGGCGAGCAGCGACGACTTGCCCACACCGGGCTCACCGAAGATGCCCATGCGTTGGCCCTGGGCCAGGGTCAGCAGGCCATCGATGGAGCGAATGCCCAGGGCCATGGAACGCACGATCAACTGTCGCGAAAACGCTGCCGGGGGTTCAGCGTGCAGCGGGTAGTGCTGCAAGGCCACGGTCGGCGGCATGCCGTCGCCGTCGAGGAAATCGCCCATGGGGCTGATGACCCGGCCGAGCTGCGCATCCCCGACGGCCACGCCCAGGGTCTCGCCAGTGGCGGTGATTTGGGTGCGCGTGGACAGGCCTTCCATGGAGCCGATGGGCGACAGGATGGCCTCGTCACCGTCAAAACCGATCACCTCGGCGCTCAGGCTGCGGGCGCTGCCGGGGTCGCGCAGCTGGCACAGCTCACCGATGCTCGCCCCGGCCACACTGGCGCGCAGCAATACACCGCGAATGCTCAGCACGGTGCCGTGCATCGGCCGCGGGCGCGCCTGGGCCAGGCGCTCGCAGAGGCGTGGCAGCAGCTGTTCCAGGTTCATGCCAGGCCCTCTTCGGCAAAGGGCAGCAGGCTGCGACGCAGGTTCTGCAATTGGGCGTCGAGGCCCAGCTCCACGGAGCCGGCCGGGCTGTTCAGGCGAGCCTGTCCGGCGCTCAGCTGCTCATCCGCATCCACCGCAATCGCCAATCCCTCCAGCTTGAGGCGTTGGCGCAGGGCATCCACGTCCGCCGGCGGCACCCACAAGGTCAGGGCCTGGTCCTGGCGAAACGCACTCAACGCCTGGCGGGTACTGCGCACCACACGCTCGGCGTTGTCCAACTCCCCCAGCACTTCGTGCACGATACCCAGGGCCAGGTCGACCAGGGACGTTTCCAGACTGCTCAAGTAATGCTGCACCTGGGCTTGGGTAGCGAGCAGCAGTTGCGCTACCTGTTCAGCGCCGGCTTGCCGGGCACTTTCAAAGCCCTCTGCGCGGGCACTGCTCAGCCATTGCTCGCTGTCGGCGCGGATCTGCTCGGCCTGCGCCTTGGCCGCTTGCAGGAAGGCAAAGCCATCGCTCCACAACGCGGCGTCTTCGGCGCGCAGGATGCGGGCGGTGGGACGGCTTGGCAGTTCACTCATGGCGTGATCTCCTCGGCCAGCAGGCACGCAGCGGCGGCCTGGACGATTTCCAGGTCGCGTGGTACACGGGCGCCGTGGCCCTGGGGAAAGGCAAAGCGCAAACGCAGCCAGCCCTGCCAGTCGGCGTGCTGGGCGTGCAGCCAGGCCGCGACACAGCCTTGGCCATCGCGGTCGACGGCGTCGACCAACTCGACCGGCTCGCGCAGCAGATCCGCCGCACCACCGAGTTGGCGCAAGGCCAGGGCGCTCACGAAGACCTCAGCGCCCAGGCCTTCGCGCAATTCGTTAACCACCTCGCGACGGATCTCGCGGCTCAGGGTCGGGGCGTGCCAGATGGCGCCGCACAACCTCGGCAAGCGGGCAAACTGTGCCGGCGACAACAACAGCACCGCCAAGTCCGCCGCCATTGGCGTGGTCAATTGCGCCATGGGTGCCAGTTGATAATGGCTGACCAGCAACTGCTCCAGGCGCTGGCGAAAGCGTGGCTGGCCCTGCATCGCCTGCAGCACGGCGTCTGGCAATTCATCGGTAAAACATGCCCCCAGGCTCGGCCCGCGCACAAACCGCAGCGGTTCGGCAATCAGTCCCTGCCAGCGTTCGAACAAACTCATTCACCCTCCTTGAGCACATACAACGCCTGGGACTGACGACGTGCCCACTGCTGACGGGCGAGCACACCCACCGCACCGAGTGCGATCAGCGACAAGGCCCCGAACATCAGCCGCGCCTGGGCCACGTTGTCTTCCAGCAGCCACAGGCCCATGAAGCGCGCCAGGCGCGGTTGCGCCGGGTTCTGGCTGATGGCGACGGCGGCCTTGATCGCCGTCACCGAAACGCCGTCGTAACTCAGCCCGGAAATACCGTTGGCGACCAGGGTCTTGATCTGCGGGATCAGCGTATTGATGTCGGTGCCCGGGTCGTAACGCACCAGTACCGAGGCCGATGACGGCGAGATCACGCGCTTGAGCAGGTCGTTGTCCGGCAGCACCACGTGCACGCGGGCAGCGACGATGCCGTCGATCTGCGACACCGAATGCGAAAGCTCTTCGCTGAGCGCATAGATCATCTGCGCCCGCTCCTGCACCGGCGACGACACCAGGCCATTGCCCTTGAACACCTCGCCCATGTTGGAAAAACTCTGCTGCGGCAGGCCGGCGTTGTCGAGCAGGGTCATGGCTTCGGCAAAGCGTGACTCATCGACCACCACCTTGAGCTGGCCGTTGTCCTGGGCCTTGCGCTCGGCCGGGACGCCACCGCGCAGCAGTACCGCGACCATGGCGTTGGCGTCGCGCTCGCTGAGGTTGGTGTAGAGGTCGGTGTTGCACGCCTGCAACAGGCTGGCGAGCAGGCCGATCAGCAACAGGCGCAGCGCACGGTTTGGGCTTGGCATGATGTTATTGCCCCTTGAGCAGCGTGTTGGCGGACCCGGAAATCTGCGTCGCACCGCGCACCACCATCTGGGTTTCGATGGAGTAATCGAACATCTTGCCCAGGGAGTGGACGATCTGGTCGACCTGTTGCTCGCCGACTTTTTTCCCGGGTTCACCCTGGGGCGAAGCACTGGCGGTACGGATTTCTGCCTGGGCCGGCGGCGGTGCCGAAGGATTATTGGTGAGCAGGTCGGCGCGCTCGGAAAACGCCCGCGTACGGTCGATGAAACTGTTCATGCGCTCCATCAGGCCCGAGCCGATCTGGTGCGGGCTGGCGCCTTCGGGCATGCCCTTGGCGGTGTTGGCCATGTGCTCGAACAGGTTCTGCGAGGCCCCGGCGGGCCCCGCGCCGGCAGACGGCGGCAGCGCCGAAGCGCCGGCGGCGAGACTGATAGTCATAGGGGCTTCCTACTCTTCGTCGTCATCGGACATGGCGTCGTTCAGCAGTTCCTGCATCTTCGGCATGATGATGAACTGGCCGCCGTAAGTGACCGCCTGGGTGATGAACGAATCGGTGAGTTCGGCGTCGGTGGGCTCGGCGGGCTTATCGGCGGCCTTGGCGTTATCCACCGCCGCGTTGAACCTGGCTTCAGGGCTGGCGCCACCAGGGGCGAGATTGCTGTCTACGGCCGTTACGGACATGGTGCTGCTCCTTTACTGGGTTGGGGTTTCGGTACTGACTTGGGCGCCACGGAACACCCGCACACCGCGCTCGCGCGCCACCGGGGCGGCGGCGACCTTGGGTTGCAGGTGATCGACATGCTGCTGCACCAGCGCCAGGTACGGCGGTGGCCCGGACACGAACACTTCATCGCCCTCGGGGCCGTTGCGCATGGACAACTGCTGGCCGAACACATCGAGGTTACCGAGGTAGGCCTGCAACTGGTCGAGGTCCAGGGCGCTGGCCTTGAAGAGCCTGGTGCTGATTTCATCGCTGGCGTTGAGGTACAAGAGGTTGCCGTCGAAGTACCAGGTGAGGCCGTTGGTGCTGCACAGGGTTTGCAGGAACTCCCCGGCGGTGGCCGCGCGAATCGTGCTGCGGGCCTTGCCGCGGACCTTGTCGGAGAGCACCAGCGGCACATCAAGGTTGTGCCCGAATTCTTCCAGGGCACTGCGCACGTCCTGGTCCACCAGCACGTAGGCGTAGGGTTGGGAGAACCAGTCAGGCTCTTCGGCAGCTTGGGCGAAACTGGCGCCGAACAGGCATAGGACAGCCATCAAAAATATGCTTACATGGCCTCCGCCTTCGCCAGACGAGTTGTGACGATGACCCCTAGATTTCTGCTCGCCAGTACCCTGCTGCTGACCGCCTGCGCCCACCCACCTGCGACCGATGCCGACAAGTCCCTGCAACTGGCCAATGACCTGAGCCAGCGCGGCGACTACGCCAGTGCGGCAGCGCTGTACGAGCGGGCGGCGCAGCAACCCGGCGCGGGTATCGAGCTGTGGCTCAAGCTCGGCCAGGCCAGGCTCGACGCCAAGGATGCGGCGGGCGCCGAGCGCGCCTTCCAGCAGGCCCTGGGGTTCGACGCCCGCAATGCCGAAGCCCTGCTCGGCCTGGGCACCGCGCAATTGCAAGTGGGCAAGACTCAGCGCGCCGTCATCGCCCTGGGCCAGGCGGCCGGGATCAGCGGCTTGCCGGTTGCGTACACCCGCCTGGGTGTCGCGCAGATCCTCAATGGCCAGGCCGCTGCGGCGCAAACCGCGTTCGCCAGGAGCCTGAGCCTCAAGCCCGACGACCTCGACAACCGCTGCAACCTGGCCCTGGCGTATGCGCTGGGCGGGCAGTCGCAGCAGGCGTTGGACACCATCGCTCCCGTTACCCAGTCGCCCCGTGCCTTGGCGCGGCATCAGCGCAATGAGTTGTTGGTGATGGTGTTGACAGGACATGAAGACCGCGTCGCTGCGCTGCCGTTGGACGATATTCCCGCAGCCGAACGGGCGCGGTTGGTGGATGAAGCCAAGCGGATCAAGGCGATCAGTGATCCGCTGGCCCAGGCACGAGAGCTGGGGTTGGTTGATTCGCGTTGAATCTGTTGTGGATGAGCGTTCTGTGGTGAGCAGGGTTGTTGTGGTGAGCGGGCCTGTTGTGGCGAGCGGGCTTGCCCCGCGTTGGGCTGCGAAGCAGCCCCAAAACCAGGCGCTGAGAACTGTCTGTTGGAATGCGGTGAATTTGACAGGGGCCGCTTCGCGCCCCAACGCGGGGCAAGCCCGCTCGCCACAACAAGCAACACAGGTCATTGCTTGCCCCCCGCCGCATCGGCCTTGGCTTCCTGCTGATCCTTGCGCCGCTGCAATTGCTCGCGGTCAAACCCTTCGATGTACACCTGGGCAGCGCGGCCCACTGGCGCGGCCATGGCCGGCCCTGTAGGGCGGCCTTGGGTCAGGTCCTGCTTGCGCTCGACCATCTGCATCAGGTTCAAATTGTTCGCACAGCCCAGCGCCAACGTCGGCTTGAAATCCTCGCCCAGCCCAATGGTGTCCGTCGCCGGGGGTTGCTGGCATTGGGTCGGCAAGCCATCGGCGCGGTATTCGGGTGAGTAGTACGTCGGCGCCAGGTGGGTCTGGCAACCCATCAGCGCCAGGGGCAACAGCAGCAACACACGTAAAACATTCATGGCAGGCCCCCTGATCAATTCATGTAGAAACCGAACGCCCCGCCGCTGCGCGGTCCGGTGGCCGCTGCGGTAGCCGGTGGTGCGTCGAGGGGCGTCGCGAGGGTGCGACCGCGCACCGGCTCCACCAGGTATGGCGTAATCAGGATCACCAACTCGGTTTCATTGCGCTGGAAACGTTTGGAGCGGAACAGGTTGCCGAGGATCGGCAGGTCACCCAGCAGCGGCAGTTTCTCGATGTCCTGGCTGCTTTCCCGCTGGAACAGCCCGGCGATGGCGAAGGTCTGCCCGCTGCCGACTTCCACCCGCGTATCGGCGCGGCGCACGCTGAAGGACGGCACATGAAAGTTGCCGAAATCCACGGTGCCGCCACTGACCACGCTGCTGACTTCCGGGCGCACTTGCAGGGCGATGCGGCCGTTGGGCAGCAGGGTCGGGTTGAACAACAGCGACACGCCGAACGACTTGTATTCGATGCCCACCAGGTCGCGGTTGACCGGCACGGGGATCGCCACTTCGCCACCGGCGAGGAAGCTGGCGGTCTGGCCGGTCATGGCGGTGATGTTCGGCTCGGCGAGAATCTGCAGCACACCGTTGGCCTGCAAGGCGTCGAGCATGCCGTCGATATTCACATTGCCCGAGCCTGCGCCCGCTGCGGCCAAGCCACCCGCCGAGGCTGCGGCCAATGGCCCGCCGGTGATCAGGCCGAACGAGAACGTGCCGTTGTTGAACATCGCGTTCCAGTTCACGCCGTAGTGCAGCAACTCTGAACGCGACACTTCGGCAAAGCGCACCCGCAAGTTCACTTGGGCGGCCCCTGCGTACTCGGTGGTGTTGATCGCGCTCTGGAAACCCTGCCCCTGGGGATTGAGCAGCGCGTTCAAGTCCGTGGCTTCCGCTACCGATCCCACGGTGCCTTTGGCGATCAGACGGTTACCCGCGCCGCTGATCTGCGCAGCGTTGCCGGGATGCAATGCCTGCATCGGCGCCGTCACCGCCTGGCTGGCGCTGCTGACGGCCAGGCTCAGGCTCGCCAGTTGCTTACCGTCACTGCCGAGGGCGATCAGGCTGGTGTTGCCCGGCGCCTTGCCGAAGATGTAGATCGTGCCCGGTGACACCACCTGCAAGTCGGCCACATTCGGCTCGGCCACCAACACCGTGTCCACGGGGGCGACAAAATGCAGGATGCGCCCTTCGCCAGAGGCCAGGGCGATAGAGCCACCGGCGCCGGCGGCGATTTCCTGAGCCTGGCCCGCACACGAAAAAACACTCAGCAACAACACACAAAAACGCATCATGAGGCAGACGCCAGGGGAGTGACGGAAGCCGCGGCAGGCCCGCGGCGATTGGAAATCTCGGTCAGGCTGATGGTCACCAGCGCTTGCAGGTTGTACTCGGTGGCCAGCTCGCGGAACGACAGCACCGCCAGTTCCAGCTCGCCGCGCACCACCAGGCGGCGCAGGCTGCGGCGCAGTTCCGGGTGCACCAGCAACACCGCGCTGTTGACCTCGCGGGTGTGCTCGCACGCCTGGCGCAGTTGGGCGAGCAAGGCGCGGCTGACGTCCTCGGGGATCAGCTCGCGCTGCGGTTCCTGGCGACGCAGGGAGCCGCGCAACTGGTCTTCCAGGCCCGGCGCCAGCACCAGCGCACCGATCACCCGGTTGCGGTCGGCGTACTGATGGCTGATCTGCCGTGCCAACGCGGCGCGCAGGTGCTCGGCCAGGCGCCCGGCATCGGTTTCACGGGCGCCCCACTCCACCATGGCTTCGAGCAAGGCGCGCTGGTTGCGGATCGACACGCCTTCGCCCACCAGCAAACGCAGGGTCTCGGCCACCCGCTGCAACGGCACCAGGCGCAGGGCTTCCTTGACCAGTTCGCCGTAGGTGGCCTCGGTGCGCTCCAGCAGCAGGCGGGTTTCCTGGATGCCGAGAAAGTCGGCGGCATAGCGGCGCAGGCTGCGTTCCAGCACACCGCGCAACACCTCGTCGGGCAGCAGGAAACCGATGCCGGCGTTGCGCAGCGTGTCTTCGTGCTGGCGCTCGACCCAGTGGGCGTTGCGGCCCGTGAGCGGCGAATCGGCCTGCACCGTGGCGAGGTCGAGCAACTGCACATGCACCGGATCGTCCTGCACCAGCAGGCAGTTGGTCGGCAACTCGCCTTCGCTTACCGGCACGCCTTCCAGGGACACGCGGAAACTGCCAGGCGTGGCCTTGGCTTCCATGTAGATGCCCGGCACCGGTATATCCACGCCGAGTTCAGTGCGCAGGTCGTGGCACAGCGCTTCGACGCGCTGGCGCAGCAGTTGGCGCGGCGCGCTTTGGGACACGCCGCTGCCGAGGGTCAGCAGCACGCGGGTATCGGGCAACAGGTTGTCATCCCGTTCGGCCTGGACTTCGACCACCGGCTCCGGCGTCTCGACCAGCACTTCAAGTTCCGGCTGGCGGTGATGCCGGCGATACATCATGAATGCCGCGCCACCGAACACCAGGGACAAGCCGAGGAACACCCAGGTCGGAAACCCCGGCAGCAGGCTCACGCCGATCATGATCAACGCGGTCAACCCCAGAGCGCGGTAGCTGGCGCCCAGTTGCTTGATGATCTCGCTGCCCAGGTCCCCTGCTTCGCCGTCGCTGTTGACGCGGGTGACCACGGTGCCCGCCGCCACCGAAATCAGCAGCGCCGGGATCTGTGCAATCAGGCCGTCACCCACGGTGAGCAACGAGTAGGTGTGCACCGCCACGCCAAACGGCATGTCGCGCTCGATCATGCCGATCAGCATGCCGCCCAGCAGGTTGACCGCCAGGATCACCAGGCCGGCGATGGCGTCGCCCTTCACGAACTTCATGGCGCCGTCCATCGCGCCGAACATCTGGCTTTCACGCTCCAATCGAGAGCGGCGACGACGGGCTTCGGCCTGGTCGATATCACCATTGCGCAGGTCGTTGTCGATGCTCATCTGCTTGCCGGGCATGGCGTCCAGGGTGAAGCGCGCGGCCACTTCCGCCACGCGCTCGGCCCCCTTGGTGATCACCACGAACTGCGCCACGGTGATGATCAGGAACACCACCATGCCCACCACCACTTGCCCGGCGATCACGAAGTCGCCGAAGGCCTTGACGATATGCCCGGCGTCGCCGTGCAGCAGGATCAAACGGGTGGTGGTGATCGACAGCGACAGGCGAAACAGCGTACTGAGCAGGATCAGCGGCGGCAGCGCGGAGAACTCCACCGAGTGGCCGATGTAGAAGGCCACGATCAGGATCAGGATGCTCAGGGCGATATTGAGGCCGATCAGCGCGTCCACCAGGTAGGTGGGCAGCGGGATGATCATCATCACAATCGCCATCAGCATGAATGCGACGATGATCACGTCGGTGCGCTGGGCAGCCAGGCGCGCCAGGTTGTTCAGGCGGTTGAGCGCACTCATGCGCCGGCCCTGCGTGCAGCCAGATAGCGTTTGAAGCACTGGCGCGCGTCGTCCTTGCGCTCGCCGTACCACAAGGCGCGGGCGCGCAACAGCAACAGGCTGGCGGACTCGCCTTCCAGCGCCACCAGACGGTCCAGGGCGCCGAGGGCGCGGGACGCGTCGCCGCTGTCGGTGAAAGCCAGCACCAGCGAGCGCAGCAACACGCCGTCATCGGGGGCGACGTTGACCGCGATCAGCAGCATCACCAGGGCGCGCTGGGACTGGCCATTGCGCCGGTACAGCTCGCCGATGCCCTTGAGCAGTTGCACGGCGTCGTCGTTATCGCGGGCCATCAGGCGTGTACCTCCGAGCGTTGCTGTGCGAGGGTGCGGCGCATCTCGATCTCTTCGCCGATCAGCTCGACGGCCAGTGCCTTGATGTGTGGCTCGGCGTCCAGGCTTGGCAGGATGTGTTCCATCACATGCTCCAGCAGTTCCAGGGAGCGAGCACTGCCGAACAACAGCGAGTCGACGCCAGCGGCGCCGGTGAGTTCTTCGAGGTCGCTGCGCAGGGAGCGACGGGTGTGGGTCTTGCGGGTCTTGAGCACCGCTTCGAAGGCGGTGGCCTGGCGCGAATTGACCGGGCGCACAGCTTCGACCGGCGCACTGCGTACGTCACTGGGGATCAACGGGCGGGGTTCGACTTTCATCCCTGGGCCTTAGCTTAAGAGCGTGGTCACAACGTGAAGGTGAAGCGCTCCTCGCCACGGGCGAGGATCACTTGGTTGTTTTCGATACGTTCCAGCACCCAGTTGTCCGCCAGCGCCGCGCCGGGGTACAGGCGCTTGCCACTGTCGTTGATCACGTACGGATGAGGCCCGAACCACACGGCCTGCAAGCGCACGCGCGGCGCCGCCGCATCGGCCCGCACGGCGACGCGCGGGTTGAGCACGATCTGCTGGCCGTAACGCTGGTCGAAGGCTTGCTGCACCGCCAGCCACTGCGGTTTTTGCGACTGTTCGAAGGTGCCCGTGGCGCTGAGCTGGCCGTTGCTGTTGCTGACCTTCACGGTATCCAGTCGGGCGGCTTGCAACTGCTGCTCCAGCCAGGCCTTGGCCTGTTCGCGGGAAGGTGTTTTCAACGGTGCAACGGCGGCAACGGCGGTTGTCGGCTGCGGTGGTGCTTCACTGCGAAACGCCAGCGCTCCAGCACAGATAAACAGCAGCGCGGTCGCGACGATCCAGGGGGCCAATGTGCGTGGCGCGGGCACTGGTTTTTCAGCACCGCCAGGCATTGCCAGGCTCACCCCCGCTGTGCCGATGCGCAGCTGCACCGGCAGCCGCGCGCGATGACCGTTGCCTTGGGGAATGCGCACATTGCCGGCGATCAATACGTCACCGCCCAAGGCTTCGACCGCCACCTGGCCGCCTTCAAAACGCAGGCGCAGGTGCAGGCCGGCAACGCCGGGATCGCTGAGCACCAAATCAGCCGCCAGATCGGCGCCGAGGGTGTAGACAGGCTGGTCGAGCACCAGGGAACTGCCCTGATGCAAACCGCCGGTCACCGTCAGGGTCGGTGCGCCAGTTGCGGCGACCGGGCCCAGGGAAATCAGGGCTGTCATAGTCGGGTTTGCCCCTTTGAGCCTGTGCAACGGGGTCAAGAATCAGGATAAAAACGGGAATCGAGAGGTAAACGGGCAGCGCCAGCGCCGCCCGTTTGGCGAATCAGTTCTGCGGACGCTGTTTGGTGGCGTCCAGCTCGGCTTTTTTCGCGGTGCTGATTTCGGTGATCTTGGCCGACTTCTCGATAGCCATGTTGAAGGTCGCTTCCATCTTCGCGATAGCGTCGTCGGCGCCGCCTGCTTTTACTGGTGGGACATCAGCCATGTTCATCTCCTTGCATCGATAGGGAAGTTATTCAGTTGCGCAACAGCACGCTGAAAGTATGCAAACCGATGAAGACCCAAAACGTCAGACAATGCGCCTTCGAACCGTTGTTGGTTTGCATGGGCCCCATACTACTCACGATCAAAACGCCTTCGCTGTGAAAGCTTGTGAAACGTTTCAGATACAGGTTGTGAAAGGTTTGGCTCAATCTGGCGTTGAAAAAAATTCATCGCCTGAGTGACATGGAACTTTCAGAGAAAAACAAAAACACGCTCAAGACCAATGTTTACGGGCACTCCGCTAATACCCACTGAACAATGCCGAACAATAAGCCTCTTTAGAAACGCGCCACCTAGCGACACCCGGCATTTATTTTCGCGACCCCTTCACATTTTTCGCTAATAGCCTTTTGCCCAACTTCCCAGACATTTTGATTTGTAACAGAAGCGACTTAATCATCGCGTTTGATAACTCGTCCCAAGCAACCCAATTGCTTGGCGAGCAACTTCCCTCCGCGCCTGCTAGTGCAACTGCACTAATAACCAAAGGACTCGCTTTCAGGCCGGCTATATAGAAATCTTCCAGGTGATCTATGACCGACATGAATTATTCACCCACCACTCTCCTCAAAGACGACGGTTGCGTTGAGATTCACTTCGGCCCTTACCGACTGCTGCCCAAGCGCCACCAACTGCTCAGGCATGACCAGCCGGTAAACCTTGGCAACCGCGCCCTGACCCTGCTGATCGCCCTTGCCTCGCGGCCCGGCGAATTGCTGCAGAAAACCGAATTGCTCGACATTGCCTGGCCGAAACGGGTGGTCGAGGAATGCAACCTGCGCACACAGATCAAGACTCTGCGCCGCACGCTGGGCGATGACGATGTGCCGTACATCGCCACGGCATCGGGCATGGGCTATCGTTTTGTCGCGCCCACCTGGTTCGAGCGGGCGGCGCACCCGCGGGCGATGAGACCGTCGGGCGGCGGTGAACGTGTGGCCAGCGGCGTGCTTTAGCCCAGGGCGCTCAGGTCCAGGTGGCCATCCTTGATCGGCGGGCACCAGTAGTAGCCACCGGTCAAGGGGGTGCTGATGCGATACAGGCCATCGACAATCCCGTCCTCCAGACCGCTCATGCGGCGCAGTTGCGCTTCGAACGCATCGAAGGAATGGCCGAACGCCAGGAACATCAGGCCCGCCTGACCATTCTCGGCCCAGGGCATGGAGCGGCGCACCACGAAGGCTTCCGGGGTGAAGCTTTCCTGGGCGGTGCGCTTGGTGTGGGCGGACTCGGGGGCGTCGTCGAGTTCTTCGTTGTCGCCATGGCGGCGGCCGATGATGTGGTCGCGCTCCTGAGCCGGCAGCGCAGCGAAGCCATCGAGGTCGTGCTGCCATTGCTGGATCGCGGCGAAGCTGGCGCCGCTGTCGGTCAGGGCGGCGTCGACCGCGGCGTCGTCGTGGGGGTTTTCGGTACCGTCTTCGTAGTCGGTGAGGTCGAAGCCGGTCTTGTAGCGGAAACCTTCGGTCATCTGCACCAGGCGAAATGCCGGAGCCAGGGCCTTTTCAAATGCACGGCTGCGCAACAGCAGTTCACCGCGATCCACGCCATGCAGCCACACCCACAGCGCCTGCTGTGTGGACGGGTTATGCGCGCCCGGCCCGCTGATGGCCGGAAAACTGCGCAAGCCTTCAACGCGTGCGCCCAGTGCGGCAACCAGCGGCTCGCCAAGACCGACCACTGCCGCCGAATCGGTCAGTTGCACCAGTGCGTCCAACGCAGCGGGTACGGCTGCCAGAGCCTCCACGGCAAAAAACAGATGGCGTGCCTGCAACGGCACCGGTGCGGCAAGAATGCCCGGCTGGTACTGACTCATGTGAACTCCTTCTGAAAAGCCGCGCAGTTTAACCGCCGGGCACAGCCCTGCGTACAAGAAAGCGCGCAAGCCTTGCCATAGAGCCTGTTGTTGGGTGACTCTCTAGTCATGTTTTGCAACTATTCCAGGGGTAGCGCCATGACCACCAGCAACCTGCTCGCCCAGCTGTTTCCCGCCTCCGCCGCCGCAGTTCCCGAGCAGTTCCAGCTCGGAGCGCCCATTGAACAGCGTGATTACCTGGTCGACGGCCAGTTGCAGGTATGGAACGGCCCCTTGGCCAAGGTGCAAAGCCCGGTGCAGTTTGGCGACGAGCGCGTGCATATCGGCAGCACGCCGCTGCTGGACGCCGAGACCGCCCTTACCGCCCTGGATGCCGCCGTGCGTGCCTATGACCGCGGCCAGGGCGAATGGCCGACAATGCGCGTGGCCGAGCGCATCCAGCATGTCGAAGCGTTCCTGCGCCGCATGCGTGAACAGCGCGACGCGGTGGTCAAGCTGCTGATGTGGGAGATCGGCAAGAACCTCAAGGACTCGCAGAAAGAATTCGACCGCACCTGCGACTACATCACCGATACCATCAACGCGCTCAAGGAACTGGACCGCCGTTCCAGCCGCTTCGAGCTGGAACAGGACACCCTCGGCCAGATCCGCCGCGTACCGCTGGGCGTGGCCTTGTGCATGGGCCCCTACAATTACCCGCTGAACGAAACCTTCACCACGCTGATCCCGGCGCTGATCATGGGCAACACCGTGGTGTTCAAGCCGGCCAAGCTCGGCGTGCTGCTGATCCGCCCGTTGCTGGAGGCGTTCCGCGACAGCTTCCCGGCCGGGGTGATCAACGTGATCTACGGCAGCGGCCGTGAAACCGTCAGTGCGCTGATGGCCAGCGGCAAGATCGATATCTTTGCGTTTATCGGCACCAACAAGGCCGCCAGCGACCTGAAAAAACTACACCCGAAACCACACCGCCTGCGCGCGGCATTGGGCCTGGATGCGAAAAACCCCGGCATCGTACTGCCCGAGGTGGACCTGGACAATGCGGTCAGCGAAGCCGTTACAGGTTCGCTGTCGTTCAACGGCCAACGCTGTACCGCGTTGAAAATCCTCTTCGTGCATGAAGATGTCGTCGACAGTTTTATCGAGAAATTCAACCAGAAACTGGCCACGCTCAAGCCCGGCATGCCGTGGGAAGACAGCGTGGCGCTGACGCCATTGCCCGAAGTGGGCAAGGTGGCTTACCTCACCAGCCTGGTAGCCGATGCCGCGCAACATGGCGCCAAGGTGGTGAATGAGCATGGCGGTGAAAGTCGCGGTTCGTTCTTCTACCCGGCGGTGCTGTACCCGGTGAACCCGCAGATGCGCGTGTACCACGAAGAGCAGTTCGGCCCGGTGGTGCCGATCGTGCCTTACCGCGACCTGGAGACCGTGATCGAGTACGTGCTCGACTCCGATTTCGGTCAGCAACTGAGCCTCTTCGGCACCAACGCCGTGGAAGTCGGGCGCCTGGTGGACGCCTTCGCCAATCAGGTCGGCCGTATCAACATCAACGCCCAGTGCCAGCGCGGCCCGGACACCTTCCCGTTCAACGGGCGCAAGAACTCGGCCGAGGGTACGCTGTCGGTACATGACGCCTTGCGCGTGTTCTCGATCCGCACTTTGGTGGCGACCAAGTTCCAGGAGAGCAACAAGGCGCTGGTCAGCGACATATTGCGTAACCGCGATTCAAGCTTCCTGACTACCGACTACATCTTCTGAAAACGCTACAGACCCAAATGTGGGAGGGGGCTTGCCCCCTCCCACATTTGGACCGCGTACCCCCTGAATTTCGAGGCCACTTTACTACCGATGAACCTGCCCTTCTTCGCCCGGCGCCTGTTGCGCCCACTGCTCGACCCGTACCGCCGCTACCGCCATGCCAAGCTGATTCACGCCGTGCGCGTGTCCATCGGCTTGCTGGCGACAATCCTGCTGACCACCGGTATCAACCTGCCCCACGGTGAGTGGGCGTCGGTGACCATGCTGATCGTGATCGGTGGTTTGCAGCACCACGGCAATATCGGCAAGAAAGCCGTGGAGCGTGCCTATGGCACCTTGATCGGCGCCAGCGTCGGCTTGGTGGTGGTGGTGCAGCAGGCCTACTTCGGCCTGCCCTTCTTGACCTACCTGTTGATGTCGGCGGTGTGCGGGTTCTTTTCCTATCACGCCATCGGCAAGGGCGGCTACATCGCCCTGTTGTCAGCGATCACCGTGTTTATCGTCGCCGGCCACGGGGACAACCCGATCTCCGATGGGCTATGGCGCACCGTCGATATCTTGATCGGCATTGTGCTGGCCTTGGCGTTTTCGTTCGCCCTGCCGCTGTACGCCGTGTATTCGTGGCGCTACAACCTGGCCAGTGCGCTGCGCGATTGTGCGGCGATCTACAGCCGGATCATCAATGGCCAGTCGGTCACCGATGATGAGCACGTCAAGCTGCTCAACCGCTTGAATGCGTCGATGGTGCAACTGCGTTCGCTGATGCCGTCGGTGTCGAAGGAAGTGCGGATTTCCATGACCGAGCTGGACGCGATCCAGCGACATCTGCGTATGTGCATCAGTACCCTGGAGATTCTTGGCAATACCCGGCCCGATCCACGGGATGAACAGGCGATGGCGCGGATGCAGGTGATGTTGAGGACCGAACATCGGCAGATCCGGGTGCAGTTGGTGGGGATGGCGCGGGCGTTGAAGTCGGGGGTGACGGAGCGGTTGCAGCGGCCCAGCCCTATCACAGGCACCGAGCCAGCACTGGATACGCCGGTCTACAGCGCGCTGGATGGCTATCGGTTGTTGACGGTACAACTGGCGGCAAACGTGGATGCGATGCGCCAACGCCTGGCCAAAACTGCCGGACGCTGGAAGATCTAGAGAGGTGGCCTGTTGCCGCATTTACCAGAGTCAACACTTTCACACTTTCTCTTACATATTTTTCACGTTTTATTCACATCCCGGAACGTAGGGTGAAGCCTCATCCGTTACAAACGTTGCATATCAAGCCCGCCGCCCCAGCGGGCTTTTTTTTGTATCGGATTTGACCTAGCGTGAAGCCTTGGCAGCGGGAGCTGCCGCTTGTTCGCGAATGGCCCGCTGGGTGTCCAGCACTTTGGCCAATGCAGTTTCCGCTTCCGGGCTCTGCTGCGGCACGCGAATCGCCGCCGACACCAGGGTGATCAACTTGGCCATCACCTCGGCATCCGTGGCCGGGCGGCCCAGGCTCATGGAGTTCATCAGCAGGCGCAGCTCGGTGCCGGCCATCACCCCGGAAATCGCCTTGAGGGCAAATTGCAGGCGCACCCCCAGTTCATTGCGCGGCAGGTCCGGCAAGGCCAGGGCGAAGGCTTCGAAGAAACGCTGGAACACCGGCTGGTAATGCACCTTGAGGTATTCCTGGATAAACGGCGACGTATCGCTGTAGACCCGGCCCAGGAAGCGGATGAACGAACGCCCTTCCCCATTGGCACTGGCCGGGTCGCTGCGCTCCAGGCCCATGGCCGGGGCAAACAGCACGCCGAGCAAGGTGTCGCAGTCCAGCGGGCCGTCGGACTCGGCCTCACACCGCGCCAACAGTTCCAGCCGCTGCTCGTTGAGCGGCTCCAGGCGCTGCTTGAGCAGGGTTTGCATCAGGGAATCCTTGTCCCCGAAGTGGTAGTTCACCGCCGCCAGGTTGACCTGGGCACGCTCGGTAATCTGCCGTAACAAAACCGCGTCATATCCGTACTTGATGAAGAGAGCCTCTGTCGCATCCAGCAATCGAGTCTTGGTAATGTTTGGAGCGCTGACTTTCTTCGCGACCATAGAAGTTCCACGTGGGAAATATTGTTTTAAAAAATAATTTGATTTTTTATACCGGGGCCGCCGCCTGAAAGCAAGTAGTGACACTGCGCCATATGATCAAAAGCCTGCGCCCACGGGCTCTTTGAGACTGGTCGGATGAATTTTGAGCGGCCTGGAGGCCCCTGGAGGAAATCGTTTCAAAGGATGAAACCGCTCTATATCCATGGCTGGCGAAGCAGCGGGAACACGGTTAGTATTCAAACAATATTTTAAAAACAAGAAATAAAACCAGTCCGTGACGCATGCCAGGCAGCTCCCGAACTTGTAACAATGCTTTTCCGGGGCAGCACGGCATCGTCGAGACTGCAGGCGTAGTCATGATGACAGATACCCCCGCGCACCCAGGCTTGATCTCCCTGCAAGGCATCGGCAAAAGCTATCAGCTGGCCGGGCAACACCTGGCCATTCTCAATGATGTGTGCCTGTCCATCGCCAGTGGCGACAGCTGCGGCATCCTTGGCGCCTCCGGTTCGGGCAAAAGTACCCTGCTGAATATCCTCGGCCTGCTGGACCTGCCCAATTGCGGCCAGTACCACTTCGCCGGCCACGATATTTTCAACGCCACCCCGGACCAGTTGGCGGCTATCCGCAACCAGCAGATCGGCTTCGTGTTCCAGAGTTTCAACCTGCTGCCGCGCCTCAGCGCCCTGGACAACGTCGCCCTGCCCTTGAGTTATCGCGGCGTGTCGCGGCATGAGTCGGTGGAACAGGCCTTGCTCATGCTGGATCAGGTCGGCTTGGTCGACCGCGCCCACCATCGCCCCGCCGACCTCTCCGGCGGCCAGCGCCAACGGGTCGCCATCGCACGGGCGCTGGTGGGCAAGCCTTCGGTGATCCTCGCCGACGAACCCACCGGCAACCTCGACAGCACCACTGCACAGGAGATCATGGACCTGCTGCTGGCGTTGAACCGCGAACAGCAAGTCACGCTGATCATCGTCACCCACGACCCGCATATCGCCGAGCGCCTGGAGCGCAAGATCCTGGTGCGCAATGGTTTGGTGCAAGAGGCCGGGAGCCTATGAGCCTGCGGGTCGAACAAAGCCTCAGCCAACTGCTGCATGAAGCGTTCGTCAGCCTGCGCACGCTGGGCAAGCGTTCGGTCCTGGCCTTGCTGGGCATCGTCATCGGCAGTTCGTCGGTGGTGGCGCTGATCAATATCGGCCACAACGCCGCCACCGACGCGGCGATGATCTTCAAGGACATGGGCACCGACACCCTGATCGCCCAGTTCCCGCCCAAGGACGGCAGCAGTATCCCCATGCCTGCCCGCCTCGACCTGGACGCGGTGCGCCAAACCGTGCCGGGGATTGCCCATATCGGCGCCCTCACGCTGTTCAGCGGGCCGATCGTGTTCCACGGTCGCACCACCAACGCCAACTTCGTCGGCAGCACGCCGGACATCAAGGACGCGATGCGCCTGGTGATGCAGCAGGGGCGCTTCCTGTCGAGCTTCGATGCCAATGAAACCTACGGCGTGATCGGCGACCAGTTGGCCCAGGCGCTCGGTGCGCCAGGTGACCCGCTGCAACTGGGCGACCGCGTGCGCATCAACGACTACCTGTTCCTGATCATCGGCATCCTGCGCAACCAGCCCCGGGCGATGCTGATGCCGGTGCAGGCCAACGAGTCGCTGTTCATCCCCGCCGAAGGCATGCGCCGCATCTATGCCACACCGCAGATCGGCAACGTGATCATCCGCGCCACGCCCGGCCAGGACATGGAACGCCTTGCCAAGGACGTGGCTGGCGCCCTGAGCTCGCAGCTCTCCGACCACGATGCAGACATCCAGGTGCCCCAGCAAATGATCGACGGAATGACCCGCCAAAGCCGCACCTTTGCGTATCTGCTGCTGGCCCTGGGGGCGATTTCCCTGGTGGGCGGTGGCGTCGGGGTGATGAACGTGATGCTGATGAACGTCTCGGAGCGCCGTCGCGAGATCGGCATTCGCATGGCCCTCGGCGCACGCCAGCGCGACATCCGCAACCTGTTCCTGCTCGAAGCCGTGACCCTCACCGCCGTCGGTGCCCTGTGTGGCGCCGTGCTGGGCATGACGGCGGCCTGGTTGTACGCCTGGCTGTCGGGCTGGGAATTTGCCCTGGCGGTCGCCGCCCTGCCGCTGGGGGTGGGCAGCACGTTGCTGGTGGGGTTGTTCTTCGGCATCTACCCGGCGGTCTCGGCCTCGCGGTTGCAGCCAGTGGAGGCCCTGCGCGATGAGTAAATGGCTATGGCTGCTCGCATTCGCCAGCCTGCCCGGCATGGCCGCCGACGTGGTCATCAGACCATCGGCACCCAGCACCACCCGCAGCGGCTACGAGCGCAGCGTTTCGTTGAATGCCCAGACCACCGCCATGACCCTCGGGGATGCGGTGTACCTGGGCCTGCGCAACAACCCGGCGATCCGCAGCGCGTACCTGCAACGGGTGGCACAGAAGTTCGACCTGCGCGTGGCCGAAGATGTGTTCAACCCCAAGCTCACCCTCAACAGTTACTACCGCAGCACCCGGGGCTCCGCCGACAATACGCGCAATGCCAACGTGGCGCCCGCCACCAGCCTGCTCGGCGAGTACGGCACGCGCCTGAGCATGGCCTGGACCCAGCAACTGAGCAACGCCGACCGCGCCGGTCGCTACCGCAGCGACGGCCTTGACCTGGCAATCATCCAACCGCTGCTGCGCGGTGCCGGCTGGGACGCCACCACCGCGCCGCTGCGCCTGTCGCGCCTGTCGGAACAGGCCAACCGCCTGAACCTCAAGGCCACCGTCGCGCAAACCATCAGCCAGATCATTGCCACCTACCGCGAACTGCTGCGTGCCCAGGAACAACTGAGCATCGTGCAGGATGCGCTCAAGCGTTCCGGCACCTTGCTGGAAGTGAACAAGGCGCTGATCAGTGCCGGGCGCATGGCCGAATTCGAAATCGTGCAGACCGAAGCCGATATCGCCACCCAGCAACTGGGCGTGGAAGAAGCACAAAACCAACTGGACACCAGCCGCCTGGCGCTGCTGCGCCTGCTGGCCCTGGACCTGTCCACGCCGATTCGCGCCACCGAAGCCCTGGAGGCCAGGCCCATGCAGATCGATAAGCGCCAGGCCTTCAACCTGGCGCAGACCCAGCAACCCGAATACCTCGCCGCCCTGCTCGGCAGCCAGCAGGCCGACCTCAACCTGGTGATCGCCAAGGACTCGGGCCGCTGGCAAGTGGACCTGGTGGCCGGCGCCAACCAGGTGCGCGCCAACACCGACAACGATACCGGCCGTTCCAACAACCGTACCTGGGACAGCTACGCCGGGGTGCAAGTGCAGATTCCCATCGGGGATATCAGCACGCGCCAGGCCGAAGTGCGCGCGCGAGTGAATGTGGAGGACCAGGCCATCCGCATCACCGATGCACGCCAGGAACTGGAACGCAGCGTCAACGATGTGGTGCGTGACCTCGGCACCCGCTGGCGCCAGTATGAAATCTCCCAGCGCGCCGTGGAATTGTCGCGGCGCAAGATCGAGATCGAGCGGGAAAAACTCAGCGCCGGACGCTCCACCAACTTCCAGGTACTGAGTTTCGAGACCGACCTGCGCAACGCCGAAAACGCGCAACTGAATGCGCTGATCGCTTATTTGAACGCCCAGACCCAGCTCGACCTGACCCTGGGCATGACGCTGGAAAGTTGGGAAATCGCCCTCAATGACTACTAATCAGAAACACCTGCTGGGTGCTGTGTTGATCGTCCTGCTGGGCAGTGCGGGCCTGGCCTTGCGCAGCCCGGCGTCCGATCCGGGCGGTGCCAGCGAACAGTGGCTGGTCGTCAAGCCCGAAGCGCTGGAGCACCGGATCGGCCTGGTAGGCAAGATCGAGCCTGATACCACCATCACCCTCACCGCGCCCTTCGATGGCAACGTGCAAGCCAACCTGGTGGAGCAAGGTCAGCGGGTCGAGGCCGGCCAAGTGCTGTTGCGCATGGACCCGGCCACCCTGGAGGTGCAATTGCGCGAAGCGCTTTCCGCCCAGCTCAAGGCTCGGCGCACCGTGCAAGAGATGCAGGACTGGGACAGCAGCCCCGCCGTCAGCCGCGCCCGCCGCAGCCTGCGCACCGCCGAAATGACCGCCGGCAACACCCAGCGCAAACTCACCGAAAGCGAAAACCTGTTCAAGCGCGGCATCATCCCGCGCAATGAACTGGACGACCTCAGGCAACAGACCCAGCAGCAGCAACTGGATCTCGCGTCCGCCCGCAGCGAACTGCAACAGGCCATCGACCAGGGCAAGGGCGAGTACCGCCAGATCGCCGACATGGAGCTGACCAACGCCACGGTGAAATACGACGCCCTGCACAAGCTGCTCGACGGCCAGGAGGTCAAGGCGCCGTTCTCCGGCATCGTGGTGCCGCCACCGGGCAACACCTCATCCCAGGGCGGCGGCAACAACAATGCCCCGGTGCAGGCCGGCAGCAAGGTCAGCCAGGGCCAGGTGCTGTTTGGACTGGCGAACATTGAACGACTGAAAATCACCGCCAAGGTTTCGGAGCTGGACATCAACCAGTTGCATCAGGGCCAGGCGGTGGAAGTGCTGGGCGACGGGTTTGATGGCGAGCGGTTGACCGGCTCGGTAAGCGTGGTCAGCGGCTTGGCAATTGCCAACGACAGCCAGGGCAGCGCGCAGTTTCCGGTGACCCTGTCGATCCCCAGACTCACGCCGCAGCAGTTGCAACGGGTGCGCCTGGGGATGAGTGCGCGGCTGACCATCGTGACCTACAACAATGCCCAGGCGATGGTGATTCCCAGCCAGGCAATCCAGGCGGACAACACGGTTGAATATCGGGAGGCGATGGATAAGCCGGTGGAGCGGGTGAAGGTGACCACGGGGCAATCAACCGCGCAGGGCGTCGAAGTCTTCGGCCTGAAACCCGGCCTTGTGAAGACCTCAAGATAAATGGAAAACCCTATGTGGGAGGGGCATCAGCTTTGCGGCCAGTGCCTTGGCTTGCAGCGCTACATCAGTCACCGCCGTGCTTTCCCACCACATCCCACGCAACGGCGGGCCCATGGCGAACAAGCGCTGGCTGACCTGCCCCTGTGCGTCCACCACTGCCCCCGACGCATCCGCCGCAATCCCCAACGCCAGCGGCCCTGGCTGGATCAGCCCACGCTTGAGCAACTGCCGGGGCAGCGGCCGCGCCACGCGGCGCCAGTCGTATTCGATACCGCTGGAGTTGATCAGCGCTGCGCCCGAGACCTGGGTGATGCCTTGCTCGCCGCGATAACGCAAACGAATCGTCACCCCTTCACCCGAAGGTTCCAACCCCTTGAACGACGCCGCCCGGATCCGCAACCGCCCCTCTTCGTGCAAGCGCGCCACCAACTGCGCGCTCAACGGCGGCGAGCGGTGGTGATGGCTCTCCCACCAGGGCCGTACATGCCTCACGAACTGGCGCTTCTCGCGCTCGCTGGCCTGGCTCCACAGGCGCGCGATATGCACGCGCACGGTGTCCAGCGGCGCCTGCCAGTCGATGCCCTGCTCCCGTGCAAGCGCGCATTGCCGGCGCACCTCGCGCAGCAACTGCCGAGGGCTGCGCAGGCGGTGGTCCTCCCCAAGGAAATCCCCCCAGGCCGGCGGTTGCCGCCGCACATGGGGCAGCAGGCCGTGACGCGAGAACACCTCGATCGGCCCGCGATGCCCGGCCTGTTCCAGGGACACCACGGCGTCGACCATGGTCAGCCCGGAACCGATGATCAGCACCGGCGCCTGCGGGTCGATCCGGCGCATCGCGCTCACGTCCCACGGGTCCACCGCCGCCGCGTTCAGCCCGCTGGATTCAGTCTGCGGCGTACGCGCCGCCGGGAACATGCCGGTAGCCAGTACCGCAAACGCGCCACGCAGTTGCTGGCCGTTATCGAGGGTCAGCAGGGTTGAGCCTTCATCCACTTGCAGGTCGACTACCTCACTACGCACATGCTCCAAGCTGGATGCGGACTGCGCCTTCGCCTCGGCCAAACGTTGCTGGGCATACAAGCCGAATATCCCGCGTGGCGGGAACAGTTCGCTGATCGGCACGTGTTGCTGGTCGGACTCAGGCCAGCCGCCGGCACCGATGTAGTCGGTGAGCCATTGGATCAGGTCGTCAGGGTTGTCCGGGTCGACACTCATGCGCGCCGCGTTGCCGTTCAGGGTGTGGCCCAGTTCGACGGCGCTATAGGCCTCGCCCCGGCCCAGCTCGGCACGCGGTTCGATCACCAGCACCCGGCGCGCGCCCGGCAGGCGCAGCAGTTGCACGGCCAGCATCGTGCCGCTCAGGCCGCCGCCGATGATCAGGACATCAGCGTTGCGGATGGATTCAGTCATGCGAAGTCGCCCTTACTGTTTGCCCAGGTAAATGTCATGCAAGTCGCCCCGCGCCAACAGCTCAGCGGCGCTGCCACTCAAGGCCACGCGCCCAGTATCCAATACGTAGCCGTGGGACGCATAGTTCAGCGCGACGTTGATGTTCTGCTCGGCGATCAGGAAGCTCACCTGCTGCTCACGGTTGAGCTGCGCGATGATCGCGAAAATCTCCTGCACGATCATAGGCGCCAGACCCATGGACGGCTCGTCGAGCAGTACCAAAGTAGGACGGGTCATCAACGCTCGGCCGATGGCGACCATCTGCTGCTCGCCGCCGGAGGTGAGGCCGGCGCGGGTATGGCGCTTGGTCTTGAGCCGTGGGAACCAGGCGTAGAGGCGTTCCAGGTCGTGCTCCAGGTCCCGGCGACTCAGGCGTCGCACAAAGCCGCCGCTGCGCAGGTTGTCTTCCACGCTCAGTTGGCCGAACACATGGCGGCCTTCCAACACGTGCACCATGCCCTGGCGCACGCGCTGGCTGGGGTCGATGCCGGCCAGGTCGGCGCCGGCGTACTCGATCACACCGCGGCTGACCTCGGCCCGCTCGGCACGTACCAGCCCGGAGATGGCCTTGAGCGTGGTGCTCTTGCCGGCGCCATTGGCACCGAGCAAGGCCACAATGGCGCCCTTGGGCACGCTCAGCGACACTCCGGCCACCGCGAGGATCGCGCCGTCGTAGATCACTTCGATATCGTTGACCGTCAGCAGCGACGACTGCGCGGCATCGGTGGCGGGCTGGCGCATGATTTATTCGTCCCCGGTACAGGTGCGTGGCGTCAGGCCTTTTTCCTTGGCGAACGCTGCCGACTTTTCATCGATCAACGGCCGCAACAACCCACGGTCGGCGGCGATCCACTCACTGATCAGCGTCCAGTTGGCGCCGTCCCACTGCTGCACCCGCGCCGAGCCGCCGCCTTCGTGATCGCGGCACGACAGCTTGAGGTTCTGCATCAGGCCCAGGTAGCCCATGTCCTTCAAGCGCGCATCGTCGATGTTCAGGTGTTCCAGGCCCCAGCGGCCTTCTTCGCCATTGAGCGGGCGCTTGCCGAATTTGGCCTGGCCGGTGCGGATTGCCTCCACCGCCACGGCGGCGTTCACCAGGCCGGAGTTGTAGTAGACGCTGCCGAAGTTCTTCAGGTCCTTGAGGTCACTGTGGCCCTTGTCGAGGATGTATTGCTTGAGGCGTTTGTGGATCTCGAAATCAGCCCCGGCCGGGTATGGCGTAAGGGCCAGGTAGCCTTTGGCGGCGGCGCCTGCGGGCAATACGTCTTCACTGGAACTGGCCCAGATGTCGCCGATGATATGGTCCACCGGGAAGCCGAAGCGCGCGGCGGTCTTCACCGCAACCGGTGTGGACACGCCCCAGGTGCGCAGGAACACCCAGTCCGGGTTGGCCTGGCGCACCTGGCGCCATTGCGCGGACTGCTCGTTGCCGGGGTCGGCGACCGGGATCTGGATGTTTTCGAAGCCGTATTTTTCCGCCAGCAACTTGAGCGGGCCGAGGGTTTCGCGACCGTAGGCCGAGTCGTGGTAGACCGTGGCGATCTTCTTGCCCTTGAGCTTGTCGAAACCGCCTTCACGCTCGGCGATGTAGTTCACCAGCGTCGACGCCTCGCTGTAGAAGGTCAGCATCACCGGGAAGTTATACGGGAATACCGTGCCGTCGGTGGCTTCGGTGCGGCCGTAGCCGAGGGTGATCAGCGGGATCTTGTCCACCTCGGCCCGCTCGCTCAGCGCATACGCCGCCGGCGCGCCATTGGGCTGGTACACCGCGACCGGCGCGCCATCCAGGCCATGCTTGAAGCGCTCGTAGCACTCGATGCCCTTCTCTGCCGTCCACTCGGTCTCGCATTCCTGCCACACCAGCTTGACGCCGTTGATGCCGCCTTCGACCTCGTTGATGTAACGCAGGTAATCAATCATCCCGGCCCACACCTGCACGCCGCTGGACGCATAGGCGCCCACACGATAGGTCGCCAGGGGAATGAATTGCTGGTCCGGCGAGGCCATTGCCTGGGGGACTGCACCGGCCAAGGTCGCCAGCGTAAACGCGGCGCCGATCAAGGAACGTTTCAAGGATGCACGCATAGGGATTCTCTTAAGGGAATGTCAGAAACGCAGCGGCCACTGCCGCACGCGGTCACGCAGGTTGTGCAACAGGCGAATCAAGCCCTCGGGTTCCTTGATCAGGAACACGATGATCAACACGCCAAAGATGATTTTCTGCAGGTTCTGCAACTGCCCCGCATCCACCGAGCCGCCGAACAGCGCCTGCCCGGCATGGCTGAGGAAGATCGGCAGCAAACTGATGAACGCCGCCCCGACAAAGTTGCCGGCGATGCTGCCCATGCCGCCGATAATGATGATGAACAGGATCTGGAAGGAGCGATTGATATCAAAGCTACTGGCGCTGGCGGTGCCCAGGTAGGCGAAGGCCCACAGCGCACCGGCTATGCCCAGGTAGAACGAACTGACCGCGAACGCCAGGCGCTTGTAGCGCACCACCGGAATGCCGACCACGGCGGCGGCGGTGTCCATGTCGCGGATCGCCATCCAGTTGCGGCCGACCTGGCTGCGTACCAGGTTGATCGCGGTCCAGGTCAGCAGCAGTACCGTGACCAGGGTCAGCAGATAGCGGCCCAGCGGTGTGTTGAGGTCATGGCCGAACAGCGCCAGCCTGGGCGCGGAAATGGTCCCGGACGAACCGTAGTTGTAGAACCAGGGAAACTTGACGAACAGCCACTCCAGGAAAAACTGCGCGGCCAGGGTGGTGACCATCAGGTAGAAGCCCTTGATCCGCGAGCTGGGCAGGCCGAACAGCAGGCCGACCAACGCACTGATGACCCCGCCGCCGAGCAGTGCCACCGGCAACCCCAGCTCCGGCAGGCGCAGCAGAAAACCGTAGGTGGCAAACGCACCGACAGCCATGAAGCCGGCCGCGCCCACCGAGGTCTGCCCGGTATAACCGGTGAGCAGGTTCAGGCCAAGCCCGGCCAATGACAGCACCAGGAACGGGATCAGGATCGCGTTCAGCCAATAGTCATTGCCCCACAGCGGCACCCCGATAAAGGCCAGTGCCAGCAGGCCGATCAAGGCCCAGGGCATGCGCCGCTGAATCAGCAGCAACGGCGCAGTATGTTGTGCAAGAGGGATCGACATGCTTTCAGACTCGCTCGATGGCGCGCTCGCCGAACAGGCCGGCGGGGCGGATATACAGGAAGGCCAGGGCCAGAACATAGGCGAACCACGGCGTGATACCGCCGCCGATCAACGGGCCGATGTACACCTCGGCAAGGTTCTCCGCCGCGCCGACAATCAGCCCGCCGACAATCGCCCCGCCAATCGAGGTAAAGCCGCCGATGATCAACACCGGCAAGGCCTTGAGCACCACCAGCGACAACGAGAACTGCACCCCCTGGCGCGCGCCCCACAGCAGCCCGGCCACCAGCCCGACGATGCCGGCCACCGCCCAGACGATCTGCCAGATGCGGTTGAGGTTGATGCCGATGGACAGCGCCGCCGTGGTGTCATCCGCCACCGCGCGCAGCGACACGCCGATGCGGGTCTTGTTGAACAGCAGCGCCAGCACCGTCACCAGCACCACCGCAGCGGCGGCGGCGATCAGGTCGAACTGGCTGAGCATCAGTGGGCCGACGAACAGCGGTACGTCGTCGATGCCCAAGTCCAGCGCCCGCACCTGGGAGCCCATCAACCCCTGGGCCAGGCCTTCGATAATGAACGACAGGCCCAGCGTGGCCATGAACAAGGTGATCTGCGAACGGTTCACCAATGGCCGCAACACCAGGCGCTCGATCAACAAGGCGCCGACGCTCATCACAATTACCGTGAGCAGCAACGCCAGGGCAAACGGCACGCCCTGGTCATGCAGGCTGACGAACGTCAGTGCGGCAAACAGCAGCATCGCGCCCTGGGCAAAATTGAACACGCCGCTGGCCTTGTAGATCAGCACGAAGCCGATGGCGACCAACGAGTACATGGTGCCGGCGAGCAGGCCGCCGAGCAGGGTTTCAAAGAAAAACGTCATCAGTGCACCACTCCCAGGTAAGCCGCGATCACCTCGGGGTTGGCCTGCACTTGCGCCGGCGTGCCGTCGCCGACCTTGCGCCCGTAGTCGAGCACCACCACATGGTCGGACAGGCCCATGACCACGCCCATGTCGTGTTCGATCAACACCACGGTGGTGCCAAGGTCGCGGTTGACGTCGGCAACGAAGCGCGCCATTTCCTGTTTTTCCTCGGCGTTCATGCCGGCCATGGGCTCGTCCAGCAGCAACAAGCTCGGCCCTGCGATCAACGCCCGGCCCAGTTCCACGCGTTTTTGCAGGCCGTAGGACAGGTTGCCCACCAGCACATCGCGGTGGGCTTGCAGTTCCAGGAATTCGAGAATGCCTTGGGCGCGCAACCGGAACGCTTCGGCTTCCCGGCGTGCGCGAGGCAAGCCCAGGGCCTGTTCGATAAAGCTGCTGCGCATATGCCGCGACAGGCCGGTGAGGATGTTGTCGAGCACGCTCATTTTCTTGAACAGCGCGTTGTTCTGGAAGGTGCGCCCAATGCCGCGGCGCGCGGCGCCCAACGGATCGATACGGTGGAAGTGCTGGTCTTCGAACACAATCTCGCCGGCATCGAAGCGATACACGCCATTGAGCACATTGAGCAACGAACTCTTGCCGGCACCATTCGGCCCGATCAACGCGCAGATCTCGCCGCGCAACACCTCGAAGGACAAGGCATTGATCGCCTTGACCCCCTTGAACGACAGCGAGATATCCCGCACCTGCAAAATGGCCTGGCTCATGCGATGTCCCGTTTGAATTCCGCCAGCCACACCGGTGAAGGGGCGGCTTTGACGGGTTGCCAGATGTAGGCCAGGCGCTGGAAACCCAGGAGCCGGCGCACGCGGTTTTTCAGCAGGCGCCGCAGGCCGCTTTGCGGGTGGGCGATGGCCCAGTCGCACAAGCGTCGGCGCCAGGTGCCGTGGGGCGCCAGGCGGCTATCGATCTCGTCGGCCAGGTGCTGCAAGCGTGCGGGCGACAACAGCAGGCCGGTGGGCGCGACTTCGCTGCGGTCGCGCCGCGCCGAGGCCAGGCTTTCAGGGAAGGCCAGACCGTGACCGCTGTTCAGCCATTGCTCGAGCACCACCGCCAGACCGCCCTGCCAGTGGGTGCCCTCTTCGCTCCACAACAGGGTTTCACCCGTGGGCTGCCACCAGCGTGCCAAGTGTTGCGTCGGCGCCAACGGGCCGAGCAACTGCGCAAAATCCAACAAGTTGGCCGATTGCCAGTGCCGCGCAGTCTGGCGGCCCTGCACATAGGAATGGGTCGGGCGAATGCGCCACAGGTGGTGTTGCAGCGCCTCAGGCTCCAGGTCATCGGCCAGGGTCAGCACCTGCGCGCCGATGGATTGCGCCGCCAGGGCCAGCAACAGTAGGTTCGGCTCGAACGCCCCGCTGAGGGCCAGCCGCGATTGCTCGCTGACCCCCTGCTGGCGCAAGCCATCGGCCAGACGCTCCACATCGCGCAAGGCGTCGATCCAGCGCCATGCGTACCACTGCCCTTGGCGCTTGTGGCGCAGGGCGGTGTGCAGCGGCGTGATCTGCGCCCAGTGGCGCAGTTGTTCCAGAGCATTGGGCAGGTGGCCGAGCCACTCGGCGGGCCACTCCACGGCCAGTGGACGTTTGAGTTCGTGCACGCTCATAGGGGTAGTGCTCCTATTGGGGTGTGTGCGTGCGGTGGTCCGCTGGCTGGATTATTTGGATCAACACCGATCTACTATGGGAGGGGGCTTGCCCCCGATGACGGTGTGTCAGTCACAAGTGCTTTGACTGGACTGCCGCTATCGGGGGCAAGCCCCCTCCCACATTGGTTATGTGCGCGTCAGATAAATTGCGGTAGCCGGCACCAGGGTGGTTGGAGGCCAACCTTGCGCCGTCGCCAAACAACTTCTCGCGCAACGTGCCCTGGGCATACTCGGTCTTGTACACCCCACGCTTCTGCAACTCCGGCACCAACAGGTCCACGGCGTCGATGAAGGTTTCGTGGGTCAGCGCGTAGGCCAGGTTGAAGCCGTCCACATCGGTGTCTTCGACCCATTCCTGCAACAGGTCCGCGACGGTTTCCGGGCCGCCGACGAACAGCGGGCCAAAGCCGCCGATACCGACCCAGTCGGCCAGCTCATTCGGGGTCCAGACCTTGTTCGGATCGGCCGTAGAGAACGCCTCTACCGCCGATTGAATGGCGTTGGTGTGCACGTGCTTGAGTGGCTCATCCGGTTTGAACTGGCTGAAGTCGATGCCGGTCCAGCCAGAGATCAGCGCCATGGCGCCTTCATAGCTGACATAGGATTTGTACTCCTCGAACTTGGCTTTGGCCTTGGCATCGGTCTCGCCGACGATCACGGTCTGCAAGTTGAAGATCAGGATTTTCTTCGGATCGCGCCCGGCTTCGGCCGCACGTCGGCGGATGTCGGCCACGGTCTTTTTCAGCAGCACCTTGGACGGCGCGGCAACGAAGACGCACTCGGCCTGTTCGGCGGCGAACTGCTTGCCACGGCTCGACGCACCAGCCTGGTAGAGCACTGGCGTGCGCTGCGGCGACGGTTCGCAGAGGTGAATGCCGGGCACCTGGAAGTGTTTGCCGACGTGGCGGATCTCGTGGATCTTGCTCGGGTCGCTGAAGATCCGCCGTTCGCGATCACGCAACACGGCGCCCTCCTCCCAACTGCCTTCCCAGAGTTTGTAGCAGACCTCCAGGTATTCCTCGGCGTAGTCGTAGCGCGCATCGTGTTCGGTCTGGGCCTTCTGGCCGAGATTCTTGGCGCCGCTCTCCAGGTACGAGGTGACGATGTTCCAGCCGATGCGGCCCTTGGTCAGATGGTCCAGGGTCGAGAGACGGCGGGCGAACGGGTACGGATGTTCGAACGACAACGAAGCGGTCAGGCCGAAGCCCAGGTGTTCGGTGACCAAGGCCATCGGTGCGATCAGCGACAGCGGGTCGTTGACCGGCACTTGGGTGGCCTGGCGAATCGCCGCGTCGCCGTTGCCGTTGTACACGTCATAGATGCCCAGCACATCGGCGATAAACAGGCCGTCGAACTTGCCGCGTTCAAGGATCCTGGCGAGGTCGGTCCAATATTCCAGGTCCTTGTACTGCCACGAACGGTCACGCGGATGCGCCCACAGGCCCGGCGACTGGTGGCCGACACAATTCATGTCGAAGGCGTTCAAGCGGATTTCACGGGACATCAAAGCACTCCGTTGAGATGGTAGTTGCCGACGATCTGGTACTTCGTACGCAGCGGGTCATCAAGGCTCGACGGCAGTGCGGTGCGTTGGCCGGTGAGTTCGAACTCGGCGTTGCTCGCGGCGATCAGCGCCTCTGCGGCGGCGATTTGCGCTTCGGTCAACGCCACCGGGCCTGGATGGGTTTCGGCGCGTTCAAACAAGGCCGCGGCCACATCGACGCGAATCTGCAAGTCGCCGAAGCGGCTGATCACGTAGGGGTCAGTGCTGTTTTCAACGTGACGGCGGGTGCTGTCCAGCAGTTGGCGCGCAAGGGTCAGTGCAGTCATGGGTGAGGTTCCTCAGTTCCAGGCGTGGCGCGCAGGTTTTACGCCGTTGAGCACATAGTTGCCGATCAGGTGGTATTTCCAGCGCGCCGGGTCGTGCAGAGTGTGGGTGCGTGCATTGCGCCAGAAGCGGTCGAGGTTGTGCTTGCCGGTGACCGAGCGGGTGCCGGCCAGTTCGAACAGTTTGCTGCTGGCGAGCAAGGCGGTTTCGGCAGAAAGGACTTTGGCCTGGGCGACCACCAGTGAGGCGTGGGCGACACTGTCTTCGCTGGGCTCGGCGAGGGCGCGGTCTACGGCTTGCCCCGCCTTGGCGAGGATGGCTTCGGTGCCGTGCACACGCCATTCCAGGTCGCCGATGGCGGCGATGGTGAACGGGTCCTGCCAGCCGTGATCCTGTTGGCTGTCGATCCAGGGCCGCGCCTGGCGTGCGTAAATCTTCGCCTGTTCAAGGGCACCGAGGGCGATACCGGTATCGACCGCCGCCTGGATGATCTGCGAAATCGGACCATTGGCGGTCGGCTGGTCGAAGGCCTGGTGCGCAGGGATTACCGCGCTCAGGGGCACGGTCACACCATCAAGGGTCACACCCCCGCTGGCAGTGGTGCGCTGGCCGAAGCCGTCCCAACTGTCGATCACGTTCAGGCCGGGCGCGTCGCGTTCGACAAAGGCGATAAAGGCCTGGCCGTCTTCATTGTTGCCGACGGTGGGCACCAGATGGGCGAACAGCGCGCCGGTGCAGTAGAACTTCTCGCCGTTGATTTGCGCGGTGTCGCCATGGAAGCGAATCTGCGTGTCGAAGGTGCCGGCGTTCTTGCTCTTGGCTTCGGAGAAGGCGTTGCCGAAGCGATAGCCCTGGAGGACTTTGCCGAAGTAGTACCGTTTTTGTGCCTCGGTCGCGGTTTGCAGCAGGATGTCCACCACGCCCAGGTGGTTCTGCGGAATCTGCCCCAGGGACGGATCGGCGGCGGAGATCAGCTTGATTACCTCGGCCACGGTCACATAGGACACGCCTGCGCCGCCGTACGCTTTGGGAATAGTGATGCCCCACAGGCCGCTCGCGGAGAACTCGTCAAGCTCGGCCACCGGCAGGCGCCGCTCACGGTCGCGCGCACTGGCCTCGACGGCAAAGCGTTTGGCCAGGCGCGTGGCGACCTCGATGGCTTCCGCGTCCGAGCGGATGATATGGGCAGGGTGTTGAGGGTGGGCTGACATGGGCCGACTCCAGGCTCCGAGGGGATTACCTGGGTGATTGCAGGAGTCGTGCCTGAATCCAGTCGCCAATAAAATCAGCGAGTTGCTGGCATTTCAGCGCAGCCGAGCGCGTTTTCAAACCAGCAAAGTGTCCATCCACTGTTGCCGCAGGAACAGTTAGATCACCACATTGCGCACAAAGCGCACTGCCACGTCGCCGTCATTGCGATAGCCATGCACGTGACGGCTGGCGAACATATAAAACTCACCAGCCGCGACGCGCTTTTCTTCATCGCCCACCAGCAGCGTGAGGCAGCCTTGGAATACGAACAACTGCACGCTCCAGCCATCCGGGTCGGGGTCAGGGCTGTAGCGATCGCCCGGCTCCAGTTGCATTTCCCACAACTCGACCTCGCGCCGCGCCGTGGCCTTGGCCAGCAACACCGCCTTGCTGCCGGGAATGTCACCGGCCCAGGCCAGTTCATTGATGCGGCTGTGGTCGGGGGCATCGGGCGCCTGGATCAGGTCGCTGAACGCCACGTCCAACGCTTCGGCCACGCGGTCGAGGGTGGACAGGCTGACGTTCTTTTCGCCCGCCTCGATGGCCACCAACATGCGCCGGCTGACCCCGGATTTTTCCGAGAGCGCAGTCTGGCTCAGGTCGGCGGCATGCCGCAGGCGACGGACGTTCTGGCTGACGTGCTGCAGGACCGAAGCCCGGTGGGGATTTTCTTTGTGCACTATATTGCTCAATGGGTGGGTGTGCGCAGTATACTGCCCAGCGTGCGGCGCATTGTGCGGTCCGTGCCTTTCCCTTGCAAGACCGAGCCGCCATGACCAACCCGACCGCCTCCCCACGTTTCAACCGTTTCAGCAAAGCCGAATGCATCCTGGTGGTGATCACCATGATCTGGGGCGGCACGTTTTTGCTGGTGCAACATGCGATGACGGTCAGTGGGCCGATGTTTTTTGTCGGTTTGCGCTTTGCGGCCGCAGCGATTGTGGTGGGGTTCTTTTCCTTGCGCACGTTGCGCGACCTGACGCTGTTCGAATTGAAAGCCGGAGTGTTTATCGGTGTGGCGATCATGTTTGGCTACGGGCTGCAAACCATTGGCTTGCAGACCATCTTGAGCAGTCAATCGGCGTTTATCACGGCGTTATATGTGCCGTTCGTACCGCTGTTGCAATGGCTGGTGCTGGGCCGGCGCCCGGGGTTGATGCCGAGCATCGGTATTATGCTGGCGTTTACCGGCTTGATGCTGCTGACCGGGCCGGCGGGGGCTTCGCTGAATTTCAGTCCCGGTGAAATCGCCACGTTGATCGGTGCAGTGGCAATCGCGGCGGAGATCATCCTGATCAGCGCCTTTGCCGGGCAGGTGGACGTGCGTCGGGTGACCGTGGTGCAACTGGCCACGGCGTCGTTGCTGTCGTTCCTGATGGTGGTGCCAATGGGCGAGGCGCTGCCGGGGTTTTCGTGGTTGCTGCTGTTCAGCGCGGTGGGCCTGGGCTTGACCAGTGCGGTGATCCAGGTGGCGATGAATTGGGCGCAGCAAAGTGTTTCGCCGACCCGCGCCACGTTGATTTATGCCGGTGAGCCGGTGTGGGCCGGCGTGGTCGGGCGGATTGCCGGGGAACGCTTCCCGCCGATCGCGATGGTGGGGGCGGCGTTGATTGTGTTGGCGGTGATTGTCAGCGAGATGAAGACCAAGGGGCAGAAGGCCCTGGAATTGCGCGATGAGAGGGAACAGGAACAGCAGGGATAAGGTCCGAGTACTTGCAGTGGCTGTCAGATCGCCATCGCGGGCAAGCCCGGCTCCCACAGGGGGGGCGGTGTCGCTTGCCCGAATCGGGTTACCTGAACAATGCCAAATGGGCGATTTCGGCTTAGCTTGTAGGATCCTGCCACATCTTGCCGTTTGGTGATCGTGAAAGCGGCACGTATGATGCATCCCAAACTCCCGCAGATTAGAAGCCTATGTCCCTGATAGTTCTACTGCTTCTGCCTTTCATTGGCAGCTGTCTGGCGGCCTTGCTGCCGCACAATGCACGTAACACCGAATCCCTGCTGGCCGGCCTGGTGGCCCTGGTCGGCACTATTCAAGTCGCCCTGCTCTACCCCCAGATCGCCCACGGTGGCGTGATCCGCGAAGAATTCATGTGGTTGCCCAGCCTCGGGCTGAACTTCGTGCTGCGCATGGATGGGTTTGCCTGGCTGTTCTCGATGCTGGTGCTGGGCATCGGCACGCTGGTGTCGCTGTATGCGCGCTATTACATGTCGCCGGACGATCCGGTGCCGCGCTTCTTCGCGTTTTTCCTGGCCTTCATGGGGGCCATGCTCGGGCTGGTGATCTCCGGCAACCTGATCCAGATCGTGTTCTTCTGGGAACTGACCAGCCTGTTCTCGTTCCTGCTGATCGGCTACTGGCACCACCGCGCCGATGCGCGCCGTGGGGCGTACATGGCGCTGATGGTCACCGGCGCCGGCGGCCTGTGCCTGCTGGCGGGCGTAATGTTGCTGGGGCATATCGTCGGCAGCTATGACCTGGACCAGGTACTGGCGGCGGGCGAGCAGATCCGCGCGCATTCGCTGTACCCGGTCATGCTGGCCCTGGTGCTGGTCGGCGCCTTGAGCAAAAGCGCGCAGTTCCCCTTCCACTTCTGGCTGCCCCACGCGATGGCGGCCCCTACGCCGGTGTCGGCGTACCTGCATTCGGCAACGATGGTGAAGGCCGGCGTGTTCCTGCTGGCCCGCCTGTGGCCGTCGCTGTCCGGCAGCGAAGAATGGTTCTGGATCGTCGGCGGTGCCGGCGCCCTTACCCTCCTCCTCGGCGCTTACTGCGCCATGTTCCAGAATGATCTCAAGGGCCTGCTGGCCTACTCCACCATCAGCCACCTCGGGCTGATCACCTTGCTGCTGGGTCTCAACAGCCCGCTGGCGGCCGTCGCAGCCGTATTCCACATCCTCAACCACGCCACGTTCAAGGCTTCGCTGTTCATGGCCGCAGGCATCATCGACCATGAAAGTGGTACGCGGGACATCCGCAAGCTCAGCGGGCTGGTACGGTTGATCCCGTTTACCGCGACCCTGGCGATGGTGGCCAGTGCGTCCATGGCCGGCGTGCCGTTGCTCAATGGTTTCCTGTCCAAAGAGATGTTCTTCGCCGAAACCGTGTTCATCACCTCGACGGCCTGGGTGGAGTTCGCCCTGCCGTTGATCGCGACCATCGCCGGTACCTTCAGCGTGGCCTACGCCCTGCGCTTCACCGTCGACGTGTTCTTCGGCCCGACCGCGACCAACCTGCCGCACACTCCCCACGAACCGCCACGCTGGATGCGCGCACCGGTCGAGTTGCTGGTGTTCACCTGCCTGCTGGTGGGGATCTTCCCGGCCCAGGTGGTCGGCTCGATCCTCGCCGCCGCCGCGCTGCCGGTAGTGGGTGGCGTGCTGCCGGAGTACAGCCTGGCAATCTGGCACGGCTGGAACGCACCAATGATCATGAGCCTGGTGGCCATGTCCGGCGGCGTGGTGCTGTACCTGCTGCTGCGCAAGCAACTCAAGCGTGGCCGCTTCAAGTACCCGCCGGTAATCAGCTACTTCAACGGCAAGCGCGGCTTCGAGCGCAGCCTGGTGGTGATGATGCGCGGCGTGCGTAGGATCGAGAAACGCATCAGCACCAAGCGCCTGCAGACCCAATTGTTCCTGCTGGTGCTGGTGGCGGTGATCGGCGGCATGATCCCGATGCTCAACAGTGGCCTCAGTTGGGGCGACCGCCCGAAGATCCCGGGCTCCATCGTGTTCGTCACCCTGTGGCTGCTGGCGATTGCCTGTGCCCTCGGCGCCGCCTGGCAAGCCAAGTACCACCGGCTGGCGGCCCTGACCATGGTCAGCGTGTGCGGCCTGATGACCTGCGTGACCTTCGTGTGGTTCTCGGCGCCGGACCTGGCGCTGACCCAGTTGGTGGTCGAAGTGGTCACCACCGTGCTGATCCTGCTCGGCCTGCGCTGGCTGCCACGGCGGATCGAAGAGGTGTCGCCACTGCCCAGCTCGCTGCGCAAGGCGCGCATCCGTCGCCTGCGTGACTTCCTGTTGTCCACCGTGGTGGGCGGCGGCATGGCGTTGCTGTCCTATGCGATGCTGACGCGCCAGACGCCCAACGACATTTCTTCGTTCTACCTCAGCCGCGCCCTGCCCGAAGGCGGCGGCAGCAATGTGGTGAACGTGATGCTGGTGGACTTCCGCGGCTTCGACACCCTGGGCGAAATCACCGTACTCGGCGCCGTGGCGCTGACGGTGTACGCCCTGCTGCGGCGCTTCCGCCCGTCAAAAGAGAGCATGGAGTTGCCGCCGCAACAGCGCCAGTTGGCGCCGGACGTGGCCACCGACCTGGTCAACCCGCGCCAGGCCAGCGACACCGCCCTGGGCTTCATGATGGTGCCGGCGGTGCTGGTGCGCCTGCTGCTGCCGATTGCGCTGGTGGTGTCGTTCTACCTGTTCATGCGCGGCCACAACCAACCGGGTGGCGGGTTTGTCGCCGGGCTGGTGATGTCGGTGGCGTTCATCCTGCAATACATGGTCGCCGGTACGCAGTGGGTCGAGGCGCAGATGAGCCTGCGGCCGATGCGCTGGATGGGCTTCGGGCTGCTGTCGGCAACCCTGACCGGGCTCGGCGCGCTGTTTGCCGGCTACCCGTTCCTCACCACTCACACCTGGCATTTCAGCCTGCCATTGCTTGGCGACATTCACATCGCCAGCGCGCTGTTCTTCGACGTCGGCGTGTACGCCATGGTCGTCGGCTCGACGCTGCTGATGCTCACCGCCCTCGGTCACCAGTCCGTGCGGGCCCATAAACCGAGCAACCAGGCCAAAGTGGTTGCCGCAACGGAAGGAGCCGCCTGATGGAAGAAGTCATCGCAATTGCCATTGGGGTCCTGGCGGCTTCCGGCGTCTGGTTGATCCTGCGGCCACGGACCTTCCAGGTGGTGATGGGCCTGTGCCTGCTTTCGTACGGCGTCAACCTGTTCATTTTCAGCATGGGCAGCCTGTTTATCGGCAAGGAGCCGATCATCAAGGACGGCGTGCCGCAGGACCTGCTCAACTACACCGATCCGCTGCCCCAGGCCCTGGTGCTCACGGCCATCGTGATCAGCTTCGCCATGACCGCGTTGTTCCTGGTGGTGCTGCTCGCCTCCCGGGGCCTGACCGGCACCGACCATGTGGACGGCCGGGAGCCCAAGGAATGAATTGGGTGAATCAACTGATCGTCGCGCCGATCCTGCTGCCATTGCTGACCGCCGCGCTGATGCTGATGCTTGGCGAAAAGCGCCGCCCGCTCAAGGCGAAAATCAATCTGTTCTCCAGCGTCATCGGCCTGGGCATCGCCATCCTGCTGCTGTACTGGACGCAAAAAGGCGGCCCAGGCTCGATTGGGGTTTACCTGCCGGGCAACTGGCAGGTGCCATTCGGCATTGTGCTGGTGGTGGACCAACTCTCGGCGCTGATGCTGGTACTCACCGGGATCATCGGCGTGAGTGCGCTGCTGTTCGCCATGGCCCGTTGGGATCGTGCGGGCACCAGCTTCCACGCACTGTTCCAGATCCAGATGATGGGGTTGTACGGCGCCTTCCTCACGGCGGACTTGTTCAACCTGTTCGTGTTCTTCGAAGTGCTGCTGGCGGCCTCCTATGGCCTGATGCTGCATGGCTCCGGGCGTGCGCGGGTGTCGTCGGGGTTGCATTACATTGCGATCAACCTGTTGGCGTCTTCGCTGTTCCTGATTGGCGCGGCGATGATCTACGGTGTCACCGGCACGCTGAACTTCGCTGACCTGGCGCTGAAAATCCCGCTGGTGCCGGAGGCCGATCGTGGTCTGTTGCATGCCGGCGCGGCGATCCTGGCGACGGCGTTCCTGGCCAAGGCCGGCATGTGGCCGCTGAACTTCTGGCTGGCGCCCGCCTACTCCTCGGCCAGTGCGCCGGTGGCGGCGATGTTTGCGATCATGACCAAGGTCGGCGTGTACACCGTGCTGCGCCTGTGGACCCTGCTGTTCTCCGGCCAGGCCGGGGCGTCGGCGCTGTTTGGCGGGGATTGGCTGGTGTATGGCGGCATGGCGACCATCATTTGCGCGGCGCTGGCGATGGTGGCGGCGCAGCGCCTGGAGCGCATGGCCAGCTTGAGCATCCTGGTGTCGGCGGGGATCTTGCTGTCCGCCGTCGGTTTCGCCCAACCAAGCCTGACGGCGGGCGCGCTGTTCTATCTGGTCAGTTCCACCCTGGCCTTGAGCGCGCTGTTCCTGCTGGCTGAATTGATCGAACGGTCACGCTCGGCCAACGACCTGCCGCTGGACGAAGAGATCGATGCGTTGCCCAAGGCCATGGAATCCCTGCACCCGCGCCCTGGCGTCAACCTCGATGACGAGCAGCAAGCCGTGGTCGGCCAGGTGATTCCCTGGACCATGGCGTTCCTCGGCTTGAGCTTTATCGCCTGCGCCCTGCTGATCATCGGCATGCCGCCGCTCTCCGGGTTTATCGGCAAGCTCAGTCTGTTGAGTGCGCTGGTCAATCCACTGGGCCTGGGTATGAGTATTGACGAACCGATCCGGCCAGCCGCCTGGGGCTTGGTGGCGTTGCTGATTCTCTCCGGCCTGGCCTCGTTGATTGCCTTCGCACGCTTGGGCATCCAGCGCTTCTGGACCCCGGAAGAACGCCCTTCGCCGCTACTGCGTCGCTATGAATGCGTGCCGATTTTCTTCCTGCTGGGCTTGAGCATCCTGCTGACCTTCAAGGCGGAACCACTGCTGCGCTACACCCAGGCCACTGCCGTGAGCCTGAACAACCCCGAGCACTATGTGATGGCGGTGATGGCCACGCGTCCGGTGCCGAGCCCCGAAGCCCAGGCCGCCGCCCTGGAGGTGCAACCATGAAGCGATTGTTCCCTGCTCCGTGGCTGTCCCTGGCGCTGTGGGTGCTGTGGCTGGTGCTGAACCTGTCGGTCAGTCCGGGCAACCTGCTGCTGGGTGCACTGCTGGGCTTTCTTGCGCCGCTGCTGATGGCACCGTTGCGACCACTGCCGATCCGCATCCGTCGCCCCGGCGTGATCATCCGCCTGTTTTTCCTGGTGGGCCGTGACGTGATCGTCTCCAACCTGCAAGTGGCCTGGGGCGTGCTGACCTGCGGCTCCCGCCCACCGCGTTCGCGCTTCATCAGGATTCCCCTGGACCTGCGCGACCCCAACGGCCTCGCCGCGCTGTCGATGATCACCACCGTGGTGCCCGGCACCATCTGGTCGGAACTGGCGCTGGACCGCAGCATCCTGCTCTTGCACGTATTCGACCTGGACGATGAGGCGCCCTTCATCGAGCACTTCAAGACCACCTACGAACGGCCCCTGATGGAGATCTTCGAATGAGCGCGCTGCTCTCCAATGCGATCCTGTTCAGCCTGTTCCTGTTCTCCCTGGCCATGGTGCTGACGCTTATCCGCCTGTTCAAAGGCCCGTCAGCCCAGGACCGGGTACTGGCGCTGGACTACCTGTACATCCTGGCGATGTTGATGATGCTGGTGCTGGGTATCCGGTATGCCAGTGACACCTACTTTGAAGCGGCGCTGCTGATCGCGCTGTTCGGCTTCGTCGGCTCGTTTGCCCTGGCGAAATTCCTGCTGCGTGGGGAGGTGATTGAATGATGCCGTTATGGATGGAAATCGTCGTGGCCGTGCTGCTGGTGCTCAGCAGTGTATTTGCATTGATTGGCGCGATCGGGTTGCTGCGCATGAAGGACTTCTTCCAGCGCATGCACCCGCCCGCACTCGCATCGACGCTGGGAGCGTGGTGTGTGGCGTTGGCGTCGATCATTTATTTTTCGGTGCTCAAGTCCGGGCCGGTGTTGCACGGGTGGTTGATTCCGATTCTGCTGTCGATCACCGTGCCGGTGACCACGTTGCTGTTGGCGCGCACGGCGTTGTTCCGCAAGCGCATGGCTGGGGATGATGTACCCGCCGAAGTCAGCAGCCGCCGCTGAGTCCTCAGAAACACAAAGGTCCAAATGTGGGAGGGGGCTTGCCCCCGATAGCGGTGGGTCAGCTACAGATATACTGGCTGACACACTGCCATCGGGGGCAAGCCCCCTCCCACATTTTGAACTGTGTCAGGCGAAAGATCGGATTCTGGTCGCCAGTTCCGCCAACTCGCCATCATCCGCCCGCACATGGTCATGGGACGAGATATAGCCTTCATACGCCTCAAAAAACTTGTCCACCTTCGAACTCAGCGGCTTGAAGGTACTGTCGCCGCCGGTTCCATGCATGGGAAACAGCTTCGCATGTAGGTGATCCACGCCATACCCTTCCAAGATCATCCCGGTGCGCGCCACATCGGGAAACGCACGGTCGATCTGAAGCGCGGTTTTCTTCGCTGCAACGGCAAGCCCGGCCAACACCTCATCCGACTGCGCAAACGCATAGCTGCCGTAGTGCTGCTTGGGGATTACCACGCTGAAACCCGGGGTGTTGGGGAAGATCGACAGGAAGGCCATGTGCTGGTCGTCTTCCCACAGGATGTGCGCCGGGGAAGTCTTTTGGACGATGCTGCAGAAAATACACGTCATTCGAGTCTCCATCAGTGGTTCTTGGTGCCCTTCAAATAGCACAACTTCCATTACAAGATAGGCGAGCCAAACCTGCGAAACCGTGGCATCCAGTGATCCAGGCTCTGCGCCGATGCCAGCACATGATGTGCCCGCCCGATCAACAGCCGACGCGGCACAAAACCAATGTACCGGGAGTCATCGCTGTTATCGCGATTGTCCCCCAGCATGAAGTAACTGTCGGCCGGCACCACCACCGGCCCGAAATTGCGCAGTGCCCGCACCGTCGGCATGAACTGCACCGTGCGCTGACGGTTGGCCGCCCGTTCGGTCAGCTTGATTCCTGGCACCGTATGGCCGGGCAGGATGGGTTCGCTGATGTCCTGCGCGTCACTGTAGGTGGCAGGCACGCCGTTGACCCACAACACCTCATCTTTCATTTCCAGGGTGTCACCGGGAATGCCGACGATGCGCTTGATCAGACGCATGCCGTCCTTGGGCGACGAGAACGTCACCACATCACCGCGCCGGGGGTTATCGAGCTGGGCCAGGGAAATGCCCGTGAGCGGCAGCTTGAGGTCGTAGGCCACCCGGTTCACCAACACTACATCGCCCTCCAGCAAGGTCGGGCGCATGGAGCCGGAGGGAATGGGATTCCAGTCCGCCAGGGAGGTACGGAAAACGCCGAAGCACAACCAGAAAATGATTGCGTAACGGTAACGGATCAACCAACTTCGCATACATCCTCGCACGGCAGACAGGGGCATCAGGGTTGTTTCCCAGACGCCCGGTTGTTACACGCGAGGATTAAATCAACATTAGCGTCCAAGCGCACAAAAAGGAGTTTTCGCCATGGATATCAAATGCTCAGTGTTTATCGCCGCCAGCGTCGACGGTTTCATCGCCCGCCCGGACGGTGATATCGACTGGTTGCACCGGCCGGAGTATGAAACCGCCGAGTTGAACGGTGTGACTTATGAAGGCTTTGTCGCCACGGTGGATGCGCTGGTGATGGGACGCAAGACCCTGGAGAAGGTGTTGTCCTTTGCGGAGTGGCCCTATGAGGGTATCCCGGTGATTGCGCTGTCTCGCCAGCAGTTGCAGATTCCGACACATCTGGAGGGCAAGATCGAGGTCATGGCGGGAGACGTGACCACACTGGTGGCAACGTTAGCCGAGCGCGGTATGAAGCACCTTTATATCGACGGTGGCCAGACGATCCAGGCGTTTCTTGAAGCGGGCCTGATCGAGGAGTTGATCATCACACGCATACCAGTGTTGCTGGGCAAAGGGGTTTGTTTGTTCAGCCAGATGGGCAGCGAGCAAGAACTTCGTCATCTCGGCACGTATGTATCGGACAATGGATTTGTGCAGAGCCGCTATCAAGTATCGCTGTCGTAGCAATTGCAAAGCCAGCGTGCAATGGAGGTGGGCGAATCGATATATGGTAGACACTCTGTTATCGCAACATGGTATCAGCACAACTTTCAATATCGCACGTAACTGTGGCGAGCGGGCTTGCCCCACGTTGGGTTGCGAAGCGACCCTGGAAGGAGGAATGCGGTGAATCAGGCACTCTTCGGCCGCGGGTTCTGGGGCTGCTTCACAGCCCAACGCGGGGCAAGCCCGCTCGCCACAGGGCGCTCATCACACGCCCTGCCAGCTACCACAGTCGATCGAGTAAGCCGTTAAACCGATGTGCAAAAAAACGCCCCGAACCAGTCGGGGCGTTTTTCATTCAGCGTTTACCGATCAAGCCTGATCCGCCAACCGCCACGTCGTCCCACCCTTCCCGTCTTCCAACACCACGCCCATGGCGGTGAGTTGGTCGCGGAGTCGGTCGGATTCCGCCCAGTCCTTGTTGGCACGTGCAGTCAAACGCGCCTGTATCAGCGCATCCACTTGCGCCGCATCCACACGCCCTTCGGCACCGGCTTGCAGGAAATCCTCAGGCTTCATTTGCAGAACCCCAAGCACACTGGCCAGTTCTTTCAAGCGCGCCGCCAGACCCGCCGCCGCATCAAGATCGCTCTCACGCAAACGGTTGATCTCGCGCACCATTTCGAACAGCACGGCGCAGGCTTCCGGGGTGCCGAAGTCGTCGTTCATCACTTCGGTGAAGCGGGCCACGAAGGCTTCGCCGCCGGCCGGCGCTACGGCCGGCAGACCTTTCAACGCGTGGTAGAACCGCTCCAGGGCGCCTTTGGCGTCCTTGAGGTTGTCTTCCGAGTAGTTGATGGCGCTGCGGTAGTGGCTGGATACCAGCAGGTAACGCACCACTTCCGGGTGGTACTTTTCCAGCACGTCGCGGATGGTGAAGAAGTTGTTCAAGGATTTGGACATCTTCTCGCCATTGATGCGGATCATGCCGCAGTGCATCCAGGCGTTCGCGTAGGTCTTGCCGGTGGCGGCTTCGCTCTGGGCGATTTCGTTTTCATGGTGCGGGAACTCGAGGTCGCTGCCGCCACCGTGAATGTCGAAGGTCTCGCCCAGGCAGCAGGTGGACATCACCGAGCATTCGATGTGCCAGCCCGGACGCCCGGCGCCCCATGGCGACTCCCAGCTCGGCTCGCCGGGCTTGGTGCCTTTCCACAGCACGAAGTCCAGCGGGTCCTGCTTGGCTTCGTCGACTTCGATACGTGCGCCGATGCGCAGGTCTTCGATTCTCTTGCGCGACAGCTTGCCGTAGCCCATGAACTTGGCGACGCGGTAGTACACGTCGCCATTGCCCGGCGCGTAGGCGTAACCCTTGTCGATCAGGGTCTGGATCATCGCGTGCATGCCCGGGATGTGGTCGGTGGCACGCGGTTCCATGTCCGGCTTGAGGATGTTGAGGCGCGCCTCGTCCTCGTGCATCGCGGCGATCATGCGCTCGGTCAGCGCGTCGAACGACTCGCCGTTTTCGTTGGCGCGGTTGATGATCTTGTCGTCGATGTCGGTGATGTTGCGCACATAGGTCAGGTCATAGCCGCTGAAACGCAACCAGCGGGTCACCAGGTCGAAGGCCACCATGCTGCGGCCGTGGCCGATGTGGCAGTAGTCGTACACGGTCATGCCGCACACGTACATGCGCACCTTGTTGCCGTCCAGCGGCTTGAAGACTTCTTTGGTCTTGCTGAGTGTGTTGTAGATCGTTAACACGACAATTCCCTTAAGACAGAATCACTGACCCCACGAATCACGCAAGGTCACGGTGCGGTTGAATACCGGGCGACCTGGTTTCGAGTCCTTGATATCCGCGCAGAAGTAACCTTCGCGCTCGAACTGGAAACGGTCTTCCGGCTGTGCTTCGCCCAACGAGGGTTCGGCACGACAACCCGTAAGTACTTGCAGGGAGTCAGGGTTGATGTTGTCGAGGAAACTGGCGCTGTCTTCAGCCTTTTCAGGGTTTGGCGAGCGGAACAGGCGATCGTACAGGCGCACTTCGCACTCGATGCTGGCCGCCGCCGGCACCCAGTGGATCACGCCCTTGACCTTGCGGCCTTCGGGGTTCTTGCCCAGGGTGTCCGGGTCATACGAGCAACGCAGTTCGACGATGTTGCCATCGGCGTCCTTGATTGCTTCGTCGGCACGGATCACGTAGCTGCCGCGCAGGCGCACTTCGCCGTTTGGCTCCAGGCGCTTGTAGCCTTTTGGCGGCTCTTCCATGAAGTCATCGCGGTCGATGTAGATTTCACGGGCAAACGGCAGCTTGCGCACGCCGAGTTCTTCTTTTTGCGGATGACGCGGCAGTTCAAGGTGGTCGACCTTGTCTTCCGGGTAGTTGGTGATCACGACCTTCAACGGGCGCAGCACGCACATGGCACGTGGGGCGTTGGCGTCGAGGTCCTGGCGGATGCTGAATTCGAGCATGCCGTAGTCGACCACGCCGTCGGAACGGTTGGTGCCGACCATCTCGCAGAAGTTGCGGATCGACGCCGGCGTGTACCCGCGACGGCGGAAGCCCGACAGCGTCGACATGCGTGGGTCGTCCCAGCCGTGTACGTGCTTTTCATCGACCAGTTGCTTGAGCTTGCGCTTGCTGGTGATGGTGTAGTTCAGGTTCAGGCGGCTGAACTCGTACTGACGCGGGTGCGCCGGTACCGGCAGGCTGTCGAGGAACCATTCGTACAGCGGACGATGGCTTTCGAACTCCAGGGTGCAGATGGAGTGGGTGATGCCTTCGATGGCGTCCGACTGGCCGTGGGTGAAGTCGTAGTTCGGGTAGATGCACCACTTGTCGCCCGTCTGGTGGTGATGGGCGTGGCGGATGCGGTACATGATCGGGTCGCGCAGGTTCATGTTCGGCGAGGCCATGTCGATCTTGGCGCGCAATACGCGGGCGCCGTCCGGGAACTCACCGGCGCGCATGCGGGCGAACCAGTCGAGGTTCTCCTCTACCGAACGGTCGCGGAACGGGCTGTTCTTGCCCGGCTCGGTCAGGGTGCCACGGTATTCCTTGGCCTGCTCCGGGGTCAGGTCGTCGACGTAGGCCTTGCCGGCCTTGATCAGCTCGACGGCCCAATCGTGCAGTTGGTCGAAGTACTGCGAGGCATAGCGCACTTCACCGGACCATTCGAAACCCAGCCACTTCACGTCGCTTTCAATGGCGTCGATGTATTCCTGGTCTTCCTTGGCCGGGTTGGTGTCGTCGAAACGCAGGTGCGTGACGCCGCCGAATTCCTGGGCCAGGCCGAAGTTCACACAGATCGACTTGGCGTGACCGATGTGCAGGTAGCCGTTGGGCTCTGGCGGGAAGCGGGTGACGATCTGCGTGTGCTTGCCCGAATCCAGGTCCGCCTGGATGATCGGGCGCAGGAAATTGACCGGGACGGCAGGTCCGGCCTTGGAATTCGAGGTAGGGTCGACAGTGGGCTTGCTCATAGGATCCTTGAACAGACAAGTACGTGGCCGGGCTAGGCCGACAAAACAAAGGGCTTATCATAGCTGATGCTGTCAAGCCGCTGACAGGGTTGCGGTGCATTTAACGCACCAGTGGTAAAAAACCACCTCGAAATTCCTGCAGGTCACGCTAAACTGCGCGCCTTGGCCGCAGTTTCGCCATACCGGTCGTGGTGCCCCGGGCACCCAAACCCACGAATTCCCTGAAAAGAGTAGCCAACATGACTCAAGTCAAACTGACCACCAACCACGGTGACATCGTCATCGAGCTCAACGCCGAGAAAGCGCCGATCACCGTCGCCAACTTCATCGAGTACGTGAACGCCGGCCACTACGAAAACACCGTTTTCCACCGCGTCATCGGCAACTTCATGATCCAGGGCGGCGGTTTCGAGCCTGGCATGAAAGAAAAGAAAGACAAGCGCCCAAGCATCCAGAACGAAGCGGACAACGGCCTTTCCAACGACAAGTACACCGTCGCCATGGCCCGTACCATGGAGCCGCATTCGGCCTCCGCGCAGTTCTTCATCAACGTGGCCGACAACGCCTTCCTGAACCACAGCGGCAAGAACGTGCAGGGCTGGGGCTACGCGGTATTCGGTAAAGTCACCGAAGGCCAGGACGTCGTCGACAAGATCAAAGGCGTGCAGACCACCGGTAAAGCCGGTCACCAGGACGTTCCGGTAGAAGACGTGATCGTCGAGAAAGCCGAGATCGTTGGGTGATATTGCTGATTTCAGATTTGCATCTGATCGATACGCGCCCGGACATCACCCGGGCGTTTCTGGATCTGCTCCACGGCCGCGCCCGTGGCGCCCAGGCGTTGTACATTCTGGGGGACTTCTTCGAAGCCTGGATTGGCGACGATGGGATGACACCGTTTCAGCGCTCCATTTGCGCAGCCCTGCGCGAACTGAGCGACAGCGGCACTCCGATTTTCATCATGCACGGCAATCGCGATTTCCTGATCGGCAAGGCGTTCTGCAAAGCCGCAGGCGCCACCTTGCTCAAGGACCCGAGTGTCGTGCAGCTCCATGGCGAGCCCGTGCTGTTGATGCACGGCGACAGCCTCTGCACCCGCGACGTCGGCTATATGAAGCTGCGGCGCATCCTGCGTAACCCGATCGTGCTGTTTATCCTGCGCCACCTGCCCCTGGGCACGCGGCACAAGCTGGCGCGCAAGCTGCGCAGTGAAAGCCGGGCGCAGACGCGCATGAAGGCCAACGACATTGTCGATGTAACGCCCGAGGAAGTCCCACGGGTGATGCAGCAGTTCGGCGTGCGCACCCTGGTCCACGGCCATACCCACCGCCCCGCCATTCACAAGTTGCAGATTGGCGACCAGGCCGCCAAGCGCATTGTGCTGGGGGATTGGGACAAGCAGGGGTGGGCGCTGCAGGTGGATGAGCAAGGGTTTCAGTTGGCGGCGTTTGACTTCGTCAATCCGCAATTGGCGTTGCCTGGGGCCTGAACCTCAGACACCACAAATCCAATGTGAACAAAGATCCAAATGTGGGAGGGGCGGTGCGACGATTCGACTTGCCCCCGATGGCGGCGGCACACTCAACATATTTGTTGGCTGAACCACTGCTATCGGGGGCAAGCCCCCTCCCACATTGAATTGTATTTCAACCTTTACTGATCAGTGGCCTGAGGCTTCCGGCCCTGCCTTGGCGCCAAACGGCGGCTTGGCCAGCCACACCAACAGCATCAACCCCATGAACATCCACCCCAGCAACGTGAAGTAATCCACGGTGGACATCATGTATGCCTGGCTGGTGAGGATCTGGTCCAGCTGCGTATAGGCCTTCTGCCCTGCCCCACCGAGCGCCTGCAAGGCATCGCGGGTCGCCGAGTCGTAGGTGGTCATGTTCTCGCTCATGTAGGCATGGTGCTGGTCCGCCCGGCGAATCCAGATCCAGGTGGTCAGCGACGCCGCGAAGCTGCCGCCCAGGGTGCGCAGGAACGTGGCCAGGCCCGCGCCGTCGGCAATCTGGTGCGGCGGCAGGTCGGACATCAATATGCTCAAGGTCGGCATGAAGAACAGCGCCACGCCAATCCCCATGAACAGCTGCACCAGAGCGATGTGCTGGAAGTCCACCTCATTGGTGAAACCTGCGCGCATGAAGCAGCTCAAGCCAATCGCCAGGAAGGCCAGGCCCGCCAGCAGGCGCAGGTCGAACTTGTGCGCGTACTTGCCCACGAACGGCGACATCAGCACCGGCAAAATACCGATCGGCGCCACCGCCAGCCCGGCCCAGGTCGCGGTGTAGCCCATCTGAGTCTGCAACCATTGCGGCAGGATCAGGTTGATGCCGAAGAAGCCTGCGTACCCCAGGATCAACACGATGGTGCCGATGCGGAAGTTGCGGTAGGCAAACAGCTTCAGGTTGACCACCGGGTGTTTGTCGGTGAGTTCCCAGATGATGAACACCGCCAGGGCAATCACCGAAATCGCCGCGCCCACGATAATGAAGTTGGATTCGAACCAGTCCAGGTCATTGCCCTTGTCGAGAATGATCTGCAAGGCGCCCACGCCGACGATCAAGCTCAGCAACCCGACGTAGTCCATCGGCTGATAACTGGTCTGCACCGGACGTTTCTTCAACTGCGAACGCACCACCATCACCGCAAAGATACCGATGGGCACGTTGATGAAGAAGATCCACGGCCAGCTGTAGCTGTCGGTGATCCAGCCGCCGAGGATCGGCCCGGCAATCGGCGCCACCACCGTGACCATCGCCAGCAACGCCAGGGCCATGCCTCGCCTCGCCGGCGGGTAGACGGCGATCAGCAGCGTCTGGGTCATCGGGTACAACGGCCCGGCCACCAGGCCTTGTATGACGCGAAAAGCGATCAGCTCGGGCATCGACGTGGAAATACCACACAGGAACGACGCCAGCACGAACAGCATCGTCGCCCACAAGAACAGCTTGACCTCGCCAAACCGCCGGCTCAGCCAGCCGGTGAGCGGCAAGGCAATCGCGTTGCTCACCGCAAACGAGGTGATGACCCAGGTGCCCTGCTCCGAACTCACGCCCAGGTTGCCGGAAATGGTCGGCAACGCCACGTTGGCGATGGTGGTGTCGAGCACCTGCATGAAGGTCGCCAGCGACAGGCCAATGGTGGCCATCAACAGGCTGGGTGGCGTGAAGGAGGCGTTATTGCTCATCAGCGTTGCACAGCCTTGGGCGCGGCGAGGCTGTTGTCATGGATCAACTGGGTGATCATGGCGTCGGCCTCGGCGAGTTGGCGGTCATACACGTTGGTGCTGAACGAGGCCTTCTGCGGCGCCTGTTGCGCCAGTACCGGGCCGCTCTGGTCATGCAGGTCGACCTTGACCAGGGTGCTCAAGCCCACGCGCAGCGGGTGCTTGGCCAGTTCTTCGGCATTGATGTGGATACGCACCGGCACCCGTTGCACGATCTTGATCCAGTTACCCGTGGCGTTCTGCGCCGGCAGCAGGGCAAACGCGCTGCCGGTACCGGCGCCGAGGCTGTCGATGGTGCCGCTGAATTTCACGTCGCTGCCGTAGATGTCCGATTCGATGTCCACCGGCTGGCCGATGCGCATGTCACGCAGTTGGGTTTCCTTGAAGTTGGCGTCGATCCACAGCTGGTTCAGCGGGATCACCGCCATCAATGCGGTGCCCGGTTGTACGCGCTGGCCCAGTTGTACGGTGCGCTTGGCCACATAGCCGGTGACCGGTGCGATCAAGGTGCTGCGCGCATTGGCCAGGTAGGCCTGGCGCAGTTGCGCGGCGGCGGCCTGCACATCCGGGTGAGAACTGATCACCGTGTCGTCCACCAACGCATTGGTGGTTTTCAGTTGTTGCTCAAGGTTGGTCAGGGCGTTTTTGGCCGCAGTGAGGCTGTCACGGGCATGGGACAGCTCCTCCTGGGAAATCGCCCCGCCCTGGGCCAGGGTTTTACGACGATTGAAGTTGTCCTGGGCGGTCTGCACGTCGGCTTTCTGCGCATTGACCTGGGCCTTCATGCCGTCGACGTTGCTGTACAGGCCGCGCACCTGGCGCACGGTGCGGGCCAGGTTGGCCTGGGCACTTTGCAGGCCGACGGCGGCGTCGTTCGGGTCGAAGTTGATCAGCACCTGGCCCTCGTGGACCAGGTCGCCATCGTCGGCGCCGATGCTGACCACGGTGCCGGTGACCAGCGGGGTGATTTCCACCACGTTGCCATTCACGTAGGCGTCGTCGGTGCTTTCGCTGAAGCGGCCGTACAGCTCATACCAGCCCCATACGCCGACCACGGCGAGGATGACGATCAGCGCCAGGCCGATCAGCATCACCTTGCGTTTGCGGGAGTTGTTGTCTTTGGGTTGTTCGGTTGCATTGGTGTTTTCGGCAGTGGCCATGACAAATACCTCAAATTATTCCGTGCGTGTGGCGGGGGTGGTCGCTGCCACGTTGTCGGCGCTGTAGCCGCCGCCCAGGGCCTGCATCAGTTGAATCGACAGATCGATCTGCGCGGCATTCAGGGTTGCCAGCTGACGCTGGGCCTGCAGCAGTTGCTGCTCGATGCTGAGCACATCCAGGTAGTTACCGATCCCGGAGCTGTAGCGCTGCACCCCGGTGTCGTAGGACTGCTGGGCAATGTCCGCGGCATGTTGCTGGGCCTGGATCTGCCGGCCGGTGTCGCGCAGTTGCGAAAGGGTGTTGCCGATATCGCCCAGGGCTTGCACCAGGGTTTTGTTGTACTGCGCCACCGCCAGGTCGTAGTCGGCGTCGCGGGCATCGAGGTCGGCACGCAGGCGGCCGCCGTCGAAGATCGGCAGCGAGATCGTCGGCGCAATGTTGAAGAAGCGGCTGGCCGACCCGAACATCGCATCCCCCAGCAACGACTCGGCCCCGGCGCTCGCGCTCAGGTTGAGGTTAGGGTAGAAGCGCGTCTTGCTGGCATCGATGTTCCGGCCCGCCGATTCGACCCGCCAGCGCGCGGCGATCAGGTCCGGGCGGCGGCCCAACAGCTCGGCCGGCAGCACCGAGGGCACGGCCACCGCGCTGGGTTTCAGCACGTTGGGCCGGGCCAGTTCACTGCCACGGTCCGGGCCTTTGCCAAGCAATACGGCCAGGGCGATCTTGGCGCTTTGCAGCTGTTTTTCCGCGTCGATCAGTTGCGACTGGGCGCTGGCTTCCAGGCTTTCGGTCTGCTGGTACTGGTACTGGCTGTCGATGCCCGAATTCAGCCGGCGCTTGCCCAGGTCGAGCATCTGCCGGGTGCGCTTGAGGTCGTCGTTGGCCAGGTCGCGCACAATATGGGCCTGGCCCAGGTCGCTGTAGGCCTTGGCCACGTTGGCGGCCAGGGTCAGGCGCGCGGCCTGCTGGTCGACCTGGGCAGCACGCGCCTCACCCAACGCGGCTTCCCAGGCAGCCCGCTGGCCGCCCCAGAGGTCGAAGGTGTAGTTGAAGCTGGCGCCGATGTTGCGCACGGTCGAATAAGCATCGCCTTCACCGCGCGGGTCCTGGTCTTTTGCCAGGCGCGAGCGGCTGACACCGGCGCTGGCGTCGAGGGTCGGCATGCGCTCGGCGTTGGCGGCATAGGCAGCAGCCTCGGCCTGGTGGGCCCGGGCGCTGGCGACTTGCATGTCGGGGCTGTTTTGCAGGGCTTCCTGGATCAGACCGTCGAGTTGCGGGTCGCCGAGGCTTTTCCACCAGTCAGCGGTCGGCCAGGCAGCGCTCGACAAGGTCACACCGCTCAAGGTTTTACCGGTTTGCAATGTGCTGGCGTCGAGGCGTTTGCCTTGGGTGTCGAGGCCGCTGTAGTTGGCGCAACCGGCCATGCTCATGGCCACCAGCACCAGGCTGAGTGCACGTGTGTTCATTCTTTACCTACCCGCTGGATGACGATGGCGTCACCGGCAGCTACCAGAATTTTCTTGAGGATCCGCTCCAGGGTCTGCAGCTCGCCGGGCTCCAGTGCGCCGGCCAATTCGTTCATCGACTGGGCACCGATGTGCGGCAGCATGTCCGCCAGGCGCTGGCCGTCTTCGGTCAGCACCAGCCGCACCTGGCGCCGGTCCTGCTCGGAACGCTGGCGTGCCAGTAGGCCTTTCTGCTCCAGGCGGTCGAGCATGCGGGTCATGGAACCGCTGTCCAGGGACAGGTTGCGGCACAGCTCCGCCGGGGTATCCACGTCGAACTGAGCGATGATGATCAACACCTTGAACTGCGCGGCGGTCACGCCGTACGGCTCCATATGGGTGTCGATAATGCGGTCCTTGAGCAGCGCCGCCCGGCCCAGGAGCAGGCCGAGGTGGCAGTTGCGAAAGCTGTCAGGGGTGAAGTGGGGCATCGGAAGTCACCTTATTACTGCCTAGGCAGTGAATGTATGACAAGATGTTACTGCTTAGGCAGCGAATGTCAAATGGAATTATTAGCTTGCTTGGTAATGTAGCAGGGGGCTTGCCCCGACAGCGGGGGGTTAGCCAACTTGAAGCCGACTGAAACACCGCTATCGGGGGCAAGCCCCCTCCCACATTTTTGTCCCTGTGTGGCTTAGAAGTCACGTTTGTAGAAGATATCCAGGGAGCTGGCCACGCCGCTCGCCACTTCCAGGTACACCTTCTTGCTCAACAGGTAGCGCAAGGCAATGGTGCTGGCCGGTTCGAACACGCCTACCCCATACCGCAGGCTGAGTTTCTCGGTGATCTTGCCGCTGGCCACCACGGCGGTGTTATTGCCGCTGCCCTGGGTGTCGAGTTCAAAGTCCTGGATGCCCAGGTTCTTCGCCAGGTCCGAGGTGACCCCGGCACTGCCCATCAAACCCAGGCCCAGCGCAGCCTGGGCCAGCATGTTGTTGTCTTCACCGCTGGTGCTCAGCGGACGCCCCAGCACCAGGTAGGACAGCGCCTGTTCCTGGCTCATGGCCGGTTCGGAGAAGATTTGCGTGGTGGGCTGTTCCGCGCTGCCACTGAGGCGGATACCGGCGACCACATCGCCCGTCTTGCGAATCGCTTCGATATCCAGGAATGGCTGATCCAGCGGCCCGGCAAACAACAGCCGCGCACGCCGCACATCGAGCTTCTGGCCGTAGGCGCGGTAGCGGCCATCGTTGAGCCATAGCTCGCCCCGGGTGTCGAGGTTGTCGCCGATGTGCACCTGGCCCTGGACCTTGGCGGTGAGGCCGAAGCCCGAGAAGTTGAGCTTGTCTTCGCCCACCACCACGTTGATATCCATCGCCATGGCCATCGGTGGTTTGCCCTCCTCGGTCTGGCTGCCGATGATCACCGTGTCATCGGAAACCTTGACCGTCGACGGCGGCAGCTCGCGCACAGTGATGTCGCCACGTGGGATGTGCACGTTGCCGGCGATGGCCAGCTTGTCGTTCTTCAGGCTGATTTTCAGGTCGGGCGCCACTTCCAACACGGCGTAAGGTTCGACCGTGACCGGCAACTGCGAGCCTTGCAAACTGAGGTCCACCACCAGCGCCTTGCCCCAGTCGACCTGACCCTTGAGGCTGCCCTGCCCGGCCTTGCCACTGTGCCAGGCGCCGTTGAGCTGCACGCTTTCGCCGGCAATCAGCGCCTGCACATTCAGGCCTTCCAGGCTGATGGGCAGTTCCGGCCCGGAGATCTCGCCGCCCACCAGGTTGACGTTGCCGTTGACCTGGGGCGCCAGCAAACCACCGGAAATACGGCCATTACCATTGAGCTTGCCGCTAAGGGTTTCCACCATCGGCACAAACGGCCGCGCCACGGAAAGGTCAAGGCCGGCCAGGTTGAAATTGCCGGTGATCGGCTTGTTCTTCGGCAACGGGTTGAGTTGCGCCTGCACCATCAATTCACCCAACTTGCCGCCACGGAAGTTGAGCTGCGTGTCGATGCGCTTGGGGTTGAGGGTGGTTTCGAGCTTCAAGGTGTCGTACGGGAAATCCAGCCACTGGTCCTTGTCCTTGACGCGCAGGGTGCCGCCACTGGCGTCCACCGAGACCACGCCTTTGGGGCCGCTGTCCGGGAGGTCCAGTTGCAGGTCGGCATTGAGCTTGCCCTGCCAGGCGAAATCCTTGGGCAGGAACGCCGCCAGGCTGTCGATGGGGAATTGCTTGAGGTGGTAGCGCAGCTTCGGCTCGGGCATCAGGCGCTGGTCTTCGCCGCACAGGCTGGCAGGGCCGGACACCCAGCAGTGCGCGGCAAATGTCAGCCTGCCATCAGCCATGCGTTCGATCTTGGCCGGGGCTTGTAGCTTCCAGTCCTGGCCGCCGGCTTGGACGTCGCCACTGGCCAGGCGCCCGCGCCAATTGCCTTTGTCGAGATTGCCGTCCAATGCCAGGGCCAGCTTGACCAACGGGCCGGCCAGGTCCAGTTGGACTTTCTGGTGCTTGATATCGCCCTGGGCGCTGGCCGTCAGGGTGCCGACCTGAGTGTCGCCGGCCTGGATACCGCTACCCTTGAGGTCGATTTTGGCGCGCTGGGCGTTATCCAGGTTGGCATCGAGGGTAAGGCTTTGCAGGCGGTTCTCGGCAAACGCCAGTTGCTGGCCCTTGAGGGCGAGTTTGCCCTGAGGCGCGTTGAGGCTGCCGGCCACGTCGAGCCGGCCATTGACCTGCCCGCGCAACTGCGGCCACAACTGGGCCAGGCGCGCCAGCTTGATATCGATCTGCCCGGCCAGGCGTTGTTGCAGGCTGCCGCTGCCGTTGATGCGGTTGTCGCCCAGGCGAATGTCCAGGTTGGCCAGGGTCCACTGCTCGCCCGCGCCTTCGGCCTTGGCCGCCAGCACCGCGGTTTGCCCGCGCAGGCGGCCCTTGAGGTCGAGGTCGGCATTGAGCTTGAGTTGCTCGTTCTTGAACTCGCCCTTGCTGCGCAGCGGCCCGGCCAGGGTGCCGGGCAGTTCCGCGACCCAGTACGCCGGGTTCAGCGCCGACAGGTCGAGGGCAGTGTCCCAGGCAATGCCATCGGCAAATTGCAGGTTCAGGTGACCCTCGGCCTTGCCCTGGCCGGCTGTGAGTTTCAGCTCGGGCAGGAAGATTTGCGTGAGGTCGCCACTGAACGGCGTGACCACATTGAACTTGCCCGCCGGGCCATCAAGGTCGGCCTTGAGATTGCCCAGGTAGTTGCCGTCTTTATAGGAAATCTCGCCATTGAACGTACGCAGGGTGACTTGCGGCTCGTCGATCACCGGATAGAGGCGATGCCAGGGGAAGTCCAGCCAGTCGACCTTGGCATCGGCGCTGAAGCCTTGTTGCCAGTCCAGATTGGCGCTGAGCTTGAGGCTTTGCTTGTCACCGGCATTCAGGTCCAGGCCGGCGATCTGCGCACCCTTGGCGTCGACCTTGCCTTGCAGCAGCAAGTTCACCGGGCCTTTTTCCGCCGGCAGCACGGCTTTGCCCAGCAGTTGGTAGCCACGGCTCAAATCACCTTGGGCGGTGAGGTCGAGTTGATTGAGTTGCAGGGTGTCGGGCAGCTCGGCGCTAGGCTTGAAGCCGTCGGCGGTGATGTGTAATTGCGCTGGGAGGTGTTCCACCAGGGGTTGAAGTTCTCCCGTGAGCTTGGCCGGCAAATAGCCCGTGCTGTCGGCGTCAAGCTTGAGGGTCTTGAGCAGGTCGCCCTCAACCTTGAGCGCCACCGTCCATGGTGCATCATCTGGCGCATAGGGCAGGCTAAGGTTACCGCTGGCGCTCAACGGCCAGTCACCGGTGGGTTGCAGCAAGCCGGAAAGGTCCAGCACCAGGCCATCGCGTTGCAAATGCACCGAATCAATCTGCATGCCCGCGGCGGTCCAATGCGCCGCCAGTTGCAGGCCCTTGAGCTCTTCGCTGCCGTTGAACAGCAGGCTGCCGACGCGAACGTCGCCCAACTGGATGGCCACGGGTAGCTTCAAGTCAGGCAGTGCGATGGGGCCGCTGCTTTCTTCGGCGCTCGGTGGAAATTGCAGGCTGACCTGTTCCACGTCCAAGCGGTCGATGCACAAGGTCATGCGCAACAGGCAGGCCGGCGACCAATCCAGCTTGGGCGCCTGGAGTTCGATACGGCTGCTGTCCTGCTGCCACAGCAAATGGTCGGCGCTCCATTGGCCGCCCAGATGCCCCTGGAAATTGTCGACACTCAAGCCCGGCACGCGTGCCAACACCCAGCGGCTGCCCGCCTGGGTGCCCAGCAGCGCCCACACTGCCAGCAACAACACGGCAAGGCTCGCCACCACGGCCAACCCCGCTATTTTCACACCACGCATCACAGCTCAGGCCCCATGGAAAAGTGCAATCGAATGCCGCCCGGGTCTTCCAGGGCATGGGCGAGGTCCAGGCGGATCGGGCCGACCGGCGACACCCAGCGGATACCGACGCCAACGCCGGTTTTAAGGCTGGGCATTTCCAGGGTGTTGAACGAGTTGCCCTGGTCGACGAAGGTCGCGATCCGCCATTTCTCGGCGATGGAATATTGATACTCGGCGCTCAGGGCCACCATGTAGCGGCCACCGATGCGATCGCCCCGGTCGTTCTCCGGCGACAGTGTCTGGTACTCATAGCCCCGTACGCTCTGGTCGCCACCGGCAAAGAAACGCAGCGATGGCGGCACCGATTTGTAGCCGTTGGTGGCACTGCCGCCCACCTGCGCACGGGCCAGGAAGCGATGGTTGTCCCACAGCGTGGTCAGGCCTTTGACCATGGCGGTGCCGTAAAGCAGGTTGGTATCGGAGCCCAGGCCTTCCTTGGCGACTTTGGTGTCGAATTGCAGACGGTAGCCGTTGTGCGGGTCGATGCGGTTGTCGCTGCGCAGATAGGAATAGCTGACGCCCGGCATCACCAGGTTGCTCAGGCCGGAGTCATTGCCCAGGCGATATTCTTCACGCTGATACTTGAGCGAAATCACCCGGGTCCAGCCGCTGGGCAACTTGCTGTGCCACTCGGGGCCCACGGTGAGCAATTTACTCAGGGTGTCGGTATTGGCGATTTCTTCGTTCTGATAGCCACCGGCAAAGCGCAGTTTATCGGTGAGCGGTGGGTCCAGCGGTATGTCGTACCACAGGCCGACGTTCTGCCGCGGCGCCGACAGCTCGGCTTCCCAACCATAGCTGTGGCCCTGGGGGTTGACCCAGTGGCGGGTCCAGTTGGCTTTGCCACGCGGGCCGACGTCAGTGGAAAACCCCAGGCCCAGCCCCATGGTGCGCGGCTTGCGAGTCTCCAGGCGCACGGCCACCGGGATGATGTCATTGGTCGACGCGGCAGGGGCGGCGTCCACGCGCACGCCTTCAAAAAAGCCACTGGCTTGCAGGTTCTGGTTGAGTTCGGCGATCAGTTCGGAATCGTAGGGCGTGCCGCTTTTGAACGGCACCATGCGTTGCAGCAGCTCTTCGTCAAACGGCGTGTCGCCGGCGAAGCTGACTTTGCCCAATGTGTAGCGCGGGCCGCTGTCGTAGATGAGTTCGATATCGGCGACACCGGCCTTCGGGTCTACCGCGAGTTTCTGGCTTGTGAAGCGCCCGCTGAAAAAGCCGTAGCGCGAAGCCTGGTTCTGGATCAGGCGCTTGGCGTCCTCGTAATGGCCGTGGTTGAGCACGGCGCCGGCCTTGAGGTCGTTGCTGACGGGCACGCGAAAGGTCTTGAGGTCTGCGGCGGGGCCGTCGACCCGAATGGTCACGTTGCGCAAATGCACCGGTTCGCCGGGGTCGATGGTGAGGATCAGGCGCGGGTTCTTGCCGCCCTTCACTTCACTGTCGATCTGTGGCTGATAGAAGCCAAGGGCCTGGGCAGCTTTGCGCGCCTGCTCCTCGGCGCCACGGCTGAACCGCAGCAGGGCCTCTTCATCACGATCGCCCACCCCGCCGATATAGCCTTCGATGTTGGCTTTCAACGCGTCGTTCGAAGGCTTGATCCGCACGTCCAGTTCGCTTTGCGCCAACGCGCCGCAGCTTGTGAACAGCAGAATCAAGCCGCTGGTAAATCTTCCTGGAAACTTCATAGGCGCGGATGCTACACGAGCAAGGGAGACTCTTTGAACTCGGATTTATCTGAATAATTCTGTATTAAGCCGTTGCAGCATGTAACGACTGCGGATTGGGATGGAAAAACACATGTTCCAGGATCGGGCCTACAGCCACTTCACCGATTTCCTCGTAGCCCTGACGCTTATAGAACTCCAGGTAACGTGAATTCCCAGTGTCCAGCACCACACCGGATGAATGCGGGTCTTCGGCACACCAATTGTGCACGGCTTCCAGCAACTGCTCGCCGTAATGCTTACCCTGGAACTGCGGGTGAATGCCCAGCAACGGCAGTACATGTACCGACTCACTGGGCAGGCACGCCAGCACCGCGTGATGGTAGTCGAGGTAACGCCGTGTACCGCGCACGCCGGTGCTCAGCCACATGCGCAGTTGCCAGGCCCAGCTTTCGGTGATGCCCAGGCGCCGCTGCGGTGGCGCGATCAGGGCGATGCCGATCAGCCGGTCGTTGACGAACAGGCCGATGGCCGGCAGTTTCTGAAAGAAGTGCTGCTTGACCAACTCGCGCACGGTGGCGCGCACCCGTTGTTCATAACCGGGGCGCTCGGCTTCGAAGATGTAGGCGAAGGTCGGCTCATGCCGATAGGCCTGGTACAACAGGGACCGGGCCTCGCGGGAGTAACCGCTGTTGAGCAGGCGAATTTCAGCACTTGCAGTTGTAGTGTCCGGCATACCGTCAATCTCCCTGGGCGCGGCTCAAAAGGCAGCGTTCTTATGGGTACGAACCTACACAGCACGAGTCGTTCCCAGACATTAGCAGTGCATGTGCCCTACCGCCACGCTGGCCCCCGTCCGACTTGTCCGCTAGCATCGCCCTTTTGCCAGACTGGACTGCCGACCATGAAAATCGTCTCCTTCAATATCAACGGGCTGCGCGCCCGCCCTCATCAGTTGGCGGCGCTGATTGAAAAGCACCAGCCCGACGTGATCGGCTTGCAGGAAACCAAAGTCCACGATGACCAATTCCCGCTGGCCGAAGTGCAGGCCCTTGGCTATCACGTGTACTACCATGGGCAAAAAGGCCACTACGGGGTGGCGCTGCTCTCGCGCAAGGAAGCCCTGAGCGTGCACAAAGGCTTTGCCAGTGACGAAGAGGACGCCCAGCGTCGCTTTATCTGGGGCACCTTCGCCGACGCGAACGGCAACCCGGTCACCATCATGAACGGCTACTTCCCCCAGGGCGAAAGCCGCGACCACCCGACCAAGTTCCCGGCCAAGCAGCGCTTCTACGAAGACCTGCAGCAGCTGCTGGAAAGCCAGTTCAGCAACGACCAGGCGCTGGTGGTGATGGGCGACGTAAACATTTCCCCGGAAGACTGCGACATCGGCATCGGTGCCGACAACGCCAAGCGTTGGCTCAAAACCGGCAAATGCAGCTTCCTGCCGGAAGAGCGCGAATGGATGGCTCGCTTGAAAAACTGGGGCCTGGTGGACAGCTTCCGCCACCTCAACCCGGACGTGGCCGACCGCTTCAGCTGGTTCGACTACCGCAGCCGGGGCTTTGAAGACGAGCCCAAGCGTGGGCTGCGCATTGACGTGATCCTGGCTTCCAATGGCCTGCTTTCGCGGGTCAAGGATGCCGGGGTGGATTACGAGCTGCGTGGGCTGGAGAAGCCTTCGGACCATGCGCCGATCTGGCTGGAACTGAGCTGATCGCAAAAAGTGGGAGTGGGCTTGCCCCTCCCACATTCAGCCTTGCGGCGCACCCGTCACATTTATGCAACCTGCCTGTCTTATTCTCGCGGCACTCCCTTTGGCTTGAGAAGGTGCCGGCATGAGGCTGCGCGTTCTGTTACTGCTGACCGTTTTTCCCCTCTTCGCCGTATCCGCTCCCCTGCCCCTTCCCGATCAAGGCCCGGCACTGCGTATCCAGGGCTCCAATACCATTGGCGCGGCGTTGGGTCCGGCACTGGTCAAGGGGCTGATGGAGCATCAGGGCTTGCAGGCGGTGCACAGCGAACCGGGCGAAGGCGTCAATGAACAGCGTGTGATCGGCAAGACGCGCCAAGGCAAGACCGTGACCATCGAGGTCGCGGCCCACGGATCGAGCACCGGGTTCACGGCGCTGAAAAAAACCAGCGCCGATCTCGCCGCCTCGTCTCGCCCGATCAAGGACAGTGAACTGGTCGACCTTGAACCCCTGGGCGACCTGAAAAGCCCTGAAGCCGAACAAGTGATTGCCATCGACGGCCTGGCGATCATCCTCCACCCGCAGAACCCGTTGAACACACTGAATACCGAGCAACTGGCACAGATTTTCAATGGTGAGGTCAGTACCTGGGAGGCGCTGGGTGGAGTGGGCGGCCCCATTCATGTGTACGCACGGGATGATCAATCCGGCACCTACGACACGTTCAAGGAACTGGTATTGCGTCTGCGTGGCAAGCCGCTTGCCTCGGGTGCCAAGCGTTTCGAGTCCAGCGAGCAGCTGTCCGATGCGGTCAGCCACGACCCGCAGGGTATCGGCTTTATCGGCCTGCCCTACGTACGCCAGGCCAAAGCCGTGGCGATTGTGGATGGTGATTCACAGCCCATGCTGGCGCTCAACAGCCTGATTGCTACCGAGGATTACCCGCTGTCACGCCGGTTGTTTTTCTACCTGCCGCCGTCCGGGCATAACCCGTGGGCCAAGGCGCTGGTGGACTTTACCCAGAGCGCCAAGGGCCAGGCGATTGTGGCCGCAAACGGGTTTATTGCGCAGCAGGTGCAGGCGATCGCCGTGCAACCGCGCCCGTCGATGCCCGATGATTATCAGGGTATCGCCCGCGACGCCCAGCGCCTGACGGTGAATTTTCGCTTTGAAGAAGGCAGCGCCAGCCTGGACAACAAGGCGCGCCAGGATCTGCAAAGGGTGGTGGCGTATCTGAAGAGCCACGACAAGCTGGATAAGCAGGTGACGCTGGTGGGCTTTGGCGATGCCAAGGATGACCCGCAGCGCGCCGCGTTACTGTCAAAGTTGCGGGCGATGGCGGTGCGTCGGGAGTTGGTGAAGAACGCCGTGGTGCTGCGCGATATCCGTGGGTTGGGTGCGCAGATGCCGGTGGCGGCGAATACGGCGGATGAAGGCCGGATCAAGAATCGGCGGGTGGAGGTTTGGGTTTACTGAGGGCTGATGGAGCTTCATTGCCTGATCCGGCCTCATCGGGGGCAAGCCCCCTCCCACATTTTGATCTGTCAACACATCCAAGTGTGGGAGGGGGCTTGCCCCCGATGCAGGCGACGCGGTGTTACTGCCCGCTGCGCATCAGCTCTTTAGGCACGTACTTGCCAATCTCGAACTTGCCGATGGCCGCCCGGTGCACTTCATCCGGGCCATCGGCCAGGCGCAAGGTACGTTGCATGGCGTACATGTAGGCCAGCGGGAAGTCGTTGGAAACGCCGGCGCCGCCGTGAATCTGGATTGCGCGGTCGATCACCTTCAAGGCCACGTTCGGCGCCACTACCTTGATCTGGGCGATTTCACTCTTCGCCACTTTGTTGCCCACGGTGTCCATCATGTACGCCGCTTTCAGGGTCAGCAGGCGCGCCATGTCGATCTCCATGCGTGAGTCGGCAATCTTGTCGATATTGCCACCCAACCGGGCCAGCGGCTTGCCGAACGCGGTCCGGCTGACGGAGCGTTTGCACATCAACTCCAACGCACGCTCAGCCATGCCGATGGAGCGCATGCAGTGGTGGATACGGCCTGGACCGAGGCGGCCCTGGGCGATTTCGAAACCCCGGCCTTCGCCGAGCAGGACATTTTCATAGGGCACACGGACGTTGTCGAAGAGTACCTCGGCGTGACCATGGGGCGCGTCGTCGTAGCCGAACACCGGCAGCGGGCGCACGATTTTCACACCCGGGGTGTCCACTGGCACCAGGATCATCGAGTGCTGCTGGTGGCGTGGCGCATCCGGGTTGCTCAGGCCCATGAAGATCAGGATCTTGCAGCGCGGATCGCAGGCCCCGGAGGTCCACCATTTCTTGCCGTTGATCACCCATTCGTCGCCCTGGCGCTCGGCGCGGGCGGCCATGTTGGTGGCGTCCGAGGAAGCGACGTCCGGCTCGGTCATGGCGAAGGCTGAGCGGATCTCACCGCGCAGCAAGGGCTCCAACCAACGTTGCTTCTGTTCTTCGTTGGCGTAGCGCACCAGCACTTCCATATTGCCGGTGTCGGGGGCGGAACAGTTGAACGGCTCCGGGCCCAGCAGGGAGCGCCCCATGATTTCGGCCAGTGGCGCGTATTCGAGGTTGGTGAGGCCGGCGCCCAGTTCGGATTCGGGCAGGAACAGGTTCCACAGGCCTTCGGCCTTCGCCTTGGCTTTCAACCCCTCCATGATTGCGGTGGGCTGCCAGCGGTCGCCTTCGCTGACCTGGCGTTCGAACACCGGCTCGGCCGGGTAAACGTAAGCGTCCATGAACGCAGTGACGCGTTCACGCAGTTCCTGAACCTTGGGCGAATAGGCGAAATCCATGAGCAGCTCCCTTCTCTGAGAGGTTGTTTAGGTCATGCAATCGATGCTAGAACAGCGTTGATAATTTACCTAGCCTATTCTCGGCGTGTATTAACATTCATCACCGATATATGATCGACGTATGGCCACCTAACAATAAGAGCGCTGCGAAATGAATCTGAGCAAGGTCGACCTCAACCTGTTTATCGTCTTTGACGCGATCTACACCGAAGCCAACCTGACCCGCGCCGGGCAGATTGTCGGCATCACCCAGCCGGCGGTGTCCAACGCGCTGGCGCGCCTGCGTGAGACCTTCAACGACCCGTTGTTCGTGCGCACCGCCCAGGGCATGGTGCCGACGCCGATGGCACAGAACATCATCGGCCCGGTGCGCAATGCGCTGTCGTTGCTGCGGGTATCAGTGCAGGAAAGCCGCATCTTCAACCCGCAACAGGCGGCCAAGACCTACCGCATCAGCATGACCGACCTCACCGAGGCGGTGATCCTGCCGCTGCTGTTCCAGCGCCTGCGTCGCCTGGCGCCCACGGTGGTGATCGAGAGTTTCCTGTCCAAGCGCCGCGAAACCACCAAGGAACTGGCCGCCGGGCGCCTGGATTTTGCCGTGGATGCGCCGCTCAACACGGACCCGCAGGTTCGCCACGTCAAGCTGATGGAAGACCGCTACGTGTGTGCCATGCGCAAGGGGCATCCGCTGGCCGGCAAGGACAAGCTCACGCTGGATGACTACCTGTCGCTGACCCACATCCATATTTCCAGCCGGCGCAACGGTCTGGGTCATGTGGACCTGGCCCTGGGCAAGATGGGCATCCAGCGCAAGATCGCCCTGCGCTCCCAGCATTACCTGATGGCCTCGCAGGTGCTGCAGCAGACCGACATGGTCATGACCGTGCCCGAGCGCTTCGCCCGCCGCCATGAACTGCACTGGTTCAACCTGCCGGTCAACGACGTACCGCCGGTGGAAACCCATCTGTACTGGCACGAAAGCACCGACCAGGACCCGGCCAACCGCTGGATGCGCGAGCAGATGATCGAGTTGTGCCAGCAGGTCACGGCCCATGAGAAGAAGCTGGATAAACAACAGGCGTGAGGTTGGCGAGCGTCCTGTGGGAGGGGACTTGCCCTCGATGGGTCGCGCAGCGACCCTTGACGTTTACGTCAACCTGCCAGTAGCTTAACGCCAAGACCTCCTTGAGCGCCCCCATGAGCACGACTTACAGCATCTCCGACCTCGCCCGCGAGCTCGACATCACCACCCGCGCCATTCGCTTCTACGAAGAACAAGGCCTGCTGGCCCCGGAACGCCGGGGCCAGGAGCGCATCTACTCGGCGCGCGACAAGGTCAGCCTCAAACTGATCCTGCGGGGCAAGCGCATCGGTTTTTCCCTGGCCGAGTGCCGCGAGCTGATCGAACTCTACGACCCCACCAGTGGCAACCACGTGCAACTCAACAGCATGCTGGCAAAAATCGCCGAGCGCCGCGAGCAGCTGGAACAGCAACTGCTGGACATCGAACAGATGAAGCTGGAACTGGACACCGCCGAAGAGCGCTGCACCCAGGCCCTGGCCCACACCCTGCGCCAGGCCGACCACTGATCAGAAGGTAATTGCCATGTCCCTCCCCTCACACGTGCGCCTGGTGGAAGTCGGCCCGCGCGATGGTTTGCAGAACGAAGCCCAACCCATCAGCGTGGCGGACAAGGTCCGTTTGGTGGACGCCCTCAGCGCTGCCGGCTTGCGCTATATCGAGGTCGGCAGTTTTGTCTCGCCCAAGTGGGTGCCGCAAATGGCCGGTTCCGCCGAGGTATTTGCGCAGATCCAGCGCAAGCCCGGTGTGACTTATGGTGCGCTGGCGCCGAACCTGCGCGGGTTTGACGACGCGCTGGCGGCTGGCGTTAAGGAAGTGGCGGTGTTTGCCGCTGCGTCCGAGGCGTTTTCCCAGCGCAATATCAATTGCTCCATCAGTGAAAGCCTGGAGCGCTTCGCGCCGATCATGGCGGCGGCCAGGCAGCATGGGGTCAGCGTGCGGGGCTATGTGTCCTGCGTGCTGGGGTGCCCGTATGAAGGCGAGATCGCGCCGGGACAGGTCGCGGCGGTGGCGCGGGAGCTGTATGCCATGGGCTGCTACGAGGTGTCTCTGGGCGACACCATCGGCACCGGCACGGCAGGCGCCACGCGACGGCTGTTCGAGGTGGTCGCGGCGCAGGTGCCACGGGACAAGCTGGCGGGGCACTTCCATGACACCTATGGCCAGGCCATCGCGAATATCTACGCCAGCCTGCTGGAAGGCATCACGGTGTTCGACAGCTCTATCGCGGGCCTCGGCGGCTGCCCCTATGCCAAGGGCGCCAGCGGTAACGTCGCCACCGAAGACGTGTTGTACCTGCTCGACGGCCTGGGCATCGAGACCGGTATCGACCTTGAGGCATTGATTGGCGCGGGGCAGCAGATCAGCAGCGTACTGGGCCGGCCAACAGGATCGCGTGTGGCCAAGGCGCGTGACGCCGGTTGAGTAGCCTGGCCGTGACAATGTGTTACCGCACGCCTACACATCGAGTAACACGGGAACATATTTTGTCGTATTTGCCGTAGGCCAATCCCTACACAAAAATCAAATCATTGATTTTAAAGGGTTTTAAAAAGTTGGCACGGGTTCTGCTATCTCTATCGCATAACAAGAATAAAAAGCGCCAAACCTAATAAAAATAAGACGAAACGACTCTGACATAACAAAAACAACACGGCAGAGACGCAGCTAACAGATTTTTTTGGAGAAGATGTGCTTCGCAGGGTACGGCATGCCGAAACCCGCAACCGGTCAGAGAAAAATAAAACTACCTCAGGTAGCTGCCCACTGGTTGGATCATCACGAAGAAGCAGATCAGCGCTCAAAAAAATACGTTTGCTCTTGATCCCGGATGGGGGTCGCCAAAAACAGCGGTAAAGGGTAACGGTTGCCAAAAACAACAATAGACCGCCCCTCAATAATAAAAAAAGAGCACGCAACGACAAATTAAAGGGGACCCTCGGGTCCCCTTTGTGCATTCAGGGATTTACTCCTGCCCTGCCCCCAACTCCTCCATGGAAATCTCGCGCATGCGGAATTTCTGGATCTTGCCCGTTACCGTCATCGGAAACTCCTCTACGAACTTGAAGTGCTTGGGCGTCTTGAAGTGCGCGATGCGGCCCTTGCACCAGGTTTGCAGCTCCAGTTCATCGGCGACATGGCCGGGGTGGAACTTGATCCAGGCAACGATGGCTTCACCGTAGCGCGCATCCGGAATGCCGATGACCTGCACATCCGCCACCGCCGGATGGGTAAAGAAAAACTCCTCCAGCTCACGCGGGTACACGTTCTCGCCGCCGCGAATGATCATGTCCTTGTTGCGCCCGGCGATGCATACGTAGCCGTGGGCATCCATGCTTGCCAGGTCGCCGGTGTGCATCCAGCCGGCGTCGTCGATGGCCTCGCGCGTGGCGTCGGGGTTGTTCCAGTAGCCGAGCATCACGCTGTAGCCGCGGGTGCACAATTCGCCGATTTCTCCACGCGCCACCGTGTTGCCGTCTGCATCGATGATCTTGCTTTCCAATTGTGGCTGGGTGCGCCCGACCGTGGTCACACGGCGCTCCAGGTCATCGTCCGCTCCGGTTTGCAGCGACACCGGGCTGGTCTCGGTCATGCCGTAGGCAATCTGGACCTCGCGCATGTGCAGTTCGCTGATGACCCGGCGCATCACCTCGATGGGACACGTGGCGCCAGCCATGATGCCGGTGCGCAGCGTAGACAGGTCAAAGTCGCCCAGCTGTGGGTGATCGAGCAGGGCGATGAACATGGTGGGTACGCCGTAAAGACCGGTGGCGCGTTCTTCGGCGACGGTGGTGAGGGTCAGCAGCGGGTCGAAGCCGTCGTTCGGATAGATCATGGTGGTGCCATGGGTGATGCAGCCCAGGTTGCCCATGACCATGCCGAAGCAGTGATACAGCGGCACCGGGATCACCAGGCGATCTTGCGCGGTCAGGCCCAGGCTTTCGCCGACCATGTAGCCGTTATTGAGGATGTTGTGATGACTGAGGGTGGCGCCCTTGGGGAAGCCGGTGGTGCCGGAGGTGTACTGGATATTCACGGGCTGATCGAAGTGCAGGCTGGCCTGGCGACTGTGCAACTGTTCGGGCGCAATGCCAGCGCCGAGCGCGGCCAGTTGCGACCACGGCATGAACCCTGCGGGCGGGTTGGGATCGAGGCTGATGAGACCGCGCACGTCTGGTTTCAGCTCCTGCAGCATGGCGTGGTAATCGGAGCTTTTGAATGAGCCGGCGCACACCAGCCACTGGCAGCCGGACTGCTTGAGCACGTAGTCCAACTCGCTGCTGCGATAGGCCGGGTTGATGTTGACCAGGATCACCCCGAGCTTGGCACTGGCAATCTGGCTGATGCACCACTCGGCACAATTGGGTGCCCAGATGCCCAGGCGGTCGCCCGTTTGCATGCCCAGGGCCATGAACGCCCGCGCGTGCAAATCGACAGTCTCCGCCAGTTGTCGCCAGGTGTAGCGACGTTGTTGATGACGCACCACCAGGGCCTCGCCATCGGGGAACTGCGCAACGGTTCGGTCAAAGGCTTGGCCAATCGTCATGGCCAGCAAGGTCTTGTCCTGTGAGCCGCGGCTGTAGCTCTGGTTCGGTTGTTCCATAACGACCCCTGTTGTCTTTTTTGTAGGTTGACGTAAACGTAAACTACGATTGACAGCGCCGCAACGCAAGCTTACGTTAACGTAAAGGTGAGCGCCCTCCCCTGGCGCCCCATCCACACAACAACAATGCTCACATTAAGGTGCCTGTCCATGAGTTACCCGTCCCTGAACTTCGCCCTCGGTGAAACCATCGACATGCTGCGCGACCAGGTGCAGTCCTTTGTGGGCAAGGAAATCGCGCCCCGTGCGGCGCAGATCGACATCGACAACCTGTTCCCCGCCGACCTGTGGCGCAAGTTCGGTGACATGGGCCTGCTGGGCATCACCGTGCCTGAAGAATACGGCGGCGCCGGCCTGGGCTACCTGGCCCACGTGGTGGCCATGGAAGAGATCAGCCGCGGCTCGGCCTCGGTGGCGCTGTCCTATGGCGCACACTCCAACCTGTGTGTGAACCAGATCAACCGCAACGGCAATCACGCGCAGAAACTCAAATACCTGCCCAAGCTCATCAGTGGCGAACACGTCGGCGCCCTGGCCATGAGCGAGCCAAACGCCGGCTCCGATGTGGTCTCGATGAAGCTGCGCGCCGATAAGCGCGGCGACCATTACGTACTCAACGGCAGCAAGACCTGGATCACCAACGGCCCCGATGCCAGCACCTATGTGATCTACGCCAAGACCGACCTGGAAAAGGGCCCGCACGGCATCACCGCGTTTATCGTCGAGCGCGACTGGAAGGGCTTCAGCCGCAGCAACAAGTTCGACAAGCTGGGCATGCGCGGCTCCAACACCTGCGAGCTGTTTTTCGATGATGTGGAAGTGCCCGAAGAAAACATCCTCGGCGCGCTCAACGGCGGCGTGAAAGTGCTGATGAGCGGCCTCGACTACGAGCGCGTGGTGCTCTCCGGCGGCCCTACCGGAATCATGCAAGCGTGCATGGACCTGATCGTGCCCTACATTCACGACCGCAAGCAGTTCGGCCAGAGCATCGGCGAATTCCAGCTGATCCAGGGCAAGGTTGCCGACATGTACACCCAGCTCAACGCCAGCCGCGCCTACCTCTACGCGGTGGCCCAGGCTTGCGAGCTTGGCGAGACCACGCGCAAGGATGCCGCCGGGGTGATCCTCTACAGTGCCGAACGCGCCACGCAAATGGCCCTGGACGCGATCCAGATCCTGGGTGGCAACGGCTACATCAACGAATTCCCGGCCGGGCGCCTGCTGCGCGACGCCAAGCTGTATGAGATCGGCGCCGGCACCAGTGAAATCCGGCGGATGCTGATCGGTCGCGAACTCTTCAACGAAACCCGCTGAAGGAGCGCACCATGGCCACCTTGCACACCCAGCTCAACCCGCGTTCGGCGGAGTTTGCCGCCAACAGCGCGGCGATGCGCCAACAGGTCGACGCCCTGCACACCCTGCTCGCCCACGTGCAGCAAGGCGGCGGCGCCAAGGCACAGGAGCGACACACCTCACGCGGCAAGTTGCTGCCCCGCGAGCGTATCAATCGTTTGCTCGACCCGGGCTCGCCGTTCCTTGAACTCAGCCAACTGGCCGCCCATCAGGTGTACGGCGAAGACGTGCCGGCCGCCGGGGTGATTGCCGGGATCGGCCGCGTGGAAGGCGTCGAATGCATGATCGTCGCCAACGACGCCACGGTCAAAGGCGGCTCCTACTACCCGCTCACCGTCAAAAAACACCTGCGCGCCCAGACCATCGCCGAACAGAACCGCCTGCCGTGCATCTACCTGGTGGACTCTGGCGGCGCCAACCTGCCGCGCCAGGACGAAGTGTTTCCCGACCGCGAGCACTTCGGGCGGATCTTCTTCAACCAGGCCAACATGAGCGCCCAGGGCATCCCACAGATTGCGGTGGTGATGGGTTCGTGCACCGCCGGTGGCGCCTATGTGCCAGCCATGGCCGACGAAGCAATCATGGTGCGCGACCAGGCCACCATCTTCCTCGCCGGTCCACCGTTGGTGAAGGCGGCGACCGGTGAAGTGGTGAGTGCCGAAGACCTCGGTGGGGCCGATGTGCACTGCAGGATTTCCGGGGTGGCCGATCACTATGCCGACAGCGATGAGCATGCACTGGCGCTGGCCCGGCGCAGCGTGGCGAACCTCAACTGGCGCAAACAAGGCCAGTTGCTGCAACGTTCGCCGGTAGCTCCGCTGTACAGCAGTGAAGAGTTGTACGGCGTGATCCCGGCCGACGCCAAGCAGCCGTTTGATGTGCGCGAAGTCATTGCACGGCTGGTGGACGGTTCGGTGTTCGATGAATTCAAGGCGCTGTTTGGCACCACCCTGGTGTGCGGCTTTGCCCACCTGCACGGCTACCCGATTGCGATCCTGGCCAACAACGGGATTCTGTTTGCCGAAGCGGCGCAAAAAGGCGCGCATTTTATCGAGCTGGCGTGTCAGCGCGGCATTCCCTTGTTGTTCCTGCAGAACATCACCGGCTTCATGGTCGGCCAGAAGTACGAAGCCGGCGGCATCGCCAAGCATGGCGCCAAGCTGGTCACCGCCGTGGCCTGCGCCAAGGTGCCGAAGTTCACGGTGATCATCGGCGGCAGCTTTGGCGCGGGTAACTACGGCATGTGTGGCCGCGCCTATGACCCGCGCTTTTTGTGGATGTGGCCCAACGCACGCATTGGCGTGATGGGCGCCGAACAGGCGGCGGGGGTGCTGGTGCAGGTCAAGCGCGAGCAGGCCGAACGCGCCGGTACAGCGTTCAGCACGGAAGAAGAAGCCGCGATCAAGCAGCCGATCCTCGACCAGTACGAAACCCAGGGTCATCCCTACTACTCCAGCGCACGCCTGTGGGACGACGGTGTGATCGACCCGTTGCAGACCCGTGACGTGCTGGCGCTGGCCTTGTCCGCGTCGCTGAATGCCCCCATCGAGCCGAGCCGCTTCGGCGTGTTCCGCATGTAAATGGAGCTGTACCCCATGAGCGATTTCAACACCCTCGAACTGATCATCGACCCCCGTGGCTTTGCCACGCTGTGGCTCAGTCGTGAAGCCAAGAACAACGCGTTCAACGCCGAGATGATCCGCGAGCTGATCATCGCCCTCGATCGGGTACAAGGCGATCCGTCCCTGCGCTTCCTGGTCCTGCGCGGGCGCGGCAAGCACTTCAGCGCCGGCGCCGACCTGGCCTGGATGCAGCAGTCGGCCGAGTTGGATTACCACACCAACCTGGACGATGCCCGCGAACTCGCGGAGCTGATGTACAACCTGGCCAAAATGAAAATCCCGACCCTGGCGGTGGTGCAAGGCGCGGCCTACGGGGGCGCACTCGGCTTGATCAGTTGCTGCGACATGGCGATTGGTGCCGATGATGCGCAGTTCTGCCTGTCGGAAGTGCGCATCGGCCTGGCGCCGGCGGTGATCAGCCCGTTCGTGGTGCAAGCCATCGGCGAACGCGCAGCACGGCGCTATGCCCTGACCGCCGAACGCTTTGGCGGCCAGCGCGCACGCGACATCGGCTTACTGGCGGAAAGCTATCCGATCGGCGAGCTGGACCATCAGGTCGAACAGTGGATCGCCAACCTGCTGCACAACAGCCCGGCTGCCATGCGCGCCAGCAAAGACCTGTTGCGCGAAGTGGGCAACGGTGCCCTCACCCCAGCGCTGCGTCGCTATTGCGAAAACGCCATTGCGCGCATCCGGGTCAGCACCGAGGGCCAGGAAGGCTTGCGCGCGTTCCTGCAAAAACGTCCACCGAGCTGGCAGCCCCAGGAGCCGCGTTCATGAGTAAATTGACAACCCTGCTGGTGGCCAACCGTGGCGAGATTGCCTGCCGCGTGATGCGCACCGCCAAGGCCATGGGCCTGACCACCGTGGCGGTGCACAGCGCCATCGACCGCGATGCACGGCACAGCCGTGAGGCGGATATTCGCGTCGACCTGGGCGGCAGCAAGGCTACCGACAGCTACCTGCAAATCGACAAGCTGATCGCCGCCGCCCAGTCCAGCGGCGCCCAGGCGATCCATCCGGGGTACGGTTTTCTGTCGGAGAACGCCGGGTTTGCCCGTGCGATTGAAGCCGCCGGGTTGATCTTCCTCGGGCCGCCCGCCTCCGCCATCGATGCCATGGGCAGCAAGTCGGCCGCCAAGGCGCTGATGGAAACCGCAGGCGTGCCCCTGGTGCCGGGCTATCACGGCGACGCCCAGGACCTGGACACCTTCCGCGCCGCCTGCGAGCGCATTGGCTACCCGGTACTGCTCAAGGCCACGGCCGGTGGCGGCGGCAAGGGCATGAAGGTGGTCGAGGACGTCAGCCAGTTGGCCGAGGCGCTCGCTTCGGCCCAGCGAGAAGCGCTGTCGTCTTTCGGCAATGGGCAGATGCTGGTGGAGAAATACCTGCTCAAGCCACGTCATGTGGAGATCCAGGTGTTCGCCGATCAACACGGGCATTGCCTGTACCTCAACGAACGGGACTGCTCGATTCAGCGTCGCCATCAAAAAGTCGTCGAGGAAGCGCCGGCACCGGGGTTGAGTATTGAACAACGCAAGGCCATGGGCGAGGCGGCTGTGCGTGCGGCCCAGGCCATCGGTTATGTCGGTGCTGGCACTGTGGAGTTTTTGCTCGACGCGCGTGGCGATTTCTTCTTCATGGAGATGAACACGCGACTGCAGGTGGAGCACCCCGTCACCGAAGCGATTACCGGCCTGGATCTGGTGGCCTGGCAGATTCGTGTCGCCCAGGGCGAGGCGCTGCCGATCACCCAGGAACAGGTGCCGCTGGTCGGCCATGCGATCGAAGTGCGGCTGTATGCCGAGGATCCGGCCAATGACTTCCTGCCTGCCACCGGGCACCTGGCGCTGTATCGCGAATCCGCACCCGGACCAGGGCGCCGTGTGGACAGCGGTGTCGAGCAAGGCGACAACGTCTCGCCGTTCTATGACCCCATGCTCGGCAAGCTGATTGCCTGGGGCGAGGACCGTGAACAGGCGCGGTTGCGGTTGTTGGGCATGCTGGATGAGTTTGCCATCGGCGGGCTCAAGACCAACCTGGGTTTTCTGCGGCGCATTATCGGGCATCCGGCGTTTGCGGATGCGGAACTGGATACCGGATTCATTCCGCGCTATCAGGATGAGTTGTTGCCCGAGGCCGGTGAACTGGGTGATGAATTCTGGCAGGCGGCCGCCGCGGCATTCATGCAGAGCCTGCCACCATCGGATGGACCCTGGGCAGATAAACGCGGCTTTCGCGCCGGGCTGCCGGCCGAGGTGTCACTGCATTTGAGTTGCAATGGCCAGGACCGACTGGTGACGCAGGCCGCCCAGGCGCCACAGTTGCGTGGCGAACAGTTGCTGATCGAACAACAGGGCGTGCGTCGCAGCCATCTGGCGGTACGCCATGACCACACGGTGTATCTGCGTTGGGACGGCGAGATGCGCGGCGTATCGTTGTTCGATCCGATTGCTGCGGTCGAGGCCAACCAGTCCCATCAGGGTGGGCTGACAGCCCCGATGAATGGGAGCATCGTACGGGTGCTGGTAGAGGTGGGCCAACCGGTGGAAGCCGGCACGCAACTGGTGGTGCTGGAAGCCATGAAAATGGAACACAGCATCCGTGCGCCCCAGGCCGGGGTGGTCAAGGCACTGTTCTGCCAGGAAGGCGAAATGGTTGCCGAAGGTTGCACTTTGGTGGAGCTTGAAACGGCTGGTTAAAATTTTGCCGTGGCCTGTACGACGACGCCCAGGAGGCGGCAATCGTCGGTTAGCAACTGCTTCGGGTAGGTGGGATTGAGCGGCACCAGGTAACGCTGGCCGCTCTCCTCCAGCAACTGGCGAAAGGTCGCCCGGGGGCTCCCGACCCACTGGGCCACCACTAATTTACCGGGCTCGGCGGCAATGGCCGGGTCCACCAGGATCATCATGCCCGCACTGATGCTCAGGCCACTGGGTGCGGTCATGGCGTCGCCGGTGACCGGCAGCCAGAAGGCTTCGCCCCGGGCGTGGTAATCCGTCAGCTCGAAGCGGGCAGCGCCGTAAGGTGTGCGCGGCTCACGTACTTCGCACAACCCATTCCAATCGCTGACCGGATAACGGAAATACGGGTTGTAGTTTTTCTCCGCAGGCGGCTCATCGACCCGCTCGCGAATATCCAGCGCGACCTCCAGATAGCCCAGCCCCAGCGCCGCCAGCACCCGATTCATGTCCACCAGGCTCGGCGCACGGCGCTTGTTGAGCCAATGGCCGACGCCGCCCTGGGACATGCCCAGGCGCTCAGCCAGTTCACCTTGCGTGACCTTGCGGTCTTCCATGTTGGCCTTGACCAACGCGATCCAGTTATCCATGGGCGCTGACAATACGTCACGCAGTTTCCAGGGCAATAAACAGTTTGTAGTAATCCATAAAACGACATAAATACGATACGTACTATCATCGGGCATAAGGTTTTCGACACCCACCCCAGAGTACCGCCCCTTATGACGACAAGCCCGTATCTGCTGCCTGAAATCCCCGAAGACACCGAGCTGCACGACCTGCGCAGCAGCGGCGCCGCCAAGCGCGCATTGGACTTTTACTTGAAAGAAGATATGTCGGCACCAGCCCCTGACGATGCCCTGTTTGCCATTAAGCCAGGCATCAGCCCTGAGGAAGCCCTGGTGCACGCCTCGGACCTGTTGCGCAGTGCAGCGGCCACGGCCTATGAGTCCGCGAGCAGCCATCGCGGCACTCATCGTGACCTGGCGTTTTCGGTGGTGTATTTGATCGATATGGCGAAGGCGATGGTGGAGCGGTCGTTGCAGGCGCCGGAGGCTCAAGCGAACGGATGACAGGCGCGAAGAAAAAATATTTCTATCTCACGGATAAAAACATTTGACTTGCAAATGATAATGATTATTATTGGACCCAGCTGATCGCGAGATCAGTCGATAGGCCAAGGGACCTTAGGTCGGACTCTTGGAATATCTCCTCATCAGGCTAATCACGGTTTTTGACCCGGCTCTTTGGCCGGGTCTTTTTTTTGCCAGTTTCCCTGGCATGGCTTCAGGCTAATGAAGACTGTGTGTTGCTTGATGGCGCGCATGGTAGCAAAAGACTATCGCCAAAAGAAAGCCAGTCTACCGCTCTAGACCCGATCTTTTCGAAATAGCGCTTGAGAATCAATCTCATAGATCCTAAGCTGCTGCGGCGTCAAGGAAGACGCCCCCTCCCCCTTCGCAACAATTTTGCGTCCAGTCTTTACCAGACTCCTGTGTAAGATAGCCGCCACAACACTCATATTCAGGCAACCAGACTATGACCGTGGCCTTGACCTCCATCAGGATCAGCACCGACTTCGACAGTGGCAATATCCAGGTACTGGATGCCCACGACGCCTATCAGTTACTGCTGGCAATCAAACCCGACACGCGCAGCCAACATTACCAATGGTTCCACTTCAAGGCCGAAGGCATGCACGTGGGCCATACCCACACCTTTCGCCTGAGCAATGCGGGTAAATCGTCCTACCCACACGCGTGGAGTGGCTACAACGCCGTGGCCTCCTATGACCACGTCAATTGGTTCCGGGTGCCTTCGCGCTTCGACGGGGAAATCCTGCATATCAGTTTGGAAACCCGCGAGAAGCACGCCTGGTTCGCCTATTTCGAACCCTATAGCCGCGAGCGCCACGACTGGCTGATCGAGCAGGCCCTGAGTCGCGCCAATACCTGCTTGCTGGCCACCGGCAAAAGTGCCGAAGGCCGTGACATCCAGCTACTGCGTCGCGGCAAGGGCGGCGAAGGTCGGCGCAAGATCTGGATCATCGCCCAACAGCATCCCGGCGAGCACATGGCCGAATGGTTCATGGAGGGCATCATCGAACGCCTGCAACAGGACGGTGACGCCGAGCTGAAAAAACTGCTGAAGGTCGCCGACCTGTACCTGGTGCCAAACATGAACCCGGACGGAGCCTTCCACGGTCACCTGCGCACCAACGCCATGGGCCAGGACCTCAATCGTGCCTGGCAGAGCGCCAGCCAGGAGAGCAGCCCGGAAGTGTTGTTCGTCCAGCAACAAATGGAAAAGTACGGCGTCGACCTGTTTCTCGATATCCATGGCGACGAGGAAATCCCCTACGTCTTCACCGCCGGCTGCGAAGGCAACCCCGGCTACACCCCACGCATCGAGGCATTGGAAAAACACTTTCGCAGCCACTTGAGCGCCCTGACCCGCGACTTCCAGACCACCCACGGCTACACCCGCGACCTGCCGGGCGAAGCCAACATGACCCTGGCGTGCAACGCGGTCGGCCAGAAATACGACTGCCTGTCACTGACCCTGGAAATGCCCTTCAAGGACAACGACGACGCGCCCAACCCGAAGACCGGCTGGTCAGGCGAGCGCTCCAGGCAGTTGGGCAAGGACGTGCTGAGCACGGTGGCCGATATCGTCACCGTGCTGCGCTGACGCCCTCTCCCACCGGCATCACTCCTTGGTGCCGGTCATGCTCTGCAACACGCCATCGCGGCGGATCAGCCCATGGAACAACGCCGCCGCCAGGTGCAACAGCACCGTCAGGAACAGCAGGTAGGCCAGATAACCATGGGCCTTGCGCAGCACCGCGAACAATGGCGCGTTCGCGCCCACCAGCGCCGGCAACCGCACAGAACTGCTGAGCATCACCGGATCGCCTGCCGCCGAAATCATCGCCCAGCCCAGCAGTGGCAATACCAGCATCAAGGCATACAGCACCACATGGGACGCCTTGGCCGCCAACACTTGCCACAACGGCAGGTCGACGGGCAGCGGCGGTTGGCGCGTGGAGAACCGAACCGCCAGGCGCACGATCACCAGCGCCAGAATCGCGATACCCAGCGGCTTGTGCAGGTGGATCAACCACTCATGCCGTTCCGACACTGAAGCCGCCAGGCCCGCACCGATAAACAGCATGGCGATGATCATCAGCGCCATCAGCCAGTGCAGCAGGCGCGCCAGCGGGGCAAAAAACCGTGGTTGGGCATTCATGGCTTCGACTCCTGAGGGGCGCTGTGCAACGGGCCGACTTCACCGGCGCGGCGCAGGTAGGAACTGGCATACGCCGCCGAGCGTGCCGCCAGCAACGGGTCATTGGACGCTTCGATACCACTGGGCAGAATCAGTGGGTCGAAGTTGATGTCGCGGCAATCACCGTCCGCCTGTGGCTGGCTGCTTTGCAACACCAGGGTGCCGGCATTGATGACTTTATGCTCGCCAGTCCAGGCCTTGCTCGCATCGTCCACCGGGTCACCCGGGTTGGCCAGGGTCATGTTCAACTGCCAGCGCAGCGGCCCGGCGGCCAAGCGTTGCACCAGGTCTTGTTCCAGGTAATCACTTCCGGCTGGCGCGGTATCGCCCGGCGCATCCTGACGCTGCGGCACCACGCCCCAACGTACGGCCTGGCGCTTGCCATCGGCGCCCACCAGGTAAAACGCGTTGATACCGTTGTAGGTTTCGGTCGCATAGCTCGCCGAGGGCTTGGCAGTCTTGACCCACGCCAGGAACGGCGCGGTCTCGGGGTGGGCGGCGAAAAACGCCGGCATGCTCGCCGGGTTCGGCTTGCCAGTGGTGGGCTCCGGTGCGCCGGCCTGGAGCAACTGATAGAACGCCTCGGGCGTGCCCACCGGGAACACTGGCATGCTGTTCATGCCGGTGCGCCATTGCTGGCCGTTGGCCTGGGAGAACTGCACCGCAAAACTGCGGATCGGCACACTGCTGTCGGGCGCGTAAGGGTTGCCGCTGGGCAAGGCAAAGCGGCCGATCACGGGGGTCTTGGCCTCGCTGAACACTTGGGCACTGGAATAGGTGCGAGCTTCGGGCGTGCTCTCGAAATACCCGGCGACGCAGATGCCTTTGGCATGGTTACGCCGAAAGCCCGGGTGCACGCCATTGTTGGTTTCCAGCGCGTTGACCAGGGTTTTAGGACGCAGGCGCTGTGGGTCGAGGGTGCCGTTGACGTAGGCAAAGGCCCCCGCCACAACCGCAACCACGGCACCGATACCCGCCAGGCGCGCGATCAGGCTCGCGGTGCTCAACGGGGGACGAGGCGGTGATGAGTGATCTACCATGAAGGAACTCCGGGGCCAAAGGCCTTAGGGGTGAACATAAGGTCGGAGCATGAAGACGAACGCCGATCGGCTCTATTCCCTGGCCCTGGATTTATTTTCAAGCACGGGGAATAACCCTCAACGGCGCACGTCTCTCTAATCCCAGCGTAGTGGCCAGCCAGATTCCCATGCATGAACTCGACGAACAGTTACGTGAACTCATCCCCAGGCTGCGGCGCTTTGCCGTGTCCCTGACCCGTAACGCCAGCAGCGCCGACGACCTGGTGCAGTCGACCCTGGAGCGGGCGATCATCAGTTGGGCCGATAAACGTGTCGAAGGCGACTTGCGTGCCTGGTTGTTCTCGATCCTCTACCGCCAGTTCCTCGATGCCCACCGTCGCACCCGGCGGTATGCGCGCATGCTGGAATTCTTTACCGGGCGTGACGATACGCAGCCATCGGTCGAACGCACGGTGATCGCCCAGTCGACCCTGCAAGCCTTCGATCAGCTCAACACCGAGCAGCGTGCCCTGTTGCTGTGGGTGTCGGTCGAAGGCTTGAGCTACAAGGAAGTCGCCGAGATCCTCGATGTGCCCCTCGGCACGGTGATGTCACGCCTTTCCCGTGCGCGCCAGGCCCTGCGTCAACTCAGTGATGGCGAAATTGCCAGCCCTTCCCTGCGGATACTCAAATGATCAGACTGCCCCCCAGCGAACGCGATTTGCATGCCTACGTCGATCACCAACTGCTGGAGAGTGATCGCCGTGTACTTGAAACCTATCTGGCAGCCCACCCGGATGTCGCAGCCCAGGTCCATGCCTGGCAGCACGACGCGCAGTTGCTGCGTGCCGCGTTGGGCGGTGCCCTGCAGCAACCGGCCAACCCGGACCTGGACCCGACGTTGATCCGCCAGCGCATCAAGCGTCAATCACGCCGCCACTTGGCTACGGCAGCCGTGCTGCTGATCGCTGTCGGCCTCGGCGGTGTCGGTGGCTGGCACGCCCGTGAAGTCAGCCAGCCGGCCCAACTGCCCATGGCCGACGCGATGCAGGCGTTCCGCTTGTTTGCCCAGGACGGCATCATGCCGGCGGACTACAAGGGCCAGGGCGGCGGCACGATGCAGGCCTGGCTCGACCGCTACTTCAACCAGGCCCACCGCCTGCCTGACCTGAGCGCGTCGGGCTTCACGCCGGTCAGCGGGCGCCTGCTCACCACCGAGCAAGGCGCCGCCGCCATGGTGCTGTACGAAGACCCGCAAGGGCGGCGCATCAGCTTCTACATCCGCCCGCCAGGCCCGGAAAACGGCTTTCTGCCCCGTGGCAGCCGCAGCGCCGATGGCTTGCAGGCCCAGTACTGGTCCGGTGCCGGCTACAACTATGCAGTGGTCAGCCCGGCGGATCAGCCCGCCCCGGCGATGCTGAAGTTCTAGAAGCCCACGTCGAGTACCACGTTGTCGAGGTAGGTGCCGGCGGGCGGTGTGGCTTGATCGGTGTAGATCCTGGCGTTGTAGTTGAACACCTGGCTGCCGATACCCAGGCCGTTGCCGGGGTTGACCTCGGCGGTAGAACTGTCGCGCCGCGCCGCGCCCACGCTGCCCCAGCGCGTGGTGCCGGCGCTTTTGAAGATGTCGTAAGCCAGGTAGTGGGTGCCGGCGATCATGCGCCGCCGCCCGCCCACACTGACGGCGTTCTGGCCGTCGCTCAGGCCTACGCTGTAGGCGCTGCCCTTGGTGCAGGAAATACTGATGGTCTGGCCGGTCACGGCAGTGAACCCGCTGATGACGGGCGCACTGCCAAAACTGATATTGGGCGCGGTGATCTGGCAGTCATTGGTGACGGTCATGCTCACGGTCAGGAGCTTGACTTGGGGAGTCAGGTTTTTGTCCCGCAATACGCACAAGTTGCCCACCCCCAGGCCAATGCAATAATCCCAGGTCCATGCAACGCTGAGGACTTCGGTATACACCCCGGCCGCCACATTGGTCCCGGTAATACTGCCCACGTAAAGCGGCAGGTTCTTGCTGCCCGGCCCCGTCAAAAGACCCGCGCTTGTCGCAATGCCATTGGGACCGAAATCGAACTGAAGCCCTCGTGTAATAGGGAACGTGGTGGTGTTGTTGCCATAAATCGTATAACCGATCACATCCCCCGTGGGGCCGACCATGCCGCTGGTGGTTGAGGTGATCGTGGCATAGAAGTGGTCACTGGTGCCGAGGGCGATCAGTGAAGCGGTGCAGCTCAAACCGCCATTGAGGGTCGAGCTGTTTTGCGTCGCGGTGCGTACGTTGATCGAACTCACCGAGCCAAAACTCACCGGAGCCGTCGCCACCGTCGAACACAGCGCCATTGCCTGCCCCGAGCCCACCATCCCGAGGAGCCACAGCCAGCCCACGCGTCTCATTGGCACACCAACGGCCCGATCAGCGGCACGCCTTGTTGCTGCTCGTTGACCTCGAATCGCGCCTGGCACGTACGCCCTTCACCCAGCGTGACCTGCAAGGTGTTATGTGCCGAGAGGTTTTCCAGGTACACCAGGCCGTCCCAGCCGACCACTGCCTGCTGGTTGCTTTGCTCGTGCACCACCAGGCTGCCCAAGGGTAATTCCTGATGCTGGGTGTCCACCAGGGTAACGCTCGCCGCGAGTACCCGGCGCAACGGAAACTCCAGCAGGTAGCCGCTGCCACGGCGCACCGATACACGCTGTTCCACATTTGGGCTTTGCACATTGAGCGGCAGGTTCAGCGGATCGATTTCGTATTTGGCGCGGTAGTACGCGCTGCTCCACGGCACCAAGAGATGCCCATTACGGTCGGTTTCGCCCACCAGCTGGTTCTCGTAGCGCACCGGGATACCGGCGAAGCCCTGGGTACTCACCACCACAAAGGCATCATTGATACGGTTGGCGGCAAAGGTGTCGCCACCCATCCACACCAGCGAGCCACTGGCATCCGCCCAGCGCGTTTGGGCATCGCTGCTGCCGTACACGCCGGCCTGCAGTTGCACCGACTGCAAGCGCCAGGTCAGGTCGGCCTGCCGGTACGCCGCACCATCGCCCTGGGCATAACCGAGGTTGTAGCCCACCCCACCCTCGCTGGGCACTGCGCTGCTGTAATTGAGGCGCTGGCGACTGACGCCGTCCTTGCTGCGCTCGGTGCTCAAGGCCAGGCTGCCGTTGAGGTCGAACGGAATCACCCACTGCGCCTGCATCGCCCAATTGCTGTCGCCGATCTCGCGGTTGGCCGACAGGTAGAAACTGGTATTGCGCCACAGCGGCTTGCTCCAGCTCAGGTTGAGCAGCCGCGTGCGCGAATCGTCCGCCGCCTGCACGTCGAAATACCCCATGCCCAGGCTGCCAAAACGTTCAAGGTTGAGGCTCAGCGTCACCTGCTCGCTGCGCTTGCTGAGGCTGGCGTAAGCGGTGTCGACCAGGGTCAGGTCGGCGTACTCGTCGTGTCGTTCCACCCGCTGATAGGACAGGCTATAGCGCGTGCTGTTGTACTGATACCCCAGGCTCAGTTGCTGGCCGCTACGCCCTTCGAATCGACTTTGGCTGACGGCGGCATTGAGTACGCCGAGATTGCCCAGCCGCAGGTTACCGCCCAGGCCGCCGAGGGTCAGGTCAGTGGAGGCTTCGGCATGGCTCTCCAGGGTCAAATTGTCGGAATAGCCATAACGAAAGGTACCGCTCGCCACGCCGGGGCCGTAGGCGAAGTCCTTGAGGGTGTACTCCCGGCGCAAGGTGCCGGCAGCCACTGAAAAATCCGTCAGGCCTTTTTGCAACAGCGTGCTGGTCACATAGAACGGCACGGTGGTCGACACCTGGCGACCCAGGGCGTCAGTCGTCACCACCACCGCTTCGCCCGCTCCGTTGATAAACGGCACGTTGGTCAGGGTGTAGGGCCCCGGTTGCAACTGCGCGCTATCGGATTTGTAGCCATTGATAAACAGGTCCACCGACGACGGCACCGCGGCCTCACCGGCAAATTGCGGCAGAGGGTAAGTCACCAGGTCCGGACGCACCGCGAAGTCCCGCGAGAACTGCACACCGCCGAGGCGCACCGAACTGCTCCAGGGCAAGGCGCCGCTGATCACGTCACCGGCTTCGTAGGTCAGCAGCCGCTCATCATCGGAGAAGCGCCAGGTAGTGTCATAGCGCCGGTAGCCGTTGTTGAACGTACCGCTGCTGACACCATCAGCCAAGGTCTGGCGGTACTGGCCGGTATTGGACAAGGTGCCCCAGTTGTCGAACAGCCGCACTTCGTTCCAGGCGGCGAGGTAGCTGCCGCCTTCGTCAGTGTCGTTGAAGTACAGGTCATAGTTGAGCAAGGCGCCAAAGCTGCTCATTGCCTGGGTGCGCGGGTAAGTGTCGCGGTTGCCGATAAATTGTTCCTTCAGCCACGACGGCGGCACATCCAGCAGCACGCGCTGGCCGTTGCTGTCGTAATCGCTGTGCAGGCCGGGGATCTCGTCCAGCGCCACGCTGCCGCTCAATTCGCCGGGCAGCTTCATGCCCACGTCCTGCAGCGCGCTGACCGGCACATAGAGTTGCCCGGCCCGTTGATCGACCGCGATAACGCGGCCGGTGTCCATCTGATTGACCACCAGCTCCAGAAACAACTGTGCATCGGCGACAGCCTCCATACTGCTCGGGGGCGGTGGCAGGTCGCCAGCCACGCCCGGAAGCGCAACCACTGCGCCGCCCAGTCCGCCCACCACCGACAGCCATAGACTGCGAGCCAGACCACGACTCACCATGGCGTTGTGTCCTTCAATGGACATCTCCATCCGTTTAAATCCCGGGGCGTTCCTGCCCCGTTACAGGCTTGTTACCGCTGCGGCGCGAGGCTTTCCAACTGGGATGCGCCGTTGACCCTGACCTGCAGCGGCTGGTCGGCCGACAGCGCTGGCGGCACCGGCCAACGCATGCTGGCGCCCGGCAACACGTAGCCCAACAGGCCATCCACCAAGGGCCGTGTCTGCCCGCCCTGCTTGAATGCGGCATCGGTAAGGCGCGCATGCACGGCGCCCTGGTTGCGCACTTCGATGTAGTCGCGCCCTGCTACCGTGACCTTGTGCCAGCTCAGATCCGGCTTGCCCGCGCCCTTGGGGTCACGCTGGCGCGTGCTGTCCTCCTTGTTCCACAGGCCCGCGCCGTAGGCGAACAGCGGCACCGAATAACGCATCTGAAAGCGGATCGCCGCTGCGGTGTTCTTGCCTTCCGGCGGCGTGGGCACCTGCAGGGGTGAAGGGATTTCATCGATGATGATGCGGTAGGCCAACTCTTGCCCCGGTGGTACTTCACGGGTGCGGGTCAGGCGTACCAATTGTTTCTGCCCCGGCTCGATCCGCGCTACGGGCGGGCTGCCGATCACATCACGCTGGTTCTGGTATTGCTCTTCGAAACCACTCTGGCTCCAGGCAAACACACGAATCTGCAGGCTCGCGGTTTCGGTCCCACGGTTTTCCAGCCACAGCGCGCTAGCCTGTTGATCGGCCTCCAGCACCGGGTCGATGGGCCAGATCAGCACCGAGCTGGCCGCCTGCACAAGCCCCGCCGTGCACACCGCACTCAAGGCAATGCCCGCGGCCCACAACCGCCGGGATGGTGAACGCATAACCCCACTCCTTATACCGATAGCCTTACCACGTCAGCTGCACCTGCAGCGTGTCGCTGTATGTCCCCCCAGGCTGATTGCCCGGCAATTGCACCCGCCCGTAGATCGGCAGGCTGATATTGTTCGCATCGCTGTAGGCCACGTTGACGCTCTGGTCGATCCCTAGGCCCTGACTGAACGCCGCATCCCGAAACAACTGGTAAGCCACCCGCGCGCTACCGCTATTGAGCTGCAGATTGCGCCCGGTGCTGCTGTGCTGCCCGCCGTCGACGCTCATGCTCAGCGTCACACCCGGTGTGCATTGCAACGTCACGCCCCCCGTCAGCGCCGCCGTGACCGTGCTGGTGGCCAGGGCCGAATGACTGCCATAGGTCAGCGCACCATAATTGGAGCTGCCGCCCACAATCAGGCAGCCCGGGATGATGGTCGCGCTCACCTGGAAACTCTGGCTCGTCACCGCCGACAACGGCAGCGGTACCGCCAGCCCACAGGCCAGCAAGACTCTGAGCCACATTGCTAGAACGTCAGTTCCACGGCCACGGTGTCGGTATAGGTGCCCGCCGGCAGCCCCGCCTTGCCCACCGCCCGACCGTAGAGGTTGACGGTTTGCGCCACGCCGGTACTGGTGGCGAGGGTGATCACACCGTCAATCGCCAGCAGTGCGGAGTGGCCACTGTCGGTGTAGAAATCGTAGGGCACGAAGTTGCCCGCACCGTCGGCCAATGCACGGCTGCCCCCGGGGGACGCGCCGTCATGTGCACCGGCGCGTACCTTGACCGCTGGCGTAGTGCCGCTGGAACACAGGATCGACAACGCGCCACCGGTGCCAGTACCGCCCAGCAACTGGGCATCGGCGTTGGTGAACAGGCTATTGGTGGTGCCGAAATTCAAGCTACCGAAGTTCAATCCGGTAGCCGCGCCCGAACCGTTGACCTGGCAACTGGCGATCAATATCAGGCTGGAGGTGATCTGCCCGGTCACCGTGGTCGCCGCGTTGAGGCTGGAGGCCATCGCCAGGCCCAGTGCGCAAACACCTAATCGCGAAACAAGTACATGCATGGTTTTCATCCTCTTGAGTTACCAGTCCAGTGTCACCGTCAACGTGTCGGTGTAGATCCCTGCCGGTAAGGCACTGGTATTTGCCACCACGGAGCCAAACACCGGGATCGGTATCTGGGTGCCCTTGGCCGCGACAAAATTGCGTTGTTGCCCGATGCTATAGGTGCTGTGCCCCTGCGGGTCGGCGGACAGTCGATAAGGAATCATCTGGCGCCCATTGCTCAGGCGCCGGGTGGTGCCATCACCGTTGGTGCCGCCGTCGATGGTCACGGTGAAGCTCGAGACCGAGGGGTTGCACGACACCGCCAGGGGCGCCTTGTCGCCAGCGGTGACGCCAGCACCCAATGGGTTGTTCCAGGTCGGGCCCTGACTGCCGAAGTCGAGCATCGCCGTGCCGCCCGTGGGGTTGACCGGCGCGCTCTCCACGCCTTTGCTCACTTCGCAACTGGCGGTGATCACCAGCCGCGCCTGGATAAACCCGCTGGCGACAGCCGCCTGCACGTCGTCTGCCAGCACCAGCAGGCCGCCCATGGCCACCAGGGCCAGGCAACGGCTTACCATGTCACCGTGACCTTGAGCAGGTCGGTGTAGCGGCCGACGGCGGGGATGTCCTTGAGCGGCTCGATGCGACCATAGAGCGGCAGGTCGACGAAGCCTGTGTCCGGCACCCGGCCGCTGAGCGGCACATCCACCGGCAATGGCACGCGCCGCGCCGCGTCGGCATAGATGCGATAGGGAATGGGTTTGGTCGATGAGGTGGCGCTGAGGTAGCGCACTTCGCCGGTGCCACCATGCAGGCCGCCATCGACGCGGACCTGGTACGGCGTGTCGGGGTTGCACTCCAGGCGCGGCTGGCGCTGGCTGATCAGTGCCGCACTCAGGGGCCCGGCCGGGTCATCCAGACGCGGGCCGCTGCCGAAATCCAGTATGCCCAGTTGCTCGATGCCAGCGCTGCGGGTGGTGCCCACCAACTGGCAGCCCCGCTGCACATCGATACGCACCTCCACCTGGAGCTGTGCACCGTAAGCCGCGTTGCAGAGCATTGCGCCCATGACTGCCAATACTGCTCGTCCCTTCACTGCCCCAGATCCTTGTACAGGGGTGACTGCTGTGTAGGAGGTTAGTCACTCAGCGAGAAACTGCCAGTCTGGACAGGATTACCGGCGTGAGATGCTTTTTCGAGATAGCTGGCAGCGCCCTTCTCTATTGGTCAAAACGCAGCGAGCGCCCTAAAGTGAGCGACCATCGAAATACAGAGTGACTTGCATTGGCCGCGCTTTCCCTGATCCGTCGCCTGCTCGGCCAAAAGCCCGGGCCCCTTGACGCTTCGCCCATTCCCGCGTTTTTTCAGCAAAAGGCCGAGCAACAGGGTTACACCCTGAGCACCGGTCAAACCCGCGCAATTGCCGCCCTGGCCCGGGAAACCCAACAACTGCTCGCCGGCCAGCCCGCCCGCAGCCTGTACCTCCACGGCCCCGTGGGTCGCGGCAAAAGCTGGCTGCTGGACGGGTTCTTCCAGGCGTTGCCGATCGCCGAGAAGCAGCGCGTGCACTTCCATGATTTTTTCGCCCAACTGCATCGCGGCATGTTCACGCACCATGCGCAGGACGATGCCCTGGCCGTGACGCTCGATGAACAGTTGGCAGGCTGCCGGGTGCTGTGTTTCGACGAGTTCCACGTCCATGATATCGGCGATGCCATGCTGATCACGCGGCTGTTCAAGGCCCTGTTCGAGCGCGGTGTACTGGTGCTGGTGACGTCCAACTATGCACCGCAAGGGTTGCTGCCCAACCCCCTGTACCATGAGCGCTTCAAGCCGGTGATCGACCTGATCGCCGCACGCATGGAGGTGCTGGAAGTCAGCTCGCCCCAGGACTTTCGCAGCCTGCCCCAGGCCCAGAGCGCGCAACGGTTTACCTGCGGTCAATACGTGTGGCCGGGCACCCCGGACCAGCGCGCGGCGCTCGACCTGCCCGCTGCAGGCAGCCCACCGCGCCCCCTGGACGTCGGCCATCGGACCTTGATGTGCCGCCGCCAGGAAGGGCGCAGCATTGCCTTCACCTTCAACGACCTGTGCGAACAACTGACGGCGGTGATGGACTACCTGCTGCTGTGCCAGGACTACGACCACTGGATCATCGACGGCCTGCCTCAACTGGCGAACTGCCCGATTGCCGTGCAACAGCGCTTTATCAACCTGGTGGATGTGCTCTACGACCGCGACAAGCATCTGGTATTGATCGGCGAATCGCCGCTCGAGATTGCCCTGAGCGGCCAGGCCATCGACCTGGCCCGCACCGCCAGCCGTCTCGGACAATTGCAGCAGGCCGCCCCGCAATCCGCGTCCGACCCGCTATCATGAGCGCCTTCCACGCCTTTTTGCCGAGTGACCGCGCCGTTCATGAATACCCTCGCCCAACTCAAGGCCGGCCAATTGGCCGGCATCACGCGCCTTGACCTGTCCTGCGGGCTGACCGAATTCCCCCGGGAAATCTTCGAGCTGGCCGACTCCCTGGAAATCCTCAACCTCAGCGGCAATGCCCTGAGCAGCCTGCCCGACGACCTGCACCGCCTGCCGCACCTGCGCGTGCTGTTCTGCTCGGACAACCGGTTCACCGAGCTGCCGGCTTGCCTCGGTCAATGCGCCAACCTGAGCATGATCAGCTTCAAGGCCAACCAGATCAGCCTCGTGCCCGCCGTAGCGTTGCCGCCGCTGCTGCGCTGGCTGATCCTGACCGATAACCGCATCAGCGCGCTGCCCGAGGCATTGGGCGAACGGCCATTGCTGCAAAAACTGATGCTGGCCGGCAACCAGCTGGCGCACCTGCCGCAAAGCCTGGCCAACTGCCACAACCTCGAACTGCTGCGCATCGCCGCCAACCGGTTAACGCACCTGCCAGAGTGGCTGTTGACGCTGCCGAGCCTGACCTGGCTGGCCTACGCCGGTAACCCGGTGGAAATGGCGGTGACGCTGGCGGATGAAGACACCACACCGGAGGTTCCCTGGTCCGAACTGGAACTGGCCGACGTGCTGGGCGAAGGCGCTTCCGGGGTGATCCGCAAGGCGCTCTGGGCACCGTCAGGAAAGCCCGTCGCCGTTAAGCTTTACAAGGGCAGCATCACAAGCGACGGTTCGCCGCTGCACGAAATGCAGGCCTGTATCGCCGCCGGGCTGCACCCCAACCTGATCAAGGTCGAAGGCCGCGTGGTCGGCCACCCCGATGACCAGGCCGCCCTGGTGATGGACCTGATCGACCCGAGCTACCGCAACCTCGCGGCCCTGCCGAGCCTGGCGTCGTGCACCCGGGATATCTACGCAGCGGACACCCGTTTCAGCCTGGAGGTGGCGTTGCGTATGGCCCGTGGTATCGCCTCGGTAGCGGCGCATCTGCACCGGCACGGCATCACCCATGGCGACCTGTATGGCCACAATATTCTGTGGAATGAAGCAGGTGACTGCCTGCTCGGGGACTTTGGCGCAGCGTCGTTCCATGCCACGGAAAATACCTTTGAAACCAGGGCGTTGCAGCGTATTGAAGTGCGGGCGTTCGGGATTTTGCTGGGGGAATTGTTGGAGCGAGTTGAGGAGCAGGTGAGCAGCGACTTAGTCGAGCTGCAGAAAAACTGCTGTCAGCACGAGGTATTCGCACGGCCTGGATTCGAAGAGATCGAAGCGCTCCTGGAATCAGTCCAACTCCGCTGAGCCGATGTGGGAGGTGGCAAGTCCCCTCCCGCATTGTGAGGGATCAGCCGGCCAGGCCGACGAACATATCCTGCACGTCATCGTGGTTGTCCAGGCCTTCGAGGAAGGCTTCGACTTCCGCCATCTGCTCATCGCTCAAACCGCTCACCGGGTTCTTCGAGAGGTAGCCGAGCTTGGCCGACAACACGGTAAAACCCTGCTCCGGCAAGGCTTTCTGCACGGCGTCGAGGTCGGTGGTCTCGGTGATGAACAGGGTGGTGCCCTCTTCTTCACCTGCTTCGAAATCCTGGGCGCCGGCTTCGATGGCGGCCATTTCCGGATCGGCGTCCGGGCTGTCCGGCGAGGCTTCGATCAGGCCGACGTGGTTGAAGTCCCAGGCCACGGAACCGGAAGCGCCGAGCTGGCCCTTGCGGAAGGCCACGCGGATTTCCGCCACGGTGCGGTTGATGTTATCGGTTACGCATTCGACGATCAGCGGCACCTGGTGCGGGGCGAACCCTTCGTAGGTCACGCGATGGTATTGCACGGTTTCGCCGAGCAGACCGGCGCCTTTCTTGATGGCGCGGTCCAGGGTTTCCTTGGGCATCGAGGCTTTTTTCGCCTGTTCCACCACCAGACGCAGGTGCGCGTTGGTTGCGGTGTCGGCGCCATTGCGGGCGGCAATGGTGATTTCTTTCACCAGCTTGCCGAAGATCTTGCCCTTGGCATTGGCTGCCGCTTCTTTATGTTTGACTTTCCACTGTGCGCCCATGACTCACTCTCTTTATGTCCATCGCGCCCAAACGTCTACTGGCCGGCGCTTTGGGGGCAGAGTTTATAGCGCAAAAACACATCGTTCCACCAAAAATCCGTCAGGGCGCCAACTCGAAAAACGCCTGGATCAGGCGCAATGCGCGACGCCGTTCCATGCAACCGAGCAGGTGCCGGTTCACCAGGCCGTCGCCCAGGATCGGCACGGCGCGCACGCGCGGGTCGGGGCTGACTTCCATCGACGACACCACCCCAACCCCCAATTCGGCAGCCACGGCTTCGGTCACCGCCTCGCGGCTGTCCAGCTCCAGCAACACCTTGGGTTGTACACCGGCAGCCAGGCAAGCACCGTCAAACGTGCGCCGGGTGATGGAGCCGGGTTCGCGCAGCACCATGATGACCTCATGCAGTTGCTCCAGGTGAACGCCCTCGGATTGCCTCGCCCACGGATGCGCCACCGGCACCAGCGCGCAGATCCGCGATTCGGCCAAAGGCTGCAGGTGCAGGCCATTGCGCGGCTCGACCTCGGTCAGCACCGCCACGTCCGCATGCTCGGACAACAGCGCCGCCAGGGTTTCCTGAGCATTGCCCAGGCGCAGGTTCACGGTGATGCCCGGGTAGCGTGCACGCAGGCTGGCGATCATCGGCATCACCAGGTGCGGACCGTCCGCCGCCACTTCCAGGCGTCCGGTGAGCAATTGGCGATTGGCCTCCAGCAGGGTCTGCGCTTCGTCCACCAGGCCGAAGATCGCCCGGGTGATGGCCGCCAGCCGCGTGCCTTCCTCGGTCAGTTCCACCCGCCTGGCGGTGCGGCGCAACAACGCGATCTGGTAGTGCTCCTCCAGGGCCTTGATATGCCCGGTAACCGCTGGCTGGCTGATGAACAGCCGCGCCGCCGCACGGGTAAAACTGCCCTCGCGGGCCACGGCATCGAATGCACGCAGTTGGAACAGGTTCATGGCTATCGGCCTCACTGATAGCTCGCATAACAACAAACAATTTGATTGATGACAAGCCAAACTGCAATTTAGGCGCCGTAGATTCAACCGATGCTTCGCGAGGATTTGTAATGACGACGCCCATCCTGCTGACCCCAGGTCCCCTGACCACCTCGAACCGCACCCGCCAGGCCATGCTGGTGGATTGGGGTTCATGGGACGAGCGCTTCAACCAGCTTACCGCCAGCGTCTGCGAACAGTTGCTGGCAATCATCGACGGCGCCGCGAGCCACCATTGCGTGCCTTTGCAAGGCAGCGGCACCTTCGCCGTCGAAGCGGCCATCGGCACCCTGGTCCCGCGCAACGGCAAGGTGCTGGTGCTGATCAACGGCGCCTACGGCAAGCGCCTGGCGAAAATCTGCGAAATACTGGGCCGCGATTTCAGCACCTTCGAAACCGCCGAGGACCACCCCACCACCGCCGCCGATGTGGGCCGCCTGCTGCACGCCGACAAGACCATTACCCATGTCGCGCTGATCCACTGCGAAACCAGCACCGGTATTCTCAACCCATTGGCCGAGATCGCCCAGGTGGTGAAACACCACGGCAAGCGCCTGATCGTCGATGCCATGAGTTCCTTCGGCGCGTTGCCCATCGATGCCCGCACGGTGCCATTCGACGCCCTGATCGCCGCCTCCGGCAAGTGCCTGGAAGGCGTGCCGGGCATGGGTTTTGTCTTCGTCGACAAACAGGCGTTGAGCGCCGCCGAAGGCAACTGCCACTCCCTGGCAATGGACCTGTTCGACCAGCACAGCTACATGGCCAGGACCGGCCAATGGCGCTTCACCCCACCGACCCACGTGGTGGCGGCCCTGCATGAAGCGCTGCTGCAATATGCCGAGGAAGGCGGCCTGCCCGCACGTCATCAACGCTACGCCCATAACTGCAAGGCACTGCTGGACGGCATGGCCGAACTGGGCCTGCGCAGTTTCCTGCCGGCCGCCATCCAGGCGCCGATCATCGTCACCTTCCACGCGCCCCAGGACCCGCGCTACCAGTTCAGGGATTTCTACGAACGGGTCAAGGCCAGGGGGTTCATCTTGTATCCGGGCAAACTGACCCAGGTGGAAACCTTCCGCGTGGGCTGCATCGGCCATGTCGATGCCAACGACATGCACGCCGCCGTCACCGCCATCGCCGACGGATTGCAGGCCATGGGTCTCACCCTCTCATCGATTGGAGCACACGCATGAACTACCAGAACCCCAACGCCCTGCAAGCCGTGATCCTCGATTGGGCCGGCACCGTGGTCGACTTCGGCTCCTTCGCCCCCACGCAGATCTTTGTCGAAGCCTTCGCCGAATTCGACGTGCAAGTCTCCATCGAAGAAGCCCGTGGCCCGATGGGCATGGGCAAGTGGGATCACATCCGTGCCTTGTGCGATCAGCCGCACGTCGCCGAGCGCTACCGCAAGGCCTTCGGTCGCACGCCCACCGACGATGACGTGACGGCCATCTATCAACGCTTCATGCCGTTGCAGATCGAGAAGATCGCCGAGCACTCGGCGCTGATTCCCGGCGCCCTCGACACCCTCGCCCGGCTGCGGGTGCAAGGCATCAAGATCGGTTCCTGCTCCGGCTACCCCAAGCAAGTGATGGACAAGGTGGTTGCCCTGGCCGCCACCAACGGCTATATCGCCGACCATGTGGTCGCCACCGACGAAGTGCCCAACGGTCGCCCATGGCCGGCCCAGGCGCTGGCCAACGTCATCGCCCTGGGCATTGACGATGTGGCGGCATGCGTGAAGGTCGACGACACCGTGCCGGGCATCCTCGAAGGGCGGCGCGCCGGCATGTGGACCGTGGCCCTGACCTGCTCCGGCAATGCACTGGGTTTGACCTACGAACAGTTCCGTGCCCTGGATGCCGCGACTCTGGCCAGCGAGCGCAAGCGCATCGAAGCGATGTTCGAAGGTTCACGTCCGCATTACTTGATCGACACCATCAACGACTTGCCTTCTGTCATCACCGCCATCAATGCGCGCCTGGCCCGTGGGGAAATGCCGCAGAGCGACTGATAGAGGTCAACATCACGGCACTTACCCCAGGCAATCCGCTCAAAACCGGCATACAGTTAAAGGACTCCATCGCCAAAGAATGGAGGTATGCCCTGATGAGTGAGGAACCCAGCGATGCCGTGGAAAAACTCCGATACACGCTACAGCACCATGTCGATTGCGTTGCACTGGTTGATGGTGGTGCTACTGGCGGTGGTCTACGCCTGCATTGAGTTACGCGGACAGTTTCCCAAAGGCAGCGGTGCACGAACGTTGATCGTCGAGATGCACTTCATGTTCGGCCTTACCGTGTTTGTGCTGGTGTGGCTGCGCCTGTTCGCGCGCAGCCTGGGGGTAGCGCCAAAGATCGTACCGGCGCCGCCGCCGTGGCAGAGCCTGCTGGCAACCCTGATGCACTTTGCCCTGTACGCATTGATGATCGGCATGCCGATCGCCGGCTGGCTGATTGTCAGTGCCGAGGGGCATTCAGTGATGTTCTATGGCATTGAATTGCCGCCGCTGATCGCGGAAAACAAGGCGCTGGCCAAGCAGATTGAAGGCTGGCATGTGCTGTTCGGCAAGATCGGTTACTGGTTGATCGGCCTGCATGCATTGGCCGGGATCGCTCACCACTACATCCTGCGGGATAACACCGCGTTGCGGATGATGCCGGGCAAGCGCGCTAACCCTTGAAGCCGCGCCGGCCCTGGAGGCCGCCGGTGTGGACGAAGACCAGACGAGTGCCGGGTGCGAAGCGTCCGGCTTCGATTTGCACCTTCAAGGCCAGTAACGCCTTGCCGGTGTAGAGCGGTTCCAGGGGCACGCCGCAGGCTTGTTGCGTGGTCTCGATGAAGTCGAGCAGCTCGGCGTCGACTTTGGCGAAGCCACCTCGGCTGGCGTCCAGCAGTTCATAGCCGCCCTGCACGATGGCCTCGACGTTCTGCGCCACACCATGATCGTCCGGCACCGCCATGGCGCCGTACACCGGGTGCGCGCCCGCCTCTGCCAGCGCCAGGCCGGCCAGGGTGGTGCCGGTGCCTGCGGCCAGCCACCAGGCGTCGTAATCCGTCCAGCCCACGCTGTGCAACTGCACACGCACCTGCTCAACCAGCACCGCGCAACCCAGGGCGCCCGCACGGCCACCGCCGCCCTCGGGCACGGGGTGCAGGTGGGGATATTGCTCACGCCACGGCAACCAAAAACCCGGTTCATGCCGCGCGCGATAACCGCCATAACCCAGCCAATGCAACTGCATGCCAAAAGCTTTCAAGTCGAGGGCGGTGGCCGTGTCTTGCGGGTGCCCGCGCAGCAGGCCGACGGTAGGGAAACCGAAGCGCTTGCCGGCGGCAGCCAAGGCATGCAGATGGTTGGAGTAAGCCCCGCCCAGGCTGATCAGGCCACGAGCGGCCTGCGCCTGCGCCAGATGCCCGATGAGCTTGAACCACTTGTTGCCGCTGATCAGCGGGTCGATGCGATCCAGGCGCAGCACGGCCAGCTCGACACCTCTGAGCCAATCCAGATACAGCGGTTCAAGCGGTGCGTGGGGAAGCCAATCGAAGGGACCCATCGGGCGGGATCTGCATGAAAAACGGGGCGGTAGTCTACCACCGCCCCGCCCCGGGTCTTATAGCTCGGCCGCGAGGCGCGAGCCCTGGTTGATGGCGCGCTTGGCGTCCAGCTCGGCCGCCACATCGGCGCCGCCGACCAGATGTACGTTCTGGCCGGCGGCGACCAGGCCGTCCTGCAATTCGCGCAACGGGTCCTGGCCGGCGCAAATGACGATGTTGTCCACCGCCAGCACCTGGGGTTCGCCCTCGGCGCCAATGCGGATATGCAGGCCGGCATCGTCGATCTTCAGGTACTCGACACTGTTGAGCATCTGCACCTGCTTGTTCTTCAAACCAGTACGGTGGATCCAGCCGGTGGTCTTGCCCAGGCCGTCGCCGACCTTGGAGGTCTTGCGTTGCAGCAGGAACACTTCACGCGCCGGGGCATGGGGTTGCGGCTTGATCCCGGCCACGCCACCACGGGCTTGCAACTGGGTGTCGATGCCCCATTCCTTCCAGAACGCTTCGCGGTCCAGGCTGGTGGACACGCCCTGATGCACGAGGAACTCAGACACGTCGAAACCGATACCGCCCGCGCCGATCACCGCCACGCGCTTGCCGACCGGTTTGCGCTCCAGGATCACGTCCAGGTAGCTCAGCACCTTGGCGTTGTCGATCCCCGCGATCGCCGGGGTGCGTGGCGCGATACCGGTCGCCAGGATGATCTCGTCATAGCCGCCCGCCGCCAGTTGCGCCACGTCCACGCGGGTGTTGAGGCACAGCTCCACATGGGTGGTCTGCAATTTGCGCTTGAAATAGCGCAGGGTTTCGAAGAACTCCTCTTTGCCCGGCACCCGCTTGGCGATGTTGAACTGGCCGCCGATCTCGCTGGCGGAATCGAACAAGGTCACGTGGTGGCCACGCTCGGCGGCCACCGTCGCAGCGGCCAGGCCGGCAGGACCGGCACCGACCACGGCGATCTTCTTGACCTGCTGGACGGGCAAATAGTTGAGCTCGGTTTCGTAGCACGCCCGTGGGTTGACCAGGCAAGTGGTCAGCTTGCCGCCAAAGGTGTGGTCCAGGCACGCCTGGTTGCAGCCGATGCAGGTATTGATCTCATCGGCGCGGCCGGCGGCGGCCTTGTTGACGAACTCCGGGTCGGCCAGGAACGGGCGTGCCATGGAGACCATGTCGGCATCGCCTTCGGCCAGGATCTGCTCGGCGATTTCCGGGGTGTTGATACGGTTGGTGGTGATCAACGGAATCTGCACCGCCCCGCGCAGCTTGGCGGTGACTTTGCTGAACGCGCCACGCGGCACCTTGGTGGCGATGGTCGGGATGCGCGCTTCGTGCCAGCCGATACCGGTGTTGATGATCGTCGCACCGGCGCCCTCGATGGCCTTGGCCAACTGCACGATTTCTTCCCAGGTGCTGCCGCCTTCCACCAGGTCGAGCATCGACAGGCGGAAGATGATGATGAAATTCGGACCCACGGCTTCACGCACACGACGCACGATTTCCACTGCCAGGCGCATGCGGTTTTCGTAGCTGCCACCCCAGCGGTCGGTACGGTGGTTGGTGTGGGCCGCGAGGAACTGGTTAATGAAGTAGCCTTCGGAGCCCATGATTTCCACGCCATCGTACTCGGCGACCTGGGCCAGCAGCGAGCAGGTGACGAAATCCTGGATCTGCTTCTCGATGCCCTCTTCGTCCAGCTCCTTGGGCTTGAACGGGTTGATCGGCGCCTGGATCGCACTCGGCGCGACCTGTTTGGGGCTGTAGGCATATCGGCCGGCGTGGAGGATCTGCATGCAGATCTTGCCACCCGCCGCGTGCACCGCCTGGGTCACGATCTTGTGTTTTTGTGCTTCTTCCTCGGTGGTCAGCTTGGCTGCGCCGGCGTACACCCCGCCCTCATCATTCGGGCCAATGCCGCCGGTGACCATCAGGCCCACGCCGCCCCGGGCGCGCTCGGCAAAATAGGCAGCCATGCGTTCGAACCCGCCGGGTTTCTCTTCAAGGCCAGTGTGCATCGAACCCATCAGGGTACGGTTGCGCAAAGTGGTAAAACCCAGGTCCAACGGGGCCAGCAGATGCGGGTAGGCAGCAGCGGTCATGGTCAAGCTCCACAACGGATCATCACGGGGTGTGACGGGCTCGTGCGACCCGCCATCGGTTTATGTCCCACAGACTAAGAGGCGGTGGATGACGGCTCAATGACTGAAACTGACAAGTTATTGATCCAAATGCACAGCGCCCCTTGGCAAGCCCGCCCATGGGCCCTACCCTAGCCGGCGAACCCTGCACACGGTCTGTTGTCTGTTCCCCCATGCGTAAACTTCTTGCTCTTACCGTCTCCCTGGCGCTGGTTGCCGCCATCGCCGCCTATCTGGTCTGGACCCAGGAACGCCCCGTGGCGCATTACCTGTCGGACCTGCGGATCACCCTCGCCGTCAACGAAGGCCTGCCTGCCGACCGTGGCAACCTGCTGGGCATCCAGCCGGAACTGTTCCCCGCCGACTACCAGAGCCTGGAACGCCTGCACCTGAAGCTCGCGGCGTACTTGCAAAAAGCCCGGGACCAGGGGCTGATCAATGACAAGACCATCGTGGTGCTGCCCGAACATATCGGCACCTGGCTGATGCTCACCGGCGAAAAAAACGAGGTGTACCAGGCGCTCCATGTGAAAGATGCGATGAACTGGCTGTCGGTCAGCAACCCGCTGCTGTTCGCCCGCGCCTGGATCAGCGCCACCGGCGACAACCGCACCGACGACGCCTACCTGCGTATGAAAGCCTCGGGCATGGCACGGGACTATCAGCTGTTGTTCGGCGGCCTGGCCAAGGAGTTCGGCGTTACGTTGGTGGCCGGCTCCATCACCCTGCCGAACCCGAGCGTGAGCCAGGGTCAACTGCAGGTCGGCCATGGCGCCTTGTATAACGCCAGCGTGGTGTTTGCCGCCGACGGCTTGCCGATCGGCGATCCGCAGCGCCAGCTCTACCCGATCTACGATGAGCGCGGATTCATCAAGCCTGGCGATGAAAACATGGTCAGCGTGGTCGACACTCCGGCCGGGCGCCTGGGGGTGCTGGTCGGCAGCGACAGCTGGTACCCGGACAACTACCGCAAGCTCAACGAACAAGGCGCGCAATTGATCGCGGTGCCAGCCTTTGTGCTGGGTCGCGATACCTGGGACCGTCCGTGGCGCGGCTTCAAAAGCGTGTCCACCCCGACCGAAATCAGCCTCAAGCCCGAAGAACTCAGTGAAGGCGAAGCCTGGCGCCGTCTTACGCTGATCAGCCAGCAACCGATCAGCCAGGCCAGCGCCGGCATGAGCGTGTTCCTGCGCGGGCAGTTCTGGGACCTGGGCACCGCCGGGCACAGTTTTCTCAGCAGCAACGGGCAAATCAGCGCCGATGGCGAGGCCCGTGGCGCGCGCTTGTTGAATATCTGGCTGTGAAACCGGTACGGCTGGGGGACCTGTCGGTGGGCTTCGTGCACAGCCTGGCCGATGCCATCAGCAGCCACGGCCTGGACCCGCAGCCGCTGCTACTGCAATACGGACTCGACTCGGCGCGCCTCGCCGAAGCCGGTGCACGCTTGTCGATCCCGCGTTACATGCGCCTGGGCCACGCCGCCATCCAGCTCACCGGCGACCCGGGCCTGGGCCTGCGCATGGGCCAGCTCAGCCGCTTGAGCCAGGCGGGGCTCGCCGGCGTCACCGCCGACCAGGCGCCCAACGTGCGCGAGGCGGCGCGCGCATTAACGCGTTTCGAGGCGCTGTACGGCTCCAACTATCGCGGGCAGTCGAGCTTCGTCGAGGATGCCGAGGGCGCCTGGTTGCGCTTCTACTCCATCAGCCCCTACAACGCCTACAACCGCTTCGTGGTGGACTCGATCATCGCCGGCTGGCTGCATCAGTTGTCGAGCCTGGCCCGGCAACCGGTGCAGGCGCAGCGTATCGACATCGAGTTCGAGGCGCCGGAGTACAGCGAACGCTACGACGCGCTGGGAGACGTTCACTTCGGTGCCGACGCCAATCAACTGCGCCTCAGCCAGCACACCCTGGCCCTGCGCAACCCGCAGCACTGCCCCAGTACCTGGAACCTGTTGTTGCAGCTGTGTGAGCGAGAGTTGGAGCAACTGACCCGCACCCGCAGCCTGCGCGAGCGCATTACCCGTTTGCTCGGGCCGATGCTCAATGGCGGCCGGGAACCCGACCTGGAAGAAGTGGCGGCACGCTTGAAGCTGCCGACCTGGACGCTGCGCCGCAAACTGGCCGATGAAGGCACTCAGTTTCGCGCGATTCTCAACGACACCCGTCGTGACCTGGCCATGACCTACATCCGCGACACGGAACTGGCGTTCGGCGAGATCGCCTACTTGCTCGGCTTTGCCTCGGCCCAGGCATTTCAACGGGCCTTCAGGCGGTGGAACAACCAGACCCCAGGGGAATTTCGCCGCAGTCAGCGGCATTCCGCCTGAAGTCTTTATTACAGCTCTGTTGCATCGTCTGCCGGTTCCAGCGGGTCCAACTCAATCGCGTGGTACTCAAGCAGTTCTTCCTGGTAATCGTCCATGGCGGACTCCTTCTTGCGTTAACAGGGGTTGCAGATAAATGACCTGCATCACCAGCCTAAAGTGCCGTGATGACGAAAAAATGTCGACGTCATGACGTTCCTGCACTCAAGGATTAAACGTAGCAGCGCTGCAGGGATTTAGCACCCGAGGAATGAGGCACTATTGCAATCATTGCAATTGCAATTAAATGCGAATTTCCATTAGGGTATGGGCATTCGTCGCCAGGTGACCCTCTCCATGACCGCCGCTACCGCACACGCCGCGCAGCTCTGTATCGACGCCTTGAGCACTGCCACCCCCGCCAGCCGGTCACCGTTGCACACCGTGATCAGCATGGCCAGCACCCTCGAATCCAGCCGCCAGGCCTGGGTGATCCACGGCCAGTCGCACTCCCGACGCGTGGGTAACTGGCCCGCCTGGTTCGCCCGCAACGCCGTGGAAAAACCCTTGCTGTACCTGCACAGCGCGCACTCGGCGGCACAGTTGAGCGCGCTATCGAACGTTACCCGGCAGCGCGGCATCCTGTGCAACGACATTGAAAACCAGCCCTCCCGGTGGCCCAAAGGTGCGCAGCCGTCCTTGCCGTTGTGGCTGGCCACTCATCCGCGCTGTACCCCGTATGACCCGGCCTCGGGGGAAGAAGCCCGCGCGATTGTGCTCGCGGCGTTGCGAAGCCTGTATGTCGAGGGCGAGCCCGGTTTCTATTACCTCGCGTTGCACGATCAGGACAGTGCAGCGCCGTTGGGCGAGCAGGACCGAGAGGCCGCGCTCAAGGGCATGTACCCACTCCAGCGCAACAGCCCCGTCGATGTGCGATTGCTCGGCGCAGGCCGCGCGCTTGACGAGGTGGTGCACGCCAGGCGCTTGCTCAAACAGCACTGGAACATCAGCGCGCAGCCATGGAGCTGCCCCAGCTACACACGACTGGCCCGCGAGGCAGCGGCCGCTGAACGCTGGAATCGCCTGCACCCAAGACTGACCAAGCGCGGTTGCCATTTGCGTGATTGCCTGGCGGGGAGCGCTGCGCCGGTAATTGCGGTGACCGGGTATCCGCAGGCGATTGTCGATCAGTTGGGGGCGCACGTGGATGCACGCTTTGTGGCGCTGGGCGCGGGGTCGGTACAGGCGGCGGCGCCGAGTCGATATTGGATCGTGGTATCGGCGCTCAGGGCATTGGCGGATGAAGGGCGGATCGACACACGGCAAGTGCAGGACGCGATGAAGCGCTATGCAGTGGAATGCGAGTGACGGCAAGGCAGCGCCGCAGGGTTTCAGATTTTGCGGCGACTGCGGGTCTGCACGCCCGCCTCCATCGCCAGCCCGGCGGTGCGCTCCAACGCGTCGGCGAAGCCCTGGCGCTGCTCGGGCTCAATCTGCGACAGAAACAACTCATCCACCGTGCTTTCGTAGATCTTCCACATCTTTTTACGCAGCACCCGACCGGCCTCGGTGATCGAGGCAAACGCCGCGCGGCCATCACCGTCGGAGCGGGAACGTACCACCAGACCGTCCTTTTCCAGGCGGTCGACCAGCCGCGTGAGGTTGTAGCGTTCGATGGCCAGCACGTCGGCCAATTCGTGCATGCGGCGGGTGCCGTCGGGGCCGCTTTCCAGCCCCCATAGCGCGTCGTACCAGGCGTACGGCGGCAGGTCCGCCTCAGCCAGGCGACGCTCGATTTCACGGATGACCGTCCTGTGGGCCCTGACAAAACGGAACCATACATCCGGCTCTTTCGACGACATGCAACACCATCCGGGGAATTTCAAGAAGGTTGCAATAGTAGCTCATCCCGCGCTAGATTCGGTCATGTAGTTGCAATTGCAATTACATTTACCGACACTCCCACAAGGAGCCCGTCACTTCAAACCTGCCTACCCTGGAGCCTCACATGACCCCGAACAACGCTGTCAGACGCGACGACGACCCACAGGAAACCCGCGAGTGGCTGGAGTCCATCGAATCGGTGTTGTCCACTGAAGGCCGGCCCCGCGCGCACTACCTGATCGATCAGTTGCTGGATTTCGACGTGGCGCGGCATGGCGACTTCTACGGGCGGGTGACCACGCCGTACGTCAATACCCTCCCGGTGGACCGTCAGTTGCCCTACCCCGGCAACCTGGCCATCGAACGCCGTATCAATGCGTTTATCCGCTGGAATGCCATGGCAATGGTGTTGCGTGCAGGCAAGCACTCAGGGGTGGGTGGGCATATCGCAACCTATGCGTCAGCCGCCGTGCTCTACGACGTAGGCTTCGACCACTTCTTTCGTGGCCGTACCGAGCACTTTGACGGCGACCTGGTGTACATCCAGGGCCACTCCTCCCCCGGCATTTATGGCCGCGCCTACCTGGAGGGCCGCATCAGCGAAGCGCAACTCGACAACTTCCGCCGTGAGGCCGGTGGCGAGGGTATTTCGTCCTACCCGCACCCACGGCTGATGCCGGACTTCTGGCAATTCCCCACCGTGTCCATGGGCCTTGGCCCGATCACTGCCGCTTACCAGGCGCGCTTCATGCGCTACCTGGAACTGCGCGACCTCAAACCCCACCAGGGGCGCAAGGTCTGGGCCTTCCTCGGTGATGGCGAAATGGACCAGCCGGAATCCCTGGCCGCCATCTCCCTGGCCGGGCGCGAGAAACTCGACAACCTGATCTTTGTGGTCAATTGCAACCTGCAACGCCTGGACGGCCCGGTGCGCGGTAATGCCAAGGTGATCCAGGAGTTCGAAAGCCTGTATCGCGCCGCCGGTTGGAACGTGATCAAAGTGATCTGGGGCGGTGGTTGGGACGCCCTGCTGGACAAAGACCACAGCGGCCTGCTGCGCCAACGCATGATGGAATGCGTGGACGGCGACTATCAGAACTACAAGTCGCAGAACGGCGCTTATGTGCGCGAACATTTCTTCGGCAAATACCCGGAGTTGCTGGCATTGGTTGCGGACATGTCCGACGACGAAATCTGGAAGCTCTCACGGGGCGGGCATGACCCGGACAAGGTCTACAACGCCTACGCCGCCGCTGTGCGCCATAGCGGCCAGCCTACGGTGATCCTGGCGAAAACCGTCAAGGGTTTCGGCATGGGTGAAGCCGGCGAAGGCCAGAACATCAACCATCAATTGAAGAAGATGGGCGCAGACGCGGTAAGAGCCTTCCGCGATCGTTTTGGCCTGGAAGTCGCGGACGAGCAACTCGCCGACATTCCCTACCTCAAGCCCGCCGCCGACAGCGAAGAAGCCCGTTACTTCGCGGCGCGCCGCCAGGCCCTGGGCGGCTATGTACCGGCACGCCACAGTGCGGTCGAACCCTTGCAGATCCCCGAACTCGCCGCCTTTGCCACCCAGCTCAAGGACACCGGCGAACGGGCGATCTCCACCACCATGGCCTTTGTGCGCATCCTCGGCACCCTGCTCAAGGACCCGCACCTGGGCAAACTGATCGTGCCTATCGTGCCGGACGAGTCGCGCACCTTTGGCATGGAAAGCCTGTTCCGTCAGATTGGCATCCACTCCGCCGTAGGCCAGCTCTACACCCCGCAGGACGCAGGGCAACTGAGCTACTACAAGGAAAGCAAGGACGGACAGATCCTGCAGGAAGGCCTGAATGAGTCGGGCGCCATTTCCTCGTGGATCGCGGCCAGTACGTCTTACAGCAACCACGGCTTGATGACGGTGCCGTTCTATATCTTCTATTCGATGTTCGGCTTCCAGCGGGTCGGCGACCTGGCCTGGGCGGCCGGCGATGCACGGGCACGCGGTTTTTTGCTGGGGGCCACGGCCGGCCGCACCACGCTGATGGGCGAAGGCTTGCAGCATGACGATGGACACAGCCATATCCTGTCGTCGGTGATTCCGTGCTGCGTGTCCTACGACCCGACATTTGCCTACGAGCTGGCGGTGATCATTCGCGAAGGCATGCGGCGGATGTACGTGGAACAGGAGGACATCTACTACTACATCACCCTGCTCAACGAGAATTACCCGCACCCGGCGATGCCCGAAGGGGTGGAAGACGGGATTCTGAAGGGCATGTACCCGCTCAAGACCAGCGAGCAGGCCCAGGTGCAACTGATGGGCAGTGGCTCAATCCTGCGCGAAGTGATCGCGGCGGCCGAGCTGCTTGAGCAGGACTTCGGCGTGCACAGCACTGTGTGGAGCGCCACCAGCCTTACCGAATTGCGCCGCGACGGGCATGCAGCCGAACGCTGGAACCTGCTGCACCCGCAGAGCGAGCCACGGGTAAGTTATGTGGAGCAATGCCTGGCCGGGCAGAACGGGCCGGTGGTGGTGGCGACGGACTACATGAAGCTGTTCGCCGATCAGATCCGCCCCTTTGTCCACGGCCGACGCTTTGTGGCCCTGGGCACGGACGGCTTCGGGCAATCGGATACCCGTGACACCCTGCGCGCGTTCTTCGAAGTGGACCGGTATTTCATCGCGCTGACAGCCTTGAAGGCGTTGGCGGATGACGGCGTTATCGGTCGTGAAAAAGTCAGTGAAGCCATCAGCCGCTACGGGATCAACGTCGACAAGGTCAACCCCGTGGCGGTATGAATTACTGCGCCGGTGTCGGCAGGGGCGGAATCGCTTCTGTCGGTGCCGGCAGGTCCGGGTTACTGGTAGCCGGCGCGGGTTCCGCCTGCGGCGCAATCGGCGCGGCCTCGGCAGGCGGCGTGACGGGCTGGGAAACGGCAGGCTCCTCCTTCGGCGATTCGGTTTTCTCTGCTGCCGGTGCGGTTTTAGGTTCCGGCACACCCAGCTCGGCTTTCGGCTGCTCGGGGATATGCGCGGCCTTCTTCACTTCCTGAGGCAAGAACACGTCCACCAGCGCAAAATAGCGCTCGTAGAATTTCGGTGCCGAAACGGTCTCGCTCGCCACCTTCACCATCGAGTCATCGGTGGAACCGATCGGCATCGACACCGAACCCAGCACGCCCACGCCCAGGCTCGCGGAGTTGTTGACCTTCTTCAGCGCGTAACGGTCCTGCAAGGCGTTGGCGAACATGGTCGAGTGATTGGTACCTTTGCCATCGTCGGCACACACCACGTTGAAGCTGATCTGCAGGTGGGTCTCGCCGGTCTGCTGGAAGCTCTTGTTACCCACCACCAGTTTCGGATCGCTGCTGGTGATGATATAGCCCTGGCTCAGCAAGGCACGTCGCGCCGCTTCGCACGCCGCCACATCGGTGACCGGGTAATCGCGGGAAAACGTACCGGAGTCGTCGAAATTCTCATGTTCATAAATGGCGGTCTTGGGTGACGAGCAGCCCGCGGCGCCCGCCAGCACCAGCGCCAGCCCGAGGCTACGCAAGTGAAATGATGTCGACATTGAAAATCCTGAGGAAAACGGTCCGGGCGGTATTGTGCAACAGAACGAGGCCTTGGCGCGCGCATTCCTGTCGGTAAAACGTCACAGCCTTACCTTACGCCGCCCGTAGGAAAAAGACCTGCACACATATGATCAATAAACACGCGCAACTTGACCGAAGCATGGCGACTTGATGGCCATAACATCCAGAAACTGCCTCGGTGTTCCAGAAAATCATCCAGCACCCTTTGCAGGCGCCCCTCCTGCACGGCCTGTTCGACCATGTAGTCCGGCAGGCAGGCGATCCCCAACCCGTCGAGCACCACATGCTTGAGGGACTCGATGGTGGTACTGACCAACGGAGTGCGCAGGACCGGCTCCGACGCGCCGGGGGCCAGGCGTAACGGCCAGGGTTCCAGCTTGCCAGTGGCGCAGAACTTGTGGCGCAGGCAGGCATGGCCGTTCAAGTCCTGCGGCTGTCGTGGGGTGCCGTGCTGGCGAAAATAGGCTGGCGTACCCACCAGCACCAACCGGTAATGCCCCAGGTGGCGTGCCATCAAGCGCGAATCTTCCGGCTTGCCGGTGCGAATCACCGCATCGAAACCTTCCTCGATCACGTCCACCATGCGGTCGGAAAAATCCACATCCAACTCGATCTCCGGGTACGCACGCATGAAATCACTGAGCACCGGCATCAGCAGGCCACGCACCTGTGGCACACTGATGCGCAGCGTGCCACGGGGCGTGGCACTGGCGTCTGTCAGCTCCCGCTCAGCCGCCTCGACCTCGGCCAGGATCCTGCGCGAACGCTCCAGCAATAGCGCACCTTCGCTAGTCAAAGTGATGCTGCGGGTGCTGCGATGAAACAGCCGCACGCCCAGGCGGTCTTCCAGCCGCGCAATGCTTTTGCCGACGGCCGACGACGACACACCCAACACGCGCCCGGCGACGGTGAAGCTACGCGTTTCTGCCACCTGCACGAATACAGAGAGGCTACCCAGACTGTCCATGGGTGAATCCTTGGAAATTACGGACACAAGCGTCCGATAAGTTCGGAACCTTAGCCTGTTTTTCCGCAGATCACAGCCCTCTACTCTGCCGGCTGCCCTTTTGCATGGATAGAGCGCGATGACCTCTCTCACCGATTCCCCCGTGACCGCCCGAAAAGAAACACTGCCGCTGGGAGGATTACTGGCCCTGGCCAGCGCCGGCTTTATCACTATCCTCACCGAAGCCATGCCCGCCGGGCTCCTGCCGCAGATGGGCGAAGGCCTGGGCGTGTCGCCCGCGCTGGTCGGTCAATTGGTTACACTGTACGCCCTTGGATCACTGCTGGCGGCCATCCCCCTGACACTGTTGACCCGAAGCTGGCGACGCCGCCCGTTGTTGCTGATCGCGATCGGCGGCTTTGCCCTGGTCAACAGTGTGACCGCGCTATCCGCCCACTATGGGCTGACGCTGGTGGCGCGCTTCTTTGCCGGTGTATTCGCCGGACTGCTGTGGGCGCTGTTGGCGGGCTATGCCAGCCGAATGGTCGCGCCCCACCTGCAGGGCCGGGCCATCGCAGTCGCGATGCTGGGTGCACCGCTGGCCCTGTCGCTGGGTGTGCCCGCCGGCACCTTTCTGGGGGCTGCGGTTGGCTGGCGCCTGAGTTTTGCAATCATGACCGGGCTGACGCTGGTGCTACTGATCTGGGCACGCCTGCAACTGCCGGATTTCGCCGGCGAACCAGCGGGCAACCGCTTGGGGCTGCATCAAGTGTTCAGCTTGCCGGGTATCCGTCCGGTGCTATGGGTAACCTTTACCTACGTGCTCGCCCACAACATTCTCTACACCTACATCGCGCCGCTGCTGGTGCCGGCGGGGATTGCCGCCGATATTGACCAAGTGCTGCTGGTGTTTGGCCTTGCCGCGTTGCTGAGCATCTGGCTGGCGGGTGTATTGATTGATCGGTGGTTACGCCCGTTACTGCTGATCAGTTGTGCGCTGTTCGGTCTGGTCGCCTTGGCGCTGGCGTTCTGGATGAACCTGCCGGCGGCTATCTACCTCGCGGTCGCGCTGTGGGGCCTGGCGTTCGGCGGGTTGCCCGCGTTGCTGCAAACCGCACTGGCCAAATCGGCAGGTGAGTCGGCGGACGCCGCGCAATCGATGCTGGTGACCGTGTGGAACCTGGGCATCGCTGGCGGCGGCCTCGCGGGCGGGGTGTTGCTCCAGGGCTGGGGCGTCGCCGCATTTCCCTGGGCGGTGGTGTTGCTGATGCTGTGGGCATTGGCCGGGGCGTCGAGAGGCGCCCGCAGCTGAAGAATCAATAAGACCGTACATGGCTGAGCACCACGGCCGAAAGATACAGACCGGCACCAAACACGCCATGGGACAGCACACTGCGCAGGCGATTTCTCCAAGGTGTTGGTGTGCGAGACGCCGCCACACCCGCGCCCATCGCGGGCTGCATCACGAAGTAAGGGATCACCACCGTCAGCGTGCCCACCATCAACGCAGGCAACCATTGGGGATCATGCAGCCATTGCACGCCGTAGATACTCACCAACAGCGCCGCAAAGGCGATACCCACGGCATAGTGAATCGCCCAGCCCAGCGCCGATTCGCCGCGTACCGGCGAGGCCTTGCCGATACTGGCATGGGCAAGCGTGCCGTGACGCAGGTGGCCGGCCCAGCGGCCCACCATCGAGTAATCGAGCGTTGTAATGCCCAAGCCTTTGAGAATCATCGACCACACATCCATCACGACAGTCGCCCCGATCCCGATCAATACCAGCCTTACACCTTCTTCCATCGACAACATGACCTGCCCTCCGATTGATGAGCCCCTCGTTCACAGGCAGGATAGAAGTTGAAGTCAACTTCAAGTCAAGGGAGGCATCATGGATATCTCGGAAGTGGCCCGGCGTACGGGGCTGCCCTCCTCCACCGTGCGGTTTTACGAGAAGGCCGGGTTGATCACCGCGACCAGTGCCCCAGGGGAACGGCGCCACTTCAGGCCCGCCGTGCTCGATCAATTGGCGCTGATCGCCCTCGGACAAGCCGGCGGCCTGTCGCTGGATGAAATCCGCAGCATGCTGCCCTTCGAGGGCGTATTGCAGGTGGACAGACAGCTGTTGCTGGACAAGGCCGACAGCATCGACGCGACCATCAAGCGCCTGAAAGCGATGAGTCAGGGCTTGCGGCATGCGGCGGACTGCCCGGCACCTGACCATGGGCAATGCCCGAATTTCCAGCGCTTGCTCAAGGTCGCGGCAGGCACGCTGAAAAGGAGCAGAACGGCGCGTACCCCATCGGGCAGTCCACTCCAGCGCCCATAAAAAAGCCCCCGGTCTTTTCAGGCCGGGGGCTTTTGAGTCAAACCGACATCAGAACTTCTTGATGTCAGCCTTGGTTTCCAACTGCTTGCGGTAGGCCGCGAAGTCCTGCTGACCGACACGGGAGGCGAGGAAGCGGCGGTATTGCGCCTTTTCTTCGTCCGTTGGCGCAGCGGCTTCGTTGACGCCGTTCAGGCGCACGATGACCAGGCTACCATCCGCCAGGGTCACGATGGTGAAGGTCGGCTTGTCCTTGGCCGCAGGCTTGGGCATGCGGAACAGGGCTTGCAGCACGGCAGGGTCGATCGCTTCCTGGCTACGGGTAGCGGCTTCAGTGATCTTCCAGGCCTGGCCGTCGACCGGCTGGTTCAGCGGGGTCTTGCCATCACGCAGGCTGGCGATCAGCTCGTCAGCGTGAGTCTTGGCAGCCGCGCTGGCGCGTTCCTTGGCCATCTGGGTGCGGATCGCCGCTGCGACGCTTTCCAGCGGCAGTTGCGAAGGCTTCAGGTGCTCTTTGGCACGCAGCACGATGATGGTTTCCGGGTCCAGCTCGATAGCGCTGCTGTTGGCACCCTCATCCAGCACTTCCGGGCTGAACGCAGCGGTGACCACGGCCCGGTTGGCCGCAACACCTTCGCCTCCTTCACGGCCAAACGGCGCGGAGGTGTGTACAGTCAGTTTCAGGTCGGACGCCGGCTGGGCCAGGTCGGAGGCTTCGAATGCCGCATCTTCCAATTGTTTGGTCGCTTCGACATAACGCTGCTCGACCTGCTGGGTCTTGAGCTCTTTGGTCAGCTTGTCTTTCAGGCTGGCAAAGGTCGGCACTTGCGGTGCTTCAACGCCGAGCAGCTTGATCAGGTGCCAACCGAAGCTGCTGCGCACCGGTGCCGATACCTGGTCCTTGTTCAACGCGTACAAGGCGGTTTCGAAGTCCGGGTCGTAGACGCCAGGGCCGGCAAAGCCCAGGTCACCGCCGTTGCTGGCCGAGCCTGGATCCTGGGAGAACTCCTTGGCCAGGGCTTCGAACTTCTCACCCTTGGCCAGGCGTGCCTGGATTTCTTCGATCTTGGCCTTGGCTTGCGCGTCGGTGGTCTTGTCGTTGACTTCAATCAGAATGTGCGCGGCACGACGCTGCTCAGCAAGGTTGGCGATTTCTTTCTGATAGGCGGCCTGCAACTCATCGTCCTTCACGGTGACCTGATCGAAGAAGGAAGACTTCTTCAGTTCCAGATAGTCGATGACCACTTGATCAGGGGTCATGAACTCTTTGGCATGCTGGTCGTAGTAAGCCTTGACCTCGTCGTCGGTGAGTTTCACCGCGGCAGGGTTGGCCTTGATGTTGACGGTGGCGAAATCGCGGGTCTGCTTTTCCAGGCGGGCGAATGCCAGGACTTCCGCGTCGGTCACAAAACCGCTGCCGGCGATGCCTGCGCGAACCTGGCCGATCAGCATTTCCTGGGTCAGCATCTGACGGAACTGCATACGGGTGTAGCCCAGTTGGCGAATAACCTGGTCAAAGCGGTCAGGGCTGAACTTGCCGTCCACCTGGAATTCCGGCGTCTGCAGGATCACCTGATCCAGTGCAGCTTCGGAGAAGCCAAACTTGGAGTCGGCGGCGCCTTGCAGCAGCAGCTTGCGATCGATCAGGCCCTTGAGGGCCGCGTCGCGCAGCAGTTTTTCGTCCAGCAGCGAAGCATCGAAATCCTTGCCCAGCTGTTGCATCAGCTGGCGGCGTTGCATGTCGACGGCCTGGCTCAGTTCGGTCTGGGTGATTTCTTCACCGTTGACCTTGGCCACGTCCTGCTTGTTGTTACCCGAAGCCTGGAAAATGGCCTCGATACCGGTGAACGCCATCAACGCGACGATGATCCCGATAATGGTCTTGGCAATCCAGCCTTGTGAATTGTCCCTGATATTTTGCAGCATGCGTCCCCCAGAAACGGTTGAACTTCAAGAATAGGCAACCGTGGAGCGTGGGTAGAGTACGGATATAAGAAAGGCGCATCCAAGGATGCGCCTTCTCGCAACTGGCGGAGCGGACGGGGGTTTTCGTTCTCCCCCCGGCTTGGCGACCCGATGAATACCTGGGTCTGCTGGCCGCTCCGCTGCCAGGTCGAACCTGCGTCCGACCCGGGTAGGTAAAGGCTTGGTCGAAGCTTAGTTAACGGCTTCTTTCAGGGCTTTACCGGCTTTGAAACCTGGTTTCTTGGCGGCAGCGATTTGCAGTGCTTTGCCAGTCTGTGGGTTACGGCCAGTGCGAGCTGGGCGGTGAGTCACAGAGAAAGTACCGAAGCCTACCAGTACCACGGAGTCGCCGGCCTTCAGAGCGCCAGTGACGGATTCGATTACTGCATCCAGCGCACGGCCAGCAGCAGCTTTCGGGATATCAGCGGATGCAGCGATAGCATCAATCAGTTCCGACTTGTTCACTCTAAGTCCCCTTATATATCTATTGAGTATGATTCTAAGTTTTTTGGTGAAAGCAAAAACCAGTGCTGAATGGCCTACAGACACTTAAGAGCCGCTTTATAACAAGGGCTCTAAAAAGCTGTCAAGGAAGCCCCCAGGCTTTAACACATTAATGCGTGCTAATTCTTTCCTTGGAATCAGACTCGCGTTTTTCGTCCTTTGCAACTATCTCCGGAGCCACATCCGGCAAGGGCTCCGGCGCGTATTGCAGCGCAATTTGCAGGACCTCGTCAATCCATTTAACCGGTTTAATCTGAAGATCCTGCTTGATATTGTCAGGAATTTCCTTCAAGTCGCGAACATTCTCTTCAGGAATGATCACGGTCTTGATACCGCCCCGGTGTGCAGCCAGCAATTTCTCTTTCAGGCCACCGATAGCCAATACCTGGCCACGCAGGGTGATTTCACCGGTCATGGCGACATCGGCGCGTACCGGAATGCCGGTCAACGCCGATACCAGGGCCGTGCACATGCCTACACCAGCGCTAGGGCCGTCCTTGGGGGTCGCCCCTTCCGGCATGTGGATGTGCGTGTCGTGCTTCTCGTGGAAGTCCAGGGGGATCCCCAGGCTCCTGGCGCGGCTGCGCACCACGGTCTGCGCGGCAGTGATGGACTCGACCATCACGTCACCGAGGGATCCGGTCTTGATCAACTGGCCTTTGCCTGGAATCACTGCGGCTTCGATGGTCAGCAACTCGCCGCCCACCTGGGTCCACGCCAGGCCAGTCACCTGGCCGACCTGATCCTGCTGTTCGGCCAGGCCGTAGCGGAATTTGCGCACGCCCAGGAAGTGCTCCAGGGAGTCGGCCGTGACCTTCACCGAGAAGCGTTTTTCCAGTGCGTGCTCTTTGACCGCCTTGCGGCAGATCTTCGCAATCTGGCGCTCAAGGCCCCGTACACCGGCCTCGCGGGTGTAGTAGCGCACGATGTCGCGGATCGCCTCGACCTCGAATTCGATCTCGCCTTTCTTCAGGCCATTGGCCGACGTCTGCTTGGGCGCGAGGTATTTGACGGCGATGTTGATCTTTTCGTCTTCGGTGTAACCCGGCAGACGAATCACCTCCATCCGGTCCAGCAGCGCTGGCGGGATGTTCATGGAGTTGGAGGTGCACAGGAACATCACATCGGAGAGGTCGTAGTCGACTTCCAGGTAATGGTCGTTGAAATTGTGGTTCTGCTCGGGGTCGAGCACTTCCAGCAACGCCGATGCCGGATCGCCTCGCATGTCACTGCCCATTTTGTCGATTTCATCGAGCAGGAACAGCGGGTTGCGCACACCCACCTTTGTCATCTTTTGAATCAATCTTCCTGGCATCGAACCGATGTATGTGCGGCGATGACCACGGATTTCCGCTTCATCCCGTACACCACCAAGGGCCATGCGCACGAACTTACGGTTGGTAGCGTTGGCAATCGACTCGGCCAGGGAGGTTTTACCCACACCCGGCGGACCAACCAGGCACAACACCGGGCCACGAATCTTCTTCACGCGTTTTTGCACAGCGAGGTATTCGAGGATGCGTTCCTTGACTTCTTCCAGGCCATAGTGATCGGCGTCGAGAATGTCTTCGGCACGAGCGAGGTCCAGGCGTACCTTGGTCTGAGCCTTCCACGGCACCTGCACCAGCCAGTCGATGTAGGACCGCACCACGGTGGCTTCGGCCGACATCGGCGACATCTGCTTGAGCTTGTTCAGCTCGGCGGTGGCTTTGGTCAGGGCGTCTTTCGGCAGGCCGGCGGCATCGATGCGCTTTTTCAGCTCTTCGATTTCGTTGTGGCCTTCCTCGCTGTCGCCGAGTTCCTTCTGAATGGCCTTCATCTGCTCATTCAAGTAGTACTCGCGCTGACTGCGCTCCATTTGCTTCTTCACGCGACCACGAATGCGCTTCTCAACCTGCAACAGGTCGATTTCGGCATCCAGCAGTGCCAATACATGTTCTACACGTGCCGGCAAGTCGATGATTTCGAGGATGTCCTGCTTCTGCTCGATCTTCAGCGCCATGTGCGCGGCCATGGTGTCGACCAGGCGGCTCGGCTCATCGATGCTGTTGAGGGAGGACAGGACTTCAGCCGGGACCTTCTTGCCCAACTGCACATACTGCTCGAACTGCGAGAGCAGGCTGCGTACAAACACTTCGGACTCGCGCTCAGGGGCCTCGACTTCGTCGATCAGCGCCACTTCGGCGCGCAGGTGGCCATCCACCTCCATGAAGCGTTCCACCGCGCCACGCTGCTCGCCTTCCACCAGCACCTTGACGGTGCCATCGGGCAGCTTGAGCAGTTGCAGCACGGTGGCAATGGTACCGACGCGATACAGGGCATCTTCGCCTGGATCATCATCGGCAGGATTTCTCTGGGCCAACAGCAGGATCTGCTTGTCGCCCGTCATCGCGGCCTCGAGGGCTTCGATAGACTTCTCGCGCCCCACGAACAGCGGGATAACCATGTGCGGATAGACGACGACATCACGCAACGGCAGGAGAGGCAATTCGATGGTTGTCTTCATGATTTCGCCTCTATGACAATTGAAAAGTAAGCTTGAAACCAAGATGGGGTCTGCATGCAAAAAAAACAAGCTTATTGCCAGCAGTTAACGCAGTAAACGCTCCTGCGTAAAAAGCGCCGTAAAAACAAAGGGGCCCCTGGAGGCCCCTTGCTTATACAAACACTGCGAAACGCTTACGCGTCTGGCGCAGCCTTGGCAGTCGGCTCACTGTTTTCGTAGATATACAGTGGCTTGGACTTGCCTTCTATAACGCTTTCATCGATCACCACTTTACTCACCTCGGACTGCGAGGGGATTTCGTACATGGTGTCGAGCAACACGCCTTCGAGAATCGAACGCAGGCCACGTGCACCGGTCTTGCGCTCCAGTGCCCGCTTGGCCACTGATTTGAGTGCGTCGGTACGGAACTCGAGGTCTACACCTTCCATCTCGAACAACTTGGCGTATTGCTTGGTCAGGGCGTTCTTCGGCTCGGTGAGGATCTGAATCAAAGCCGCCTCATCCAACTCGTCCAACGTGGCCAGGACCGGCAGACGACCAACGAATTCAGGGATCAGACCGAACTTGACCAGATCGTCAGGTTCGACTTCACGCAGGGACTCGCCCACCTTCTTGCCTTCTTCCTTGCTGCGCACTTCTGCACTGAAACCAATGCCACCACGGGTGGAACGCTGCTGGATGACTTTTTCCAGGCCGGAGAACGCACCGCCACAGATGAACAGGATGTTGCGCGTATCAACCTGAAGGAATTCCTGCTGCGGGTGCTTGCGGCCGCCTTGTGGCGGTACGGAAGCGACCGTGCCTTCGATCAGTTTCAACAGTGCCTGCTGCACGCCTTCACCGGAAACGTCCCGGGTGATCGACGGGTTGTCCGACTTGCGCGAGATCTTGTCGATTTCGTCGATGTAGACAATACCCATCTGGGCCTTCTCTACGTCGTAGTCGCACTTCTGCAGCAGTTTCTGAATGATGTTCTCGACATCTTCACCCACGTAGCCAGCCTCGGTAAGGGTGGTGGCGTCGGCGATGGTGAACGGAACGTTCAGCAGGCGAGCGAGGGTTTCTGCAAGCAGGGTTTTACCCGAGCCTGTAGGACCGATCAGCAAGATATTGCTCTTGCCGAGTTCAACTTCGTCGCCTTTCTTGTCACGCTGGTTCAAGCGCTTGTAGTGGTTGTATACCGCTACGGCCAGAACCTTCTTTGCACGCTCTTGACCAATCACATACTGGTCAAGGATGCCGCTGATTTCTTTAGGCGAAGGCAATTTATGCGCGCTGCTCTCGGCCTGGGCTTCCTGCACCTCCTCACGGATGATGTCATTGCACAGGTCGACGCATTCGTCGCAGATAAACACCGAGGGGCCGGCAATCAATTTGCGTACTTCATGCTGGCTTTTGCCACAGAAGGAGCAATAGAGCAGCTTGCCGTTGTCCTCGCCGTTGCGGGTGTCAGTCATTCGTTCGATCCAAATCCGATAGGCTTGCAACACAAGATGAAGGCTTATGCGGGCTTTTTCAAGCCCGCCAGTGGTCGGACATGCCGACCAGCCCTATTTTGAGCGGCGTATATTAAGCGGGACGCTGGGTGATCACTGCGTCGATCAGGCCATATGCCTGCGCCGCTTCGGCACTCATGAAGTTGTCGCGGTTGGTATCGCGCTCGATTTCTTCCAGGGTGCGCCCGCTGTGCTTGGCCATCAGCGTGTTGAGGCGCTCGCGGATAAACAGGATTTCCTTGGCGTGGATTTCGATGTCCGACGCCTGGCCCTGGAAACCGCCCAGTGGCTGGTGAATCATCACGCGCGAGTTGGGCAGGCAGAAGCGCTTGCCCTCGGCACCGGCAGTCAGCAGGAACGCGCCCATGCTGCAGGCCTGGCCGATGCAGGTGGTCGACACGTTCGGCTTGATGAACTGCATGGTGTCGTAGATCGACATGCCCGCCGTTACCGAACCGCCTGGGGAGTTGATGTAGAGATGGATGTCCTTGTCCGGGTTTTCCGCTTCAAGGAACAGCAGCTGCGCACAGATCAGGTTGGCCATGTAGTCCTCTACGGGGCCCACCAGAAAGATCACTCGCTCCTTGAGCAGGCGCGAGTAGATGTCGTAGGCGCGTTCGCCACGAGCGGACTGCTCGACAACCATCGGGACCAGGCCGCCAGCGGCCTGGATATCAGAGTTCTGCTGAATATAGGAATTACGGAACATGCTCTGCAGTTACTCCCAAATAGTCATGTCTTGAAAACGCATAAGCCAGCGCGAGGCTGGCTTATGGTTGAATTTCCAACGAGTTGGACAATCAGTCGGCTTGTGCTGCTTCCGCCGGTTTGACTGCTTCTTCGTAAGAGACCGCTTTATCGGTCACCTTAGCCTTCTGCAGAACAGTATCCACAACTTGTTCTTCCAGCACAACCGAACGCACTTCGTTCAGTTGCTGATCGTTCTTGTAGTACCAAGCCACGACCTGCTCAGGCTCCTGGTAGGCCGAAGCCATTTCCTGGATCATTTCGCGAACGCGGTCTTCGTCCGGCTTGAGGTCGAACTGCTTGACCACTTCAGCCACGATCAGGCCCAGCACGACGCGACGCTTGGCTTGCTCTTCGAACAGCTCGGCCGGCAGCTGGTCAGGCTTGATGTTGCCACCAAACTGCTGGACAGCTTGAACGCGCAGGCGATCCACTTCGTTGGTCAGCAGGGCCTTGGGCACTTCGATGGGGTTGGCAGCCAGCAGACCGTCCATGACCTGGTTCTTGACCTTGGACTTGATGGCCTGGCGCAGCTCGCGCTCCATGTTCTTGCGAACTTCGGCGCGGAAACCTTCGATACCGGTTTCCTTGATACCGAATTGCGCGAAGAATTCTTCGTTCAGCTCTGGCAGCTTAGGCTCGGAAACGCTGTTGACGGTCACGGTGAACTCGGCGGCTTTGCCAGCCAGGTCCAGGTTCTGGTAGTCAGCAGGGAAGGTCAGGTTCAGAACGCGTTCTTCGCCGGCTTTGGCGCCAACCAGGCCGTCTTCGAAACCCGGGATCATGCGGTTGGAACCCAGCACCAGCTGAGTGCCCTTGGCGGAGCCGCCAGCGAACACTTCGCCGTCAACCTTGCCAACGAAATCGATGTTCAGCTGGTCTTCGTTCTGGGCAGCACGATCGGCCACTTCGAAACGGGTGTTCTGCTTGCGCAGGATTTCCAGCATGTTGTCCAGGTCCGAGTCAGCCACTTCGGCGCTCAGGCGCTCGATGGCGATACCGTCGAAACCGGCCACTTCAAACTCAGGGAACACTTCGAATACGGCAACGTATTCCAGGTCCTTGCCTGCTTCCAGGGACTTAGGCTCGATCGACGGCGAACCCGCCGGGTTCAGCTTGTGTTCAACGACCGCTTCGTAGAAAGAAGCCTGGATCACGTCGCCCACAGCTTCCTGGCGCGCATCGGCACCAAAACGGCGCTTGATTTCGCTCATTGGCACTTTGCCTGGACGGAAACCAGCGATCTTGGCCTTCTGGGCAGTCTGCTGCAGACGCTTGTTGACCGCAGTCTCGAGACGCTCAGCCGGCACGGTGATGCTCAGGCGACGCTCGATAGCAGTAGTATTTTCAACAGAAACTTGCATGGATATTCCTCGTTGCACAGACGTTAGCCGGCCATTTCCGACCCCAATCAAGGGCATGCATTCTAGTGGGTCAAACTCAAGAAGTCACCCTACTGCAAATACGCCCGAAAACAGCCGGCAATTTATCGGTACGAAGGCACTGATGCACCTCGCCCCGGTGACAAATACAACCCATCACGCCAGGGCTCTGCGCCGCCCCTTCTATATATAGAAGAAGTCGTCATCCATCTCCCTGACGGCCAACCCTTCAAACAGGGCTGACAGGCAGCGCGGCATCATCGAGATACATAAATACGACGAAACGCCCTACCGTTGCGGCCCACTACGTGCTGCCGCCGAATAGTCGAACCGCTGAAACCAAAAAAGGCGCCAGACTGTTAAATCTGGCGCCTTTCGAATATGGGGTGGACGAAGGGGATCGAACCCTCGACAACGGGAGTCACAATCCCGTGCTCTACCAACTGAGCTACGCCCACCATATTGCGTTAACAAAGAAACCAAACCACTTCTTTGTCTAGCCCTACCCCGTTTCTCAACAAGGCCAGGCTTTATTTGGTGCGGATGAAGAGACTCGAACTCTTACGCCTCGCGGCGCTGGAACCTAAATCCAGTGTGTCTACCAATTCCACCACATCCGCGCTTGAAGCTCTTAAAGCAAAGGCGCCAGACGATTAATCTGGCGCCTTTCAAAATATGGGGTGGACGAAGGGGATCGAACCCTCGACAACGGGAGTCACAATCCCGTGCTCTACCAACTGAGCTACGCCCACCATCTGACGCTACTTGTGCCAAAGCTGCCTAATGGCGCACCCGGCAGGACTCGAACCTGCGACCATCCGCTTAGAAGGCGGATGCTCTATCCAGCTGAGCTACGGGCGCCTTATTAATCTGTACTCTTGGAGGATTACAAACTAAGTGCTTCCAGCCTTGCAGAACAACACGCTATTCTGCTCGGCCTTCTTAACCAGTGCTAGGCTGTGCCCGACAAGTGCGACGAATAGTATAGACGCCCTCGAAACCCGTCAAATCTTTTTTGAAAAAAATTCATTTTATTTAAGGGGTTAGGGCAATTTGCAGACCAAGCGCCTTTGCCCTCACGCCTTGGCATGCGAGAATGCGCGCACTTTTCTTCCCCCTCTCGATGGTTAATCACGCGTAATGACTGCACAACTTATCGACGGCAAATCAATCGCCGCCAGCCTGCGCCAGCAGATCGCCAAACGAGTCACCGAGCGCAGCCAGCAAGGCCTGCGCACGCCTGGCCTCGCGGTGATCCTGGTCGGCAGCGATCCTGCCTCTCAGGTTTATGTCTCGCACAAGCGTAAAGACTGTGAAGAGGTCGGCTTTATTTCCAAGGCCTACGACTTGCCTTCCGAGACCACCCAGCAGGCCCTTACCGACCTGATCGACGGCCTCAACGACGACCCGAAGATCGATGGCATCCTGCTTCAACTGCCATTGCCCGAGCACCTGGACGCCTCCAAATTGCTGGAGCGCATTCGTCCGGACAAAGACGTCGACGGTTTCCACCCTTATAACGTCGGCCGCCTGGCCCAGCGTATCCCGCTGCTGCGCCCGTGCACGCCGAAGGGCATCATGACCCTGCTGGAAAGCACCGGTGTCGACCTGTACGGCCTCGACGCCGTGGTTGTTGGCGCGTCCAACATCGTCGGTCGTCCGATGGCCATGGAACTGCTGCTGGCCGGCTGCACCGTGACCGTTACCCACCGCTTCACCAAGGACCTCGCCGGCCACGTCGGCCGCGCCGACCTGGTGGTGGTTGCCGCCGGCAAGCCGGGCCTGGTCAAGGGTGAGTGGATCAAGGAAGGCGCCATCGTCATCGACGTGGGCATCAACCGCCAGGAAGATGGCAAGCTGGTCGGCGACGTGGTGTACGAGACCGCCCTGCCCCGCGCCGGCTGGATCACCCCGGTACCCGGCGGTGTCGGCCCGATGACGCGCGCCTGCTTGCTGGAAAACACCCTGTACGCCGCAGAGACCCTGCACGCTTAATAACCGGGTGTACTGAAAAAGCCCTGCTTTATCGCAGGGCTTTTTATTGCCCGTAATAAATCCTGTTTTTTCTTAGTTTTTAAGCACTTTCGTCTGGTTCCAGAAGAACATTCGACAGTTTCTGATCCATACTCCTAAAATGTAACGGCATTTATCCAAAAACCGTTCCCGACCGGTATTTCCTTACTTTTTTAGCGAGTTCATCCGCGTGAAAATTCGTCTCTCTATCGTCAGCCTATTTTTTGCGTTTACAGGCACTTTCGCTCACGCCGCCGAAACCACCCAGGCCCCGCGTGATACCTCCAAACTGCAAATCGCCTCCGGCAGCGCCATGCTGGTGGACCTGCAGACCAACAAGGTCATTTATTCCAGCAACCCCGACGTGGTGGTGCCGATCGCCTCGGTGAGCAAGTTGATGACCGGCCTGGTGGTGCTGGAAGCCAAGCAGAACATGGATGAATACATCGATATCAACATCAAGGACACGCCGGAAATGAAAGGCGTGTTTTCCCGGGTGAAAATCGGCAGCGAGATGCCACGTAAAGAAATGCTGCTGATCGCCCTGATGTCCTCGGAGAACCGCGCCGCCGCCAGCCTGGCGCATCACTATCCAGGCGGTTACCCGGCGTTTATTGCCGCGATGAACGCCAAGGCCAAGGCGCTGGGCATGACCAGCACTCACTATGTGGAACCCACCGGCCTGTCGATCCACAACGTGTCCACCGCCCGTGACCTGAGCAAACTGCTCGCCGCCGCGCGTCACTACCCCTTGCTGAGCCAATTGAGCACCACCAAGGAAAAGACCGTGTCGTTCCGCAAGCCCAACTACACCCTGGGCTTCTCCAACACCGACCACCTGATCAACCGCGCCAATTGGGACATCAAGCTGACCAAGACCGGCTTCACCAACCAGGCCGGCCACTGCCTGGTGCTGGTGACCAGCATGGGCAACCGCCCGGTGTCATTGGTGATCCTGGACGCTTTCGGCAAATTCACCCACTTTGCCGATGCCAGCCGTATCCGCAATTGGGTTGAAACCGGCAAGAGCGGGTCGGTGCCGGATGTGGCGTTGCGCTACAAGGCCGACAAGAACCTGAAAAATCGGCCGAATGCTGCAGAAGCGCGTCGATAACCGACCATAAAAAACGGCGCTTGATAGCGCCGTTTTTTATTTGCGTTCCGCCAACACCTTCAGCGCCTGCGCCGCCGCCCGCTCCTGCCCGGCCTGGGCCGTTGCGTTAGCCGCATCCCGCCAGCGCTGCGCGTCGACATTGGCTGGCAACTGGCTCGGGCGCTGGGTGAGGATTGCCCAGTTCCCGGCACTTTTCCATTTTGACTCGAAGTCGCCGAAGCTCATCAACAGGCGCCGATCCATGCCTGAGCGCAGCAGCACCGTGCTTTTCTGCTGATTGAACCCCACCACTACCACGTAGTGCGCGTCGGACCACAACCCGCCACCAATCCGCGCCATCACCGGATAACCCGCCGCCACCTGTGCCAGCACCGCCGTCAGCTTCGCATCCAGCGGGTACACCATCAGCCCGTACTCACGCGCCAGTACCTGCATGTTGCGCTCAAGGTCCGCTTCACCGCCCGGCAGATGCAATGGCTTATCCAGCAACCCCGGTGTCATGACAATGCCTTGTTGCGACAGCATGCTGGCTAACGATGTAGGACCGCTCTGATAAGCCTCGCTGCGAAAGGTCGGCACGCCATTGAGTTCGACTCGCTCCGGCAGGCCCGCCAGCCTCGACGGTGCGGAGGAACAGGCCGCGAGGCCCAGGGCACAAGCAATTAACAAGGATGTTTTCAGGTTCGACCGTAACCGCAATTTTCTACTCTCTTGATCGACTGCCGGTAAGGGCCCTGATCATAGCCCAATCGCGATTGTGCAGGGGGCGTGGATATAGCAAAGAAGTTGGTCGCACTCGACCATTGGTCAATAGCAGGCAACCGCCAGGTAGCTAGACTGTCCATTGAGAAGACTGTGTGTGCCCCCTGCGGGGCGAAAGGAGGCCCGAATGAGCCTTGCAACGACGATTTTCCTGTTGATCTGCGGTTGGCTGGCGGTAGCCGGCGCCATGCTGTGGGGGGTGTTGCGCATTACCCGCCGGCACCATCACCCCCACGTCAAACCCACGGCACCCGCCAAGCCTCACAAGGCCGCGGTGCATCACGCCTAGCCCGGCATGCAATTGAAGTCCTGAGTGGCCGCAACTTCCTTGCCGTGCCCGTCCATCAAGGACGCACGCACGGTAGTACCCAGGCTGGATTCGACCAGGGTGTAGTGCTCACCCGCCTTGAAGTGCTTGTACTCGACACGCCCCTGGCAGTCCTGCTGATTGTCGTCGCCGGGTTCTTCCTCGAACAGCGTCACGTCCAGGCGATGATCGCCTGGTGGCACTTCAAAAAAGCGTCCGTCATCCACGCGCTTGCCATCTACCCGCTCGGCCATCAGGTCATTCGGCGCTTCTTCTTTCAGACCGATCCACGCTTCGCTCGGGTCAGCCTTGGGGATCGGGCCGGCACATGCCGACAACAACAGCACAGCACCAAGGGCAGGAATCAACAATAAAGGTTTGAGTGACATGGCAGGGCTCCAAAGAAAGACTATGTGTCCGATGGGTTGCAAGCTTGAGGAGCTGCCCTTTGTAGAACAAATGAATACATATGAAACGATCTTCAGCCCTAACCTAAATGTTCCTTCACCTGGCTGAAAGGTGCGTGTTAGGTGGGTCGCGTGAGACTGCCGGGGTTTGCAATCCTGCTCCTTCCGGAGGTTTCACGCATGCTCGGGCTGGTAAAGACCGCACTGCAAAAGCCATACACCTTTATCGTGTTGGCCATCTTCATCTGCATCATCGGGCCAATGGCGGCCCTGCGTACCCCTACTGATGTTTTCCCGGATATCGGCATCCCCGTGGTCGCCGTGGTCTGGCAGTACAACGGCCTGTCGCCGGACGCCATGGCCGGCCGGGTGATCTACACCTACGAACGCTCCCTGAGCACCACCGTCAACGACATCGAACATATCGAATCGCAATCGCTGCCCGGCATGGGCATCGTCAAGATTTTCTTCCAGCCCGGCGTGGATATCCGCACCGCCAATGCCCAAGTGACGGCGGTTTCACAAACCGTGCTCAAGCAAATGCCACCCGGCATCACGCCGCCGCTGATCCTCAACTACAGCGCCTCCACGGTGCCGATCCTGCAAATGGCGTTCTCCAGCCCCAGCCTCTCGGAAGCCAAGATCCGCGACCTGGTGCAGAACAACATTCGCTTGCCGCTCAGTTCCCTGCCCGGCCTGGCCATGCCGACACCGATGGGTGGCAAGCAACGCCAGATCACCCTCGACCTCGACCCGCAGGCGCTGGCTGCCAAAGGCCTGTCGGCGCAGGACGTGGGTAACGCCCTGGCACTGCAGAACCAGATCATCCCGGTGGGCACCGCCAAACTCGGCCCCGACGAATACACGATCCTGCTCAACAACAGCCCCAAGGCCATCGATGAACTCAACGACCTGCCGATCAAGACCGTCGACGGTGCGCTGATCACGATTGGCCAGGTGGCGCACGTGCGTGACGGCTCGCCACCGCAGACCAATATTGTGCGCGTCGACGGCCACCGCGCCGTGCTGATGCCGGCGCTGAAAAACGGCAGCATTTCCACCCTGTCGATCATCGACGGCATCCGCCAGATGTTGCCGCGCATCAACGAAACCCTGCCGCCGTCGCTGAAGACCTCGCTGCTCGGCGACGCATCGGTGTTCGTCAAGCAATCGGTGGGCAGCGTGGCCCAGGAAGGCATCATTGCCGCGCTGCTGACCAGTGCGATGATCCTGCTGTTCCTCGGCAGCTGGCGTTCGACGCTGATCATCGCCGCGTCGATTCCCCTCGCCGTGCTCTCGGCCATCGCGTTGCTGGCGGCCAGCGGGCAAACCCTCAACGTGATGACGTTGGGCGGGCTGGCGCTGGCCGTGGGCATCCTGGTGGACGACGCCACGGTGACCATCGAAAACATCAACTGGCATCTGGAGCAAGGCAAGGCGGTGAAGACCGCGATCCTCGACGGTGCCGCGCAAATTGTCGGCCCGGCGTTCGTCTCGCTGCTGTGCATCTGCATCGTGTTCGTGCCGATGTTCCTGCTGCAAGGCATCGCCGGTTACCTGTTCCGGCCGATGGCCCTGGCGGTGATCTTTGCCATGGCCAGTTCGTTCATCCTCTCGCGGACGCTGGTGCCGACCCTGGCGATGTTCCTGCTCAAGCCGCACACGCCGGAGCCAGGCGCCGGGCATCACCCGGAAGATGAATTCATCAACCACCACGAGGGTGAACAGCACCCGAAACCGCGCAATCGCGTGCTGCAATCAGTGCTGAATTTCCAGCAGGGCTTCGAGCGTCACTTCTCGAATATCCGCGACACCTACCACGGCTTGCTGACCTTGGCGCTGGGCAATCGCAAGCGTTTTATCGTCGGCTTCCTGGCCTGTGTGCTGGCGTCGTTCCTGCTGCTGCCGAGCTTGGGCCAGGATTTTTTCCCGGCCACCGACGCCGGCGCCCTGGCCCTGCACGTGCGCTTGCCACTGGGCACGCGTATCGAAGAAAGCGCCGCAGCCTTCGACCGCATCGAAGCGCGGATCCGCGAAGTCATCCCCGCCGAAGAGTTGGACACCATCGTCGACAACATCGGCATTCCGCTCAGCGGCATCGACATGGCCTACAGCAGCAGCGGCACCATCGGTCCGCAGGATGGCGATATACAGGTCACCCTGAAAAAGGACCATGCGCCCACCGCCGATTACGTGAAAAAACTGCGTGAAGCCCTGCCGCAAAGTTTTCCCGGCAGCCACTTTGCCTTCCTGCCGGCGGACATCAGCAGCCAGATTCTCAACTTTGGCGCCCCGGCTCCGCTGGACGTGAAGATCTCCGGGCGCAGTGATGAAGAAAACCGCGCCTATGCAGTGGAGCTTGAGCGACGCCTGCGAAACGTACCGGGCATCGCCGACCTGCGTATCCAGCAATCCACCGGCTACCCGTCGCTGCAAGTGAACGTCGACCGCCTGCGCGCCAATGGCCTGGGTATCACCGAGCGCGACGTGACCAACAGCATGGTGGCGTCCCTCGCCGGCAGTTCCCAGGTGGCGCCGACCTTCTGGCTCAACCCGGCCAACGGTGTGTCCTATTCCATCGTCGCGGCCACCCCGCAATACCGCCTCGACAGCCTGCCCTCGCTGGAAGCCCTGCCGGTGACCGGTGCTAACGGCCAGTCGCAGATCCTCGGCGGTGTAGCCACCATCTCCCGCGTGCAGAGCCCGGCGGTGGTGACCCACTACAACATCGAGCCGACCCTGGACCTGTATGCCAACGTGCAAGGCCGCGACCTCGGCGGCGTGGCCCGTGACGTGCAGAAAGTGCTGGATGACACCGCCGCCATGCGCCCCAAAGGCGCGGTGATCAGCCTGCATGGGCAGATCGATGCACTGCATGAAGCGTTCAGCGGCTTGAGTTTTGGCCTGCTCGGTGCGGTGGTGCTGATCTACCTGCTGATCGTGGTCAACTTCCAATCATGGGTCGACCCGTTCGTGATCATCACCGCCTTGCCGGCGGCGCTGGCGGGGATCGTGTGGATGCTGTTCCTCAGCGGCACGTCCTTGTCGGTGCCGGCACTGACCGGCGCGATCCTGTGCATGGGCGTCGCCACCGCCAACTCGATCCTGGTGGTGAGTTTCTGCCGCGAACGCCTGGCCGAACATGGCGATGCATTGAAGGCGGCGCTGGAAGCCGGCTACACGCGTTTTCGTCCGGTGTGCATGACCGCCCTGGCGATGATCATCGGCATGTTGCCCCTGGCGATGTCCGAAGAACAGAACGCCCCGCTCGGCCGCGCGGTGATCGGTGGCCTGATCCTCGCCACCACCGCCACCCTGTTGTTTGTACCCGTGGTCTTCAGCCTGGTCCACGGTCGTCACCCTAATCGTGCTACAGCTGGAGAAACGTCTCATGTCGTCTGATCACAAACCCTCGCGCAAGCGTCTGATGCTCATGGGTGTCGGCGGCCTGACCCTGGCCGCCCTGTTGGTCGCCAACGGCCTGCACGCCCGTACCTTGCACGAACAGTCGGTCACGGCCTGGACCGAGACCGCCGCCATCCCGCAGGTGATGGTGTTCCAACCGCAGCAGAATGCGGCCGGCGATACCCTGCGCCTGCCCGCGCACCTGGAAGCCTGGAGCAAGGCACCGATCCATGCGCGGGTCAGCGGCTACCTCAAGGACTGGAAAGCCGACATCGGGACGCGGGTCGAAGCCGGGCAAATCCTTGCCGAGATCGACAGCCCCGACCTCGACCAACAACTGGCGCAGACCCACGCACGCCTGGTGCAGGAACAGGCCAACGCACGCCTGGCCGCCACCACCGCCACGCGCTGGCAGAACTTGCTGGCGAGCCACTCGGTGTCGCGCCAGGAAGCCGATGAGAAAACTTCCAATGCCGCCGCCGCCAAAGCCAACGCCGAGGCCGCCGCTGCCGACTACGCCAGGCTGACCGCACTGGAAAGCTACAAGACTATCCGCGCGCCGTTCGCCGGCACCATCACCGCACGTAACACCGATATCGGCCAGTTGATCAAGGCCGACACCGACAGCGACCCGGAGCTGTTCAACATCGCCGACACCCACCAATTGCGCCTGTATGTGCCGGTGCCGCAGAACTACGCAGCGGTCATCCGCCCCGGCCTGGAAGCCGAGCTGACGGTACCCGAGCATCCTGGCGAGCACTTCAAGGCGCGCCTGATCGGCGACTCCACCGCCATCGACCGGCGTTCCGGCACCCTGCTCGCGCAGTTCGTGGCCGACAACCCCAACGGCGAGCTGCTGCCCGGCGATTACGCCGAAGCCACCCTGCCGATCCCGGCGGACACCCATGGCGTGAGCATCCCGGCCAGCGCGTTGATCTTCCGCGCCCAGGGCACCCAAGTGGCGGTGCTGGATGCGCAGAATAAGGTGCACTTGCAGGACATCCATATCGGCCTCGACCTCGGTGAACGGCTGGTCATCGACCAGGGCCTGAAACCCGCCGACCGCGTGGTCGACAACCCGCCCGACGCCCTGCGCGAAGGCGACCCGGTGCAACTGGCCGACGCCGCTGGAGGTACGCATGCGCCCAAGGCTTAAGCCCCTCGTTGCACTGATGTTGCTGGCGTTACAGGGTTGCTCGATGGCGCCCACCTACAAGGTGCCGCCGATTGACCTGCCTGCGCACTACCGCGAACAGACCAGCGACGGTCCCTGGCACAGCGCGCAACCGTCCGACCAATTGGCACCCAAATGGTGGAAGCTCTACCACGATCCGCGCCTGAACGACCTGCAACAGCAACTGCTCAAGGCCAACCCGGACCTGGCGGCGGCACTGGCGCACTTCGATGCGTCCCAGGCGTACGCCAGCCAACTGCATGCCGGGCTGTTCCCGCAGATCACCGCCAGCGCACAGCCGTTGCGCCAGCGCCAATCGGATTCACGGCCGCTGCGGGGGACCACGCAGCCGTCGGTGTACAACAGCAATACAGCGGGTTTCTCGCTGAGTTACGACTTGGACCTGTGGGGCAAAATCCGCAACCAGGTGGCGGCCGGCGATGCCCAGGCGCAAGCGTCGGGTGACGACCTGGCGGTGGCGCGCCTGAGCTTGCAGCATCAACTGGCGAGCCTGTACGTGCAACTCAATGGGCTGGATGCACAGGCGCGGATCCTCAACAGTTCGCTGGATGATTTCAGCCAGGCGCTGCAACTGACCCGCAGCCGGTACGAGGGCCAGATTGCTTCGGAGCTGGACCTGACGCGTGCACAGAACCAACTGGCCGAAGCCAAGGCGCAGCTGGATGAAGTCCGCGGGCAACGCAACCTGACCGAGCATGCCATCGGTGAACTGGTGGGCGTGGCGGCCAGCGATTTCTCCCTGCCGCCGAGCCCGCAATTGATTGCACTGCCGGGCATCCCATCGCAGCTGCCAAGCCACCTCCTGCAACGTCGGCCAGACATTGCGGCGGCGGAACGGCGAGTGTTTGCGGCCAATGCGAACATAGGTGTAGCGAAGGCCGCGTGGTACCCGGATTTCAGCCTGACCGGGTTGATTGGCGGGCAGACGCAAGGCGTCGGCAACCTGCTGTCCGCCAGCAATCGCTATTGGGCGCTGGGGCCGCTGGTGAATCTGCCGATCTTTGACGGCGGCCGCCTGAGCGCCAACGAGCGCCAGGCCAAAGCCGAATTCGAAGAGGCATCGGCGCACTACCGCAGCCAGGTGCTGAAGGCCGTGCGCGAGGTGGAAGATAACCTGGGGCAATTGCGCGATCTGCAGCAGGAAGCCCTGGATGAGCAGGCAGCAGCGGATGCGGCGCAGCATACCCAAGCGCTGGCGATGAACAGCTACCAGGCGGGGGCCGTGAGTTATCTGGATGTGGTAACGGCGCAGACGGCCGCGTTGCAGGCGCAGCGGACGTTGCAGGCGGTGCAGACGCGGCAGTTGCAGGCGAGTGTGGGGTTGGTGACTGCGCTGGGTGGTGGCTGGCAGCCGGGTGCCTGATACGGTGGGTCAGTCACATAACTATCAATTGAACTACCGCAATCGGGGGCAAGCCCCCTCCCACACTTGTCCCGTGTCGGACACACAAAGTATGAACATCGCGGAACCAATGTGGGAGGGGGCTTGCCCCCGATTGCGCTCTTCCAGACACATCCTGCCAAAAGCCAGCCCGTCAGCCTCTTTCACCCCGATCTAGCCTCTCTGAACACACCTTGAGAGGGCCAGGGAATGGCAGATTTACCCGCTTCACATCGGCTGCGCATCGGACGCTTCAGCGAACCCAACCGCATTTACCTGATCACCACCAACACCCACGAACGCATTCCCATTTTCAGCAACTTCCACTTGGGTCGGCTGCTGGTCTGGCAATTTCGGCTGGCACAACACCAAGGGCTCGCGAACTCAATTGCGTGAGTGATCATGCCGGACCATTTCCATTGGATTATTGAGCTGAAAAAAGGCTCTCTTGCAGATCTGATGCGACAGGTAAAATCCAAGAGCACGCGGTCCGTTAATGGCGTGAGTGGTCGCAAGGGAAGACTCTGGCAGGAAAGCTTTCATGACCGCGCACTGCGCAAGGAGGATGATCTAGTGAAGATGGCGAGGTATGTGGTGGCCAATCCATTGAGAGCAGGCCTGGTGAAAAAGATCGGCGACTACCCATTGTGGGATGCCATCTGGATCTAACATCACACACTGTTCAAATGTGGGAGGGGGCTTGCCCCCGATAACAGGGTGACTGACCCACCGCTATCGGGGGCAAGCCCCCTCCCACATTTTTTTCTACCGTATTTCAGGCGGCTAACCTGCCGCTGGCGATTGCGGCGGAAGCTGCCACCATTGCGCGTAATAGAACCGCACACCCAGCAGCCAAGTCATCCGGTGCGGCATTCTCGATTTCGTTGTGGCTGATGCCGCCCTCGCACGGCACGAAAATCATCCCCGCCGGGCCCAGTTCGGCGACGAAAATTGCGTCGTGCCCTGCCCCACTGACGATGTCCATATTCGACAAGCCCAGGCCATTCGCCGCATTGCGCACCGCGTCTACGCAGCCCTGGTCGAAATACAGCGGCGGGAAGTCAGCGGTGGGCTCCATCTCGAAACTGAGCCCATGCTTGGTGCAGGTGTCCTCAATGACCTTGCGCACCTCACTGATCATCGAGTCCAGGCGGGCCGGCTCCAGGTGACGAAAATCCAGGGTCATGCGCACTTCACCGGGAATGACGTTGCGCGATCCCGGATAAGCCTGCAGGCAACCTACCGTCCCACATGCATGAGGTTGGTGCCCCAATGCGGCTGCGTTCACCGCCGCCACCACCGCTGCCGCGCCCACCAGAGCATCCTTGCGCAGGTGCATCGGCGTCGGCCCCGCATGCGCCTCGACGCCGCGCAGTTTCAGGTCGAACCACTTCTGCCCCAAGGCGCCGAGCACCACACCAATCGTCTTCTTCTCATCCTCAAGGATCGGCCCTTGTTCGATATGCGCCTCGAAATACGCTCCCACCTTGTGCCCACTGACCGGCCGCGAGCCCGCATAGCCAATCGCGTTCAGCGCATCGCCCACACTGACGCCATCCACATCGACCTTGGCCAAGGTATCGGCCAGGGTGAATTTCTCGGCAAACACCCCCGAGCCCATCATGCAGGGCGGAAAACGCGAGCCTTCTTCGTTGGTCCACACCACCACTTCCAACGGAGCCTCGGTCTCCAACTTGAGGTCATTGAGCGTCCGCAGCACTTCCACCCCTGCCAGCACGCCAAAGCAACCGTCAAACTTGCCGCCGGTGGGCTGGGTGTCGATATGGCTGCCGGTCATCACCGGCGGCAGGTCAGGGTTGCGTCCGGGGCGGCGGGCGAAGATATTGCCGATGCCGTCGACGGTCACGGTGCAGCCGGCGTCTTCGCACCACTGCACGAACAGATCGCGGGCCTTGCGGTCGAGGTCGGTGAGGGCCAGGCGACACACCCCCCCCTTGGGCGTGGCGCCGAGCCTGGCCAGGTCCATCAGCGATTGCCACAGGCGGTCGCGGTTGATGTGCTGATGGGTGGATTGCAGAACGTCCAGGGCAGCGTTCATGGGGATCTCCTCAGGCTACATTTCTTCTTATGGATGGACGGTGACCGGCGTGGCCCCGCGCTTGGCATTCAGGCCGTAATACAACAACCCACCCAGCGCCGAACCGGTAAACCAGCCATAGCTGTAGAACCAGCTGAACGCATCGCTGCCCAACGACAGCAAGGTCAGCACCACCGGCACGCCGAACGCGATGAAACCGCTCCAGTTCCATGCCGGGTACACGTCATCGCGATACAAGCCGGCCAGGTCGAGTTGCTGTTTGCGCGTGATGAAATAGTCCACCACCATGATCCCGGCGATCGGCCCCAACAGGCTGGAATAGCCGAGCAACCAGTTGGAGTAGACGGTCTCCAGGCTCACATCGGAAACGATCAGGCCGAGTTTTTTCAGCAGCTCATGGGCCATCAACGCCAACCCCACCAGGCCAGTGAGGATCACCGCCGTGGTGCGGTTGATCAGCTTGGGCGCAATGTTCTGGAAGTCATTGGTCGGTGAGACGATGTTCGCCGCCGTGTTGGTGGACAAGGTAGCGACGATGATCAGCGCCATGGCTACGGCCACCCACACCGGGCTCTGGATATGCCCGATCAGGGTCACCGGGTCGGACACGCTCACGCCCACCAGTTTTACCGAAGCGGCGGTCATGATCACGCCGAGGGCGGCGAACAGGAACATGGTCAGCGGCAGGCCGAAAATCTGCCCGAGGATCTGGTCCTTCTGGCTTTTGGCGTAGCGGCTGAAGTCAGGAATGTTCAGTGACAAGGTAGCCCAGAACCCCACCATCGCGGTGAGCCCGGCCATGAAGTAACCGGTCAGGCTCGCACCCTCGGGACGCTTGGGCGGGATCGCCATCAATTCGCTGATCGACACGTTGGGCATCGCCCACACCAGCAGGCCGATCCCCACCGCCACCAGCAACGGTGCCGACAGGGTCTCAAGGCGCTTGATCGATTCGGCGCCCCGCAGCACCACCCACAAATTCAGGCACCAGAAAATCATGAAACCGATCACCTCGCCGGTGCCGCCAAGGGACTTCCACCCCTCGAAGATCGAGCCCAGGAACAGGTGGATCGCCAGCCCGCCAAACATGGTCTGGATACCAAACCAGCCACAGGCCACCAACGCCCTGATCAGGCACGGCACATTGGAACCGAGGATGCCGAATGAAGACCGCAACAACACCGGAAATGGTATGCCGTACTTGGTGCCCGGAAAGGCGTTCAGCGTCAGCGGAATCAGCACCACGATGTTCGCGAGCAAGATCGCCATCAGCGCCTCGCCCACCGACAACCCGAAATACGCAGTGAGCACCCCGCCCAGCGTATACGTGGGCACGCAGATCGACATACCGACCCACAGCGCGGTGATGTGCCACTTGTTCCAGGTGCGTTCGTGCACCTTGGTCGGTGCCATGTCGTGGTTGTAGCGAGGGCTGTCGAGGACGTCGGGGCCGGCGTCGAGTTCGTACAGGCCGTTGCGTTCAATGACTTGCGATCTGTTCTGTTGCATGGCCGCTCCACGGTTTTTTCGAATTATTGTTGCGCGCCTGCAGTTGAGTGCAGGCGGCCGGAGTACCTCGTAAACAACATGACATCACGGGCCCGGCCAGCCGCCTCTGCACTCAATAACCGTGCCGACAAGCGTTACCGCACCCTCACCGCTTATATAACGTGCTGATGTTTATCAGCTTTCCGATTGCGCCTTCGGTACTTGCCGCGTTACTCAGGCTAAATAATGCGGAAGTTGCCCGAACCATCAGGACTCAATCTGGTGCAACACAATTATTTTTATTTCCCCTGCCCGTCAAGAGGCATGTCTCAAGCGTCTGATTTGCAATAAGAAATGTTGCTCAATTTAAGAACCTGTCAAGTGCGTCAAAATGGTGAGAGGTCGCTACATTTTGGTGATTATTGATTTTTATCCTTATAAATCAATAGATTGAAAACAATATAAGCTTATAAAAAATCTTCTTGCCCAATCGAAAAACTCGGGCTAGTTTCTATTCCTGTCACCGATGACAGGAATTAACCGACCATCGGCAAGCAGCACTACAACACTTAGAACTGGCACAAGCCGGTCAAGCCTGTGAGGAACTCGACATGTCGCTGTTGATCCGTGGCGCCACCGTTATTACCCATGATGAAAGTTACCGCGCCGATGTGTTGTGCGCAGGCGGTCTAATCCGGGCTATTGGTACGAATCTGGATATACCCGCCGGCACTGAACTACTCGATGGCAGCGGCCAATACCTGATGCCCGGCGGCATCGATCCCCACACCCATATGCAACTGCCCTTCATGGGTACCGTGGCCAGTGAAGACTTTTTCAGCGGCACGGCGGCAGGCCTGGCGGGGGGCACCACGTCGATCATCGATTTCGTGATTCCCAACCCGCAGCAATCCTTGCTGGAGGCGTTTCACCAGTGGCGCGGCTGGGCGGAAAAGTCCTCCTCTGACTATGGCTTCCATGTGGCGATCACCTGGTGGAGCGAGCAGGTGCACGAGGAAATGACCGAGCTGGTCAGCCACCACGGCATCAACAGCTTCAAGCATTTCATGGCCTACAAGAACGCGATCATGGCGGCAGATGACACCCTGGTCGCCAGCTTCGAGCGCTGCCTGGAACTGGGCGCGGTGCCCACCGTGCACGCAGAAAACGGCGAGCTGGTGTATCACCTGCAACGCAAGCTGATGGCCCAGGGCATCACCGGGCCGGAAGCGCACCCGCTGTCGCGTCCGTCGCAAGTGGAAGGCGAAGCGGCCAGCCGCGCGATCCGCATCGCCGAGACCCTCGGCACGCCGTTGTACCTGGTGCACGTCTCCACCAAAGAAGCGTTGGACGAGATCACCTACGCCCGTGCCAAAGGCCAACCGGTCTACGGTGAAGTCCTCGCCGGGCACCTGTTGCTGGACGACAGCGTCTACCAACACCCCGACTGGCAGACCGCCGCCGGCTACGTGATGAGCCCGCCGTTCCGCCCACGCGGGCACCAGGATGCACTGTGGCACGGCCTGCAATCGGGCAACCTGCACACCACCGCCACCGACCACTGCTGCTTCTGCGCCGAGCAAAAAGCCGCCGGGCGTGACGACTTCAGCAAGATCCCCAACGGCACCGCCGGTATCGAAGACCGCATGGCGCTGTTGTGGGACGAAGGCGTCAACACCGGGCGTCTGTCGATGCAGGAGTTCGTGGCGCTGACCTCCACCAACACCGCGAAGATCTTCAACCTCTACCCACGCAAAGGCTCGATCCGCGTGGGTGCGGATGCCGACCTGGTGCTGTGGGACCCACAGGGCACGCGGACCATTTCGGCCAAGACCCATCACCAGCAGGTCGACTTCAACATCTTCGAAGGCAAGACCGTACGCGGCGTGCCCAGCCATACCATCAGCCAGGGCAAGCTGGTCTGGGCCGATGGCGACCTGCGCGCCGAGCGCGGGGCCGGGCGTTATGTGGAGCGGCCGGCGTATCCGCCGGTGTTCGAGCAGTTGAGCAAGCGGGCTGAGCATTCCAGGCCAGTAGCTGTGAAGCGCTGAGACCGCGATCGGGGGCAAGCCCCCTCCCACATTGACCCCATTCCAACAGGATCAACGCGGTCAAGTGTGGGAGGGGGCTTGCTCCCGATGAGGCCAGTGCAAGCAACAAAAAAACCACTGCCCATCAGAGGCAGCACCTCAATAACCGTGAGGCCAACACCGTGATCCAGACCCTGACCCACCTCCCCCATCCCGTTGAAGATGGACCGACCCTCGCCAGCCACTTCACCGACCTGGCACCGCCCTTCAACGCCCGCCAGGCCCAACTGGAAGCCTCGCGCTGCCTGTATTGCTACGACGCGCCTTGCGTGAATGCGTGCCCCAGCGAAATCGATATCCCGTCGTTCATCCGCAATATCCACACCGAAAACGTGCAAGGCGCGGCGCAGAAGATTCTCTCGGCCAACATCCTGGGCGGCAGTTGCGCGCGGGTGTGCCCCACTGAAATCCTGTGCCAGCAAGCCTGTGTGCGCAACAACGCCGAAGAATGCGCCCCGGTGCTGATCGGCCTGTTGCAACGCTACGCCATCGACAACGCCCACTTCAGCGAACACCCCTTCCAGCGCGCCGCGTCCACCGGCAAGCGCATCGCCGTGGTCGGTGCCGGGCCTGCCGGTCTGTCTTGCGCCCATCGCAGTGCGTTACACGGCCATGACGTGGTGGTCTTTGAAGCCAGGGAAAAAGCCGGTGGCTTGAATGAGTACGGAATCGCCAAATACAAACTGGTGGATGACTTTGCGCAGAAGGAGCTGGATTTCCTCTTGCAGATCGGCGGCATCGAGATCCGCCACGGCCAGCGCCTGGGGGACAACCTGACGTTGAGCGAACTGCATCAGCAATTCGATGCGGTGTTCCTCGGCCTCGGCCTTGCCGCCAGCAAACAACTCGGTTTGGCCAATGAAGACGCGCCTGGCCTACTCGCCGCCACCGACTATATCCGCGAACTGCGCCAGGCCGATGACCTCACCCAACTGCCCCTGGCCGACCGCTGCATCGTGCTCGGCGCCGGCAATACCGCCATCGACATGGCCGTGCAAATGGCCCGCCTAGGCGCCCGCGATGTGAACCTCGTATACCGCCGCGGCCTGGCGGACATGGGCGCCACCCACCACGAACAGGACATCGCCAAGGCCAATCAGGTACGCCTGCTGACCTGGGCCCAGCCCGAAGCCGTGCTGCTGGATGACCTGGGTCATGTACGCGGCATGCGCTTCCTGCGCACGCGCATGGAAAACGGCCGCCTGCACCCTACCGGTGAAACCTTCGAACTGGCCGCCGACGCGATCTTCAAGGCCATCGGCCAGGGTTTCGACAACGAGGCGCTGCACGACCCGCTGGCCGAGCAACTGCACCGCGTCGGCGAGCGTATTTTCGTCGACGAGCAGCTGCGTACCAGTGTTCCCGGGGTGTACGCCGGTGGCGATTGCGTCAGCCTCGGCCAGGACCTCACCGTGCAGGCCGTGCAACACGGCAAGCTGGCCGCTGAAGCCATGCACGCCCAACTCATGCTGACTGTGGAGGCTGCGTAATGGCCGATCTCTCGATTGTGTTCGCCGGTATCAAGGCCCCCAACCCGTTCTGGCTGGCCTCCGCGCCGCCCACCGACAAGGCCTACAACGTGGTCCGTGCCTTTGAAGCCGGCTGGGGTGGCGTGGTGTGGAAAACCCTCGGCGAGGACCCGGCGGCGGTCAACGTGTCATCCCGCTACTCGGCGCACTACGGCGCCAACCGGGAAGTGCTGGGCATCAACAACATCGAGTTGATCACCGACCGCTCCCTGGAGATCAACCTGCGGGAAATCACCCAGGTGAAAAAGGACTGGCCCGACCGTGCGCTGATCGTGTCGCTGATGGTGCCGTGCGTCGAGGAATCCTGGAAAAACATCCTGCCGCTGGTTGAAGCCACCGGCTGCGACGGTATCGAGCTGAACTTCGGCTGCCCCCACGGCATGCCCGAACGCGGCATGGGCGCGGCGGTGGGCCAGGTACCGGAGTACGTGGAGCAAGTGACGCGCTGGTGCAAGACGTACTGCTCGCTGCCGGTGATCGTCAAGCTCACGCCGAACATCACCGACATCCGCGTGGCGGCGCGAGCGGCGTACCGTGGCGGTGCGGATGCGGTGTCGCTGATCAACACCATCAACTCCATCACCAGCGTGGACCTGGAGCGCATGGTTGCCCTGCCGGTAGTCGGCACCCAGAGCACCCACGGCGGTTACTGCGGTTCGGCGGTGAAGCCGATTGCGCTGAACATGGTCGCCGAAATCGCCCGCGACCCACAGACCCAGGGCCTGCCGATCTGCGGCATTGGCGGCATCGGCAACTGGCGCGATGCGGCGGAGTTCGTCGCCCTGGGCTGCGGCGCGGTGCAGGTGTGCACGGCGGCAATGCTGCATGGGTTTCGCATTGTGGAGGAAATGAAGGACGGGCTGTCGCGCTGGATGGACAGCCAGGGTTACACCAGCCTGCAGGAGTTCTCCGGGCGAGCGGTGGGCAACACCACGGATTGGAAGTACCTGGATATCAACTACCAGGTGATCGCCAGGATCGATCAGGCCGCCTGCATTGGCTGCGGGCGTTGCCATATCGCCTGCGAAGACACCTCGCACCAGGCCATTGCCAGCCTGAAACAGGCGGATGGCACGCATAAATATGAGGTGATCGACGATGAGTGCGTGGGCTGCAACCTATGCCAGATCACCTGTCCGGTGGCCGATTGCATCGAGATGGTACCGATAGACACCGGCAAGCCGTTTTTGAATTGGACGCAGGATCCGAGGAATCCCTACCGGGAGGCTGTGTAGGCCTTTAGACCGGCATCGGGGGCAAGCCCCCTCCCACATTCGACCGCATTCTTTCAGGTGAAATGCAGTCAGGTGTGGGAGGGGGCTTGCCCCCGATGAGGCCCTCAACCCCAACAGAGATCAAGGCTCCAACCCAATCCCCCGCAAGATCACACTGGTCACCGTCTGAATCGCCTTCTCGAACTGCATATCCGACAACGGCTGGTGATCATTCAAGATTTTTACCTGGTGATCAAAGTCCGCATAGTGCTGGGTCGAGGCCCAGATCATGTACAGCAGGCTCGATGGTTCCACCGGCAGGATGCGCTTGTCCTCCACCCACTGGCGAATCTTCGCTTCCTTCATCTTGGCCCAGTCGTACAGGCTTTCATCCAGCGCCTCACCCAGGGTCGGCGCGCCGTGGATGATTTCGTTGGCCCAGACTTTCGAACCATACGGCCGCGTGCGCGAGCGCTGCATCTTGGCGCGGATGTAGCTGCTGAGCACCACCCGGGGGTCATCGAAGGTCTCGAAGCTCAGGGCGTCCTGCTTCCACACTTCCAGCAGGTCGAACAGCACGGCGCTGTACAGCTCGCTCTTGGTGGTGAAGTAGTAATGCAGGTTGGAGCGCGGCAGTTGCACTTCTTCAGCGATGTCGGCCATGGCGGTGCTGCCGTAGCCTTTTTCGGCGAAGATTTTCTCCGCGGCCAGCAGGATTTTTTCGACGTTGACCCGACGAATTCCGATCTTGTGATTGCCCATAAGGGCTCCCTGACAACAACTTGGCTTAAAGACTACCATCGGCTCTAGATCGGGGCGACAGGCCATAGTGAAACTTCTGACGCGAACCTTTCCCCCGGAAATCGGATTGGTTAGGATCGCGGTCCCCATGAAGGATCATTGCAATGACTATTCGACCTCGTGTGGCCACCGACGACACCGTGCTGGGAGCACTGTGGGAACGCTCGGTGCGCGCCACCCATGACTTCCTCCCCGAGGATGACATTCAACGTTTGCTGCCCCTGGTACGCGACACCTACCTGCCGATGCCTGCCCTGGAAGTGTGGGTGTATGAAGATCAACAAGGCATCGCCGGTTTTATCGGTACCGGCGGGAACAATGTGGAGATGCTGTTTATCGACCCCGAGCGTCGTGGCCAGGGCATCGGCCGCCAGTTGCTGGACCACGCCCGTGCCCGTCACGACACGCTCACCGTCGATGTAAACGAACAAAACCCACAAGCCGTGGGGTTCTACCTGCACTATGGTTTTATCCAGGTCGCGCGCTCGCCGCTGGATGGCGAAGGCAAGCCCTTTCCCTTGCTGCACATGGCTCTACCGACTCCCTGACCCCGAAGGTATTGAACAATGTTGATCAAGAAAAGCCTCACCACCCTCGCCCTGCTCGCTTCCTTGCTCGGCGCCTCGGCAGCGTTTGCCCATGCCCACCTCAAGAGTGCGGAGCCAGCGGCCGACAGCAGCGTCGCTGCGCCCAAGGACCTGCGCCTGACCTTCAGCGAAGGCGTCGAAGCCACCTTCACCAAGGTGTCCCTGAGCAAGGACGGCACCGAAGTCGCGATCAAGGGCCTGGAAACGCCGGACGCCGACAAGAAAGTGCTGGTGGTCACCCCGGCCGCCCCGTTGGCCGCCGGTACCTACAAAGTGGTGTGGAACGCGGTCTCGGTCGACACCCACAAGAGCAACGGCGAATACAGCTTCAAGGTCGGCCAGTAACCCATGGCTACCCTGCTGGTGCTGTGCCGTTTCCTGCATTTCAGCGTCGTGTTGTTGATGTTCGGGGCCTGCGCATTCAGGCCCTGGCTGCTCGGCGCTGCACCGCAACCGGCGCTGGACCGGCAACTTGAGCGGATCACCCGGGGGCTGGCCTGGCTGGGGCTGGGCTCCGGTCTCGCCTGGCTGTTGCTGATCAGCGCGAGCATGGCCGGCCGCTGGGACGCGGCATTGCAGCCGGCCACCGTACAGCTGGTGCTGGGCAAGACCTTCTTTGGCCAGGTGTGGGTGTGGCATCTGTTACTGAACCTGCTGCTGGTGATCGTGCTGGTCAAACCCTGGCCGATGGTGCGCCTGCCAGTGATCGCGCTGCTGCTGGCGACACTGGCACCGGTCGGCCATGGCGCCATGCTGGACGGGCTCAGCGGCAGATTGCTGATCCTCAATCAGGTGGTGCACCTGGTGTGTGTCGGCGCCTGGCTCGGCGGGTTGCTGCTGTTGGTGTTGATCCTGAGCCAATCCCCGCCTGTTGCGCTGGAGCCGATCCTGCGACGCTTCAGCGGTGTGGGTTATGGCCTGGTCGCCGGCTTGCTGGTGACTGGCTTGATCAACGTGCGCGTACTCACTGGGCAACTGTGGCCCACGCCGTTATTCAACGGCTTTGCCCTGATCCTGTTGATCAAGGTGTTGCTGGTGCTGGGCATGTTGGCCCTGGCGCTGCTGAACCGGCTGCGGATCGAGCGCTGTGAAGAACGCCTGGGCAGCCTGAAGGCTAGTGTGAAGCTGGAGTGGGTGCTGGGGATTGCCGCCGTCGCCGCCGTTTCCCTCCTGGGCACCTTGCCGCCGATGCTGATGGTTGACTGAAACACACCGTCATCGGGGGCAAGCCCTCTCCCACATTGACCGTCCACACCGAGCAGGTCATCGTATAACTTCTGCTTGACAGCGCCCGAAAACCTCGCAAATATCGCACCCAATGTTGTACGACAACATATAACAAATAATAAAAACAACAAAAGAAAGGGAGCTTCACTGTGAGTTCACTCGCCCGCAATTCCTCCGTCCGCCTGGGTTTTATCGGTCTCGGCAGCCTGGCCTTCACCTTGCCCCTCACCGCTTCGGCCGAAGGCTTTGTCGACGATGCCAAAGCCACGCTCAATCTGCGCAACGCCTACTTCAACCGCAACTTCACCAACCCCAGCAACCCCCAGGGCAAGGCCGAAGAGTGGACGCAGAACTTCATCCTCGATGCCAAGTCCGGCTACACCACAGGCACGGTGGGCTTCGGCATTGATGTGCTGGGCCTGTATTCGCAAAAGCTCGACGGCGGTAAAGGCACTGGCGGTACGCAGTTGCTGCCGATCCACAGCGATGGCCGCCCGGCCGATAACTTCGGGCGCCTTGGCGTGGCGCTGAAAACCAAGCTGTCGAAGACCGAGCTGAAAGTCGGCGAATGGATGCCGGTGCTGCCGATCCTGCGCTCCGACGATGGCCGTTCCCTGCCCCAGACCTTCCGTGGCGGCCAGGTCACGTCCAATGAGATCGCCGGCCTGACCCTCTACGGCGGCCAGTTTCGCGGCAACAGCCCACGCAATGACGCGAGCATGGAAGACATGTTCATGAACGGCAAAGCCGCGTTCACTTCCGACCGTTTCAATTTCGGTGGCGGCGAATACAGCTTCAACGACAAGCGCACCCAGGTCGGTGTGTGGTACGCCGAACTCACCGACATCTATCAGCAACAGTATTTCAACCTGACCCACAGCCAACCCGTGGGCGACTGGACCCTGGGCGCCAACCTTGGCTTTTTCACCGGCAAGGAAGACGGCAGCGCGCTGGCTGGCGACCTCGACAACAAGACCGCTTTCGCCCTGCTCTCGGCCAGGTACAACGGCAACACCTTCTATGTAGGCCTGCAAAAACTCACCGGCGACAGCGTGTGGATGCGGGTCAATGGCACCAGTGGCGGCACCCTGGCCAACGACAGCTACAACGCCAGCTACGACAACGCCAAGGAGAAATCCTGGCAGGTGCGCCATGACTTCAACTTCGTGGTGCTCGGCATTCCGGGGCTGACCCTGATGAACCGCTACATCAGCGGCAGCAACGTGCACACCGGGGCGATCACCGATGGCAAGGAATGGGGCCGCGAATCAGAGTTGGCCTACACCGTACAGAGCGGTGCACTCAAGGACTTGAACGTGCGCTGGCGCAACTCGACCATGCGTCGGGACTTCAGCAATAACGAGTTCGACGAGAACCGGCTCTTTATCAGCTACCCGATTTCGCTGCTGTAGGTTTCGGGCCGGGCGCAGACGTCGAGTCAATGCATATCCCGCATTTGAAACCCCATCGCCTGTATTAGCGTTGACAACCCAGGGAATCCCTAACGATACTTCGATATAGTCATACGACAACCTACAACAACAATGGAACCCTCATGACCACTTCCACAACCACGCCTGTTCCATTCAACCGCCTGCTGCTCACCGGTGCCGCCGGCGGCCTCGGCAAAGTCCTGCGCGAACGTCTGCGCCCCTACGCCAACGTGCTGCGCCTGTCGGACATCGCCAACATGGCGCCGGCCGCCGACGCGTCCGAAGAAGTGCAGACATGCGACCTTTCCGACAAGCAAGCCGTGCACCACCTGGTGGAAGGCGTCGACGCCATCCTGCACTTCGGCGGCGTCTCGGTTGAGCGTTCGTTCGAAGAAGTGCTCGGCGCCAATATCTGCGGGATTTTCCATATCTACGAAGCCGCCCGCCGCCACGGCGTGAAGCGTGTGATCTTCGCCAGTTCCAACCATGTGATCGGCTTCTACAAGCAGGGTGAACAACTCGACGCCCACTCGCCGCGCCGCCCGGACAGCTACTACGGCTTGTCCAAGTCCTACGGCGAAGACATGGCCAGTTTCTACTTCGACCGCTATGGCATCGAGACCGTGAGCATCCGCATCGGCTCGTCGTTCCCGGAGCCGCAGAACCGCCGGATGATGCACACCTGGCTGAGTTTCGATGACCTCACACAGTTGCTGGAACGTGCGCTGTACACGCCCAACGTCGGCCATACCGTGGTGTACGGCATGTCGGATAACCTCGACACCTGGTGGGACAACCGCTACGCCGCGCACCTGGGCTTTGCGCCCAAGGACAGCTCGGAAGTGTTCCGCGCCCAGGTCGAGATCCAGCCACCCGTGGCCGCCGATGACCCGGCCAAGGTCTACCAGGGTGGCGCGTTCTGCGCGGCCGGGCCATTCGGGGACTGACCATGACCGCTGAATTGATCGTCGACGCCCGCAACGCCGTGGGCGAATGCCCGGTGTGGGTGCCCGAGGAGAACGCACTGTACTGGGTGGATATTCCCAACGGTGGCCTGCAACGTTGGAGTGCTGCCACCGGCCATCTCGCCGCCTGGAAAGCCCCGCAGATGCTCGCCTGTATCGCCCGCACCGATGCCGGCAACTGGGTCGCGGGAATGGAAACCGGCTTCTTCCAACTGACCCCGCACAACGATGGCAGCCTCGACAGCACGCCGTTGGCCGGTGTCGAACACCCCCGCGCCGACATGCGCCTGAACGACGGTCGCTGTGATCGCCAGGGCCGCTTCTGGGCCGGCAGCATGGTGCTGAACATGGGCTTGAATGCGGCCGAGGGCATCCTCTACCGCTACGCTTGCGGCGCCGCGCCCCATGCACAACTGGACGGTTTCATCACCCTCAACGGTCTGGCCTTCAGCCCGGATGGCCGTACGATGTACGCCTCGGACTCGCACCCCTTGGTGCAACAGATCTGGGCCTTCGACTACGACACCGACACCGGTACGCCCTCCAACCGCCGCGTCTTCGTGGACATGCATAACTACCTCGGTCGCCCCGACGGCGCGGCGGTAGACGCCGACGGCTGCTACTGGATCTGCGCCAACGACGCCGGCCTGATCCACCGGTTCACCCCCGACGGCCGCCTCGACCGCTCCCTCACCGTACCGGTGAAGAAACCCACCATGTGCGCCTTCGGCGGCAGTCGCCTGGACACCCTGTTCGTCACCTCGATCCGTGACGACCAGAGTCCCCAGTCGCTGTCCGGCGGCGTGTTCGCCCTCAACCCCGGCGTTGTCGGATTGCCGGAGCCCACGTTCACCCTCTAGCTGCATCGCTGTGCCTTGAATACAACAATAACAAGACAGGAGTGACACCCCATGGACTTCAAACGCACCTTGCTCGCCGCTGCATGCTTGACCCTCGCCAGCGCCGCACACGCCCTGGAAATCAAGTTCGCCGACATCCACCCCGCCGGCTACCCCACCGTCGTCGCCGAAGAAAACATGGGCAAGGCCCTGACCAAGGAAAGCAATGGCGAACTGACCTTCAAGTACTTCCCCGGCGGTGTGCTGGGCTCCGAGAAAGAAGTGGTCGAACAGGCCCAGGTCGGCGCGGTCCAGATGACCCGTGTCAGCCTCGGTATCGTCGGCCCGGTGGTGCCGGACGTGAATGTGTTCAACCTGCCGTTCGTGTTCCGTGACCAGGCGCACATGCGCAAGGTCATCGACGGCGAGATCGGCGATGAGATCCTCGCCAAGATCACCGATTCGGAATTCGGCCTGGTGGCCCTGGCCTGGATGGACGGTGGCACGCGCAACCTCTACACCAAGAAACCGGTGCGCAAGATCGAAGACCTCAAGGGCATGAAGATCCGCGTGCAAGGCAACCCGTTATTCATCGAGGCCTTCAATGAAATGGGGGCCAACGGCATTGCCATGGACACCGGCGAGATCTTCAGCGCCCTGCAGACCGGGGTGATCGACGGCGCGGAAAACAACCCGCCGACCCTGCTCGAACACAACCACTTCCAGAACGCAAAGTACTACACCCTCACCGAACACCTGATCTTGCCCGAGCCCATCGTGATGTCGAAAATCACCTGGAACAAGCTCACTCCCGCCCAGCAGGACATGGTGAAGAAAGCCGCCAAGGCCGCCCAGGCGGACGAGCGCGTGCTGTGGGACGCCAAGTCCGCCAGCAGTGAAACCAAGCTCAAGGCCGCCGGCGTGGAATTCATCACCGTCGACAAAAAGCCCTTCTATGACGCCACCGCGCCGGTGCGCGCCAAATACGGCGCGGCTTACGCCGATATCATCAAGCGTATCGACGCCGTTCAGTAACGCCCTCCTTCTCTAGCAAGGCCCGGCGCGGTCGGCATCGACGCGCCCGGTTACGGTGAACGCCATGAAGAATTTACTGCTGCGCATCAACGACCGCCTGTACATGACCTGTATCTGGGTCGCCGGCCTTTCGGTACTGGGGGTTGCGCTGATCATCCCCTGGGGCATCTTCGCCCGCTACGTCCTCGGCACCGGCGCCAGTTGGCCGGAACCCACCGCCATCCTGCTGATGCTGATCTTCACCTTCGTCGGCGCCGCCGCCAGTTACCGCGCGGGTGCGCATATGTCGGTGGCGGTGGTGACTGACCGCCTGCCGCCACGCCAACGCCAGATCGCCGGTATCGTCGCGCAACTGTTGATGGCGACGATCTGCCTGTTCATGGCCGTGTGGGGCACCAAGTTGTGCCTGTCCACCTGGAACCAGTTCATGAGCGCCATCCCCACACTGCGCGTGGGCATCACCTATATGCCAATCCCCATCGGCGGGCTGCTGACCCTGGTGTTCGTGCTGGAAAAACTCCTGCTCGGCGACCAGAGCCAGCGGCGCGTGGTGCGGTTCGACCTGGTGGAAGAAAACGAAGGGGCTGCCTGAAATGGATGCATTGATTCTGTTGGGCAGTTTTATCGCCTTGATCCTGCTGGGCATGCCAGTGGCCTATGCCCTGGGGATGTCGGCACTGATCGGCGCGTGGTGGATCGACATCCCGTTCCAGGCCCTGATGATTCAGGTGGCCGGGGGCGTGAACAAGTTTTCGCTGATGGCGATTCCGTTCTTTGTGCTAGCCGGAGCGATCATGGCCGAGGGTGGCATGTCACGTCGGCTGGTGGCGTTTGCCGGGGTGCTGGTGGGCTTTGTGCGCGGCGGCCTGTCCCTCGTCAATATCATGGCCTCGACGTTTTTCGGCGCCATCTCCGGCTCCTCGGTGGCCGATACCGCCTCGGTCGGCTCGGTGCTGATCCCGGAAATGGAACGCCGTGGGTACCCACGGGAATTTGCCACCGCCGTGACCGTCAGCGGTTCGGTGCAGGCGTTGCTGACGCCACCCAGCCATAATTCGGTGCTCTACTCCCTGGCCGCCGGCGGCACCGTGTCCATCGCCTCGCTGTTCATGGCCGGCGTGGTGCCGGGCCTGTTGATGAGCGCCTGCCTGATGGTGCTGTGCCTGATCTTCGCGAAAAAGCGCAACTACCCCAAGGGCGAAGTCATTCCCCTGAAGCAGGCGCTGAAGATCGCCGCCGATGCCCTCTGGGGCCTGATGGCCATGGTGATCATCCTCGGCGGCATCCTCTCGGGCATCTTCACCGCCACCGAATCGGCCGCGATTGCCGTGCTGTGGGCATTCTTCGTGACCATGTTCATCTACCGCGACTACAAATGGCGCGAGCTGCCCAAGCTGATGCACCGCACGGTGCGCACCATTTCCATCGTGATGATACTGATCGCCTTCGCCGCCAGCTTCGGCTACATCATGACCCTGATGCAGATCCCGGCGAAGATCACCACGGCGTTCCTGACCCTATCGGACAACCGCTACGTGATCCTGATGTGCATCAACATCATGCTGCTGTTGCTCGGCACGGTGATGGACATGGCGCCGCTGATCCTGATCCTCACGCCGATCCTGCTGCCGGTGGTGCTCGGACTGGGCGTCGACCCGGTGCATTTCGGCATGATCATGCTGGTCAACCTCGGCATCGGCCTGATCACCCCACCGGTGGGCGCGGTGTTGTTCGTGGGCGCCGCAGTGGGCAAGGTGAGCATCGAGAAGACCGTGAAAGCGCTGCTGCCGTTCTATGGGGTGCTGTTCCTGATCCTGATGGCGGTAACCTACATTCCGGCGCTGTCGTTGTGGCTGCCAAGCGTGGTGCTGTGATGCTGATCGAACTGGAAGACAACCTGACCCACCTCACCCTGGCCCCGGCCGTGGGCGCAAGCATCGTCAACTGGCGCGTGCGGGCCAGCGGCCAGCCGTTGTTGCGCCACAGCGACCAACAGGCCCTGGATACGGGCCTGCCGGGCAAACTTGGCTGTTACCCGCTGGCACCCTGGTCCAACCGGATCGCCCAAGGCGGGTTCGATAACCCCGACGGCTGGCTGGCGCTCACGCCGAACAGCCTGACCGACCCGCTGCCCATTCATGGGTCGGCCTGGCAACAGGCGTGGCAGGTGGTCAGCCAGTCGGCGGACGAAGTGGTGCTGGAACTGCTGTGCGACACACCGTTCGCCTATCGCGCCGAGCAGCGGTTCTGCTTGCGCGGCGGTGAACTGAGCATCACGTTGCGGGTGACCCATCTGGCGGATAACCCCGCGTGGCATGGCTTGGGATTGCATCCCTACCTGCCGCGCACAGCGCACACGCGGTTGGAGGCCAAGGCCTCGCAGGTGTGGATGAGTGATGCGTCGAAACTGCCCACAGGGCTGGCACCGGTGCCCGCCGCCTGGGATTTCCAGATGTTGAAGACCCTGCCGGAAGGTTTGGTGGACAATGGATTTTGCCGGTGGGACGGACATTGCCGGATCGAGCAACCGGAGCTGGGCTATGCCTTAGAATGCCAGGCCACCGGCGCCGACTACTTTCTGCTGTACTGCCCGCCGGGGCTGGGGTTCTTTTGCATCGAGCCGGTGAGCCATCCGGTGAATGCCCATCACCTGGCCGGGCGGCCGGGCCTGAAACTGCTGGAACACAATCAGTCGGTGCAACTCCATTTCAACTTGAAATACATCCCACATGTGGGAGGGGGCTTGCCCCCGATGGCTGAGTGTCAGGCAACAGATGTTTGACTGATAAACCGCTATCGGGGGCAAGCCCCCTCCCACAGTTTTGATTTGCGTTGTGTCAGGGTGGAGCGTTTTTCAGGCGGCCGGCAGTGTCGATACTGACGACCACCGACAACCCAGGCCGCAACCGCTCGCTCTCGACCTGGTCCGGATCCACCGTAATCCGCACCGGCACGCGCTGGGCGATCTTCACGAAGTTGCCGGTGGCGTTGTCCGCCTGCAACAGGCTGAACTCCGAACCGGTGGCCGGGGAAATATGCTGCACCGTGCCTTGGAATTTGCGGTGGTTCAAGGCATCCACCGTGAAGGTCACCGGCTGGCCGACCTGCACGTTGTCCATCTGGGTTTCCTTCATGTTGGCAATCACCCACAGCTGCGGCGGCACCAGCGCCATCAGTTGCGCGCCGGAGTTGACGTAGGCCCCCAGGCGCACGCCAATCTGCCCCAACTGACCGTCACGCGGCGCAGTGATGCGGGTGTTGGACAGGTCGATACGCGCCAGCTCCACCGCGGCCTCGGCACTCGCTACGGCAGCTTCCAGGGAGCCACGGTTGACGATCACTGTCTGCAGGTCCTGTCGTGCGATTTCCAGGCTGGCCTGGGCTTGCGCCACGGCGGCGATGGTCTGTGCATTGGCGGCGCGGGTCACGTCCAGCTCGCGCCTGGACACTGAGCCGTCGCTGATCAGTTCTTCATTGCGGCGCAAATCGGCCGTGCTTTTGCGGGCTTGTGCCTGGCTGTCCACCAAGGCTGCCTGGCGCAGCTTGATGGTGGCTTCGGCGCTGTTGCGCTGCTGCACCACATTCGCCAGCGAGGCCTTCTGCACCGCCAGTTGCGCCAGCGCCTGGTCCAGGCGCTGTTTGTAGATGCGATCGTCGAGGCGCACCAGCAGGTCACCGGCCTTGACGTATTGGAAGTCCTGCACCGGCACTTCGAACACATAGCCGCTCAGTTGCGGGCCGATGATCGTCACCTGCCCACGCACCAGGGCGTTCTCGGTGGTTTCCACGGCGCTGCTGAACGGCGGCAACTGCCAGGCATACAACACGATCAGAACCCCGACAATGGCAATCGCGGCAAACCCCAGCGATGAGACGATGCGCACCCGCAGGGAACGTGGCTCGGTGACCGAGGCGCCTGGCGGCGTGGTGCCTTCCGGGGTGGCGGCGATGGCGTTGGTGGTCGTGGTGGTGGTGGTGGTGGAAGTCGGTTCGGTCATGAAGAAGCGCCGCTGGGTTGAACGGGAGGGGCTGCTGTTTTGGTCGTGCTCATCAGCCACAGGCTGCGGATAAAGATCCAGATCATGGTCAGTATCGCGATGATCGCGATCAGCATGAAGACATCGTTGTAGGCCATCACGTTCGCCTCGCGGGTCGCCGCCGTGGCCAGGCTGCGAATGCCCATGAGGTTGCGCAACTCGGGGTCGGCGACAATGCCGCCATAGGCCGAACCGCCGCTCGATACCCGCGCGGCCACACGCGGATCGAGCAGGGTCAGATGCTCGACGATCATGCTGGAATGGTACTTCTCGCGCACGATCTGGAACGTGCCCAGCAACGCCGCGCCAATCAGGCCGCCGAGGTTCTGGCAGATACCGAACATCACCGAGAAACTCACCAGGTTGCGCGGGTTGGCCAGCACGTTCCTGGTGCCCAGCACCATGGTCGGCCCCAGGAAGAATGTACCGCCGAAGCCTAGCAGGAACTGGCTGACATACAGGTTCTGCGGCCGGGTCAGGTTGCTGGAAAAACTGTCCATCACCGACCCGGTGGCCATCAGTGCCAGGGAAATCACCAGCGGCATCAACAGGTGCGCCGGGTTGATGGTCAACGCACTCACCGCCAGCCCGGCAATCGCCCCCGCCAGCATCACCACGTACAGGGTGTGCATCTGCTGGTAGCTCATGTTCAACATCTGCATGAAACCCACGGCGCCGGTGGACTGCTCGGACAGCACCATGCGGATCAGGATCACCGCCAGCGCCAGGCGGATCATCACGCCGCTGCCCAGCCAGCGGGTCATCAGCATCGGGTTGGCGCGGTTATGCTCGATGGCCAGCCCGGCCATGATCAGCACCAGGGAACAGGCCGAGGCGATGCCGATCCACGGTGCTTCCAGCCACCAGTCGATGCGGCCCAGGGACAGCACGGCGCAGAGCAAGGCGACACCGGTGGCAAGGATGGCGAAGGTGAGGAAGTCGAGTTTCTCGAAGGTCTTGAAGCGGTCGCCGGGCGGGAGTTTAAGCAGGAATACGCAGCCCAGGCAGATCAGCGCCATGCCCAGTTCAAACAGATACAACCCGCGCCATTCAGCAATTTGCAGCAAGTCTTCGGAGAACAGGCGCGCCAGTGGCAACGCCAACTGCGCCGTACCCAACCCCAGCACCAGGGACTTCAAGCGCCACTTGGCCGGGAACGCCTGGATCATGTAGTACAAACCCAACGAACTCAGCGCCGCCCCCACCATGCCATGGGCCGCGCGCACCGCGATGGCCGAGCTGAGGTCGTTGACGAACAAGTGGCCGAAAGTCACCAAGGCGTACAGCACCAGGAACACCTCGGTAAATGCACGCAGCCCGAACTGCTGGCGGAACTTCACCAGCAGCAGGTTCATGCACACGTTGGTCATCACATAGGCGGCGGGCAGCCAGGCCATTTCAGCGGTGGTCGCGCCGAGTGCGCCTTGCAGGTATTGCAGGTTGGCGATGACCAGTGCGTTTCCCAACCCACCGGTAATCGCCACCAGCACGCCCACCATCGCGAACAGCCAACGCTTGTGCGTCGGGTGCAGCGGCGTAGACGGCGAACCGGGCAGGCTCGGGCGCTCGTGGGGCTCCCAGGTGTGGGGGGTGTATTTGTTCATTCGATGACTCAGGTAAACCCATACTCAGAGACAGTAAACCTGAGCGGAGTTCATCTTGCCATGTCGAGGGCATAATTGATGCGAAGAACCTGAAATGTACGAGGGCAAGTCGACTTGTCGCCCTGCCCCGCTGGGATGTCCTGTGTATTCAGATCCAGCCGAGCCAACTCCAGTAGGTCGCAGCGAATACCAGCATCAACAGGTAGCCAACCAGCGTCACCAGAACCCCCACCTTGGCGAACTGCCGCGCCGTGAACGTCCCGGTCCCCAGGCACACCATGTTCTGCGGTGCATTGATCGGCAGGATAAACCCGTAGCTCATCACAAACCCCAGGAGCATGGTCATGCCCAACCGGCTGAAATCCCCCGGCAAGGTCTGCAACACCGCGATCAGGATCGGCAACAGCGCCGAGGTCAACGCGGTGGCGCTGGCGAAGCCCAGGTGGATCAGGATCAGGAACGCACCAAGAATCGCAAACACACCCAGCGGCCCCACCTGGTCAAGCCCGGTATGCGCCACCACTTGCGCGCCCAGCCATTGCCCGGCCTGGGTGGTCAGCAGCGCCGTTCCCAAGCTGATGCCTACCCCGAACACGATCACCGTTCCCCACGGAATGCGCGACTGCACATCCTTCCAGGTCATCACGCCGATACCCGGCAATAACAGGAACACCAGGCCGGCGTAGGTGGTCGAGGTGGTGTCGAAACTGTGCAGTCGCCCTTCCGTGGCCCAGGCCAGTAGCAGCAACACCGAAACGCTCAACAGGCGCTTCTGCGCGCCGGTCATCGGCCCTATCTCCACCAGCGACTGCGCCACCGCCTCTTTACCGCCGGGGATGCTGTCGGTCTCCGGCGGCAGCAACTTGAGCACGAGGAACAGCAACACCGCCGACATGATCAACGCCCACGGCGCGCCGGCAATCAGCCAGTCGATCCACGACACGCGCTGGCCAAGCATCTTGTCCATGAAACCGACGGTGAGCAGGTTCTGCGCGGCGGCGGTCTGGATGCCGACGTTCCAGATGCTGGTGCCCTGGGCCACCACGATCATGATGCCAGCGGCGATATTCGAGCGTTTGTCCACGCCGAACGCGGCGATCACGCCCATCATGATCGGCACCACGCAGGCACTGCGCGCCGTGGCGCTGGGTACCACGAGGCTGAGCAGCACCGTCACCGCAATCGCCCCCAGCAGGATGCGCCGGGTGCTGGTGCCGACCCGGCTAAGGGTCACCAAGGCGATACGCCGGTCCAGGCCGGTGTGGGTCATGGCTGCTGCGATAAACAGCGCCCCGGCCACCAGCGCCAGCGCCGGGTTGGAAAACCCGGTGAGCGCCATGCTGATCGCCGGGCTGGTGCCGATCACATGCGCGGTGTCCTGCAACGACGGCGCGGTGCCCAGCAGAAAGGCCATCAGCGACGTGATCATGATCGCACTGGCTTCATAGGACACCGCTTCAGTGATCCACACCACCACGGCAAACGCGAGGATCGCCAGCATGCGGTGCCCGGCGACCGGCAAGTCGGCGGGCACCGGCAACAGCAGCACCCCGGCCATCACCAACACGGCGACGACCAGGCCCAGGGGTAATTTGAAAGATGCCGCACTCATGGGCCACTCCAAGGCTCTAGATCAGGCCTTGAGCATGGGCTAAAAGCACCTGCGACGTGTTGACCTAGGCCAACAACTGGCTCAACACGGCCCGCAACTTGCCGGGCTTGACCGGTTTGTTCAGCAACGGCGCTTCCAGCCGGCGCAACGCCCTACGGCACTGGTCGGTGCGGTCGGCGCTAATGATCACGGCCGGGATGTTCAGTTCGAAATGCTCACGCAGGTGCTTGACCACCGCACACCCCACCACCCCATGGTCGAGGTGATAATCGGCCAGGATCAGTTCCGGCGCCCTGCCCTCCAACGCCAGCAACGCTCCGGCCTGGTCGGTGGCGGTGACCACATCACAGCCCCATTGCCCGAGTAGCGCGCGCATGCTGTCGAGGATGCTCACCTCGTTGTCGATCACCAGCAGACGCCGTCCCGGCAGCGGGTTGCCGGTGGTCGGCTGGGCTGGCAATTGGCTGATCGGCAGAGGGATCTCGTTGCTCAACGGCACCTCGATACTGAACATCGAGCCACGTCCCGGCCACGAGCGTACGGCGATGGGGTAACCCAGGATCTCGGCGATCCGCTCGACAATCGCCAGCCCCAGCCCAACGCCTTTACGGTCCGCAGCGCGGCCGACGTCGAGCTGGTTGAACTCGAGGAAGATCGCCTCCAGCCGGTCCTCCGCAATCCCGCGCCCGGTGTCCCAGACCTCCAGGCGCAGGCAATCGCCCCGCTTGCGCGCGCCCAACAGGATGCAACCTTCGTCGGTATAGCGGCAGGCATTGCTGAGGAAGTTACGCAAAATCCGCGTCAGCAATCGCAAGTCGGTGCTGATCGCATAGCAGCCGGTGTGCACCCGCAGGTTCAACCCGGCCGCCTGGGCCACCGACTGGAACTCCGAGACCAGCGGCGCGAACAATTCATCCAGGCGGTACAGCGCCACATCTGGCTTGACCGCCGCCTGGTCGAGCCGCGAGATGTCCAGCAAGTCGGTGAGCAAGTCCTCGGCGCCCTCCAGCGCCTGGTGCGTGCGCTCCACCAGCACCTGCTCGACGCTGGGCAACGACCGTTCACGCAAGGTGGCGATCAACAAGCGTGCGGCATTCAGCGGTTGCAACAGGTCGTGGCTGGCGGCGGCGAGGTATTTGTCCTTGCTGCGGTTGGCGGCCTGGGCGGCGTCGCGGGCGTCGCGCAGGTCCTGTTCGATCTGCTCGCGCTGGGCGATCTGCTGTTGCAGGTTGTGGTTGGCTTCCAACAGTTCGTCGGTGCGTGCGGCGACCCGCTGCTCCAACTCGTCATTGAGACGGATATAGCGCTTGCGCTCAGCCTCCAGCTCATCCAGCCGCGCCGTGAGTTCCGGGTAATGGCTCTTGCGCGCCGACTGGTCGCCCAGCCCCAGCAACCCGGCGAGTGCGCGTTGCTGGTCGTCAGAGAGCTTCGCCATAGACGACCTCGACGTCACGCTGGCTCGACTCTCTCGGGTTGGTGAGGATGCACGGATCCCCCATCGCATGCTGGGACAGGAACGGAATATCCGCCACGCGCACACCATGCAGGCCCAGGGTTTCGTGGAAGCCGATGGCCCGCTTGAGCGCTATCAAATGCTCCACCAGCCGCCCGCAGATCTGCCGGTGATTGAGGCCGCGACAGTCGATGCCAAACGTCTCGGCAATCACCTTGAAACGCTCCGGCGCCGAGCTGTAGTTGAACGCCACCACATGCTCCACCAGCACTGCGTTGCACAGCCCATGGGGCAGGTCGAGGAAGCCGCCGAGGCTGTGGGACATGGCGTGCACTGCGCCGAGAATCGCGTTGGAAAACGCCAACCCGGCCTGCATGCTGCCGAGCATGATCTTCTCGCGCAGGGCGATATCCGTAGGGTTGGCGATCATCTGCACCAGGTTGCCGTTGATCAGGCGCATTGCCTCCAGCGCATGGGGGTCGGTGAGTGGGCCGTGGCCGGTGGAAACGAACGCCTCGATAGCATGCACCAATGCGTCGATGCCGGTGCAGGCGGACAGGAACGGGTCCATGCTGGCCGTGGTTTCCGGGTCGATCAGCGACACATCCGGCACTACCGCCTTGCTGACGATAGAGAACTTCATGCGTTCCTGCTGGTTGGAAATGATCACGAACTGCGAGACATCCGCCGAGGTGCCGGCGGTGGTGGGGATCAGGATCAGCGGCGGGCTGGGCACGCGAAGGGTGTCGACGCCCTCGAACTCAAGAATGCTGCGCCCGTGGGCCACCACGATGCCGATGGCCTTGCCACAGTCCATCGGGCTGCCGCCGCCGATGGCTACGATCACGTCGCAGTGGTGTTCGCGGTACACCTCGGCACCGGTCATCACTTCTTCGACACGCGGATTGGGCGAGACGGCGCTGTACAGGCAGTAGTCGATGCCGAGGGCTTGCAGGCTGGCTTCCACATCGGCCACCCAACCGGCGGCGATCACGCCAGGGTCGCTGACCACCAGCACCTTGCGCGCGCCGAAGGTCTTGGCGTAGTTACCGACGTTGTGCCGGCAACCGGCTCCAAAGATGATTTCAGGCGAGACGAATTTACGCAGGAGGCTCAGATTTGGGCTCATTGGAAAGCCTGTTTTTATTATTTTGGAAGAATGCGCTCCACACTAACCGATCCGGCTGCGAATGCAATCAGACCAAAGAGGCATCCTTCCGACAGCTCCCGCGATCAACGGCTGGCGAAGTACATGGTCACTTCGAAGCCGATACGCAGGTCGGTAAACGCAGGTTTGGTCCACATGGGGGCAGTCCTCTTGTTGTTCCGGAAAATTCCGGTGGGGTCATTAATGCATGGGGGAGATGGGGCAGCGAATGCTACTTTCGAAGTATCAAGCGCACTGCATTAGTCGCGAATGTACAGAGGCCAAAATGTGGGAGGGGGCTTGCCCCCGATGGCAGCGGGTCAGTCAACATTTATGTCAATGACACACCGCTATCGGGGGCAAGCCCCCTCCCACAGGGGACCGCGTTGCAATCAGAGGGTCAGAAGAAACCCAGCGGGTTGATGTCGTAGCTCACCAGCAGGTTCTTGGTCTGCTGGTAGTGATCCAACATCATCTTGTGGTTTTCACGCCCGACGCCCGATTTTTTGTACCCGCCAAACGCCGCATGCGCCGGGTACAGGTGATAACAGTTGGTCCACACCCGACCCGCCTTGATCGCCCGGCCCATGCGGTAGGCGCGGTTGATGTCGCGGGTCCACAGGCCAGCGCCCAGGCCGAACTCGCTGTCATTGGCAATCGCCAGGGCTTCGGCCTCGTCCTTGAAGGTGGTCACGCCCACCACCGGGCCGAAGATTTCCTCCTGGAACACACGCATCTTGTTGTGGCCCTTGAGCAGGGTCGGTTGGATGTAATAGCCGCTGGACAGGTCGCCTTCCAGGCGCTCGGCCGCGCCGCCGGTGAGCAGCACCGCGCCCTCTTCCTGGGCGATCTTGAGGTAGGACAGGATCTTGTCGTATTGCTGCTCCGAGGCCTGGGCGCCGACCATAGTCTCGGTGTCCAGCGGGTTGCCGCGCTTGATCTTGACGATCTTCTTCATCACCTCGGCCATGAACGGCTCGTAGATCGACTCCTGCACCAGCGCCCGCGAGGGGCAGGTGCACACTTCGCCCTGGTTGAAGAACGCCAGCACCAGACCTTCGGCCGCCTTTTCGATAAACGCAGGCTCGGCGCTCATGATGTCCTCGAAGAAGATGTTCGGCGACTTGCCGCCCAGCTCCACGGTGGACGGGATGATGTTCTCGGCCGCCGCGTGCATGATGTGCGCGCCCACCGGGGTGGAGCCGGTAAAGGCGATCTTGGCGATGCGCTTGCTGGTAGCCAGGGCCTCCCCGGCTTCGCGGCCAAAGCCCTGCACGATGTTCAGCACGCCGGGCGGCAGCAGGTCGCCGATCAGCTCGGCAAACACCATGATCGACAACGGCGTCTGCTCGGCCGGCTTGAGCACGATGCAGTTACCGGCGGCGAGTGCCGGCGCGAGTTTCCACGCCGCCATCAGCAATGGGAAGTTCCACGGGATGATCTGCCCGACCACGCCCAATGGTTCGTGAAAATGATAAGCCGCTGTGTGCTCGTTGATCTCGGCGGCCCCGCCTTCCTGGGCACGGATGCACCCGGCGAAGTAGCGGAAATGGTCAGCGGCCAGGGGCACGTCGGCGTTGAGGGTTTCGCGCACGGCCTTGCCGTTGTCCCAGGTCTCGGCCACAGCCAGCACTTCCAGGTTCTGCTCGATACGGTCGGCGATTTTCAGCAGCACCAGGGCGCGGTCCTGGGCCGAGGTCTTGCCCCAGGCATCGGCGGCGGCGTGGGCGGCGTCAAGGGCCTTGTCGATATCGGCGGCGCTGGAACGGGGGAACTCGGCGATGACTTCACCGGTGACCGGCGAGGTATTGGTGAAGTACTCACCCTTGAGCGGCGCGACGAACTCACCGCCGATGTAGTTGCCGTAGCGCGGCTTGAAGCTGACGATGGCGCCGGGGGTGCCAGGTTGGGCGTAGATCATGGTGAGGCCTCTGCTTATTGTTGGGTGTTGATGGGCTGCATCTGGGTGCGTTCGTAGTGGGGGTACAGGTGGGTCACGCTGCGGGTCAGTTCATAGCGGCTCAGGTTGATGCCCGCGAATCGCTCGGGGATCGGGCTGCGGATCAGCTCGGGCATGTCGCTGCCATGGGCTGCCCCGTCGCGTAGCAATTGATCGAGCCAGGTGAGGTAGTCACGCATCTGTTCGAAGGGTTTGGCGTCGGTCGCAATGGGGCCGTGGCCGGGCACGATCAGGGTCCAGGGCAAGCCTTGCAGGGTGGCGATATCCGCCAGCCAGATCGCCAGCCCCGGTGAGTGGGGCGTGGTGAGTGCGCGCTGGTAGAACACCAGGTCGCCGGCAAACAGCACGCCGGTCCTGCGGTCGAGGATCGCCAGGTCGGCGCCGGTATGGCCGCGCAGGTGCAGCAGTTGCAGGTCGTGGCTGCCGAAGGTTTTCACCCCCGCTTGCAGGGCTTCGGTGGGCAACACCACTTCGGTGCCGCGCATCCAGTCACCCACCATGCGGTACAGGTTCTCAGCCATGCTGTCGCCCTGCTCATGCAGCAAATCCTTGGTGCCGGCCAGGGCGCCAATCGGTACATCCCTGAAGGCTTGGTTGCCCAGGGCGTGGTCGGGATGGTGGTGCGTCAGCAGCACCTGGATCACCGGTTTGTCGGTGACACGGGCGATGGCCTGGCGCAGGGCTTCGCCGTAGCGCCTGGACGGCCCGGTGTCGATCACCACCACGCCGGGCTCGGTGACGATGAACCCGACATTGACGATATTGCCGCCATTGTCCCTGGTGAAGTTGTCGGTGCTGCCTTCCAGCAGCCAGGTGTTATCGGCGATCAACCGAGGTTTGAGGACGTAATCCAGGTCCGCCAGCACCGGCAGGCTGAACAGCAGCAGCCACAGCACAATCCAGCGCAGGCTCATGGGATGGCCGCCTCGAACTGGTTGCCGCTGGTGTCGCGCAGGGTCAGGCGCGTGGGCTCGCGGCCTTCGATGTCGAAGGCCAGGCTGGGGTTTTCGCTGACGGCGGGGAACAGTTCCAGGCGTGCCAGCAGTTGGTTATCTGCGCCGCGCAGCTCGGCCTGGTGGATAAAGAATTCGGGAATACCGCTGATCATGCCGTTATCCATCGGATGGGCAACTTGCAATTTCACGCGGCTGAACTCGGCACGCGGGTAACGGCCGCCGAGCACTTCGCCCAGGTGCTCTTCCCAGCCGGGTTGGGTGCGCACCACGCTGGGCGCGGTGCAGCCGCCACCGGCGGCATCGATCAGGGCCGAGCCGACATGCCACATGCCATCCCGGGTGAGCACCGCTGCACGCAACGGCGTGGCCTGTTCGATACGAATCCGCAGCGACAGCCACGGCAGTACTGGCCCCAACGGCTGGAAATCGACGATCTGCGGCAGAGGGTTCAGCTCGGCCCAGGCAAGGATCTTCACCACGTCCCCCTTGAAGGCGCGGGCGTCGATCTCCAGCGGCACCTGGCGCGCATCCTCGGCGAACGGCGGCGCCAGGAGCTTCACCCGCTCGTCGAACACAAACGCTGCATTGTCGAGCAAGCGCTGGTGATAGTAGGCCCACATCACCGAGGGCACCGGGTCGACGGGCGCGCCCCAGGCCAGCATCGGCACACAGCACAGCCACCACCCGCGCAGGCCCATGGCTTACTCCTCGACGTGCACGCTGTCGAGGTAGGTGCGCACCGCCCACAGGGCTTCCTGGCTGAGGTAGTCGGCCATTTTCGGCATGTACACCCGGCCATCGCGCACGGCGCCGTGGCGCACACGTTCCACGAACCATTCATCGCCGGCGTCGCCGGCATCGAGCATGCGCAGGTCGGGGGCGATGCCACCGGACTTGGCTTCCAGGCCATGGCACGCCGCGCAGTTCTGGTTATAGGCCGACGCACCGACCTCCACCGCTTTGTCATGTTCGGGCGTGGTGCGATAGGGGTTGGTGGCGGCCCAGCCATCGGCGTCCAGCGGCACGCCGGCGTCCTTGATCGGGGTGAGGCCTTTGGTTTCCACGGCGGTGGGCGTCACGTTGCCGTGAGCCCAGGCGGATCCACTGCTGATTGCACTGGCGATCAGGCAGGCGGTAATCAAGGCGTTGCGTTTTGTTGTCATTATTTTTTCCCTCGGGAGTGCACGCAAAACCTCTTGGCAGAGGCTATAGCAACCATCTTAGGAAGCACCCGGCAGGACCCGTATGCTGCTTTGGTGGGCGGGTTCTCATCCGTTGGTAGCAGGCCTTGTGGGGCACTGCTAAATCAGAGGCGGTTCGGGAAATTGTCCCGGCAACACCGGGACTTTTTCCGTATTCGCCACGGCGTTCACGTCGCACCCTGTGCAGGCCATAACCTCCACTGGGAACTGCAACCATGACAATAAGATCGCTACCCGCCCTCTCGCCGCTGAGCCTTGCCGTGCAGGCCTTCCTGCTGGTCGGCAGCCTGTCCTTGAGTGCGGCCAGCTTCGCCGCCGCCGAGCCTGCCAAACAGACCCGCAACGTCACCTGGGAAGACATCGCCAACGACCACCTGACCACCAAGGACGTGCTGCAATACGGCATGGGCACCAACGCCCAGCGCTGGAGCCCGCTGGCCCAGGTCAACGACAAGAACGTGTTCAAGCTCACACCGGCCTGGTCTTATTCGTTCGGCGACGAGAAGCAGCGTGGCCAGGAATCCCAGGCCATAGTCAGCGACGGCGTGGTCTACGTCACCGGCTCCTATTCCCGGGTGTTCGCCCTCGATGCGAAGACCGGCAAACGCCTGTGGACCTACAACCACCGCCTGCCCGACAACATTCGCCCGTGCTGCGACGTGGTCAACCGGGGCGCGGCGATCTTCGGCGACAAGATCTACTTCGGCACCCTCGATGCACGCCTGATCGCCCTCGACAAGAACACCGGCAAAGTGGTGTGGAACAAGAAGTTCGGCGACCACGCCGCTGGCTACACCATGACCGGCGCCCCGGTGCTGATCAAAGACAAGGTCAGCGGCAAGGTGCTGCTGATCCACGGCAGCTCCGGCGATGAATTCGGCGTGGTCGGCCAGCTGTATGCGCGCGACCCGGACACCGGCGAAGAGGTGTGGATGCGCCCGTTCGTGGAAGGCCACATGGGCCGCCTGAACGGCAAGGACAGCACCCCGACCGGCGACGTCAAGGCTCCGTCCTGGCCGGATGACCCGACCACCGAAACCGGCAAGGTCGAGGCCTGGAGCCACGGCGGCGGCGCGCCCTGGCAGAGTGCGAGCTTCGATGCCGAGACCAATACCATCATCGTCGGCGCCGGCAACCCTGGCCCGTGGAACACCTGGGCGCGCACCTCCAAGGACGGCAACCCCCACGACTTCGACAGCCTCTACACCTCCGGCCAGGTCGGCGTCGACCCGAGCACCGGCGAAGTGAAGTGGTTCTACCAGCACACGCCGAACGATGCCTGGGACTTCTCCGGCAACAACGAGCTGGTGCTGTTCGACTACAAGGACAAGGCCGGCAAAGTCATCAAGGCCACCGGCCACGCCGACCGCAACGGCTTTTTCTACGTGGTCGACCGCAACAACGGCAAGCTGCAGAACGCCTTCCCGTTCGTCGACAACATCACCTGGGCCAGCCACATCGACCTGAAGACCGGCCGCCCCGTGGAAAACGAAGGCCAGCGTCCGGCCAAGCCTTTGCCGGGTGAAACCAAGGGCAAGCCGGTGGAAGTCTCGCCGCCGTTCCTGGGTGGCAAGAACTGGAACCCCATGGCCTACAGCCAGGACACCGGGCTGTTCTACATCCCGGGCAACCAGTGGAAAGAGGAATACTGGACCGAAGAGGTCAACTACAAGAAGGGCTCGGCGTACCTGGGCATGGGCTTTCGCATCAAGCGCATGTATGACGACCACGTCGGTACCCTGCGGGCGATGAACCCGACCACCGGCAAGGTGGTGTGGGAGCACAAGGAACACCTGCCGTTGTGGGCCGGCGTACTGGCGACCAAGGGCAACCTGGTGTTCACCGGCACCGGCGACGGCTTCTTCAAGGCCTTCGACGCGAAGACCGGCAAAGAGCTGTGGAAATTCCAGACCGGCAGCGGCATCGTCTCGCCGCCGATCACCTGGGAACAGGATGGCGAGCAGTACATCGGCGTGACAGTCGGCTACGGCGGCGCGGTGCCGTTGTGGGGCGGCGACATGGCGGAGCTGACCAAGCCGGTGGCACAGGGTGGGTCGTTCTGGGTGTTCAAGATCCCGAGCTGGGACCTGAAAACCGCGCAGAAGTAACCTCACCCTATATGCGGGGGTCATCCTTTGTGGCGAGCGGGCTTGTCCCGCGTTGGGCAGCGAAGCGGCCCCCGGCTTTTCTCCAGCCTCACCGAGTCGTCAGGTTTTGGGCTGCTGCGCAGCCCAACGCGGGGCAAGCCCGCTCGCCACAGCAAGCCCGCTCACCCCAGGATCCCCAGAGGTCTCGCGATGAAATATCTGCCATTTTTAATCCTGCTATCCCTGCCCTTGGCTCACGCCGACGAGGGCGACGACGCGCCGCTGGTCATCAACGGCTGCACCCTGGCCGCACACAGCCAATGCCCCGGTGCCAACCTCAAGGGCGCCGACCTGAGCAACCAGGACTTGAGCAAAATGAACCTGGCCGGTGCCGACCTGCGCGATGCCGATCTGCGCCACGCCAACCTCGACCTGGCCAACCTGGAAAAAGCCCAGCTGCAAGGCGCCAACCTGACCCGCGCCAGCCTGCAACAAGCCAACCTGCGCCTGGCCGACTTCACCGGCGCCACGCTGATGGCCGTGCAAGGCTGGGGGCTGTTCGCCCAGGGTGCGCAGTTTGAAAACGCCAACCTCAGCGCCGCCTACCTGCAATTTGCCCGGCTGTCGGGGGCCAAGCTGCACCAGGCCAACCTGCGGGCGGCCGACCTGGAGATGACCTGGCTGAGCAAGGCCGATCTGCAAGGCGCCGACCTCAGCGACGCCAATCTGCAAGAAGCCAAGTTCGGCGAAAGCAACCTGGAAAAAGCCACGCTCACCGGCAGCCGCCAGCACTATGCGAATTTCCAGGATGCGAATATGGACGGTTGCAAGGATTGCCCGACCACCTGGGATCGTTAACCCGCCACCCGCACCACCCCCATGTCGATACCCAAATGCACCAACTCGGCATGGGAACTCACCTGCAACTTACTCTTGAGCAAGGTCAGGTGATTGGACACGGTCTTGCTGCTGATACTCAACTGAGCGGCAATCGCGCGCGCCGGGGTGCCCTTGGCGAGCATCAGGAAAATCTCCAGCTCACGCTGGGTCATGCTTTGCAGGCGCCGGTCGGTGGGGTGGTAAGCCAGCTGGGTGGCCAGGTCCTGTTCAATATAGGTGTGGCCGTCAAGAATGCGCTCGACCGCATCCAGCATCACCGCCGGCAACGCGCTTTTGGTCAGGTAGCCGGACGCACCGGCCTCCAGCGCCTGGCGCACCAGGGGCAACTCGGCATGCTGGCTGAAAAACAGCACGCGCAATTGCGGCAGGCGCTGGCGCAGGCGGCGGGTGGTTTCCAGGCCGCTGATACCCGGCAGGCCAAAGCCGATGATCACCAGGTTGGGTACCGCTTCGTGCACCCGCGTCAAGGCGTCCTCGCCACTCGCTGCTTCGCGCACCACCACATCCGGCAGCCCGCTGCGCAACAGGCTGGCGTAACCCAGGCGGACCACGGCGTGATCATCGACCAGCAGGATGTTCATAGTGCCTCCCATGGCAGTACCTCTGGCCATGCTAGAACCCCGGGGACCAATGGGACCTACTACTTTGGTACTGGTTTTGCTGTCTATCGTCGCATTCCCAAGGCAGCGGGACTGGCGTGTAATGGGGGCATAACGATAAGGACCGGACCCGCCATGCTGCCCGCTAGACTGCCACTTGCGGCACTGTTGTGCCTGTTCATCACGCACGTACAGGCCGACACGCCACTGTTTTCCGCCGATGGCTACCGCATCAGCCTGTACCGCAGCCCCACGCCCGAACACCTGCCCGGGGCCGTCATTGTCGACACCGCGGCCCTGCAGACGCTGTTGGCCCAGATGCCCGCACCGGTATTGATCGACGTGTACCGCCGCCCGTGGCTACAGGGTCGTTTCATCGAAGACCAGCCCCACGCCAACCTGCCCGGCAGTCACTGGCTGGCCAATACCGGCGACGGCGACCTCACGCCCGAGTGGCAAGGTTACTTTGTGCGTCACCTTTACAAGTACACGGGCGGCAACCTGGCTCGCCCGCTGGTGTTCTACTGCCGCGCCGATTGCTGGCTGAGTTGGAACGCGGTAAAACGGGCCGCCAACCTGGGCTATACCACTGTGTATTGGTACCGCGATGGTTTGGATGCATGGGAAGCGGCAAACCTGCCAGTAATGGCTGCGACACCCGAACCCTTTGAATAAAAAACCACAACAAGAAGGTGAACGGCCATGTACAAAATCCTGATCGCCGATGATCACCCGCTGTTTCGCGAGGCGATCCACAACGTCATCAGCGACGGTTTCCCCGGCAGCGATGTGATGGAAACCGCCGACCTGGACAGCGCCCTCGCCCTGACCCAGGAACATGACGACCTCGACCTGATCCTGCTGGACCTGAACATGCCCGGCATGCACGGCCTCAACGGCCTGATCAACCTGCGCAACGAGTCGCCGACCATCCCGGTGGTGATTGTCTCGGCCGAGCAGGACAAACAGATCGTGCTGCAGGCCATCACCTACGGCGCCGTGGGTTTTATCACCAAGTCATCACCGCGCCTGCAAATGACCGAGGCGATCCAGCAGATTCTCAACGGCAATGTGTACCTGCCGCCGGACATCATCCGCACCCAGAAAAACACCGGGCAGCGGCGGATGAATGACAGCCCGGGGTTTGCCCCGGAGCTCTTGCAGGCACTGACCCGTAAACAATTGCTGGTGCTGGAGCGGATGACCAAGGGCGAATCGAACAAGCAGATTGCCTATACGCTGGAGATTGCCGAGACCACGGTGAAGGCCCATGTGTCGGCGATTTTGCGCAAGTTGAATGTGCATAACCGGGTGCAGGCGATACTCAGTGCCGGAGATATCGATTTCGGCTCGTACCTGCGCCGCTGACGGTCTGACACTCCACAAATCAACTGTGGGAGGGGGCTTGCCCCCGATGGCAGAGTGTCAGTCAGCACATCCATTGATTGATGCACCGCTATCGGGGGCAAGCCCCCTCCCACAGTTGATCTGCATTTTGTCAGGGTCGGCTGAGCAGGTGACTCATGGCGATTTTCAGCTTCATGGGCCTGACGGGCTTGTGCATCAAGGTATGCCCCAACTCCCGTATCTGCTGCTTCAATTCTCGGCTCGTACCTGCGTCGCTGACCCTTTGACACATCACAAATCAACTGTGGGAGGGGGCTTGCCCCCGATGGCAGAGTGTCAGTCAGCACATCCATTGATTGATGCACCGCTATCGGGGGCAAGCCCCCTCCCACATTTGATCTGCATTTCGTCAGGGCCGGCTGAGCAGGTGGCTCATGGCGGTTTTCAGCTTCATGGGCCTGACGGGTTTGTGCATTAACGTATGCCCTAGCTCACGTATCTGCAGCTTCAATTCATTGCTGTAGTTGGCGGTGATCATCAACGCCGGCACCGCGCTCCCGCGCCGGGCGTTGATGCGGGCCACGGCGTCCACGCCGTTCTGGTCGTCGTCCAGATGGTAATCGGCAATCAACAGGTCCGCCCCGGCATGGTAGTTGTCCACCTGCCGCGCCAGGTCCTGTTCCGACAGCGCCGTGATCACCCGGCAGCCCCAGCCTTCGAGCAAGGTACGCATACCCGCGCAGATCGCCGCGTCGTTATCCAGCACCCACACCCGGGCACCTTGCAGGCGCTCGAGCAACGGCTCGCTCATGGAAGGCGCAGGCAGCGACTTGGGGGCCGTGGCGCTCAACGGTACCTCCACCGAGAACATCGAGCCTTTGCCCGGCCAGGACCTGACGCTGATGCGATGGCCGAGTATCCCGGCGATCTTTTCCACGATGGCCAGGCCCAGGCCCAGGCCGCGGTCCTGGTCCGGTCGCTGCACGTCGCCGCGTTTGAACTCCTGGAAAATCTCCTCCAAGCGCTCTTGGGCAATCCCCATGCCGCTGTCCCACACCTGGATCAACAGGCGCTGCTGCTGACGCCGGCAACCCAGCACCACCCGCCCCTGGTAGGTGTAGCGAATGGCATTGCTGAGCAGGTTGCGCAGGATCCGCGCCAGCAACTGGATGTCGCTGCGCACCAACGCAGAGCAGCCGACAAAGTGCAGCGCCAGGCCTTCGGCGCGGGCCAGCTGGGTGTACTCGGCGGCGAGGTTGTCGAGCAACTCACTCAAGGCGAACGGCGCGATATCGGCCTTGATCACGCCAGCATCCAGCTTGGAAATATCCACCAGGGTCCCCAGCAGGTTTTCCACGTCTTCCAGGGAGTTGCTCACATTGCGCACCAGGGCTTCGCTGGGACGCTCCAGCAAGGCACTGGTGAACAGCCGCGCCGCATTCAACGGTTGCAACAGGTCATGGCTGACGGCGGCGAGAAACTTGGTTTTCGACAGGTTGGCCTGCTCGGCCTCGAGCTTGGCTTCGCGCAGACGGGTTTCCATGCGACGGCGCTCGTCGATTTCCTTGAGCAGTTGGTCATTGAGCGACGTAAGCTCCGAGGTGCGCTGGGCCACGCGCTGTTCCAGATGCTGGTAGGCCTGGTGCAAGGCTTCGGCCGTGCGGCGGCGTTCGGTGATATCGCGGATCAACACGAAGATCCCCACCACCTCGCCACTGGCGAGCATGTTCGGTACATAGGAACGCAGCATGTAGCGTTCCTGGTGGTTGATGTTGGTTTCGGCGAACTCGAAGGTCACGCTCTCCCCCGCCAAGGCACGGGCGACGTAGGCATCCAGGCGCTGGCAATGCTGCTCGCTGTGCACTTCGCGCAGGCTCTGGCCGAGCATCATGCCGCGCGGCCAGCAGTACCATTCTTCATAAACCTTGTTGGTGAACTCATAGACCAGGTCGGCATTCAGGTAGCCAATCAGCGCCGGCACGTTGTCGGTGATCAGGCGGATCCAGCGCTCGCTCTCCTGGGCTTTCTGCGCCGCCGCCTGTTCGCCACGCAGCGTTTCGGCACGCAGGCGGGCGTTGATCAGCAGGTGGTTGCTGGCCTTGAGTTCGGCCATCGCCTGGTTCAGCGCGTCGGTGCGCTCGCGCACTTGCTCGGCCAGCACCACCGAATGCTGGAAGGTGGTGTAGGGGTTGTTGCCCTGGGGCATGCCGGACTCGATGCGCTCGATCAGCGCCACATTGATCCGCGCCAGCTTGAGGTTGTCCTGTTGCAGCCGGGCCAGCTGAGCGGGCAGGTCAGCGCCGGCCTCGGGCAATGGCGACCCCGGTGAAGGTCTGGTTGATGTGCATGCCATTGAACTGTTCTCCGTAGGTGTTGAAACCCATCACCCGCTGGTCCCGCAAGTAACCGCCGAGCTGTTCGAGGGTGCCGTTGTCCTCCAGCTCCAGGCGGCGCAAAAAGCAATCGCAGCCGATGGTCAGCAACAGGTCGCCGAGGCGCGCTTGCAGGCCGTCGAACAGAGCCTGCAGGTTCGGCAGCAGCGGGCCGGGCGTCATCACCGTCAGCACGATGCCGTTTTCCACCGCGCAGTAGAAACTCAGGCTGAGGTCTTCATGCACCTGCTGGATAGCGCGCACGTAGTATTGGTCGTGGATACGCACCGCCAACGGGTGGGCGGCGAACGTGCGGTGGTCGAGGTCGGCCACCGCCACACCGATATGCCGCGCGTACTCTTCGGCGGCGGGCTCGGCGTTGAGTTCGAACACACGGCGTGACGCGCTGTCGGCGCCGGTCACCACCAGTTTTTCCGTGCACGGCAGGATATGGTGGGTGGTGAACACCTCGAAATCCAGCCAGGTGTTGACCAGCATCACCACCGCCGCGCCGCTGTGGAACACGCCGTTGAAGTACACGTGGGTGTGGGTGAGGAAGTTGTCGTCACCGGCCGAGCCGCCGAAATGCGGGATATCCCCAAGGGCCGCGCTAAGGGCGGCGAGGACCATTTCTTCGCGGCTGGACAGGCCGTCAAGCAGGGTCAGCGCAAACGTGTTGCCCTTGATCGGCGCCAGCGTGTTGCTGCGACAGCCGCCGACCAGACGTTCGACCATGTCCTGGGCACCGATCAGGCTGAAGTGCTCGACCTGATCGATCAGCTCGGTGGCGATGGAAAAGTGCGCGTGGTTAAAGCCCATCGCGGTGATGCAATTACGGCCGTAGCCTTGGGGCGTGATTTCGCCGGCGCTGGTGCAGCCGACCACACGCACCTTGCCGAAGCACTGTTGCAGGGCCTGGCCAAGGGCCTGGAGGTCGTAGGACGCGGAACAGAAAAACAGCACAAAACCCAGGTACGGGTGCAGCAGTTGCTGGGCCAATTCCTCGGCGGCCTGCCCGGCATCGGTGGCCTGGGACATGGCGCTGACTACGCCTTCACTGTTGTGCATCGTTGCCTCCCCCTCTGAAGCATCAGTGTACGAAGGGCCTGGGCATGGGCCTATGCTACTTGGGTACTGGGTGGGGGATGCGATGGGATGAGGCTTTCAAGACCACTCTCTCAAAAGCCAATGGAGATCCAATGTGGGAGGGGGCTTGCCCCCGATTGCAGTGTGTCAGTCGATGCATGAGTGATTGATCCACCGCTATCGGGGGCAAGCCCCCTCCCACATTTTGATTGCATTTCAGATGACTACCACGTGAGGACAGCACCTACGGCAAAGGTATCGGTGTCTTCATTTTGGGCATGGGTGTCATGCGCCTCGATCTGGAACTGGTTGTACTCCGCCACCAGCTTCAGGTTGTCGCCGAGCTTGAGGTCGTCCACCTGCTTGGTCATGTTGAAGCCCAGGTAGTTGGGCAAGAAGCCCATCTTCACACGCGACTGGCGGCGGTCGTATTGGTCACCGGCACGGCCGACGTCACTATTGACGTAGAAGGCGTTGATGTAGCCATCGGTGGAGAAGGTGGTTTCGTCCTTGTCGTACAGCATGATTTCGGCGTCGGCGAATGGGCTGAGGCCCAGGCCGAGGATAAAGACAGGTAACAGACGCAGGGGGACGTTCTTATTATTATGCATGGTGCGCTCCGCAACGGGGACTTGATGTCGGAGGCGATTATCAAAAGGCGGTGGGCCATGGCATACGCTGCCTTGGCCCTGATTTGCGGATGCTTTGGAGAGGCAGCGGGTGCCCGGCAAGTTCGGTTTAGTCCAGGCCCGGCACTTAGGATGTAAGACCGGCCTTGACCAACATGCCCACGGCCACCACGACACACAGGCTGGCAAACCCCACTTGCAAGGTACGCGCAGGAATCACCGAACACAGACGCCGACCGGCCAGCATGCCGACGATACTCGCGGCGATAAACACCCAACCCACCGGCTCGATGCGCACACCGGCATGCAACGCGCCGGCCACGCCGATCAACGACAGCAGGCTGATCACCATCAGGGAGGTGGCGACGATGCCGCGCATCTGCACGTCGGTGAGTTGCTTGAATGCCGGCACGATCAGGAAGCCACCGCCGACACCGAGCAAGCCGGACACCGCACCGGTCACTGCGCCGAGAGCGGCCAGGGTCGCGCTGCATTTGGCAGTCCAGGCCAGGCGCCCGGTGTGCTGGTCGAGCATGCAGTTCTTCTGGCCCCAGGAGGCGGTGCCGTGGTCACTCGGCCCTGCCTCGCGTTTTTCCCGCTGCAACATGCGCCAGGCCACCAGCACCATCAATGCGCTGAACAGCCCCATCAACAGGGCTTCCGGCAATTGGTGGGCGAGATACACCCCCACCGGCGAAAACAGCGCGCCAAGCAAGGCGATCAGCAACGCCGCGCGGTAGCGCACCAAGCCATGGCGCAAACCATCGACCGCCCCCACCGCAGCCGCCGCGCCCACGGCGAGCAGTGACACCGGCGCCGCCTGGGTCATGCTCAAACCCAGGCCCAGCACCAGCGCCGGCACCCCGAGAATGCCGCCACCGGCGCCGGTCAGGCCCATGACCAGGCCCATCAACAATCCCAACACACTGGCGAGCAGCATTCAGTCCACCTTGCTCAGGCGGGTCAGCCATTCGCGGCCCTTGAGCATGCCGTTCCAGTAGAACCACGGCAGCAAGGTCGCCTTGAGGAACCACATCGAACGACGCGCCCGGGTCGGGTCCAGGGGAAAGGTCGGCAGCAGCTTGCCGCCATAGCCAAACTCGGCCAGCACCACCTTGCCCTTCTCCACCGTCAAGGGGCAGGAACCGTAGCCGTCATATTTGAGCGGCAACGGCGCCTGTTTGCGCAGGGCCAGCAGGTTTTCGGCAACCACCACGATTTGCTTGCGCACCGCTGCGGCGGTCTTGGCGTTGGTGGTGCCGCACACGTCGCCCAGGCCGAAGATATGCGGATACCGCAGGTGCTGCAGGCTATGGGGGTTCACCTCACACCAACCGGCGGCGTCGGCCAGTGGGCTTTGGCGGATAAAATCCGGGGACACTTGCGGTGGCACCACGTGCAGCAGGTCGAAGGTTTTCTCCTCGACGCGGACGTTACCCTCGGGGTCCTTCACCTCGAACCAGGCCTTGCGCGCAGGGCCATCGACTTTCACCAGGTTGGCATTGAACGCCAGGCGGGCGTTGTATTTTTCCACGTACTTCATCAGCGGCGGCACAAAGGTCGCCACCCCGAACAGTGCGGCGCCGGCCAGGTTGAATTCGACGTCGATATTGTTCAGCGTGCCCTGTTTGAGCCAGTGATCGCAGGACAGGTACATGGCTTTCTGCGGCGCACCCGCGCATTTGATCGGCATGGCCGGCTGGGTGAAGATCGCCTTGCCGCCCTTGAGTTGCTGCACCAACTGCCAGGTGTAAGCAGCGTGCTGGTAACTGTAGTTGGATGTGACGCCATGTTTGCCCAGGGTGTCTTGCAGCCCCTCGACCTTTTCCCAGGCCAGGCGCAGGCCGGGGCAGACGATCAGGTTGTTCCAGGTGACGCGCTGACCGCTGTCGAGCACCAGGGTCTGCTCATCGGGCAGCAGTTCGGTGACGGCGGCCTGTACCCAGGTGACGCCATTGGGCAGGACGTCGGCCAGTGGGCGGCGGGTTTTCTTCACGTCGTAGGCACCGCCGCCGACCAGGGTCCAGGCGGGCTGGTAGCAGTGGTGGTCGCTCGGTTCGATCAGGGTGATATGCAGGTGGGGATCGCGCTTGAGCAGGCTGGCCAGCAGGCCGATGCCCGCCGAGCCGCCGCCGATGACTACGATATCGCCACTGATGGTAGGGCCCCAGTGTTGGTCGGTCATGGTCTATCGCCTTTGTAATACATGCACACAAGGGTCGCTGCCGGATGGCGTCACGCCCAGCTTTTTATGACCGCGCCGCAGTACAGCCCGGACAGGGTCTTCATCACTTGAATCACTTCATGGCTGGCCAGCCCGTAGAAAATGTATTTGCCTTCCCGACGGGTGGCCACCAACCCTTCGTCACGCAGGATGCCCAACTGTTGTGACAGCGTGGGCTGGCGCACGCCGGTCAGGGCTTCCAGCTCGCCGACATTGCGCTCGCCCTGGGTCAGCTGGCACAGGATGAGCAAGCGATCCTCATTGGCCAGGGCCTTGAGCAAGGAGCAGGCCTTGGACGCCGATGCGCGCAACTGGGCAACTTCGCCTTCACTCAGAGTAGATTCCATTTGCCTCGGGTCCTTTGTGTCACTTAAGCTCGAAACATTATGTGAAAACGTAAACTGATTGTAACTACTTTTTTCTCCATCGGGGACGTTCGCCATGCCAGCGTTGATTCAAGCCTTTCTGGACGAGGCATCGTCGACCTACACCTACGTCGTCTATGAAACCGACGGCGGCCCGTGCGCCATTGTCGACTCAGTGCTCAACTACGATCCGGCCTCGGGGCGCACCGACACCGCCCAGGCCGATAACGTCATCGCCTTCGTGCGCGAGCACGGCTTGCAGGTGCAGTGGCTGCTGGAAACCCACGCCCACGCCGACCACCTGTCGGCGGCGCCCTACCTGCGCCGCACCTTGGGCGGCAAGATCGCGATTGGCCAGGCCATCAGCAAAGTCCAGGGCGTATTCAAGCACCTGTTCAACCTGGAGCCGGAATTTCGTGTAGATGGCTCGCAGTTCGACCACCTGTTTGCGCCGGATGAGGTGTTTCACATCGGCAACCTAAAGGCCCAGGCACTGCATGTGCCAGGGCATACTCCAGCGGACATGGCCTACCTGATCGACGGCCGATTGATCCTGGTGGGCGACACGCTGTTCATGCCGGATGTCGGTACCGCCCGCTGTGATTTCCCCGGCGGGGATGCGCGGCAGTTGTATGCATCGATGCGCAAGTTGCTGGCCTTTCCTTTGGAAACCGAACTGTACGTGTGCCATGACTACCCGCCGGAAGGCCGGGAGGCTAAGTGCCGGACCACAGTGGCCGAGCAACGCGCAGGCAATATCCATGTGCATGACGGCGTGGATGAAGCGGCGTTTGTAGAAATGCGCACCCGACGCGACGCCGGGCTGGGGATGCCGACGCTGCTGCTGCCGGCGATCCAGGTGAATGTGCGGGCGGGGAATATGCCGCCGGCGGAAGATAACGGCGTGACCTACCTGAAAATCCCCGTCAACCAACTCTGAAAATGGTCTCTGATCTGTAATGGGATCAAATGTGGGAGGGTGCTTGCCCCCGATTGCAGTATGTCAGACACATCATGTGTAGCTGATCCACCGCTATCGGGGGCAAGCACCCTCCCACTTTTATCAGGCACCCAGACTGATGCCATTGGCCGGCAGCGGCAGTGCGGTTTTATAGCGCACCTGCTTGAGCGCAAAGCTTGAGCGGATGTTCGCCACCCCCGGCACCTTGGTCAGAAAGTCCATCATGAAACGCTCCAGCGACTGGATCGTCGGTACCAGCACGCGGATGAGGTAGTCCGGGTCGCCGGCCATCAGGTAGCACTCCATCACTTCCGGACGGTCCGCAATTGCCCCTTCGAACTGCTGCAACGCCAACTCATTCTGCTTTTCCAGGCTCACGTGAATGAACACATTGACGTGCAGCCCCAGCAGGTCGGCGTCCAGCAGCGTGACCTGGTCGCGAATCAGGCCCAGTTCTTCCATCGCCTTCACCCGGTTGAAACACGGCGTGGGCGACAGGTTGACCGAGCGGGCCAGGTCGGCGTTGGTGATCCGTGCATTCTCCTGCAGAGCGTTGAGAATGCCGATATCGGTACGGTCCAGTTTGCGCATGAGACAAATTCACCTGTTTATTATGTTTATGCAGGTTTTTTATCCGCAAATGACCGCGGGCGCAACGAAACAGAGATAAATATTCTTCTACGCCACGCCTATGATTGTTGTAGGACAAGATTTCCCCTACCCGGGGACTGACTGTCAGCTAGCGCGCCCACTACAAGAAATTCACAAGATAGAGCGTAGAAAGCCATGACCCAGCAGTATGAACCACTGCGTCTGCACGTCCCTGAACCCTCGGGCCGTCCAGGCTGCAAGACCGACTTCACGTACCTGCGCCTGACCGACGCAGGCACCGTGCGCAAACCCGCCATCGACGTAGAACCCGCCGACACCGCCGACCTGGCCAAGGGCCTGATCCGCGTGCTCGACGACCAAGGCCAGGCCCTCGGTCCGTGGGCCGAAGGCGTCCCGGTGGAGATTCTGCGCAAAGGCATGCGCGCCATGCTCAAGACGCGGATCTTCGACAACCGCATGGTGGTCGCCCAGCGTCAGAAAAAAATGTCGTTCTACATGCAGAGCCTTGGCGAAGAAGCCATCGGCAGCGCCCAGGCCCTGGCCTTGAACATCGACGACATGTGCTTCCCCACCTACCGCCAGCAAAGCATCCTGATGGCCCGTGAAGTGCCACTGGTGGACCTGATCTGCCAGTTGCTGTCCAATGAACGCGACCCGCTCAAGGGCCGCCAGTTGCCGATCATGTACTCGGTGAAAGACGCTGGCTTCTTCACGATTTCCGGCAACCTCGCCACCCAGTTCGTACAAGGCGTGGGTTGGGGCATGGCCTCGGCGATCAAGGGCGATACCAAGATCGCCTCCGCCTGGATCGGCGACGGCGCCACCGCCGAATCCGACTTCCACACCGCCCTCACCTTCGCCCACGTGTACCGTGCGCCGGTGATCCTCAATGTAGTCAACAACCAGTGGGCCATCTCCACCTTCCAAGCCATCGCCGGCGGCGAAGCCACCACCTTCGCCGGACGCGGCGTCGGTTGCGGCATCGCCTCCCTGCGGGTGGACGGCAACGACTTCATCGCGGTGTACGCCGCTTCGGCCTGGGCTGCCGAGCGCGCGCGCCGCAACCTGGGGCCCACGCTGATCGAGTGGGTGACCTACCGCGCCGGTCCGCACTCCACCTCGGATGATCCTTCCAAATACCGCCCCGCCGACGACTGGAGCCACTTCCCCCTGGGCGACCCGATTGCCCGCCTCAAGCAGCACCTGATCAGGATTGGCCAGTGGTCCGAAGAGGAACACGCGGCGGTCAGTGCCGAACTTGAAGCCGAAGTGATTGCCGCGCAAAAGCAGGCCGAACAGTACGGCACCCTGGCCGGTGGCCAGATTCCAAGCGCCGCGACCATGTTCGAGGACGTCTATAAAGAGATGCCGGAGCACTTGAAGCGCCAGCGTCAAGAGTTGGGGGTCTGACATGAACGATCACAACAACAGCATTGAAGTGGAAACCGCCATGACCACCACCACCATGACCATGATCCAGGCCTTGCGCTCGGCCATGGATGTGATGCTCGAACGAGATGATAACGTGGTGGTGTTTGGCCAGGACGTGGGCTATTTCGGCGGCGTGTTCCGTTGCACCGAAGGCTTGCAGACCAAGTACGGCAGCTCGCGGGTGTTTGACGCGCCGATCTCGGAAAGCGGCATTATCGGCGTGGCCGTAGGCATGGGCGCCTATGGCCTGCGCCCGGTTGCCGAAATCCAGTTCGCCGACTACGTCTACCCCGCCACCGACCAGATCATCTCGGAAGCGGCGCGCCTGCGTTATCGCTCGGCCGGCCAGTTCACCGCGCCGCTGACCATGCGCATGCCCTGCGGCGGCGGTATCTACGGCGGCCAGACCCACAGCCAGAGTATCGAAGCGGTGTTCACCCAGGTCTGCGGCCTGCGCACGGTGATGCCGTCCAACCCGTATGACGCCAAGGGCCTGCTGATCGCCTCCATCGAAAACGATGACCCGGTGATCTTCCTCGAGCCCAAGCGCCTGTACAACGGCCCGTTCGATGGCCACCACGACCGCCCGGTAACACCGTGGTCGAAACACCCGCAAGCCCAGGTGCCGGACGGTTACTACACCGTGCCGCTGGACGTGGCCGCCATCGTGCGTCCGGGTTCGGCCGTCACCGTGCTGACCTACGGCACCACGGTGTATGTGTCGCAAGTGGCCGCCGAAGAAACCGGCATCGACGCCGAAGTCATCGACCTGCGCAGCCTGTGGCCGCTGGACCTGGAAACCATCGTCAAATCGGTGAAGAAGACCGGCCGTTGCGTGGTGGTACACGAAGCCACCCGCACCTGCGGCTTTGGTGCCGAGCTGGTGTCGCTGGTGCAAGAGCATTGCTTCCACCACCTGGAAGCGCCGATCGAACGCGTTACCGGTTGGGACACCCCCTACCCGCACGCGCAGGAGTGGGCGTATTTCCCAGGGCCGTCCCGCGTGGGTGCGGCGTTGAAACGGGTCATGGAGGTCTGAATGGGCACGCACGTTATCAAGATGCCGGACATTGGCGAAGGCATCGCGGAAGTTGAACTGTCGGTGTGGCATGTGAAGGTCGGCGACATGGTGGTCGAAGACCAGGTGCTGGCGGACGTAATGACCGACAAGGCGATGGTGGACATTCCCTCGCCGGTGCACGGCAAGGTGATCTCCCTCGGCGGCGAGCCGGGTGAGGTCATGGCGGTGGGCAGTATTCTGATCAGCATTGAAGTGGAAGGCGTGGGCAACGCCAAGGATGCGCCGGTCGTCAAAGAGGCGCCGAAGGCCGTACCGGTGATGGAAGCCAAGCCTGCACCGGTCGTGGTTGAAAGCAAGCCAGCACCGGTTGTCGCGGCCCAGGCCCCCGTGGCACGTGCCGCCGACGAGCGCCCATTGGCCTCCCCCGCCGTGCGCAAACACGCCCTGGACGCCGGGATTCAACTGCGCCTGGTGCAGGGCACGGGCCCCGCCGGGCGGATTCTGCACGAAGACCTCGACGCCTACCTGCAACAAGGCGCGGCAAAGCCTTCGGCAACGGCCAACCCTTATGCCGAACGCAACACCGAGGAACAGATCCCGGTGATCGGCATGCGCCGCAAGATCGCCCAGCGCATGCAGGACGCCACCCGGCGCGCCGCGCATTTCAGCTATGTTGAAGAAATCGATGTTACCGCCCTCGACGAGTTGCGCGTGCACCTCAATGAGAAACACGGCGCCACACGCGGCAAGCTGACCCTGCTGCCGTTCATCGTGCGCGCCATGGTCGTGGCGTTGCGCGACTTCCCGCAGATCAATGCGCGTTACGACGACGAAGCCCAGGTCATCACCCGCCTCGGCGCGGTGCATGTGGGCGTCGCCACCCAGAGCGATGTCGGCCTGATGGTGCCGGTGGTGCGCCACGCCGAAGCCCGCAGCCTGTGGGGCAATGCCGAGGAAATCGCACGTTTGGCCACGGCGGCGCGCAACGGCAAGGCCAGCCGCGATGAGCTATCGGGTTCGACGATTACCCTGACCAGCCTGGGCGCGCTGGGCGGCATTGTCAGCACGCCGGTGCTGAACCTGCCGGAAGTGGCCATCGTCGGCGTCAATCGCATTGTCGAGCGGCCGATGGTGATCAAGGGCCAGATCGTGGTGCGCAAGATGATGAACCTCTCCAGCTCCTTCGATCACCGCGTGGTCGATGGCATGGACGCGGCGCAATTCATCCAGGCCATTCGCGGCCTGCTCGAACAACCCGCCAGCCTGTTCCTGGAGTAAGGCATGACGCAGACATTGAATACCACCCTGCTGATTATCGGTGGCGGCCCTGGCGGTTATGTGGCGGCGATCCGTGCCGGCCAACTGGGTATCCCGACCATCCTGGTGGAGGGCCAGGCGCTGGGCGGCACGTGCCTGAATATCGGCTGCATCCCATCCAAGGCCCTTATCCATGTGGCCGAGCAATTCCAGCAAACCGTGCACCACAGCCAGGGCTCACAACTGGGCATCGAAGTGGATGTGCCAACCCTGGACATCCGCAAGAGCGTGGAATGGAAAGACGGCATTGTCGATCGCCTGACCACTGGCGTCGCGGCGCTGCTGAAAAAGCACAAGGTGCAAGTGATCCGCGGCTGGGCCAAGGTGGTGGACGGCAAGACCGTCGACGTCGGCGACCAGCGCATCCAGTGCGAACACTTGCTGCTGGCCACCGGCTCGAAAAGCGTCAACCTGCCAATGCTGCCGATTGGCGGGCCGATCATCTCCTCGACCGAAGCCCTTGCACCGAAAAGCGTGCCCAAGCGCCTGATCGTGGTGGGCGGCGGTTACATCGGTTTGGAACTGGGCATCGCTTACCGCAAGCTCGGCGCCGACGTGAGTGTGGTCGAAGCACAGGATCGTATCCTGCCGGCCTATGATGCCGAGCTGACGCAGCCGGTGAACGAATCCCTCAGGCAACTGGGCGTGAAGCTTTACCTCAAGCACAGTGTCACCGGTTTTGCCGATGGCAGCCTGCAAGTGCGCGACCCGAACGGCGACACCTTGTCGTTGGCCACTGATCAGGTGCTGGTTGCCGTCGGTCGCAAACCCAACACCCAGGGCTGGAACCTCGAAGCGCTGAACCTGGACATGAACGGCGCGGCGATCAGGATCGACAATCGCTGCCAGACCAGCATGCGCAATGTGTATGCCATTGGCGACCTGAGCGGCGAGCCGATGCTGGCGCACCGGGCCATGGCCCAGGGCGAGATGGTCGCCGAACTGATCAGCGGTAAGCATCGCGAATTCAACCCGGCGGCCATTCCGGCGGTGTGCTTTACCGACCCGGAACTGGTGGTGGTCGGCAAGACGCCCGACGAAGCCAAGGCCGCTGGCCTTGACTGCATCGTGTCGAGCTTCCCGTTCGCGGCCAATGGCCGGGCCATGACCCTGGAGTCCAAGACCGGCTTCGTGCGGGTGGTGGCACGCCGTGACAACCACCTGATCGTCGGCTGGCAAGCCGTGGGGGTGGGCGTCTCGGAACTGTCCACCGCCTTTGGCCTGAGCCTGGAAATGGGTTCGCGCCTGGAAGACGTGGCGGGCACCATCCATGCGCATCCGACCCTCGGCGAAGCGGTGCAGGAAGCCGCGCTGCGGGCGTTGGGGCACGCACTGCATCTGTAAAAACGCGGTGAGGCCATCGGGGGCAAGCCCCCTCCCACAGGGGAATGCATTCCAAATGTGGGAGGGGGCTTGCCCCCGATAGCGGTGGATCGGTCACACCCAGTGGCTCCCACACAAGCCAAGAATGCAGTATTGTTGCGCCCATCCAGAAAAAAACCGACTTGACCAACGATAGAGGGTGTCATGGGTAACGAAAGCATCAATTGGGACAAGCTGGGTTTTGACTACATCAAGACCGACAAGCGGTTTCTCCAGGTCTGGAAAAACGGCGAATGGCAAGAAGGCACCCTGACCGACGACAACGTGCTGCACATCAGCGAGGGCTCCACCGCCCTGCACTACGGCCAGCAATGCTTCGAAGGCCTCAAGGCCTATCGTTGCAAGGACGGTTCGATCAACCTGTTCCGCCCGGACCAGAACGCCGCCCGCATGCAGCGCAGCTGCGCCCGCCTGCTGATGCCGCACGTCTCGACCGAAGACTTCATCGACGCCTGCAAGCAAGTGGTCGCGGCCAACGAGCGCTTCATCCCGCCGTACGGCAGTGGCGGCGCGCTGTACCTGCGCCCGTTCGTGATCGGCACCGGTGACAACATCGGCGTGCGCACTGCGCCGGAGTTCATCTTCTCGGTGTTCTGCATCCCGGTCGGCGCCTACTTCAAGGGCGGCCTGGTGCCGCACAACTTCCAGATTTCCAGCTTCGACCGCGCCGCGCCACAAGGCACCGGTGCCGCCAAGGTCGGTGGCAACTACGCCGCCAGCCTGATGCCGGGTTCCGAAGCGAAGAAAGCCGGTTTTGCCGACGCGATCTACCTGGACCCGATGACCCATTCGAAAATCGAAGAAGTCGGCTCGGCCAACTTCTTCGGGATCACCCACGACAATAAGTTCATCACGCCGAAGTCGCCTTCGGTACTGCCAGGCATCACCCGCCTGTCGCTGATCGAACTGGCCAAGACCCGCCTGGGCCTGGACGTGATCGAGGGCGAAGTGTTCATCGACAAACTGGACCAGTTCAAGGAAGCCGGCGCCTGCGGTACGGCGGCGGTGATCTCGCCGATCGGCGGCATCCAGTACAATGGCAAGCTGCACGTGTTCCACAGCGAGACCGAAGTCGGCCCGATCACCCAGAAGCTCTACAAAGAGCTGACCGGTGTGCAGACCGGTGACGTCGAAGCGCCGCAAGGCTGGATCGTCAAGGTCTGAGTTACCTGGAAAAACCCGCCATCTCAGGCTGTGTGAAAACGCAGCCTGATCTGGCGGTTTTTTTCATTGTCAGGGGATATTCACCACTAGCTTCTTGCCCATGCTGATCCTGGGTTCCACCCCATACCCCAATGCCTCGTAGAACCCGACGACCCCCTCATTACCACTGGTGATCTGCAGGTTGATCTTCATGCAGCCCAGCGCCGTCAATACCTGTTCCGCATGCCGCACCAGCGACGATCCCAAACCCTGCCGCCGATAGTCCCCATGCACCGCCACTGAATACAGCCAGCCACGGTGCCCGTCGTACCCGGCCAGAATGGTCCCGATCACGGTTTTTTTGTCCGTCGCGACAAAGAACAGCCCATCGTCGACCGCCAGCTTCTTATCAATCGCCAGGGCGGGCAGGTTGTGCGCCGTTTCGTAGCCGAATGCCTCCTGCCATAACGCTACCACCTGCGCCCGGTGCTGACGGTCGCGATACGGCCCGATGGGATGCCGGGACAGCAGGGCCTTTTCCATCACCAACGTACGTTCGCTGCCGTGATAAACGTCGCGCACGGTGTGAAACCCCAATTTGGTGTAGAACGGCTCGGCGGTCAGCGATGACGGCACGCTCAGCACCGTCACCCCGGCTTCGCGGGCGCGTAGCTCAATCTCGATCATCAACAATCGCCCAATGCCCTGCCCTTGCAGCGCCGGGTTGACGAATACCGAGCGCACCACATTCGCATCCAGCGCTGCGGTGGCGACGATCACCTGATCCTGAATCGCTACCAGCACCACGCGACGCTTGAGCAGTTCCAGCACCGCCTCCGGCGTGAAGTTAGCGGCAACCCGCGCAATCACATGCGCCGGATAGTCCCGCGCGTTGCTGCTGTGCAGGGCGGCCAGGATGACCTGGCTGATGCCCTCGGCATCGGTGGCTTGGGCTAAACGAACGACGGTAGACATAATTCCTCCTGGCTGACACAGCTGCAACAAACACCACCCTACCCATGTGGGAGGGAGCTTGCCCCCGATAGCATGCTTTCAGATATAGATTTTCTGGCTGACCCACCGCTGTCGCGGGCAAGCCCCCTCCCACAGGTTACGTGCATTTCACTCCGGCAGCCGATTCGGCTGCCCTACCCCACTTTTCAGCTTTCCCGGCTGACCCACCCCTCGGTTTCAGCCGGGATTCATCCCGCACAACCCACAAAATACACCCACTGCTCACCCCATGGATGTCGTGCCCCCATGCAAACCACCAACACCGTCTTGATGATTCGCCCGGCGCGCTTTGCCTTCAACCCGGACACCGCGATCAACAACCGTTTCCAACGCCCGCCCCTCGACCCGCTCCACGCACAGCAGAAAGCGCTGGAGGAGTTCGACGGCTATGTCACCACCCTGCGCAATCATGGCGTGGAGGTTCTGGTGGTGCAGGACACCCCGGCGCCGCACACCCCCGACTCGATCTTCCCCAACAACTGGTGGAGCAGCCACGCCGACGGCAGCCTGGTGCTGTACCCGATGGAAGGCCAGAACCGACGACTGGAACGCGACAAAGGCGTGCTGCAAGTGTTGGAACAGCGATTTACGGTCAAGGACACCATCGACCTCAGCCACCTCGAACAACAGAACATCTTCCTCGAAGGCACCGGCAGCATGGTGCTCGACCGCCAGCACCGCATCAGCTACGCCTGCCACTCCGGGCGCACTCACCACGACGCCCTGCGCCAGTTCGCCGAACGCCTCGACTACCAGCTCTGCGTGTTCCATGCGGTCGACCGCCACCACGCGCCGATCTACCACAGCAACGTGATGATGAGCGTCGGCCGCGACCTCTCGGTGGTATGCCTGCAAGCCCTGCCGATTGCCGATGAGCGCCAGGCCCTGGAGCGCTCCCTGCGCGACACTGGCAAGGACATCGTCGCCCTCGACTTCGACCAGTTGGAAGCCTTCGCCGGCAACATGCTCGAAGTCCACGACCGCGACGGCCAGCCGCTGCTGGTGATGTCGGCCAGCGCCTGGGGCGCCCTGCAACCGACCCAGCGCCAACACATAGAACGCCACACCCGGCCGGTGGTGGTGAACATCGACAACATCGAACGCATCGGCGGCGGCAGTGCCCGCTGCATGCTGGCGGAAGTGCACCTGCCCGCCCGTCCCTCATTTCAATAAGGAGTCTTGCCATGACCCGCTATATCGACGTCAACGATCTCTGCTACCTGGTCTCGCAAAAAGGCCTGCCCACTTGCATCACCGAGATGGCCGAGTACATCCGCGCCGATTACCTGCGCTGGCAGGATTTCGAGAAATGCGCGCGCCTGGCCAACCACTCGCCGGACGGCGTGATCGAGCTAATGCCGGTGTCCGACGCGTCGCTGTATGCGTTCAAGTACGTCAACGGCCACCCGAAAAACACCCTGGCGGGCATGCTCACCGTGATGGCCTTCGGTGCGCTGGGCGATGTCGATACCGGCCTGCCGGTGCTGCTGGCGGAAATGACCCTGACCACCGCGATCCGCACCGCCGCCACCTCGGCGCTGGTCGCCCGCTACCTGGCCCGCGAGAACAGCCGCAGCATGGCGCTGATCGGCAACGGCTCGCAGAGCGAATTCCAGGCCCTGGCCTTCCACGCCATGCTCGGCATCAATGAAATCCGCCTGTTCGATATCGACGCCAAGGCCACCGCCAAGCTGGCGGCCAACCTCAAGGCCTTCCCGGCAATAAAAGTGATCCTGGCCGGCAGCGTGGCCGAGGCCGTCAAAGGCGCCGACATCGTCACCACCGTCACCGCCGACAAGGCCTACGCCACCATCCTCACCGACGACATGATCGAACCCGGCATGCACCTCAACGCCGTCGGCGGCGACTGCCCGGGCAAGACCGAACTGGACCGACGTATCGTCGAGCGCGCCCGCGTGATCGTCGAGTACGAACCACAAAGCCGTATCGAAGGTGAAATCCAGCACATGCCGGAAGATTCGCCGGTGACCGAGCTGTGGCAAGTGATCAACGGCCAGCAGCCAGGCCGCGAGAATGCGCGCCAGGTCACGCTGTTCGACTCGGTGGGTTTCGCCATCGAAGACTACTCGGCACTGCGCTACGTAATGGACGTCGCAAAAGCGCTGGATGTGGGCAGCACACTTGAACTGGTGCCGGACCTGGCCGATCCCAAAGACCTGTTCGCACGCCTGGCCCGGCAGCCCGGCGTACAGCAGAAAAGGCGTGCCTGAGACCGCTCTGGCCTGCTGCTTTGCGTCGATGGCAGGCCGGTTTTTCAGGGATGAAAAGCCGATTCAGCGGGTGTCACAGCCGATTCCGCTGCATTGCCAGTTTTAACAGCGCAATTCGCGCTTTGTGCACGGGGTAAACGACACAAAAAACGCACCATCATGAAGCATTCTCTGCTCCCAGTTATTCACTGCCCTGACATCAATTACAAAATATAGGGACCTGCACATGACTCCATTGCGATCACTCTTCGCCGCGCTGCTGTTGCCACTCTGCGCAAGCGCCGCCCACGCCCAGGACTGGAAAGAAATCCGCTTCGGCGTATTCCCCGAATACCCACCCTTCGAATCGGTGGCCGCCGACGGCAGCCTGCAAGGCTTCGATATCGAGTTGGGCAACGCGATCTGCGCCAAGCTCGAAGTGAAATGCACCTGGGTCCACAACGAATTCGACGGCATGATCCCGGCCCTGCGTGCGCGCAAGTTCGACGCGATCATGTCGTCCATGGCCGTCACCCCCGCCCGTGAAAAAATCATCGACTTCAGTGACCGGCTGTTCCTCAGCCCGACCTCGGTGATCACCCGCAAGAGCGCTGACTTCGGCGACACCCCGCAATCCCTCAAGGGCAAGCAGGTTGGCGTACTGCAAGGTTCGTTGCAGGAGGCCTATGCCCGTGCGCACCTGGCCAGGCTTGGGGCGCAGATCAAGGCGTACCAGTCCCAGGACCAGAACTACGCCGACCTGCAGAACGGCCGCCTCGACGCGACCCTGACCGACAAGCTCGAAGCCCAGCTCAACTTCCTGTCCAAGCCCGAAGGTGCCGACTTCAAGACCGGCCCGGCCTTCAAGGACCCGACCCTGCCCCTGGACATCGCCATGGGCCTGCGCAAGAACGACCAGGAACTGCGCACGCTGATCAACAAGGGTATCGCTGCCGTGCAGGCGGATGGCACTTACGCGCAGATCCAGAAGAAGTACTTCGGTGATCAGGATATCTACCACGAGTGATGCTCTGACCTCGCTGTGGAAACTTGCTTGTGTGGGAGGGGGCTTGCCCCCGATAGCGGTGGGTCAGTCAACTGATTTGGCACTGATACACCTCTATCGGGGGCAAGCCCCCTCCCACAAAAGGCAGCGTCCACAGTCAATCTCTGTGCTCCATCGAGATCATTTCCATGAATGAATTCCTCAACTTGCAGGGCTACGGCCCGATGCTCGCCCAGGGTGCGTGGATGACGCTCAAGCTGTCCTTCCTCGCCCTGGCCCTGAGCCTCGCCCTTGGTCTGATCGCCGCCGGCGCCAAGCTCTCCAGCGCCAAATGGCTACGGGTACCGGCCACGCTCTACACCACGCTGATCCGCAGCGTGCCGGACCTGGTGCTGATCCTGCTGATTTTCTACAGCCTGCAACTGTGGCTAAACGACCTGAGCGAAATGTTCGGCTGGGGCTACTTTGAAATCGACCCATTTACCGCAGGCGTCGTCACCCTGGGCTTCATCTACGGCGCGTATTTCACCGAGAATTTCCGGGGCGCGATCCTCAGCGTGCCGGTCGGCCAACTGGAAGCGGCGACCGCCTATGGGCTGAGCCGCTGGCAGCGTTTTCACCTGGTGCTGTTCCCGCAGCTGATGCGCTTTGCCCTGCCGGGCCTGGGCAATAACTGGCTGGTGCTGCTCAAGTCCACGGCGCTGGTGTCGATCATCGGCCTGTCGGACCTGGTCAAGGCCGCGCAGAACGCCGGCAAGACCACCAACGAGCCGCTGTACTTCCTGATCCTCGCCGGCCTGGTGTACCTGGTGATCACTACCCTATCCAACCGCATCTTCAAGCGCCTCGAACGGCGCTACAACCTCGGCATCAAGGGGATGGCGCGATGATCGAACTGTTCCAGCAATACGGCCTGGCCTACCTGTTCAGCGATGGCGCGGGGCTGTCCGGCGTGGCCATGACCCTGTGGCTGTTCATCATCTCGGTGGTGTTCGGCTTCGTGCTGTCGATTCCACTGGCACTGGCAAGGGTTTCCGAGCACTTCTGGCTGCGCTGGCCGGTAGAGGTCTACACCTACCTGTTCCGCGGGACGCCGCTGTATATCCAACTGCTGATTTGCTACACCGGGCTGTACAGCCTGGAAGTGGTGCAGGACAACGCCCTGCTCAACCAGTTTTTCCGCAACGCGCTGAACTGCACCCTGCTGGCCTTCGTGCTCAACACCTGCGCCTACACCGTGGAAATCTTCGCCGGGGCGATCCGCAATATTCCCCACGGCGAAATCGAAGCGGCCCGCGCCTATGGTTTGCATGGCTGGCGGCTGAACCTGTTTGTGGTGGTGCCGGCGGCCTTGCGCCGCGCGTTGCCGGCCTACAGCAATGAAATGATCCTGATGCTGCACGCAACCTCCCTGGCGTTTACCGCCACCGTCGCCGACATCCTCAAGGTGGCCCGCGACGCCAATGCCGAGACGTTCCTGACGTTCCAGGCCTTCGGCATCGCCGCCCTGCTCTACATGCTGCTGTCCTTTGCACTGGTGGGCCTGTTCCGACTGGCCGAACGTCGCTGGATGCGTTTTCTTGTTCCTACCCGAGGCTAACCCATGAATCAGTCCGCGCAGGCCCTGGCCACTTATCCCGTTGACGAACCCGTTGCCACACCCGCCACCACCGCTATCAAGCTGCAAGTCGAAGGCATCCACAAACGCTACGGCGAACACGAAGTGCTCAAGGGCGTATCGCTGAATGCGCGCAATGGCGATGTGATCAGCCTGATCGGCGCCAGCGGCTCCGGCAAAAGCACGATGCTGCGCTGCATCAACTTCCTCGAACAGCCGAACGCCGGGGTGATCACCCTGGACGGCATCAGCATCGAAATGCAGCAAGGCCGCGCCGGCACACGCGCGCCGCACCAGGCCCAACTGCAGAACCTGCGTACACGCCTGGCCATGGTGTTCCAGCACTTCAACCTGTGGAGCCACATGACCGTGCTGGAAAATATCACCATGGCCCCGCGCCGGGTGCTGGGCGTGAGCGCCGCCGAGGCGGAAAAACGCGCACGCCTGTACCTGGACAAGGTCGGCCTGCCGGGCCGCGTGGCGGATCAGTACCCCGCGTTCCTGTCCGGCGGCCAGCAGCAGCGCGTGGCGATTGCCCGGGCCCTGGCGATGGAGCCGGAGATCATCCTGTTCGATGAGCCGACTTCCGCGCTCGACCCAGAACTTGTAGGAGAAGTCCTCAAAGTCATACAGACGTTGGCCGAGGAAGGTCGTACCATGCTGATGGTCACCCACGAAATGGGCTTTGCCCGCCAGGTGTCCAGCCAAGTGCTGTTCTTGCACCAGGGCAAGGTTGAGGAACAAGGCGACGCCAGGATCCTCGACCACCCCAGCAGTGAGCGCCTGCAGCAATTTCTTTCCAACCGTTTGAAGTGAAACCCATGGATACCAAGGCCAACGGACCCCATTCCTCCCCTGCGCTGGACCGCATCGATGAAGCCATTATCGAAGTGCTGCGCCATCAGGGGCGCATCACCTACGAAAAGCTCTCGTCGCTGGTACACCTCACGCCCCGTCCCTGCCTGGAACGGGTGCGCAAGCTGGAGCGGCGCGGGGTGATCCGTGGGTATGGGGCGATCATCGATGTGCAGATGGTCTCGCCAGGCTTGTCATTGCTGGTGCTGGTGGCCTTGTCCAACCAAAGCGGGCGCTCGGCGCAAAAGGCCTTCGAAGCCTGTGTGAAGGCCTGCCCGCAGGTGTTCGAATGCCAACTGATCAGCGGACCGTTCGACTACAGCCTGCGCATGCGTTGCCGGGACATGGAGCATTACCGGGTGTTGACAGAGACCTGGCTGAACAATGATGAGTTGCACATCGATAAGTTGGTGGCGCATCCGGAATTGGCAGTGGTCAAGAACACCGCCACCGAGTTGGCCTGAACTTATCTCTCCAAAACACTGCCGATCGAATGTGGGAGGGGGCTTGCCCCCGATAGCAGTGTGTCAGTCTATGCATCTGTGACTGACACTCCCTCATCGGGGGCAAGCCCCCTCCCACATATTCAACCCTGCCCGCTTAAGATTCTCTTGCCAGGCTTGGTGCCAATCAGCCTGGCCTGCCCATCCTTCTGCTTTCCCGTCCTTGCCTCGCTGATCAACCCCGGTATCAACTTGCCCTCCGGCAGGTTCTTCCAGAACCGGCTGGGCAAATGCCCTTCCATCACCTTGGGGTTCAACCGTGCCGGGTTGAAGATGTGGCTGTAATAGGTCAGCCACATCGCGCTATGGGGGTCCTCGACATTCTGCGCCAACTGCCGCCACGCCTCGGGGCACTCACGCTGGTGGATCAACTGCTCGCCATCGTAGTAAACCCCATCCAACGGCGTGGCGATCATCCAGCGATGACGGCCCATGCGCCCGATAAAATGTTGGCTGGCGGATTTCAGGATGTCATGGGCCGGTTCATGCCAGGCCACGTATTCCGGCAGTTCCGGACCCGCTCCCGCCGGCAGCGCGATAAACCGCACAAATGCATGCAGGTGGTGCGCCTCGCGGCTGACCTGCTTGATCCGCCGCTGCAACTCGCTGCCCAGCTTGTCCCCGGCCAGCATCGCGGTGCGGTCGCCATGGCTGACGCGCCACAGCACCTCATACAGCAGGCTCCAGCGTTGGTCGCCGTGGTAGCAGGCAGCCGATTCCAGCAGTTCCAGCAGGGCCTTGGGCACTCGCGTCTGGAAAGGCCCGGGCGCCTCGGGAATCGACTGGTCAGTGGCAAACAGGTCCGCCACCTCCGCCTCGCCCCAGCTCACCTGACTGGGGTCGACCTGATGGCTGAGCAGCCAGCGTGCCTGGTCGCGCCAGGTGGCGAACAGGTTGTCGCATTCCAGGCTGATCACCCCCACAACCCCATCTGCTCGGGTTGCGGGCGGTCGCGCAGTTGCTCGCGCAACAGCACGCTGGTGCTGTCGGCCTGTTGCGGATGGTAGTCGCTGGTGATGAAAAACGGCTTGGCCTTGGCCAGCACGCAGCGCATGCGCGCCAGGTCTTCGAAGCGGATCTTGCGTTCGCGACGCAGGTCCACCAGGCGCTGGGTGGTGCGCAGGCCAATGCCTGGAATGCGTGCGATCAAGGTCGGTTCGGCGCGATTGAGGTCCAGGGGGAACACATCGCGGTTGTCCAGGGCCCAGGCCAACTTGGGGTCGATGTCCAGGGCCAGGTGGCCGGGGCCTTTGAACAGCTCATTGGCGTTGAACCCATAGCTGCGCAACAGGAAATCGGCCTGGTACAAGCGGTGCTCGCGCATCAGCGGCGGCGCGGCCAGGGGCACGCTTTTCGGGCTGTTGGGGATGGGGCTGAACGCCGAGTAATACACGCGACGCAGCTTGAAGTTGCCGTACAACGCCTCGGCACCGTGGAGGATGGTGCTGTCATCGGTGTCGTCGGCGCCGACGATCAGTTGCGTGCTCTGCCCGGCCGGGGCAAAACGCGGTGCACGCGGTTCGTTACGGACCGTCTGCTCGCCAGTGTAGATGGTCTGCATGGCCTGCTTGATCGAGACGATCTTTTTTTCCGGCGCCAGGGTCTGCAGGCTGGCCTCGGTGGGCAGCTCGATGTTCACGCTCAGCCGGTCGGCATAGCGCCCGGCCTCGGCGATCAGCGCCGGGTCCGCGTCGGGAATGGTCTTGAGGTGGATATAGCCGCGAAAGTCGTGTTCTTCGCGCAGCAGCTTGGCCACGCGCACCAACTGCTCCATGGTGTAGTCGGACGAACGGATGATGCCGGAGCTGAGAAACAGCCCGCTGACGCAATTGCGCCGATAGAAATCCAGGGTCAGGGTCACCACTTCCTCCGGGCTGAACCGTGCGCGGGGCACGTCGCTGGAGCGGCGGTTGACGCAGTACTGGCAGTCGTAGAGACAGAAGTTGGTGAGCAGCACCTTGAGCAACGACACGCAACGCCCGTCCGGCGTATAGCTGTGGCAGATGCCCATGCCATCGGTGGAACCCAGCCCCGTCTTGCCCTCGGAACTGCGCTTGGGCGCGCCACTGCTGGCGCAGGACGCGTCGTACTTGGCGGCGTCGGCGAGAATGCTGAGTTTTTCGATCAACTGCATGGAGGGCTACCGATACTGGTTTTTTGTACAGTATCAGGCAGCCCTCCCGGTCACAAGCGCAGTTGGTCAGCTGGCGGTGGCAAGCAACAGGTCCTGCACCGAGCGCCCCTTGCCGCGCCCACGGTCCAGGGCATACAACGACGCCGCAATTTCATCGGCGCGGATCGGCAGCACCGACAGCAAGGTGTCGCTCAAACCGTGGCTGGCCTGGCTGAACCCCTGGATGTAGACGCCGGCGTTGCAACGCTCGTCGGTGACGATGCGGTAGTCGCGCGCCACGTCGAAGTCGCCCAGGTAGTCTTCCAGCGGCGCGAGCAAGGCGCGGTGCGTCTGGCGCTCGTAGCCGGTGGCCAGGATCACCGCGTCGTAATGGTTGAGGCTGGTTTCGCCGTTGGCGTTGTTGCGCAGCGCCAACTCGATGCCCAGCGGGCCCGGCGTGGCCTTCTCGACCACGGTCATGGTGCGGAACGCCTGGCGGGCGATGCCGGAAACTTTCTGGCGGTAGAAAATGCCGTAGATGCGCTCGATCAGGTCCAGGTCCACCACCGAATAGTTGGTGTTCTGGTACTCGGCCACCAGGCGCTCGCGCTCGGCGCCCTCCTGCTGGAACACCAGGTCGGTAAAGGCCGGCGAGAACACTTCGTTGACGAACGGGCTGTCATCGGCCGGCTTGAGCGCCGAGCCGCGCAGGATCATGTCGACCTGCACCGACGGGAAGCTGTCGTTCAGGTCGATAAAGGCTTCGGCCGCACTCTGGCCGCCGCCGATGATGGCGATGCGCATGGCCTTGCCGTCGACACACGGCTGGCTGGCCATGCGCTCCAGGTATTGGGAATGGTGGAACACCCGGCTGTCGCCTTTGAGCGCGTTGAACGCCTCAGGAATACGTGGCGTGCCACCGGCGCTGACCACCACCGAACGAGTGGTGCGCACATGCTGCTCGCCCAGTGCATCGCGGGAGATCACGCGCAGGGCTTCGACCTGCTGCTGGTGCAGGATCGGCTCGATGGCCAGCACCTCCTCGCCGTAGCGCGCCTGGGCCTGGAACTGGCCGGCGACCCAGCGCAGGTAATCGTTGTACTCCATGCGGCACGGGTAGAAGGTGCCCAGGTTGATGAACTCCACCAGGCGGTCGTGGGCTTTCAGGTAATTGACGAAGGAGTACGGACTGGTGGGGTTGCGCAGGGTCACCAGATCCTTGAGGAACGAGATCTGCAGCTCGCTCTGGGTGACCAGGGTATTGCCGTGCCAGCGGTAGTCGGCCTGTTTGTCCAGGAACAGTACGTCCAGTTTGCCCTGGGCCTTTTCGCGCTCCTGCAGGGCGATGGCCAGCGCCAGGTTCGAAGGGCCGAAACCGATACCGATCAGGTCGTGAACCGCGGGCGAAGCAATTGCCTGTGTCATTCCAGTGTCCTCTGGATAAGCCCCTTGGCGGTGGGGCGGGAATACCTTTCAAGGCCTGCACATCAGGCCGTGTGTTGATAGGAAACGAGGACAGTGAAATAAAATTTAACTGATCAGTGATCAGTGCGCTTCCCACTCGCGCATGCGCACCCGGCAGTGCTTCATGGCGTTGACGATGTGTTTTTCCACCAACGCGCGGGAAATGCACAGGCGTTCGGCAATCTGCAGGTGGGTCAGGCCGTCGAGTTTGCGCAGCAGGAAGCTGTCGCGACAGGCCGGCGGCAGCTCGGCCAGGGCGCGTTCGAGCAGTTCCAGGCGCTGGCCGTGGTCGTGGGTGGTGTGCGGCGAACTGCTGGCAAAGCGTTCTTCGGCATCGAGTACGTCCAGCGGTTCGACCTGCCGCAGGGCGTTGCGCCGGTGGCCGTCAATCACCAGGTTAAGCGCGGTGCGGTATAAAAAGGCACGGGGTTGTTCGATGGGGGTGTCGCTGGAACGTTCCAGCACCCGGACATACGCGTCATGCACCACATCCTCGGCCACCTGACGGTTGCCCAGCTTGGCGTTGAGGAAACACACCAGCTCGCGATAGTAGTTTTCCAACATGACTCCCGGCCGCGGGGTGGCGGCATTAGGTCCCCGGGTGCAAAAAAGACAGCGTTCAGGTGATGGCAGTTTGAGTGTGTGCAATTTATAGTAATTCTCATCTACTTTTAAAGCAGACTCGCATCAACGGACGATTTTTTTCTTCAAGGGAGCTGTAACTGCTTATGTAACCGCCTAAATCCCCGCGCAATTCTCTCGTTTACTTGTCAGCTCCCCGCAACTGCGGTCCGAACTTTCCTGGCTGGAAACCCACGCATGAAACGCCCTCGACCCGCCCGACGCGCCTTGCTCGTTATCGCGTGCCTGATCCCCATTATCGCCGTCGCGGCCTGGCAGGTGCTGCCGCCGGGGCGTGACACCCTCACCACCGTCAGCGTCACCCGCGGCAATATCGAAAACAGCGTGACCGCCCTGGGCACCCTGCAACCGCGTCGTTATGTGGACGTGGGCGCCCAGGCATCGGGGCAGATCCGCAAGATCCACGTCGAGGCCGGCGACCAGGTGCAGGAAGGCCAATTGCTGGTGGAGATCGACCCGTCCACGCAGAAGGCCAAGCTCGACGCCAGCCGCTACGCCATCGAAAACCTCAAGGCCCAGTTGCAGGAGCAAAAGGCCCAGCACGAACTGGCGCGCCAGAAATACCAGCGCCAGCAGCGCCTGGTCGCCGGCAACGCCACCCGCGAGGAAGACGTACAAACCGCCAAGGCGGAACTGAGCGCCACCCAGGCCCGGGTCGATATGTTCCAGGCGCAGATCCTGCAAGCCCAGGCCAGCCTGCGCAGTGATGAAGCCGAGTTGGGCTACACGCGGATTTATGCGCCGATGACCGGCACCGTGGTCGCGGTGGACGCACGGGTCGGCCAGACCCTCAACGCGCAGCAGCAGACACCGTTGATCCTGCGGATCGCCAAGCTGTCGCCGATGACCGTCTGGGCGCAAGTCTCGGAAGCTGATATCGGCCACGTCAAACCGGGCATGACCGCCTATTTCACCACCCTGAGCGGCGGCAACCGGCGCTGGACCAGCACCGTGCGGCAGATCCTGCCGATCCCGCCCAAGCCGTTGAACGAAACCCAGGGCAGCGGCAGCCCCAACAGTTCGAATAAAAGCGGCAGCGGCCGCGTGGTGCTGTACACCGTGTTGCTGGATGTGGACAACAGCGACAACGCGTTGATGGCGGAAATGACCGCCCAGGTATTTTTCGTCGCCAGCCAGGCCCAGGATACGCTGACGGCGCCGATCGCTGCGCTACAGGGCACGGCCAACGCCAACCAGCAGATCGCCCGGGTGGTGGGCAAGAATGGCCGTATCGAGCAGCGCCAGGTGCAGGTCGGCATCAGCGACCGCCTGCGCGTGCAGGTACTCGACGGCCTGAACGAAGGTGATCAACTGCTGGTCGGCCCGGCCGATGGCAACGGGGGTTGAGGTGAACACGCCCCTGATCGAACTCAAGGACATCCGCAAGTCCTACGGCGGCGGCGACAGCCCGCAGGTCGACGTGTTGCGCGGCATCGACCTGGCGATCCATGCCGGGGAATTCGTCGCCATCGTCGGTGCCTCCGGCTCCGGCAAGTCCACGTTGATGAACATCCTCGGTTGCCTTGACCGCCCCAGCACCGGCGACTACCTGTTCGCCGGGGAAAACGTCGCGCACCTGGACAGCGACGAACTGGCCTGGCTGCGCCGCGAAGCCTTTGGTTTTGTGTTCCAGGGCTACCACCTGATCCCCTCGGGCACGGCCCAGGAAAACGTCGAGATGCCGGCGATCTACGCCGGTATCAGCGCCGCCGAACGCCATGCCCGCGCCCACGCCCTGCTCATCCGCCTGGGCCTGGCCGAGCGCACCGGCAACCGTCCGCACCAGCTGTCCGGCGGCCAGCAGCAGCGAGTGTCCATCGCCCGTGCGTTGATGAACGGCGGCCATATCATCCTCGCCGACGAACCCACCGGCGCCCTCGACAGCCACAGCGGCGCCGAGGTCATGACCCTGCTGGACGAACTGGCCAGCCAGGGCCACGTAGTGATCCTGATCACCCACGACCGCGAAGTGGCTGCGCGGGCCAACCGCATCATCGAAATTCGCGATGGCTTGATCATCAGTGACTCGGCCAACGACAGCGACACCAGGCCCGTAGCCACCACCGGGGCCCTGCAAGCCGTGGACCTGCGCCAGCGCCTGGCCGACGGCGCCGAGCACAACGGCGCCTGGAAAGCCGAACTGGTGGACGCGGTACAAGCTGCCTGGCGTGTGATGTGGATCAACCGCTTCCGTACCGCGCTGACCCTGCTGGGCATCATCATCGGCGTGGCGTCGGTGGTGGTGATGCTGGCGGTGGGCGAAGGCAGCAAGCGCCAGGTCATGGCGCAGATGGGGGCGTTCGGCTCCAACATCATCTACCTCAGCGGTTCATCGCCGAATCCGCGCACGCCGCTGGGGATCGTGACGCTCGATGACGTGCATGCGCTGGCGGCCCTGCCGCAGGTGCAGCGCATCATGCCGGTCAACGGCAACGAAGCCGGGGTGCGTTTCGGCAATGTCGACTACATGGCTTACGTGGGCGGCAACGACACCAACTTCCCGGAGATTTTCAATTGGCCGGTGGTCGAGGGCAATTATTTCACTGCCGCCGACGAGCGTGCCGCTGCCACCGTGGCGGTAATTGGTCATCGTGTGCGTGAGAAGCTGTTCAAGGGCGAGGTCGACCCCATCGGCCAGTACATCCTGATTGAAAACGTGCCATTCCAGGTGATCGGCGTGCTGGCGGAAAAAGGCGCCAGCTCCGGCAACAAGGACAGCGACGATCGCGTTGCCATCCCTTACACCGCCGCCAGCGTGCGCCTGTTCGGCAGCTACAACCCCGAGTATGTGGTGATCGCCGCGGCGGACGCGCGCAAGGTCCGCGAGGCCGAGGTGGCCATCGACCAGTTGATGCAAAAACTGCACAACGGCAAGCGCGACTATGAGCTGACCAACAACGCCGCGATGATCCAGGCCGAGGCGCGCACGCAGAACACACTGTCGCTGATGCTCGGTTCGATTGCCGCGATTTCCCTGTTGGTAGGCGGCATCGGCGTGATGAACATCATGTTGATGACTGTACGCGAGCGTACCCGTGAAATCGGTATCCGCATGGCCACCGGCGCACGCCAGCGCGACATCCTGCGTCAGTTCCTCACCGAAGCGGTGATGCTTTCGGTGGTCGGCGGCCTGTGCGGCATCGCCCTCGCGCTGTTGGTGGGCGGCGTGCTGGTGCTGGCCAAGGTGGCGGTGCAGTTTTCCCTGGTGGCGGTGTTCGGTGCATTCGGTTGCGCCCTTGTCACCGGCGTCGTATTCGGCTTTATGCCGGCCCGTAAAGCTGCCCGGCTCGATCCGGTCAAGGCGTTGACCAGTGAATAAACGATCCCTTTACCTGCCCGGCCTCTGCGTATTGCTCAGCGCCTGCACCGGCAACCCGCCTGCCATCGACAGCGGCATTGCACCGCCGGCTGCCTGGCAATATACCGAGCGCAGCGCCGCCCAGGCCACCCAGCAGCAATGGTGGACCCAGTTCGGCAGCCCGCAGCTCAATCGCCTGGTCGACCAGGCCCGCCGGGACAGCTTCGACGTGGCCGCCGCCACGGCCCGCGTGCGCCAGGCCCAGGCCAGCGCAGTGATCGCCGGCGCGCCGCTGCTGCCGGAGGTGAAATTCAACCTCGCCACCAGCCGCCAGAAATTGCTGCGCGGCCCGGGTGGCCCGGACCTGGACGCAACACGCAGCGATGATACCGTCGATAACTACAGCGCCAACCTCACCGCCAGTTACGAGGTGGACTTCTGGGGTGGCCGCGCCGCCGCCCGCGACAGCGCCTTACAGAGTCTGCGCGCCAGCGCGTTCGACCAGGCCACGGTGGAACTGACCCTGCTCAGCAGCGTCGCCGACCGCTACGCGCAAACCCTGGCCGCCCGGCAGCGCGAGCAGATTGCCGAGCTGAACCTGGCCAATGCGCGCAATGTGCTCGCGCTGGTGCAGACCCGCTATGACGCCGGCTCCGCCACCGCGTTGGAACTGGCCCAGCAAAAAAGCCTGGTGGCCAGCCAGCAACGCCAATTGCCGCTGATCCAGCAACTGAGCGAAGAATCGCGGATCACCCTGGCCGCCCTGCTCGGCCAGCCGGTACAAGGCCTGGACCTGGGCTCCGAGAGCTTCCAGGCGCTGACCTGGCCAACCATCGGTGCGGGCATGCCCAGCCAACTGCTCAGCCGCCGCCCCGACCTCGCCAAGGCCGAAGCACAACTGGCGGCGGCACAGGCCGACGTCACCGTGGCCCGCGCCGCCATGCTGCCTGCCATCACCCTGGGCGCAACCCTGGGCTCGGATGCCTACAAGGCCCTGGATATCCTGCGCAGCCCCTACTACACGCTGACCGCCGGCCTGGTCGGCCCGATCTTCAACAACGGCCGTTTAAGCGCTGAACGCGACAAGGCCCGCGCCCGCCAGGATGAACTGCTGCAAACCTATCGCGGCGCGATCATCAACGGTTTTGCCGATGTGGAAAAAGCCCTCAGCAGCATCACCCGCCTCGACCAGCAACGCGAATGGCAGCGTGAAGAACTGCAACAGGCGCAGACGGCGTTCCAGATTGCCGAAAGCCGCTACCAGGCCGGCGCCGAAGACCTGCTCACCGTGCTGGAAACCCAGCGCACCCTGTACGCGGCCCAGGACCAGAACGTGCAACTGCGCTTGTCACGCCTACAGGCCAGTATCGCCCTGTACAAAGCACTGGGTGGTGGCTGGCAGACAGAGATCCGATAAACAAAACTCCAATTTCATACAACAGACGTTCTTTCAGCCTACATTCTTCGACCCAAGGTCCTTGGTAAAAAAGCCGCTATCACACGGTTGCCCGGGACCTCTCGATGACTGCTGCAAAACACCTGACGGGCGCCTGCCTTTGGCTGATGGCAAACCTTGCTACAGCCCAGCCGTTGATCCCACCCACTGCCATCGACTGGTTGCTGGACTGTCCCCTGCCCTCCGTTGAACGCCTGGACCCTGCGGTACTGGAACGGACCCAATGCGGCACCGTGAGCGTACCGCGCAATCATGCCGCACCCCGCCAGGGCAGGTTGCGCTTGTACGTAACCCGCGTCGGGGCCCGCGACCCGTTGAACCGTGAAGGGGTGATCATTGCCCAGGCCGGCGACGCGGCCAAGAAGACTCAGGTCGGCACCTTCGTCATCCACCTGGCCAGCCTGTGGGGCTCCCACTCCCACCCAGCCTATCGCCGGCTGGTCGACCGTTATGACGTCATCGAGCTCAGCACCCGCGACCTCAGTACCGACAATGGCATCGAGCAGGCAGCCCAGGACCTGGAGTTCGTACGTACCCAACTCGGGGAAGCTCAATTGCGTTACCTGGGCAATGCCGACAGCGCACGCCTGGGCAATCGCTACGCCACGCTGTTCCCCGAGCGGGTCACGCGCATGGTACTGGTCAACGCGCACGCGAGCGAAATGGCGGCGCCCTTCGTTGAACAACTGCGCCTGAAAGACTCCTCCACACAGGACGCCAGCAGTTGCATCAACCGCTGGGTGGGCGACTTCCTGATCTACGGCAAGCAACCTCCACGCTCCACGCGCTGCCTGGATTCCGCCGAAGGACAGTAACCCCCGTTTGCGACCTGTTGTCCTCAAAAACGACACCCGGCGTTGACGTTGGGGGTCGATCGTTATTAAGTGCTATTTATCCGCATTAATACGATAAATCGAACCCATGCTAAGCCGCCCGCTACGACGCAAACGCCAGAAGCTGTCCGATGTGATTGTCGAGTCGGTCAAGCGCTCAATCGTCACCGACGCCTTGAAGCCCGGCGACCGCCTGCCCACCGAGCGTGAGCTGATGGAAAGCTTCCAGTGCTCCAAGGGCTCTGCCCGCGAAGCACTCAAGGCCCTGGAAGTGGAAGGCCTGGTGAGCACCCGCACCGGCCCCAGCGGTGGCGCCTACCTGAACCAGGCCGGCACCGAACCGGCCAGCCGCGCATTGCGCAACTACCTGCACTTCCAGCACCTGGACGGCGAACAGGTGTACCAACTGCGCAAAGTCATCGAAGTGGAACTGGCGGTATCGGTGCTCGGGCGCCTCAGCGAAGACGACTACCAGGCCCTGCAAGACAACGTGGATTTCTGCAGCGCCCCCGAAGACAGCGAGGCCGGCCAGCGCGAACAACGCCTGGCGGAGCTGGAGTTCCACAACCTGCTGGCCAAGGCCTGCCCCAACCCGCTGCTGAGTTTCATGGCGCAGTTTCTCAACGACCTGCTGCGCGACCTGGTGGTGCTGAAAAAAGCCTACAAGCCCAAGCGCAAGCAGTTCGACGCGGCCAACCTGGATTATCACAAGCAGTTGCTGATCGCCTTTCGTGCCGGGGATGAAAGCGCGGTACGCAGCTTGATGCATGAACACATGTGCGATGCCGAACACCACATGACCGCCCTTGAAGGCCAGGTCAGCCCGCATTTTCTACTGGAGTTCGATCACTCTTAAAGAACACCACAGACCTCATGTGGGAGGGGGCTTGCCCCCGATGACGCCAGCACATTCAACATTAATGTCGACTGACACACCGCTATCGGAGGCAAGCCACCTCCCACATGTGGGCTGCATTTCAACCACACATCGTTTCATCCAATAACAGGCCTGCCCACAGGCCCTTGCTCCACCGTATCGCCATTGCCACTCCTGCCAATAACTAAACCAGGGAGTCACCCCATGCAGCGTCGTACGTTGTTGAAAGCCAGTCTCACCGCCGCAGCCGCCCTCAGCCTCCCGCTGAGCGTGCGCTCGGCATTCGCCGCCGAGCCCTTTACCTTTTACGGCCTCAAGTCCATGTCTGGCGCGTTTGCCAGCTATGGCAAGTTTGCCGACATGGGTTCGCGCCTGGCGGTGGAGCAGTACCCGCAGGTGCTGGGTCGCCCGTTGAACTACAAGGTCATCGACACCGAAGGCAACGCCGGCAAGGCGGTGCGCAAGGTCCAGGAAGCCATCCAGCAGGACGGCGCGCGGTTCTTCCAGGGGTGCACCTTGTCCTCGTCGGCACTGGCGGTGGCCAAGGAAGTCGACAAGGTCGGCGGCGTGTTCATGACCCCGGTGGGCGCCGATGAAGTCACCGGCAAGGACTGCAACAAGGCGACGTTCCGCTGGTCCGTGCCCACCTACGGCGCAATCCGCGAAACCATGGTGCCGCTGATCAAACTGCTGCCCGACGCCAAGCGCTGGTACACCATCACCCCGCAATACGTGTTCGGCGAAGCCCTGCTCGAAGGCGCCAAAAACGTGCTCAAGGAACACGGCCTGGAACACGTCGGCAACAGCTACCACTCGCTGCAGGAACAGGAATTTTCCGGCTACCTGACCAACGCCATCTCGACCAGACCCGACGTGCTGGTGCTGCTCAACTTCGGCAGCCAGTCGTCCAACACCCTGCGCCAGGCGGTCAACTTCGGCATCAAGGAGCGCATGAAAGTGCTGCTGGTGTGGTCCGCCGGACTCGACCAATTCCAGGAACTGGGCAGCGATGTACTCGAGGGCGTGTACCTTGGCGCACAGTACTGGCACCAGGTCGACACCCCGCTCAACCGTGAACTGGTCAAGCTGACCCAGGCCAAGTACGGCATCAACCCCACCTACCCGCTGGCCGCCGACTACATCAGCACCAGGGTCATGCTCGAAACCATCATCGCCACCGGCAGCTTCGACGGGCCGACCGTGGCCAAGGCCATGCAGGGCCTGAGTTTCGAAGGGCCCACCGGCAAGGAATCGATCCGCGCCGGCGACCATCAGGTGATCAAGGACTACTACCTGCTGATCGGCAAGGCCAGCAGCGAGATGGCCGACAAGGACGACCTGGCCAAGGTGCTCAGCGCCGGCCAATCGTTCCCGCCGGTGGACGCCACGGGCTGCACGCTCGGCTGATCCCCTGAATTTTGTAGCGCAGGGCCGCGCAAGCGGCGTCCTGCCGAGGGTTCCTGCATGCTTAATCTTTACCTGTTCCAGATCCTCAACGGCCTTGGGCTGGGGATGATCTACTTCCTCATTGCGGTCGGGCTGACGATCATTTTCGGCCTGCTCAACTTCGTCAACTTCGCCCACGGCGCGTTCTTTCTGCTGGGTGCCTACATCTGCTACACCGCCGTGAGCCTCACCGGCAACTTCTGGCTGGCGTTGCTGATCGCGCCACTGGTGGTGGCTGCACTGGCCTGGGTGATCGAGCGCCTGTTGATCCAGCGGATCTACCACTTGCCGCACATGTTCCAGATCCTGGTGACCCTGGGGATTGCACTGATCATCCAGGAGGCCAGCGTGATGATCTGGGGCCCGGTGGGCAAGAGCGTCGCGGTACCGGAACTGCTGCGCGGCGTGCTGGTGGTGGGTGACTTCGTGTACCCCTACTACCGCCTGTTCCTCATTGTGTTTTCCGGGCTGGTCGGCCTGGGCCTGTGGTTGCTGCTGGAACGCACGCGCTTCGGTGCCCTGGTGCGCGCCGGCAGTGAAAGCACCGAAACCGTGTCGCTGCTGGGCACCAATATTTTCCGCCTGTTCTCCATGACCTTCGCCCTCGGCGTGGCCCTGGCCGGCGTCGCCGGTGTGCTGTTCGCACCGTTGCGCGGCGCGCAGCCCTTTGTCGGCCCGGAGATCCTCGGCGTGGCCTTCGTGGTGGTGGTGATCGGCGGCATGGGCTCGTTCAGCGGTGCGCTGGTTGGCGGTTTGCTGGTGGGCGTGGTGCAAAGCCTGATGACCACACTCTGGCCCCAGGGTGCGAGCCTGATGATCTACGGCGCGATGGCCGTGGTGATTCTGGTCCGTCCCTACGGCCTGTTCGGGAGAGCCTGACATGAGCGAGAAAAATCCCCTGCCGTTTGCCAAGACGCAATCGCGCGCAATGCTGCTGTGGGTGTTGGCGGTATTGATCGGCCTGCCGCTGATCTTGCCGTCGGCGACCCTGGCCACCGAGATCCTGATCTTTGCCATGGCCGCCCTGGCCTGCAACCTGTTGCTGGGCTACACCGGGCTGCTGTCGTTCGGCCAAGGCATCTTCTTCGGGGCCGGCGCGTACTGTGCGGCGCTGCTGATGATCCACCTGCAACTGGGCCTGTTCACCGCGTTGCTCGGCGCCTCCATTGCGGGTGGGTTCCTGGCCTTGCTGGTGGGTGCCCTGGCGATCCGGCGTACCGGTATCTATTTCGTGATGCTGACCCTGGCGTTCAGCCAGATGGCGTATTTTGTCGCCTACACCCTCAGCGACTGGACCGGCGGCGACAACGGCCTGCTCAGCGTGCCGCGCCCGGAAATCCGCCTGGGCGACACCGTGCTGCTGTCCCTGGCCGACGCCCGCGCGTTCTACGGTTTTGTCGCGGTGCTGTTCCTGCTGATCTTCATCGGTGCGCGCCGGGTGATCGCTTCGCCGTTCGGCAGCACGCTGATGGCGATCCGTGAAAACGAAACCCGCGCCTCGGCCATCGGCTACGACACGCGGCACTTCAAGATCCTGGTGTTCGTGCTGTCCGGCGCCGTCACCGGGATTGCCGGGGCGCTGTACGCCATGCTGCTGCACTTTGTGCCGCTGTCGAACATCGACCTGGCGATGTCCGAGAACATCCTGATCATGACCATCGTCGGCGGCACCGGTTCGCTGTTTGGCTCGTTGCTGGGCGCCGGTTCCATCGTGCTGCTCGGGGATTTCCTCTCCGACCTGTGGCCGCGCTGGCTGATGCTGCTGGGGGTGATCCTGATCCTGGTGGTGATCTTCATGCGCGGTGGTTTGTGGGGCGGCCTGGCGTCGCTGTTCGAGAAGGTACGCGGCAGCCGCAAGAACGTGGTTATCGCCAAGGAGGAAGGGCTATGAGCATCCTGCTGGAAACCCAGGACCTGGAACTGGCCTACGGCGCGTTCCACGCAGTGAATGGCGTGAACCTCAAGGTCGAGGCCGGCACCATCCACACCATCATCGGCCCCAACGGTGCCGGCAAGACCAGCCTGTTCCACTGCCTCACCGGCGAGCGCCAGGCCACCGCTGGAGCAATTCATTTCGACGGTAAAAACCTGATGCGCAAGCCCGCCCACGGCCGTGTGGGCCTGGGCATGGCGCGTTCGTTCCAGCTGACCAGCCTGTTCCAGAACCTCAGCGTGCGCGAGAACCTGCGCCTGGCCGCCCAGGGCCGTGACGGCGCACGTGCCCTCAACTTCTGGCGTCGCGTGGACAGCCAGCGCGAACACCTGGAGATGGCCGACCAGGTGCTCGAACGCCTGCAACTCACCGCCCGCGCCGACACCCTGGCCGGCGAGTTGTCCCACGGCCAGCAACGGGTACTGGAGGTGGGCATGTCGATCTGCTCCAAGCCGAAACTGTTGATGCTGGATGAGCCCACCTCGGGCATGGGCATCGACGATATCCCGATCATGACCCAGTTGATCAGCGACCTCGGCCGCGATCACACAGTACTGCTGATCGAACACAACATGAGCATTGTCATGTCCATCAGCCAATGCATCACGGTGATGAGCCACGGCCAGATCCTGGTGGAAGGCACGCCGGAATTCGTGCGCGCCGATGAACGTGTGCGCACTGCATACCTTGGGGAGGCTGCCTGATGCTGATCGTCGAGAATATCCATTCCTACTACGACAAGAGCCATGTGCTGGAAGGCGTATCGCTGACCGTCAACCCCGGCGAACTGGTCACGCTGCTGGGGCGCAATGGCGCCGGCAAGACCACCACCCTGCGCAGCATCCTCGGCATCATCTGCCCGCGCCAGGGCCAGATCCACTTCAACGGCCAGGCGCTGGTCGGGCAGAAGATCTTCGAAATCGCCCGTCAGGGTTTGGCATTGGTCCCGGAGAACCGTGGGATTTTCCGCTTGCTCACCGTCGAGGAAAACCTGCGCATCGCCGCACGCAAGACCAGCCGCTGGCAGCTCGAAGACGTGTACGCCATGTTCCCGCGCCTCAAGGAGCGCCGCAAAAACGCCGGCCACGCGCTGTCCGGCGGCGAGCAACAGATGCTCGCCATCGCCCGTGCGCTGCTCAACGACCCCAAGCTGCTGATCCTCGATGAACCCACCGAAGGCCTGGCCCCGGTGATCGTCGACGAACTGGTGAAAATCCTGCGCAAGGTCAAGGACGATGGCCTGCCGGTGCTGCTGGTGGAACAGAACCTGATGGTCTGCGACAAGCTCGCCGACCGCCATTACGTGCTTGAACAGGGCCGTGTCGTCTACGAAGGCAGCGCCGAAGCCTTCCGCGCCGACCCTACGATCAAAAACCGTTATTTGGCCCTGAGTGCCTGACCGGAGATTGCAGATGAACAGTTTTGCGCAACCGCTCCAGAGCAACGCCCTATTGATCAACCGCGACCGCCTGTGGCAATCGCTGATGGACCTGGCCCGACTCGGCGCCACCGCCAAGGGCGGCGTGTGCCGCCTGGCCCTCACCGACCTCGACCGCCAGGCCCGCGACCTGTTCGTGCAGTGGTGCGAGGCCGCCGGGTGCAGCGTCAGTGTCGACGCCATCGGCAATATCTTTGCCCGCCGCGCCGGGCGCAACCCCGCCCTGCCCCCGGTGATGACCGGCAGCCATATCGACACCCAACCCACTGGCGGCAAGTTCGACGGCTGCTACGGGGTAATGGCCGGGCTGGAAGTGATCCGCACCCTGAATGACCTGGACATCGAAACCCAAGCGCCGATTGAAGTGGTGGTGTGGACCAACGAAGAAGGCTCGCGTTTTCCGCCGTGCATGATGGGCTCCGGGGTGTTTGCCGGTAAGTTCGACTTGCAGGACACCCTCGACAAAGTCGATGACCGGGGCCTGTCGGTGGGCGCCGAATTGCAGCGCATCGGTTACGCCGGTTCCCGCGCCGTGCTCGGCCACCCGGTCGGTGCCTACTTCGAAGCACATATCGAACAAGGCCCGGTACTGGAAGACCAGGCCACTACCATTGGCGTGGTCATGGGGTGCCTGGGGCAGAAGTGGTTCGATCTGACCCTTACCGGCGTCGAGGCCCACGCCGGCCCGACGCCGATGCACCTGCGCAAGGACGCCCTGGTCGGCGCCGCCGAGGTGGTCAGCGCGGTCAACCGCATCGCCCATCAACAGCAGCCCCACGCCTGCGGCACGGTGGGTTGCCTGAGCCTGCACCCTGGCTCGCGCAACGTGATTCCCGGCCAGGTGCACATGACCATCGACCTGCGCCACCTGCACGCGGACAAGCTGCAAGCCATGGTCGATGAAGTGCGCGGCGTGATCGAAGCCACTGCCCAGCGACACGGCCTGACCTTTGAGCTGACGCCCACCGCCGACTTTCCACCGCTGGACTTCGCCCCGGCCTGCGTCAATGCGGTGCGTGACGGCGCCGAAGCCCTGGGCCTGAGCCATATGGACATCGTCAGCGGGGCCGGGCACGACGCGATTTTTGTCGCCGAACTCGGCCCGGCCGGCATGATCTTTGTGCCGTGCGAAGGCGGCATCAGTCATAACGAAATCGAAAACGCCGCGCCGGATGACCTGGCAGCCGGCTGCGCGGTATTGCTGCGCGCCATGGTCAATGCGGCACAGGGGGACGTGGCATGAGCGAGATCGGCCAACTGACAGCGGTGCAACTGCTGCAGCATTTTCGCGACCAGACCTTGTCGCCGGTGGAAGTCACCGAGGACGCTTTACTGCGCATCGAGCGCTACAACCCGGTGGTGAACGCCTATTGCCACGTCGACCCGGAAGGTGCGCTGAACGCCGCACGCGCCTCGGAACAACGCTGGCTCAAGGGCCAACCCTGCGGCCCGTTGGACGGCGTGCCGGCGTCGATCAAGGACCTGACACTGACCATCGGCATGCCGACCCGCAAGGGCTCGCGCACGTCATCCGCCGAAGGGCCGTGGGACGTCGACGCGCCTTTCACGGCCTTCATGCGCAAGGCCGGCGCGGTGCTGCTGGGCAAGACCACCACCCCGGAATTCGGCTGGAAAGGCGTCACCGACAACCCGCTGTACGGCATCACCCGCAACCCCTGGGACACCCGCACCACGGCGGGCGGCTCGTCCGGCGGCGCAGGCGCAGCGGCGGCGTTGAACCTCGGCGTGTTGCACCAGGGCAGCGACGCCGGTGGCTCGATCCGCATTCCCTGTGCGTTTACCGGCACCTTCGGGATCAAGCCGACCTTCGGTTATGTGCCGCAGTGGCCGGCCAGCTCCATGACCATTCTGTCGCACCTGGGGCCGATGACCCGCACGGTGGAAGACAGTGTGCTGATGCTGCAAACCATCGCCCAGCCGGATACGCGCGATGGCTTGATCGGTGCTCCACGCACCACACCATGGCTGACGCCGGGTACGGATTTGAAAGGGTTGCGTGTGGCCTACAGTCCGAACTTCGGTTACGTGAAGGTCGACCCACAAGTGGCCAAGGTGGTCGCGGAGGCGGTGCGAGGCCTGGAACAACTGGGCGCCCATGTCGAGCAGATCGACCCCGGTTTCAGCGACCCGCTGGACGTCTTCAGCACCTTGTGGGCAGCCGGCGCGGCACGCCTGACCGGCGCCATGAGCGAGACACAAAAACAACTGCTGGACCCCGGACTGTCAAGGATTGCACAACGCGGCGAACAGTTGAGCCTGGACGACTTCAGCGCCGCCCTTGAAGCCCGCGCCGCATTGGTGGCGCGCATGGCCGCGTTCCATGAGCATTACGATGTGCTGGTGTCGCCGATGATGCCGATCACCGCATTCGAAGCCGGGCACGACGTACCGCCCGGCTCCGGCTTGCAGGCATGGACGCAGTGGACGCCCTTCACCTACCCCTTCAACCTGACCCAGCAACCGGCGGCATCGGTGCCGTGCGGGCTGGCGGCGAATGGCTTGCCGGTGGGCTTGCATGTGGTGGGCGCGCGGTTTGCCGATGAGCAGGTGTTGAGGGTGTGCCAGGCGTATGCAAAGGCATTTCCGACCAAGCACCTGCAAGCGCCAATCATCAGAACACCGTAGGACCCCATGTGGGAGGGGGTACACGCCGATGGTCCTGGCCTTATCTGGCTAAGGACGAACACTGCAACTGTGGGTACTTTTCGCCAGTTCTACCTGAAGATCTTGGAAGCAAGCCTTCTCCCACCGTTTCGAGCGCATTCCATTACACTGTCCCCCATTCATCCCCGGGGGCTTCATGGACATCGAACTGGCACGCACCTTCCTCGAAATCACCCGCTGCGGCAGCCTCGCCGCAGCGGCCGAGAAACTGCACGTCACCCAGACCGCCATCACCGCACGGGTCAAGAGCCTGGAAAGCCAATTGGGTAGCACGCTGTTCATCCGCAACCGCGCCGGCGCCAGGCTGACCGCCGACGGCGAGGCCTTCGTGGTGTACGCCAACCAGTTGCTGCAAACCTGGGAAGCGGCCAAACGCGACCTGCCATTGCCCGATGGCTATCGCAACGTGCTGCACATCGGCGGCGAGGTCAGCCTGTGCAACCCGTTGATGCTCGGCTGGGCCCAGGCCCTGCGCCAGAACATCCCGGGCCATGCCCTGCGCACCGAAATCCGCGAAGGCGAATACCTGTTGCGCCAACTGGAACTGGGTGTGCTGGACGCCGCGCTGGTGTTCCAGCCGCAGTACTGGCCTGGGTTGCAAGTGGAACAGGTGCTGGAGGAAAAACTGATCCTGGTGCAGCTGGCGAGCAACCCGGCGCCCTACGTGTACATCGATTGGGGACCCGGCTTTCGTCAACAACACGACGCCGCCCTGCCCGACAAGGCCCGCGCCGCGCTGAGTTTCAACCTGGGGCCGCTGGCGTTGCAGTACATCCTGGAAAATGGCGGCGCCGGTTATTTCCGTACCCGCGTGGTGCAGAGCTACCTGGACAGCGGCGTGATGCAACGCGTGCCCAAGGCGCCGGAGTTCAGCTTCCCCACGTACCTGGTGTATTCACGGGCGCGGGATTCGGCGGTGTTGCAACAGGCACTGGCGTTGCTGCGCGAGGTGGTCAAGGCCGAAAGCGACTGGTCGCAGCGCTGGGACCCGCTGATTTGAAGCAACAATATCCGCCGCGCATGCTAGCCTGCGGGTGTTTCCTTTTGCAGCCTTACCGATGAACAAGAAAAAGTCCGTCACCATCAGCGACATCGCCAAACAGGTCGGCATGACCACCATCACGGTGTCCCGGGCGCTGAGCAAACCTGACCTGGTCAAGCCGGCCACCCTGGCGCGCATCCTCGAAGTGGCGCGGGAGCTGGACTATGTGCCCAACGCCTTCGCCCGCGGCCTCAAGCGCAGCGAAAGCCTGATCATCGGCGTGATCACCGCCTCGGTGGACAACCCGTTCTACAGCGAAATGATCAAGGCAATTTCCCGCGAGGCCAAGCAGCACGGCTACACCATCATGCTGGTGGACACCGATGAGCTGGAAGAACTGGAAAGCAAGGCCGTGGACACCCTGTTGGGCTACCGCGTGGCGGGGATCATCCTGTCGCCGGTCTCGGATGAGCCGGGCTACCAGCCCGACTACCTGGAACGCCTGGCCAACGGCAAGACCCCGGTGGTGCTGCTCGACCGCACGATCCACGACAGTCCGTTCAGCCGCGTGGTGCTCGACAACTACCACAGCGGCATCCAGGCCGCGCACTACCTGCTGCGCCAGACGCCCGACCTCAGGCGCCTGCTGGTGCTGACCGGCCCCGAACATTCACGCATCACTGTGGAGCGCCTCAAAGGCCTGCGTGAAGTGCTGGCCGAACACCCGCAGGTGCAGGTCGAAGTGCAGGCCGGCGACTACACGCTGATGCCGTCCTACCTGCACACCCTCGACTACCTGGCCGAACACTCGGCGCCGGACGCGATCATGGGGTTCAACCAGTTGATCACCCTCGGCGCCCTGCGTGCGCTGCGCATGCACAATATCCCCCACGACAGCCTGACCATCTGCGGCATCGACCGCCTGCCCTTCGCCGATATCTTCGGCGTGCCCATCGCCTGCGTGGCCCATGATGCGTCGCTGGCCGGCAGCAGCGCGGTACGCCTGCTGCTTGACCGTCTCGAAGACCCGGGCAAGCCCCGGGACAAGGTGGTCATCGCCGGCCAGTTGGAAAACGGCTAGCGGCTGGTATAGCCGCCGTCGATGGGCAGGCTGACGCCGCTGATCATGCTGGCCGCGCGGCTCAGCAGGAACAGCACCGGCAGGGCCACTTCCGCAGTTTCAGCAAACCGCCCCAAGGGAATTGCCGCCAGCGCCGGGTCGCGCTTGGCCGGCGCGGACCACGCCATGGCTGCCATCGGCGTGAGTGTGACCGTGGGGTTGACGCTGTTGACGCGAATGCCGAAGCGGCCCCACTCGGCGCATTGCACACGGGTGATCGCATCCAGCGCCGCCTTGGAGGCGCAGTAGCCGAGGTGATCGTCCAGCGCCACCAATGACGCCTGGCTGGAGACGTTGACGATGCTGCCGGCGATCTGCGCTTCGATCATTTTTGCCGCCACGCGGCTGGCGACCTGCGCGGCGGCGCGGGCGTTGACCTGCATCACCTGGTCGAACGCCTCGGCGCTGATGGCGGCGGCGGGCTCCAGGCGCGAGATACCCGCGCAGTTGACCAGGCCGTGCAGCGGCGGCAGGTCTTGCAGGGCATTGTCGAGGGCGGCGCTGTCGGCGATGTCCAGGCAGAGGCTATGGCAGCCGAGTTCGGCCAAGGCTTGGGCGTCGCGGCCAAGGGCAAACACATCGGCGCCGCTGGCAATCAGTTGCAAGGCGATTTCACGGCCGATGCCACTGCTGGCGCCGGTGACGAGGATGCGGTGGTGGGTGAAGTCGAAGGCTGCGTTCATTCAATTCTCCTGCAGGCTGTGCATGATCGGTTTCAGGGCCGGATACAGCTTCAGGTATTCGCCGAACGCACGGTCGTACGCCTCGACATTTTCCGCCTTGGGCTCGGCTCGCAACTCCAGCTGTACCCAGCCCTTGTCCATCTCCCCATCGCTCACCAACCCCACCGTATGTGCCGCAAGCAACGCCGCGCCCAACGCCGCCTCAACCTCCTGCACGATGGTGTACACCGGATACCGCGTAACGTCCGCGATGATCTGCATCCACAGGTCCGAATGGCTCGCCCCGCCCACCACGATCAGGCGCGGGTCCAGGGAATGCGCGCCGCGCGTGCCCGCTTCGATGTTGTGCCGCAGGGCAAGACTCACCCCTTCCAGCACTGCGCGGTACAGGTGGATTCTGCTGTGATACAGGTTCAAGCCGACAAAACTGCCACTGGCGCGGTCGTCCCACACCGGGCTGCGCTCACCCATCAGGTAGGGCAGGAACAACAACCCTTCGCTACCCGCCGGGATATGCGTCGCACGCTGTTCCAGCAACGCCAGGCTGTCCTGGCCGCTGGCCTTGGCCTGCTGCTCTTCGGCCTGGCAGAACTGCTCGCGAAACCAGCTCACCGAAGCCCCGGCGGTGATCGCACCGCCAAAGATATACAGGTCGCGGTGGCCGTTGTAGACGTGGGGCATGCTCACCAGGCCATGACGCGCATCCACCTGCTGGTTGAGGTAACCCCAGCACATGCTGGTGCCGATCATTGCCACGTGATTGCCTGGCTGAGTCACTCCCGCCGCCAAGGTTGCCATGGCCGCATCGACGCCTCCGGCCAGGATCGGTGTCACCGCCTGCAGGCCCAGACGCGCAGCCCACCCCTCCAGCAACCCACCGACGACCTCCCCGGAATACACCAGGCGCTCCGGCATCATCGCCGGCGGTATGCCCAATGCATCGAGCATTTCGTCAGACCAGCCACGCGTCTTCACGTCGTAGACGCCACCGATGTTGCCGGCACTGCTGTGGTCCACCGCCAACTCACCGGTGAAGCACCAGTTGATGTAGCTGTTCGGTGGCAGCAGGTAGCGGGTTTTCGCCCACACCTCGGGCTGGTGCTGCTTGAGCCAGAGCATCTTGGTGAAACCGTAGTAGCTGTCCACCGAGTTGCCGCTCACCTCGAACAGGCGCTCCAGGTCCACATGCTCACGCACCCAGGCCACCTGCTCGCCGGCGCGGCGGTCCATCCAGATCAGGCACGGGTGCAGCGGTGTGAGCTGCGCATCCACCGCAATCCCCGAGCCGCCGTACAGGCTGCTGATGCACAGGGCCTTCACGTGATCCTTGGCCACGCCGGCCTTGGCCATGCACTGCGCCACGCACGCCTCGACCGCATCGAGCCAGACCTGCGGCCATTGCTCGGCCCAGCGCACTTTCGGGGTATCCACACGATACCCCTGGCTGTGCTGGGCGATGATCGTGCCATGGGCATCCACCAGCAGCGCCTTGGTACTCTGGGTTCCTATGTCGACCCCCATCACGTAGTTCATGCTCAGACCACCGGCTTCAGCAGCACCTTGATCGATTTGGTCGAGTTGGCCAGCTCGAAGGCTTCGGCCCAATCGTCCAGCGGGAAGTCATGGGTGACGATACCTTTGGAGGTGACCAGGCCGCGCTCGAACAGGTCGATGGCAATGGGGTAGCAATAGGGGCCGAGGTGCGCGCCACGTACGTCCAACTCCTTGCGGTCACCGATGATCGACCAGTCGACGCTGGTCTCGGCGCCAAACACGCTGAACTCGACAAAACGCCCGAGCTTGCGGATCAAATCCAGGCCCTGGGTCACGCCGGCCGGCACGCCGGTGGTTTCGATGTAGACGTCGCAGCCATAGTTGTCGGTGAGGCCGTTGATGATCTCGCGGGCGTTGTCGCGCGACGGGTTGATCACCACATCGGCGCCGAATGTCTTCGCCAGCTCCAGGCGCTCATCGACCATGTCGATCACCACCAGTTTCTTCGGGGTTTTCAGCGCGGCGACTTGGACCATGCACAGGCCGAGGGTGCCGGCGCCGGCGATCACCACCACGTCGTCGAGCTGGATATCGCCACGGTTGACGGTGTGGATCGAACACGCCATCGGTTCCACCAGTGCCGAGTCTTCCAGCGACACCGACTCGGGAATTTTGTGCACGATGGCGGTCTTGGGAATGCGCATGTACTGGGCCATGCCGCCTTCGGCGACTTCGCGCTGGAAGCCGAAGATGTTGTGCACTTCGCACATCCAGTACTTGCCGGATTTGCAGAAGCGGCACTTGCCGCAGGGCACGATCTGCTCGGCGATCACCTTGTCGCCTACCGCGACTTCAAAGTGCTCTTCGGCGCCCTCGCCCGCCTCCACCACATAGCCGAAAAACTCGTGCCCCGGCACCACCGGCGCCTTGACCCACGGGTTGTCGCCACCCCAGAACATCGCCGCGCCAGAGTGGCACTTGCAGTCACTGGCGCAAATGCCACAGGCGGCGATGCGGATCACCAGTTCATTGGCGCGCGCCTGGGGTTTGCCGATGCGTTCCAGGCGATAGTCCTTGGGGCCGTGGCAGACGACGGCTTGCATGTCGGTGTGCTTGTCCATGATGTGGAGTCCTGTGCTTGTTAGGAGTTTATTTGTGGCGCTGACGGCTGATGAAAATCGCCAGCAAAATGATCCCGCCCTTGATCACGCTCTGGACGTAGGGCGAAACGCCGAGCATGTTCAGTCCGTTGTTCAATACGCCGAGCAGCATGGCGCCAAGCAAGGTGCCGACGATCACGCCACGCCCACCGGCGATCGACGCACCGCCGAGCACCACGGCGGCAATCGCATCCAGCTCGAACGACACGCCGGCATTCGGCTGGCCGCTCATCAAGCGTGAGGTGAGTACCAGCCCGGCAATCGCCGCCGTCAGGCCGCTGATGCCATACACCAGCAACTTGAAGCGCGCGGCGCGCACGCCGGACAAGCGCACCGCTTCTTCATTGCCGCCGATGGCGTAGATGTAGCGGCCAATGCGCGTGTGTTGCAGCAGCACATAGGCGGCGGTGTAGGTGACCAGCATGATCAGGATGGGCACTTCGATGCCGAACAGGCTCTGGCGACCAAAGAAGCCGAACCACTCCGGCAGCCCGGAAATCGGGTAGCCGTCGGTGTACATCAGGCCCAGGCCCCGGGCGATGCCCATGGTCGCCAGGGTCACGATGATCGGCGGCATGTGCAGGTAGGCGACGAACAGGCCGTTGCCGACGCCGAAGGCCACGCCGATCAACATCCCCGCGCCAATCGCCAGGCCCGGCGGCAGGCCCGCGACCATCAACCCGGCGGTGAGCGTGCCGGACAACGCCATCACCGGCCCCACCGACAAATCGATGCCGCCCGTGAGGATCACGCAGGTCATGCCCACCGCGATAATCGCGTTGATCGACACCTGGCGGGCAATGTTCGACAGGTTGCTGGCGGTCAGGAAGGTGTCGCTGGCCAGGATCATCACCAGGGTCACCACCACCAGCCCCACGAACGGGTAGAACGCCGGCGAGCGCACCAGCCGCGCCAGGTTCAGGCGCAGCCGACTGCTGTCGACGGTGTTAATGGACGTATTCACTTGAGCCCCCTGTTGCATGGCGCATGACCTCTTGAGGATTGACGGCGGACGCTTCGAGTACCTTGACGATGGCGCCCTTGTGAAACACGGCGACGCGGTCGCACATGCCGATGACTTCCGGCAACTCGGAGGAAATCATGATGATTGCGTAGCCCTGTTCGGTGAGGCTGCGCATCAGCGCGTAGATCTGCGCCTTGGCCCCCACGTCGATGCCACGGGTGGGTTCGTCGAACACCAGCACGTCGCAGTGGTGGTTAATCCAGCGGGCGATCACCACCTTCTGCTGGTTGCCGCCACTGAGGTTGAACACCCGGCTTTCGCCGCTGGGCGCCTTGATCGACAGCTGACGCATCAGGTCTTCGACGCTGGCGCTTTCCCTGGCCTTGTCGATCAGGCCCGAAGCGTTCTGGTATTTGGGCAGGTTGTTCAGCGAGATGTTTTCACGAATGCTGAAATCGGTGATCAGCCCTTCGCTCTTGCGACTTTCCGGCAGCAGGCCGATGCCGTGGGCGAGCGCTTGTGCCGGGTCATCGAGGGTGATTTTCTCACCGCGCAGCCACACGTCTTTGCTCACCGACGGCAGCGCGCCCATCATGCCCAGCGCCAGTTCGGTGCGACCGGAGCCGACCAGACCGGCAAAACCGAGGATCTCGCCCTTGTGCAGTTGGAAGCTGTTGCGGGGCCCGTTGCGCACCAGCTGGATGTCCCTGACCTCCAGCAACAGCGGGCCGCGTGCGCCGCTCGGTTTGGGCGGAAAACTGCATTCCAGGCGCCGCCCGACCATCATCTCGACCAGGCGGTCGATATCACTGTCGGCCACCTCGGTGACGCCGACATTGCCGCCGTCGCGCAACACGCTGATGCGGTCGCACACCTGGAAAATCTCCTCCAAGTGATGGGAGATGAATATCACTGCCACGTCCTGGCGCTTGAGCTCGCGCATGATCTCGAACAGCAGCTCGGCTTCGCTGGGCGTGAGGGTGGCGGTGGGTTCGTCGAGCACCAGCAGGCGCGCATCCAGGGCCAGGGCCTTGGCGATTTCGACAAACTGCTGCTCGGCCACGCTCAGGTGCTTGACTGCGCATTGCAGGTCAATGGTCACGCCCAGGCGCTTAAACAAGGCCTCGCTGGCCTCGACCATTTCGCGCTTGCGCAGCAGGCCGAAACGGTTGCTGAGCTCATGGCCGAGGAAGATGTTTTCCACCGCCGTGAGGTAGGGAATCAGGCTGAATTCCTGGAACACGATGCCGATGCCAGCGGCGATTGCATCGCGGTAGGTGGCGAACTGCCGTGCCTGGCCATCGATCAGGATCTGGCCTTCGTCCTGATGCTCGACGCCGCCGAGGATCTTCATCAGGGTCGATTTGCCCGCGCCATTTTCGCCGAGCAAGGCATGGATCTCGCCGCGCTCGACCTGCAGGTTGATGGACTTTAGGGCCTGTACGCCCGGGTAACGCTTACAGATGTTTTCCAGCTTCAGAAGACTGCTCATACCGCCGACCTCGTATTCAGAAGGAGACCGCAAGCCCCACGGATGGCGTGGGGCCCGGGTGATTTACCAGCTGAAATCCTTGGCCTTGTCCCGGTCGATCAAGGTGATGTCCACCGGGATGGTGGCCGGCACTTGCGAGCCCCACTTCTTGGCCAGGGCAATGCCCAGGGCAAGGCGGATCTGGTCGCGAGGGTATTGCGCCGAGGTGGCGATGAACTTGCTGCCCGGCTTCTGGATCGCCTTGATCGCTTCCGGCGCGCCGTCGACGCTGACCAGTTTCACGTCCAGGCCGCTGGCTTCGATGGCCGAGAGTGCGCCGAGGGAGCCATTGTCATTCACGCTGAAAATACCTTTGAGCGTCGGTTGCGCCTGTAGCATGTTTTCGGTGACGGTCAGCGCCTGGTCGCGCTCCTGCTTGCCGTTCTGGATGCTGACAATCTTGATGTCCGGGTGCTTGGCCACGGCTTCCTTGCAACCGCGCACACGCTCCAGGATCGGCACCACGGCGATGCCGTCGAGGATGGCGATGTTGCCTTTGTCGCCGATGCTCTTGGCCAGGTATTCACAGGCCTGGAAGCCGGCATCGAAGTTTTTCGAACCGACAAAGGAATCCAGCGGGCCATCCGCCTGGGCATCGACCGCGACAACCACCACACCGGCGGCATGGGCGGATTTGACGGCCGATTGCACGCCGACCGAATCGGTGGGGTTGATCAGCAGGATATCGATGCCTTTTTGCAGCATGTCTTCGACGTCGCTGACCTGCTTGGACACGTCGTGGCGGGCGTCGGTGATGATCAGTTTCGCACCGATGCTCGCCCCGGCTTCTTCCAGGGCGTTTTTCATGGTGACGAAATAGGGGTTGTTGATTTCCTGGAAGGACGCGCCGATGCGGATCGGCTTGGCGGCGTCGGCAAAAGCGGGGGCAGCGGTGCCGAGGGTGATGCTTACAGCCAATAAACACAGGGTTTTCGGGAGCATTTTCATGGCGTGGTTCTCTGTTTTGTTTTTATTGTTAGAGCAAATGTTATCGTTAACATTTTGCGAGAAGCTAACAAGGAAATTCGGGTGACGCAAGGGGCCACTGGTCGGCTTCGGTCGGAATGTGGGAGGGGGCTTGCCCCCGATGGCGGAGTGTCAGTTGGCGATGTAAGTGACTGACCCGCCACCATCGGGGGCAAGCCCCCTCCCACACGTGTTCATGTGTGCACCACAAAACCTCGCACAATCTTGAGTACCAACTAAGCTCAGCCTCCAATAAAAAATACCGAGCTGCCTGCCATGGCCCATCCCACCGAGACCTTTCGCGCCCGTTACCGCGCCCAAGTCGCGCGCCACTACAACCCCTGGCTCCACGCCGGTTTCGTGTTCGGCTACGGCATCGCATGCATCAGCCTGGCCTGGTCATCGACGCACCAGATCACCGCACTGCAATGGCTGACCGTGCCCGCGACGCTGGTGTTCTTCAACCTGTGTATCTACCTGGTGCACCGCCACCTCGGCCACCACAAACACGCCTTGTCCCGCCTGTTTTATGCGCGCCACACTGGCGATCACCACAGCTTTTTCACCCCCGGCCACATGACCTACGACAGCCCCCGGGACTGGCGCGTCATCCTGTTCCCGGCCTGGCTGATCGTGTTGCACAGCCTGGCGATCACACTGCCCGCGTGGTGGTTGATCAAGCAACTGAGTCCCAACGTCGCCGGCCTGTTCGCCGGGTGCATGATCCTCGGGTATTTGCTTTACGAATTGTTTCACGCCTGTGAGCACCTGCCCGCCGACCACCCGGTGGCACGCCTGCCGTGGATCCGCCAGATGCACCAGTTGCATGCCCTGCATCACCGCCGCGAGCTGATGCAGGGGCGCAATTTCAATATCGTCCTCCCGCTGATGGATTACCTGTTCGGCACCCTGTACTGGGAGCCGGGCCCCCACGACAACCAGGAATCGTCATGAGTACCCGTCCCAAAAAACTGCGTCATCTGTTGTTTGTGCTGTTTCTGCTGGTGATTGCCTTCTTGCTGCTGATGCCCACCAAAGTGCAACCGGTGAACTGGACACCGCCCAAGCCACCTTCGATGAAGGACGGCCCCTACGCCGAAAACCAGCGTCTCAAGGGCGTGCAGAAGATCGGCGCCCAGGACATCGCCGGGCCAGAGGCGTTGCTGCTGGATACACAGGGTTATCTGATCAGCGGCCTGCATGACGGGCGCATCATCCGCACCGCGCCCGACAGCCGCAGCCTGGAGGTGCTGGCCGACACCGGCGGGCGGCCCCTGGGTCTGGCGCTGCACCCGGATGGGCGCTTGATCATTGCCGATGGCATCAAGGGCCTGCTCGCCCTGGATGCAAACCGCCAACTCACTACCTTGAGCACGGGTGCCAATAACGTCCCCTTCGGTTTCACCAATGACGTCACCGTGGACGCCAGCGGGCGTTATGCCTACTTCAGTGATGCATCGAGCCGCTGGGGTTACGGCCAGGACGGCGAAGCGGTGATCGAGCATGGTGGCGATGGCCGGTTGCTGCGCTATGACTTCAGCAACAGCACCACCGAGGTGCTGCTCGACCAGCTGCAATTCGCCAATGGCGTGGCCCTGGGCCCGGATGAACATTACGTACTGGTCAATGAGACCGGCGCCTATCGCATCAGCCGGTATTGGCTCAAGGGCGAACGTGCCGGCAGCCATGACCTGTTTATCGACAACCTGCCCGGCCTGCCGGACAACCTCAGTTTCAACGGCCAGGACCGTTTCCGGGTGGCGCTGTATTCACCGCGCAACCCTTTGCTGGACAGCTTCGCCGGGTACCCCTTGCTGCGCAAAGTGATGGTGCGGGCGTTGATGGTGGTGCCCAAGCCGATCGAGCGCAAAGCCTTTGTGCTGGGGTTGGATACGCAAGGCAAGGTGATTGCCAATTTGCAGGATGGCAGCGCGGGGAATTACTCGCCCATTACCACCGCTCGGGAATACGGCGAGTGGTTGTACCTGGGCTCGTTGAAGGGCACGAGCATGGCGCGGTTGCCGTTGGCACAGGCGTTGGCGCCCTGACGCAAAAAGGGCATACAGGCGCGCGGCCTGTATGCCCTGGTGGTTACTGGTTAAACACGCTTAGCTCTTGGTGCTGCTGAGCAGGGTCTGCTTGCACAGATGGCCAAAGCTGACGAACTCAGTGTTATCACCACCCACGCCGATACCTGGGTATTCCAGCACTTCCATGCGCCATACCCCGTAGTTGAAGTCGGTACGCCAAGTGTTTTTGTAGCCCTGGGCGTAGTCGACAAAGGTGGTCTGGAAGTCACCGAAGCAGGTGCCCACGTTGATCGTGCCACTCGCCTGACCGGCACTGTTGGTAGCCGCCGAATACCCTTTGTAGACGATAGCACCGGTGTCGGGGTTGATGTGCTGGTCGAGGTAGACGATCGGGTGCAGCCCCACCAGCGGTGCGCCGGTGCTGTCCGACAGCCCCATGGTCCAGGTCAGGTCGCGATAGGCCTGGGTGGTCATGTAGCCATACCCCACGTCGGACGCGGAGTAAGGGATGCGCAACACGTTGCCTTCGCCTTTTACATCAGGGCTGTTGACCCGAGGGTTGGAACCGAAGGACAGGTTGTATTTGCCCGTTGCGCTCCAAGGCTCATTCGGGTGTTGGTTCGGACGAACACGCACCTTGACTACCCCACCGACACCCGGGTTCGGGATCGACGTCGACACGACATTCGCACCCACGGTGACCCACTGGCTGCCATCGAAACGCTCAAGGATCCACTTGTTACGGGTGCTGCCACTGGCCGCGTCGGCCGTCAGGGCTATGCCTACGCTCTGGCCACGGACCGCCGTGAAATCAAAGTAGTCGACATCGTCTAGGCTGTCGGCGTTGCCTTTGATGTAGTTCAGGGTATCCGGCAGTTGAAACGCCGTGTCGGGCGTGTCATTGGGTTCATAGGCATCGATGTTGGCATCCACCGCCACACCGAACTGGAAGCTGGAGCCCTGCACCGCTGCGTTGGCTTCCATGAACCAGTAGTAGTCACCGGCAGGCACCACCCCGCTCAGGCTTTCATCGCCCGTGCCTGGATTATTGGAGGTGCCCAGCGGGAGCGGATTGCCTTGACCATCGTCCTGGAACAGGGTCAACGACATGTCGGTGCCTGCGGTCTGACCCACCAGCAACGCGTTGATGCGCGCCTTCTGTGGCAGGTTGAAGTGGTAGCACAGCAGGTCACCGGTCTGTACGCCATTGATGGTGTACAACTGGTTCACATCCAGCGTGGTTTCACAGCCCTGGACCAGTGCCGCCTGCACGGCGGCCGCTGCCTGGGCATCGGCTTTCTTGACCTGGGTTACCGGTGCCGGAGCGGCATGATCTTCCACCACCGAATCGGCCTGGGCCTTGGCGGCGAACGCCGGTTTTTTCAGTTGAGCACCCGCTTTGAGTTGCTGCTTGAGCGTCGCTGGGGCCTTGGTGGCCGGCACTATACCGGCGGCTTTGAGGCTTTGCTTGATGTCAGTTTGAACGGCTTGTGCAGCCAGGTGAGGGTATTGCTCGGCCAGGGCGAAGGCCGAAACGAAGCAGGAGGCCGCCATGGCCGCGCCCAGCATAAAGGCTTTTTTCGATTTCATTTTTTATCCATCCATAGTTAAAAAGTGAAGCTCAGGTGACGTCCGGTCACCTGGGATGGAATGTAGAATATGACTGGATGGATGTACAGTATTTTTTTGAAGAAATTTCAATTTCTATGGAATGGGGATGTCGCACCACCAGCGCCAGAAGCCCCAGACTGCTGTTGCGACGGCCAAAATTTGCAAAAGGTAGTAGGGCCACACCATCCAACGCTTGAGCGCTACAGGAACAGATGCCAGTTCGGCCTCTGTCACCAAACCGGCCTCCACATGGCGTTTTGAGTTTGAAAAGAAGTCAGAAATCAGCATCATGCGATGCTGCCTGTCGATCCACTGGTTTCGGCTCCAGAAGCGCTTGTTCTCGCGAACCTTTTCGTTTTCAAGGAAGTAACTTTCGACCTCGTCGAGCTTTATGTATTTTGCAAAAATCAGCACCCCTAAGGAAAAAAACAACCAAACAAACAGCACGACTGAGTAAACGAGAAAAAAGTCCACTGTCAGGCCCCTTCAGGTTGAAATATCAAATCCCCATCGATCTCTATAACCGCCCCCCCCAGAAATGAACCGAAATCACCTAACGCATCACCTCCCGTCGTCCCCCCCGCTACACCTCCAACAACTCCACATGCGAGTTCACCATTCCCTTTCAGACGAACACCTAAAAACAACTTGCATGCCCGACCAGCAACTTTTGCGCCCCAAGCTCCCAGAGTCGCGGCCCCCGCCACTGACCCCACCAACCTCCCCGCCTCCACATACTTCGCCCGTCTACACTGCGCCTCCCGCCCCTCCACACACGCCTCCTTGATCTCCAACCCTGCCACTCCCACATCCAGCGCCAACCCCACATAAGTCCCTTTACCCAACCACTTCGACATCTGCGCAATCTCCCGCATCCGCTTCGCATACCCCGCAATTTCACCTTTATGCAGATAGCTCTTGGTCGATAGGCCCAACACCTTTTTTAACGAATCATTGCCCTGCAACCCCGTACCCAACCGCGCCGCACCTTGCAGTTGCACCTCCAACCGCCGGAACAATCCCTGGCGCTGTTGAATAAACGCAGCCCTGTCCAACACACCGTCCTTCAACCGCTGATGCAACCGCTCGATCTCCTCCAGCGTCTGCGCCACTTCATCCAGGTGCCGCGCCCAGGCCGAGGTCGCACTGCCGATGCCAATCGAGCCATTCGCCATGAAACTCTGCAGCAAGTCATAGTTGTCGATCACCGTCGTGCCGGCCGCAGCACTTCCCTCCAGATGGCGGCGTACCTCCTCGGCATGCCGCATCAACCAAGCCTCCTCCACCGAGCAATTCACGCTGTGGCTGTCGGGAATAATCACCAGTTGCCCGGGCGCCACCAGGCCGGGACGCAGGTGCCGGTTCAGCACATCAAAATGAGCGGAACGCTGGCGGCTGGGGGCACCGCCCATCAGTCGGTTTTTCAAGCTCTGATAGTCCGTTACGCGGTTGTTGATAAAGCTTTGCGCCATGCCTCACATCCTGTGAGCAGTGAAGATGGCGTCGAAATATAAGCAAGCTCCTGCGCCCCGGACACACGTCCAGGGGGGGGCGATTTACATTTGGGAAGCTGCCTACGCAGCAAAGAAATACAGCCTACGGAAACAACCCTAATACCCGGTCATTTCCAGGTAACCCACCCCGCCCTCGAACTGCACCGGGCCTTCCCAGTACGGGATACTCAGGTTCATCCAGGCATTCGGGTTGACTGCTTGCGTAGTGATATCCAGCTGCTTGCCGGGGATTTTCAGCGACCAGCGGGTGGGGATCTTGCGCCCTTCTATGGTCGTCGTTTCCAGCGGCGTCAGTTGGATATCCGCGTTGTGCAGGGTTTGTGTATGGCCCTCGCGATCAATCCAGGTGCCGGTCAGGTAGGACGCGCCATCGGTTTGCCGTACTCGGAACAACATCAATTGCTCGCCCCGGTCCAGGTGCAGGGAAAACCAGTCCCAGCCGGTCTGGCTGGCGGTCAGCGGTTGGCTGCTCCATTCGCGGTCGAGCCAGGCCGGGCCGCTGACTTGATACACCCGGCCATCAAGGCTAACGCTGCCGCTGGCGTTGAAAAACGGTTGGCTGTAGTAGTACGAGGCCTGGCCCTGGTCGGATTTGCGGCTGTAACCGCTGTCGCCCTGCAGCACCAATGGACGGCTGGATGTCAGGTGCAGGTCGTAGGCGAATTGCGCACCGCTGGCCTTGAGTTGCATGTCCGACAAGGCGCCCATTGCACCCGGACGGGTGGCGAAATTCCAATCATCGATCCAGGCGTTGAACGGCACTGCCTGGGCTCCGGCCTGGCCGACGCCACCGCGTGCGTAACGCTCGGCGGCGTAATGGTGGGTGGCGGACGTGACGGCCGCGTGGCCGAGCCACACGGTGGAGTCATGCCAGCCTGCTTGCACCGGCCCGGCCTTGAGTGCATTGCGAAACAACGTCCATTGCACGCCAAATACATTGCCCTGCGCGTCCTTGAGATTGGCCGTGACGTACCACCATTCGATACGAAAGTCCGCATGGGGGCCATGATCCTCGGGGAAGCTGAACACCTTGCCCGGTACCACCTGGGCAAAGTCCGCCGCGTCGCTGCCCAGGCCGGCAAAGCTTTCCTGTGGCGCGGGCACTTTGTCGCAAGCGGCCAGTAACAGACACACCACCAACAGGGGCTTAATCTTCATGGGCAAACGTCCTCAACAAATCCGCAGGACGGCTGCGGTACAACTGCCACAACGGCCAGGCCGACGCCAGCAAGGTCGCCAGCATCGCCAGCCCTAGCAATTGCGCCAGCTGCCACGGGAACACCTGCAATGGCAGGCGCCAGCCAAACGCCTGCACGTTGATCACTGCATCCAGGCACCACGCCAACAGCAGGCCGAGCGGTACGGCCAGCACCAACGTGAGCACCGCCAGCAGCCAGGTCTGGCCGAGGTTGAGCAGCATCAATTGCCGACGCGTGACGCCCAATGCCCACAGCGGTGCGAGCTGGCCCAGGCGGCTCTGGCTCTGGGTCAACAGGCTGATGAACAACGCCACGCCGGCCACGCCCAAGGTCAGGCTGTTCAGGGCAGCGGTGGCGGCGAAGGTGCGCTCGAACACCTGGCTCGACCAGCCCTTGAGTTGTTGCTGATCGACGATACGGTTGTCGTCCAGGGCAAAGGCGCGCTGCACCTCACGTACCAGCGGCGCCACGTCCGACGGTGACACCCGCAGGTTGAAACGCGCCGGTGACAGCGTCGGCCAGTGCGCCAGCAGATGTTGTGAGCTGACCAGCACATGCCCCTTGGGATTGCCGTAGTCGGCGTAAATCCCCACCACCTTCGGTGACCACACACCCTGGGGCGTGGGGATGTTCACGGCATCGCCCAGTTTCACCCCGAGCCGGCGCGCCAGTTGCTCGCTGAGCATCAAGGTGTCGCCCTTCTGCAACTGGTCCCAGGGTTCGCTCGTGGCCTCCAGCAGCGGCCAATGCTGACGGTAGGTGGGATCGTCGACCACGCCAAACAGGTCCGCCGGCCAGCCCTGCACTTGCACGGCGACCTGCCAGGTGGGCAGCACGGCCTGCACTAACGGCTGTTGCGTCAGCCAGGTGCCGAGTTGTTCGGCCTGGGCAGGGCTTTGTGGGTTGAGATACAACTCGGCAGTCAGGCGCTGCTCCAGCCAGTTGTTGAAGGTATGACGAAAACCCGAGGTCATGGAGCCTGCGCCGATGTTCGCGGCCAGGGCCAAGAGCAGCGCCATCAGGGCCAGGCTCAAGGCCGGCAACTGCTGGCGGCAGTCGGCGAGAAACCACTGGCCGAGCACCGAACGGCTACGCCCCAACACGGCCTTGAGCAGGCCGTTGAGCAGCACCGGCAACCCCAGGGCGGCGCCAAGCAGCAATGCCGCCATCAGTACAAAGCCGGCAGCCAGGCTGTTACCCAGCCACAGCGCCAGCACGGCGATCAGCAACGCAGCGGCGGCCACCCACGCTTGACGACGCAACCAGCGACCGTGAGCTTCATGCCAGGCCTGGGCGTTGGCCAGCGCCAGCAAGGGCAGGCGCGCCGCCCGCCACAGGCTGCCGGCACCGGCGAGCACCGCACCGAGCAGGCTCAAGCCCAGCCCCGCGCCCCACCACCACGGGCTGAGGCTCAACTGTCCCGGTACTTCAGCGCCATACAAGCCACGCAGGCTGGCGGCCACATCGGGCAATAGCAGACTGGCCAACAGGTAGCCGCTGGCGACGCCCAGCACACCACCGAGCAGCGAGAGCACGCCCAATTCCACGCTCAAGCTCACAATCAGCAGGCGCACGCTGACCCCACACGCGCGCAACGTGCGCAGCAGCCCGCGCCGTTGCTCCAGGGCCAGGCCGATGGCGGCATGCACGATGAACAGCCCCACCACGAAGGACAGGAAGCCCAGCGCGTCGAGGTTCAGGTGAAAGCTCTCGGTGAGGCGAGCGAGGTTATTGTCCTCGCCTTGCTTGAGTTGCAACCCGGCGGGCGGCGTGGGTTGGCTGGCCGCGAACGCCTTGTCCACCAGCAGCCGCGACAGGCGCTCAGGCATCTGCAGCACGGGCTGGGCGAAACCGATGTCGGTGAGCAACAGGCCGGGCGCCATGTCTGCTTGGGCTTGCAATGGCGGCAGTGTGCGGCCGCCCACAGTGGTCGGTTGCTGGCCTTCGCGCAGCCCCAAGGCCTGCAAGGTCTGCGGCGCGATCCAGGTACGCCCCGGCGGGTCAAGGAAGGCGAGCATCTGCGCCTGGCTCAAGCGCTGCCCTGCCACGGCGCCGCTGCCGGGCAACGACAACGGATCGATGCCCATCAACTGCAGGCGTACATCCTCCTGCCCCTTGAGCTGTACCCGCCCCTGTACCACCGGAGACACCGGCCAACCAGCGCGGCGCAATTGAGCGAAGACCGCCTGGGGGAAACTCGCCCCGTCCGGCGCACCGAGGCTGGCCTGGGGTTCGCCGCCGATCAATTGGCTGGCGCGGGCATAGCTGTCACGCGCCTGGCTGTTGAGGGCTTGCACGCCGATCAACAGCGCGGTCGCCAGCCAGAGGCCGGTGAGCACGCTGAAAAACTGCACGGGATGCCGTCGCCAGTGGCTGAGCAATGCGCGCAAGGTCCACTGAAATACCGCCATCTCAGGCGGCGCCTGCGGCTAGGACGCGCCCACGCTGCAACACCACCTGGCGGTCCAGTCGTGCAGCGATGCGCGGGCTGTGGGTGACCATCAACAGGCTGGTGGGGCTGTCGCGCAAGAGGTCCAGCAACAGTTGCAGCACTTCGTCGCTGGTCGCCTCGTCCAGGTTGCCGGTGGGCTCGTCGGCCAACAACAGGCCCGGGCGTGACGCCAATGCGCGCCCCACCGCCACCCGTTGCTGCTGGCCGCCGGAGAGTTGTTCCGGGTAGCGCTTGAGCAAATCCCCAAGGCCCAGGCGCTCGACCAATTGCGCCTGCCACTGCGGGTCAAAGCGCCCCGCCAGCCGCGCCTGGAACGCCAGGTTATCCTCGACCCGCAAGCTGCCGATCAGGTTGAACTGCTGGAACACCAGACCGATTTCGGTACGTCGCCAATGGGCCAGTTGCGCTTCGCTCAGTTGGTCAAGGCGCTGCTCGCCCACCTGGATGCTGCCGCCATCCACACGGTCGAGCCCGGCCACCAGGTGCAGCAAAGTGCTCTTGCCGCTGCCCGACTCGCCCATCAGCGCCAGACTGCTGCGCCGGCCCAGGTGCAGATCGACACCGGCCAACACTGCCAAAGGCCCCTGGGGGGTGGCATAGCTTTTGGTCACACCTTGCACCTGCAACATGACAACACTCGTTTGATGGGCGGCCATCGAGAATAACGGCTACCGCCCAAGGCCACGCAAATTTTTCACATGGATTTCACCGGCTGCCCACCCGCGCCTCTTTAAATTACCCACCAAGCATCACTTGTCGGCAACTTGTTAGTTGCCCTTTTTCACAACTTTTTACATGCAAGGTGTTCAGCGAAAAGACAGCCGTCGTGTGACAGCCTCTGGTCCCACTAAGGACATTCGCTAAAACGTTGCGCCTAACTAATACAACACTGCCAACAATGCCCATGGTGAATGAAGTGGTTGACCTTACCCTGACCAAACCGCGCTCGCCCCGGGACTTTTTCAAGCGTTTGCAACGACTCTGGCTGGGACTTGCGGTGGTTGGCCTGCTGCTGGTTTGCAGCCTGTTCTGGCCGGCGTCGCCACGGGACCTGGGCATCGGCGACCGCCTGCTGACCTCGCAAGTGATGCCGCTGTGGCGCGACGGCGACCTGATCGTACTGGTGCGCCATGAAGAGCGCTGCGACCGCTCCACCAACCCGTGCCTGGGCCCGGTGGAAGGCCTCACAGTGCACGGCAGCCAACAGGCCGAAAAGCTCGGCAACGCCTTTAAATCCATGGGGATGGACACCAGCGATGTGCTTGCCAGCCCGGCTATCCGCACGGCGCAGACCCTGCGTTTCATGTTCGACAAAAACGAGCTGACCTCGGGCCAACAGGCCATCTGCGGCACGGCCATGGGCGAGGAATTGCTCAGTCAAAAGACCCCCGGACGCAACCTGGTGTTCGTCACCCACAGTGGTTGCATCGCCGACTTCGAAAAAACCCAGGGCTTCCCCCATGCCGCGTTCCCCGAATACGGCAGCGCATTGTTCGTGCAGGCATTGCCCAACGGTAAATTGAAGATCCTGGGCATCGTCAACAACCCGGATTGGCCTGCCGCGCTAAAACAGACTCACTAACTTACCCGCCGCCCTGTTCAGCAAAAAGACAGCCCTGTTCTGGCATGTTTAGTTGCGCCTTTTAAATAAGGACATCATGAATATTTTCTGCAATTGCGTGAACGCTGTGACTTTTCCAACTATTAATTCATTACTTGAAACCTACATCACTGAGCGTCAGGGAGCGACGTTTGCATGACCCGACTAAAATCCCTGACGGTATTACTGCTGGCCTTCGTTGCGTTTTACCTGCTGCCCCTGGGCCTGCACGGCCTGTGGACCCCGGACGAAACCCGCTACGCCCAGATCAGCCAGGAAATGCTCCAGAGCGGTAACTGGGTGGTGCCGCACTTCATGGGCATCCGCTACTTCGAAAAACCCGCCGGCGGCTACTGGTTGATTGCCCTGGGCCAGGCGGTGTTTGGTCAAAACCTGTTCGGCGTGCGCATCGCCTCGGCGCTGACCACCGGCTTGAGCGTGCTGCTGGCCTACCTGATCGCCCGTCGCCTGTGGAACGACCCGCGCAAAAGCTTCGCCTGTGCCCTGCTCTACCTGAGCTTCGGCCTGGTGGCCGGGCAGGCGGGGTACTCCAACCTCGATCCGCAATTCACGCTTTGGGTCAACCTGAGTCTGGTAGCCCTGTGGTTTGCGCTCGACAGCACCACACTGCGCGGCCGCCTCGGGGCCTGGGTCATCGTGGGCCTCGCCTGCGCCATGGGTTTCATGACCAAGGGTTTCCTGGCCCTGGTGTTGCCGGTGCTGATTGCCGTGCCATACATGCTCTGGCAACGCCGCCTGGGAGAGCTACTGCGTTATGGCCCGCTGGCGATGGCGGTCGCGGTATTGGTGGGCCTGCCGTGGGTGCTGGCCATCCATCTTCAGGAACCCGACTTCTGGCGCTTCTTTTTCTGGAATGAACACATTCGCCGCTTCAGCGCCGACAACGCGCAGCATGTGCGGCCCTGGTGGTTCTTCCTGCCGATTATCGCCGTGTCCAGCCTGCCGTGGGCGGGACTGCTGCCGACGACTCTGCGCAAGACCTGGCAGGAAAAGCGCCAGCCGGCGATCACGTTCCTGGCGTTGTGGCTGCTGCTGCCCCTGGGCCTGTTCAGCTTGAGCAGAGGCAAGCTGCCGACCTACATCATGCCGTGCCTGCTGCCCCTGGCATTGCTGATGGGCCATACGCTGATCGACCTGGTCAAGCAGGGTAAAGCCCGCACGATCTGCCTCAATGGCCTGTTCAACTTCATGATCGGCATGGCGGCCATGATCGGCCTGATCTACCTGCAAATCGCCCGGCCGCTGTACAGCAACAGCCACGCCGAGATGTTCAGCTTGTCCCTGGCCTTCATCGTGTTGCTGGTGTGGATTCTCGCCAACCTGCTGCAAGTGATTCGCCCGCTGACCCTGTGGGCGATGCCTGCAATGGGTATCGGCGTTCTGGTGATCCTGCTGCCGGCAAGCATGCCGTCATGGATCGCGGACAACGAAATGCCCGACCAGTTTGTGCTTGAACACCTGGAAGAACTGCAACAGACCCACGCCCTGCTCAGCAACGAACTGGGCGGTGCCAGCGCCCTGGCCTGGCGCTTGAAACGACCGGAAGTCGCGTTGTATGACACCGAGGGCGAGCTGCGCTACGGCTTGCAGTACGCAGGCTCGGTGCAGCGCAAAGTGGAACTGGACGGGGTCCAGGCCTGGCTCAAGGACGCGCGCCAGCACGGCTCGGTGGGCGTGCTGCTGCGGGTCAACAGCACCAGTGAAATGCGTGAAGCCGGGCAACTGCCGCCAGGCGGTAAACGTTACTACAAGGGTTATCTCGAGCTGATCATCTATCCGAGCCTGCCCTGATGACGACTGTGTGGAAGAGCGAACGCGGCGCCCTGCTGCTATTGCTGGGCGTCACCGCGCTGCTGCTGCTCACCGGCCTCGGCGCACGCGACCTGTGGGGCCCGGAGACCCGCTGGGCGAACATCGCCTTGCAGATGCTGCAAAGCGGTGACTACTTCGACCCCTATCTCAAGGGCACCCCCTATTACGACAAGCCCCTGCCCTCCTACTGGCTGATCACCGCCACGGCCCACCTGATGGGTGGCCTCGGGCCGTGGTCACTGCGCTTGCCCTCGGTGATCGGCGCCTGGCTGAGCGTGTGGCTGGTCTACCTGCTCGGTGAGCAACTGATGCGCAAAGGCACCGGGCTGATCGCCGGCTGGATGCTCGCCACCACCTTCTACTTTCTGTTCTGGGCGCGGGTGGCCACGGCGGATGTGCTGACGGTGTGTGGCGTGCTGGCCGCGGTATGGTGGTACTGGCGTGGACCAGAGGACACCCGGCTGGGTCGCTATACCGTGTTTTTCCTGTTGCTGGCCGTGACCTCGCTGTTCAAGGGCTTGATCGGCTTTGTGCTGCCGGGCCTGGTCCTGCTGCCGCACCTGCTCGGCGAGCAGCGCTACAAGCAGCATCTCAACCTGCGCCTGGTGCTCGCCCTGCTGATCGCCACCGCGGTGTATGCCGTGCCGTTCGTGCTGTCGCATGTCTACGGTGCGCCGACCTATGGGCAAAGCGGCCTGGCCCTGGTATTCCGCGAAAATGTGGTGCGATTCTTCGACCCCTTCGACCACATGGGGCCGATCTACACCTACCTGATCTACCTGCCCGCCTACACCCTGCCGTGGCTGCCGTGCTGGCTGCTCGGCCTGTGGCTGGCGCTGCGGCACTGGCGCCAGACCCCGCCCAACGTGCGATGGCTGGTGTGGGGCCTGGGCCTGTTGTTTGTGTTCTTCACCGCCAGTGGCAGCCGGCGCAGCTACTACGTGTTGCCACTGGTGCCCTTCGCTCAGTTGCTCGGCGCCTGGTGGCTCAGCGAACGCCTGCAAGCCAGGCCCGCCAGCCGGCCGCGCTGGTACAAAGGGTTCGCCTGCGCCGCCGTGTTGATGCTGCTGGTCATTGGCGTGGCCTATCCATGGAGCAACGGCAATGGCGGCGTCACCCGCCTGGCCGAGGATGTGCGCACCGAAGCAATCAAAAGCGCGCCTTGGGATAAGTGGCAAATGGTGCTGGTGGAAGTGGACAACAAGGTGCCGATGTACCTGCAAAACAGTGGCGAGCCGTTCTACTACGTGGCCGAGACCCAGGACTTCCCGCGCCAGGGCGACAGCGCGGCGTTCATGGCCTGGCTGCAGAAAACCAGCGGCAAGGCCTTCGACCCGCAGCGCACGATCATCGTCACGCAGTATTCCAAGGATGATCCGACGCCGTTGGCGTACCTGGGCGCGGATCACCAGGTCATCACCACCCAGCCGGACAATGGCGAGCGTTTGTTTCAAAAACGGCAGGACGGCAACGTGGCGTTCGTTCCCTTGCCTGAATAGAAGCGGTCTTATCCTTTTGGCAGGCTGGCGGCATGGATAAATGCCTCATCCAGGCTTTGGGCGTCGTAGGCGCCCATGAAGCCTTGCGCATCAGTGAAACGGTTGAAGCGCCTTTGGCTCAGCATGTAAAAGTCATCGCAATGCGCGACGATTTCATCGACGTTGTGTGATGAAACCAACACCGCGACACCCTCTGCCGCCGCCCCCTCCAGACAACGCCAGATGTGATAACGAAACTCTGGATCCACACCCGCCGTAGGTTCATCCAGTATCACCAGGTCCGCGTTGGCGCAGAGCAGGGACAACGTAAAAAACCAACGCTTTTCCCCATAGCTGCAGAGTGCGGATTTTTTGTTCCAGATCTCGCAGTAACGCTCTGCGATGCCGGGGCTCCATTTTTCGATTTTGTCGAGTGCATGTTGTTGGGTGACCCTGGTGTCGGAGCAAAACAGCATGGTCATTTTGAAGATGTCGAACATGCGAAATACAGGGGGCGTGCTGATGATCTGTGACAGGTACAGCAGCTTGGAAAAGGCGCTGTTTATTTCACCACCCTCTCTTTTCTTCAGGCCGCACAGCACATCAAAAAAAGTGGTTTTGCCGGAGCCGTTTGGGCCAAGAAGGCCTGATATGGAGCCGGCAGTGACTGTCAGAGAAGCCTTATGAAACACGATATGAGTTCCATATCTGACGTCAAGAGAGTCTACGAGAAGCCTTGCCATCAATAACGACTCCAAACAGGATTGATTAATAAATAACGACACATCACTAAAAACAAAAACACAAGTGAAATGGCAACAACCCAGAAAACCAAACCGCATTCAACCACGCCGTCCAACATAATCTTATTCGCCCACCACATCGGGTTAAAAAAACCGACAATAGCTAAGGCGGGACTGACTGGACCCATACTGATGATCCCGAGAGCCAACATCGTAAGGGACAAAATTGAAAAGAGGGTGCTCGTATTTTGAAAGCCTAATGGGACAAGCGTCAGCAACAGCGCGGGTATAGAAAAAAGAAGAAAGCAAACATAAAATCGCCCTACGATCACAAGATACTCCGCGACATCAAACTCCCCTGAAAAAATACGGGTGAGCATATAAAATACGGAGCAATACAATATTGAAACAACTGAATATGCAGAAAACTGCCCAATCAAAAAAACAACCTTCGTACGATCCGTGTAAACAAAAGACCGAAGAAAACCACTTTCCCTTCGACCAACTATGTAAAAGGCAAGCCCGAACAGTGCAACATTCGAGGAAACAAAGGCGTAAAACCATGAAGTCTTCGACAGGTAATCCACGGCCTCACTACTCAGTGGCGCACGCGCGTAGGTAAGCAAATAATAGGTAACCACTGGAGATACCACTGTCCAAAATAATGCAACAGGTTCTCTGAGTTGTTCCTTTATGAACAATACTGCTAGCAAGACCGGCCTTGACACGAAATAAAAACCCATCATTCACCTCACGGAAACGGGACTATAACTTCTAGCCTAGAGCTTTCAACCGGGTACAGTGCGCCACCGCTCGGGTATCCCTTTTGCAAGAACCCAGATCCCTTGATAGTAATGGGCGCATCAATTTCTCTACATCTGAAAACTCTAAGGAGAAAGGTGAGAAATGCTCAAGATCTCAGGGGAATTGCTCTTTCTAAAAATGCAAAAGTATCATTTTGATTTAATCCATTTTCCGCCAACACCTCATCCAGCTCGACTTTCGTCATCAGCTTCGACAGTTTTAGTTGCCGAAGGGCTCTTATCAACGACTGTGAATGAATTTTCGAAACCCCGACGTCGGAAATTAAAAGACTCTCCGCCTCAAAGTTCAGGATTTCATAGTTAGGTATGGTTATATTCATTAGCCTCATGCGCGCATTAAATTAGGTTGCTCACCGTCAAGCAACAACACCAAATCTAGTCCAGCAGGAGAATATCGCAACAACGATAAAACCTTCACGTAGGAAATATAACTATCAACTTTAGGAAAGTTCACTCACACAATTCAGAAGATCAACAATTGCCAAAAACGTCAAAGCTATCACCCATCACACTTCAAAAAATCAAACCCTGTGAATTTAATAACTTACAAATTATCGGACTAATAGAATCAACTAATACCCACGCAGGTGTCTTTTGCAAAACAGAACTCAGTCCTACAGACGCGAACAAAAAAACCGACAAACGGCACTGGTTAGTTCTTAATGTTTGTCGTCCGCGCTACGCTGATACCGGCTTCGCTCATCTGTGTAATGACTACATCGCCGAGGATGTGTGAACAGAGACGGCCAAACTCGCGTAGTGCTTTCAGCACACCCGCAGGTGGTGTGTATGGTGCAGAGTACCTCCTTGAGTTTTTCTGCCTCGCGAATGAATGCGATGTGCCCTTGGGGCTCTTCGCAGTGGGCATCGCTCGCTGCGCCATACGCCCGCAATCAAATATCCGGATTGATCCGGCTTTTGCGCTGCGCACTCGCCAAGTTCCGGCTGTTGAGGTCGCTGTTCCGTCTGCCCGCTTGCAGGACGACGGCGCGGTTGGTCACCCGTTGCAGGTCGGACAAGCGCTGAGAAATGCAAAGGATGACTACGCAGCGGGCGCGTTGGCCGTGTGTTTGTATGAGCGTATAGGTAGCCTTGGAATGAGTGGCGCAAGCGGCAATAGCCAGAAAACGAGTCGAACAAATAGTCATGCGCCGCAGGGAAGTACAATCATCTTAATCACCTGCAAGATAGTTGGGCTCATCAAAACCAACAGCTCCATATAATCCAAACACATGGATACTCGTTTTTTTATACCTGTCAACATACACAGTTTACACACGCCTGAAACTTGAAATAATTGGAGCACACCCCCGCAAAGGAAGCGCTCATCATGTCTCAGGCACACTTGAAAGACCTCATTCATCACAACGAGCCCGGCAAAAGCAAAGCAACGGGTACATTCACCGTAAGTCTGGATGGTGCTCAATTCCCACTGCCACAAGAAAAACGCTTGGATTTCGAGAAACATCTCGGCGACGAGCTTTTCGAAACCAGATGGATTGGCAGGAGAGTAGGTGAGCAGTCTGACGCCGACTATCAAGCCGTTGTATTGACCATTTCAGATTCGGTCCCCGATGGACCTCATCAAGTTACATACTTTGGAGACGTAACTGTGACTTACGCTCTTGTTAAAAACAGTCTCATCTTCACTTATTATGCAAGGGCAGGAGAACTCACCCTCACCTCTGATCGCACATCTGGGCAGGAGCATATTTATGGCACTTTCACCAATTGCCGAATGGTTCAGGATGAGGCGCCGCAAAATGAGTTCCGGATGTCGGGCACTTATGACCTGAAGGATGTTCGCATCATCCCTTGAAAAAAGGGGGCGGTGCCAATTGCAGCCGCCCCCCCTCACTTCAAATCCGCCGCCGCCGCCCCAACTGCGGAATAGCCGCCTGAGGCACCTCCACCCGCTGCACCTGCGTCAACACACACCCAGCCAGTTGCGCCACCGTCGGATGACTGAACAACGCCCGCGCATCCACCTCCACCCCCGCCTTGCGCATCCGCGCCACCAGGTTCACCGCCAACAACGAATGCCCCCCCAACTCAAAGAAATGATCGTGTCGCCCCACCCGCTCCAACTTCAGCACCTCAGCCCAGATCCCGGCCATCAAGCTCTCCACGGCTCCGACCGGCGCGGCATAGGCTCGGCTCACCACCGCCCCCAACCCCGGCTCCGGCAAGGCCTTGCGGTCGAGTTTGCCCGCTGGGTTGAGCGGTAATTCGTCGAGCTGCACAAACGCCGCCGGCACCATGTATTCCGGCAATTGCTCCAGCACATGGGCGCGCAACGCATCCGGGCTCGGCGCCTCGGCACGCACGGTGAAGTACGCCACCAGGCGTTCATCGCGAATCAACACCGCCACTTCACGCAACGCCGGATGCACCAGCAGCCGTGACTCGATCTCCCCCAGTTCCAGGCGCACACCGCGCAGTTTGACCTGGAAGTCGTTACGCCCGAGGAACTCCAGATTGCCGTCAGGCAGGTAGCGCACCAGGTCGCCAGTGCGATACAGGCGATCACCGACCACGAACGGGCTGTCGATAAAACGCTCGGCGGTCATTTGCTGCAGCCCCAGGTAACCCCGCGCCACGCCGACCCCACCGATGTGCAACTGACCGCTCACGCCCATGGGCGCCGGCGCATCGTGCTCATCCAGCACATACAGGCGTGTGTTGTTGATCGCCCGCCCGATCGGCAACTGCAATGCCGGCACCGGCGCGCCGGGTTCCAGGGTCCAGGCGCTGCTGTCCACCGTGGCTTCGGTGGGGCCGTAGACATTATGCAGGCGCACCTTGGGCAAGCGCGCCTGCACGCCACGAGCCAGGGCTTCGGTGAGTTCGCCACCGCCGCACAGCACATCAGTGAGGCTGGTACACAGCGCGGACTCTTCCAGCTCAAGGAACTGCTGCAACATCGCCGGCACGAACTTGATCACCGTGATCTTCTGCTCGCGAATCACCTGCGCCAGATAGGCCGGTTCGCGATGACCATCGGGCCGTGCCAACACCAGGCGCATGCCGTTGGAGAGCGGCCAGAACAGCTCCCACACCGAACCGTCGAAGCTGAACGGCGCCCGCTGCAACAGCGCGCCGCCCTCGGCATTGGGGCACAGCTGCGAGCCCCAGTGCATCAGGTTGCCGAGGCCACGGTGTTCGATCATCACGCCCTTGGGCGTACCGGTGGAGCCCGAGGTGTACATCACGTAGGCCAGGTTGGCCACGCTCAGCCCTGGCACCAGCGGGTTGCCGACAGGTGCCTGGCTCCACGCGCAGTGGTCGAAGTCGATCACCGGGATCGACACGTCACCCGGCACGTCACGGGTGGCGGCGTGTACCAGCAGCGCCACCGGTTGGCTGTCGTGGAGCATGTAGGCCAGGCGCTCGCGCGGATAACCCGGGTCCAGCGGCACATAGGCGCCACCGGCCTTGAGGATGGCCAACAGGCCCACCACCAGTTCCAATCCACGCTCGACGCACAGCGCCACGCGGGCGTCCGGTTGCACACCGCGCTCACGCAGGTGGAAGGCCAGTTGGTTGGCGCGTTCGTTGAGTTCGCGGTAGGTCAGTTGCAACTCGCCGGCCTGCACGGCGATGGCATGGGGGATATGCCGCGCATGGGCTTCGAACAGCGCCTGCACCGTGAGGGTGTCAGGGTAGTCGGTGTCGGTCGCGTTGAAGTCCACCAGCAGGGTTTTCAGCTCGCCGGCGGACAGTACCTGAACGTCGCGCAAAGGTGTCTGTGGCGCCTGGTCCAGCGTGTCCGCCAAGTTGATCAGTGTGGTTTCGAGGTAGTCGAGCAGCCGACCGGCGCCAATTTGCTGCGGCGCCTTGGCCTTGATCCGGAAACCGTTGACCGTGTCGTCCACGGTCAGCATCAGCGGGTAGCTGAGGATGTCCTCACTGCTGAGCAAGGCAATGCCCGGCACCAGGGTCAGGTCACGCTCGGCGTCGGTGTGGCGGTAGTTGAGCAGGCTGTTGAACAATGGCGACACACCGCTGCAACGCTGGGCCAGCGCCAGGGAGGCTTGTTCATGGGCAAGCAAGGCACTGAGGCGTGCGTGGGTATGCGTGAGGGCTTCGGTCACCGTGCGCCCGGCCAGGCGCACCCGCAGCGGCAGGGTGTTGATGAACATGCCCAGGGCGCGATCGGCACCCTCGCCCGCCTGCAAACGGCCGAGCAGCACGGTGCCGAAGACCACGTCATCGCGGCCGGCGATACGGCTGAGCACCTGGGCCCAGGCCAGGTGGAACAGACTGGCGGTGCTCACTCCCATACCACGCGCCTGGGCACGCAAACGTTGATTGAGGCTGTCACTCAAGCCACGCTCGGCTTCTTCGGTGTGCGCCCGATCCGCCTGGCGCTCCTGGAGACCGAAGGCCAGGGTCGGCTCGTCGACATCGCCCAACTGCTCGCGAAAGAACGCCTCGTGCGCCGCTTGACGTGCCGGCGAACGAGCTTGCACCACCACATTGCGATACGGCACCGACGCCGGTAGTTGCGCCTGTTGGCCGAGCAAGTGAGCGCGGATTTCCTGCATCAGGAGGGTGGTCGAGGTGGCGTCATTGACCAGGTGATGGAAACGCAGCCGCGCAACCCAACGCGAGTGCTGCGGCTCTTCGGCATAGTCCAGGGCCATCAGCGGCGCCTGGCGCAAATCCAGCGGCGCAGGATCCTCGCGCAACGGTTCAACGCGCAATTGCGCCTGGCACCACACCACTTGCATCGGTTGCTCCAGGGCCTCCCACACCAGACTGGTGCGCAGGATATCGTGGCGGTTGATCACTTGTTGCAGGGCCTGGGCAAACGCGTCCAACTGCTCGCGCTGCGCAAAGCTGAACAGCGCCTGCTGCTGATACGGATCGCGCTCATCGGTGATGTGGTGGTAGAGCAAACCTTCCTGCAGCGGCGCCAGCGGGTAGATGTCCTGCACGTTGGCCACGCCGCCGGGAATGCTCGCGACGATCAGATCAAAGCTGGCAGGGTCGAGTTCGGCCAGGTCGGGGGCGTCCACGTCGCTGAGCTCACTTGCCGCCGCCAGGGCCGCCAGGGTCGGCTGGCCGAACAGCACCTGCACATCGGCATGCAACCCGACCTGGCGCATGCGTTGCACCAATTGCACGGCCAGCAACGAATGCCCGCCCAGTTCGAAGAAGTGGTCGTGGCGCCCAACCTGCTGCACCTGCAACAGCTCGGCCCAGATCTGCGCCAGTACGCTTTCCACGCCGAGGTGCGGCGCCTCATACAAGCGGGTGACGAACGCCTCTTGGGTCGGTGCGGGCAACGCCTTGCGATCAAGCTTGCCGTTGGCGGTCAGGGGCAACGCGTCCAACTGCATGTAGGCGGCTGGCAGCATGTAGTCGGGCAGCGATGCTTGCAGGTGGGCGCGCAAGGCTTCTATCGGCACAGCTTCACGGGGGACGAACCAGGCCAGCAACTGCCCTTCGCGGGCTTGCACCACGGCGTCCTGAATATGCGGATGCGTGGCCAGGGCCGTTTCGATTTCGCCCAACTCAATGCGCACGCCACGGATTTTCACCTGGTCGTCATTGCGCCCCAGGTACTCAAGGTTGCCGTCCGGCAGCCAGCGTACCAGGTCGCCGGTGCGGTACATGCGCCCCTGAGTAAAGGGGTCGTCGAGGAATCGCTCGGCACTGAGCTCGGGACGCTTGAGGTAACCCCGCGCGATGCCCTGGCCGCCCACGTACAGCTCCCCTGCCACCCCGATGGGCAGCGGCCGTTGCTGCGCGTCCAGCACATACACCCTGGCATTGGCGACAGGCGCGCCGATATGCAATGGCCGGCCGACGGCCATGGGGCCGGAGGTGGCGACCACCGTGGCTTCGGTAGGGCCGTAGTTGTTGATCACGGCGAAGGACTGCGCCTGGGAGAAAGAACGCAGTCGGTCGCCGCCGATCAGCAGAGTGCGCAGGGTCGGGTGGTGCAGGCCCTGGCTGAAGGCGTATTCGGCCACGGGCGTCGGCAGGAAGCAGACGTCCAGCGGCTGTGCCCGCCACCAACCGAGCAGCGCGTCGATGTCTTCGGCGCCATCATGGGCGGGCGGCAGGTGCAGCGTGGCGCCCACGCACAACGCCGGCCAGACCTCCCAGGCCATCGCATCAAAACCGAAACCGGCGACGCTGGCGGTGTGGCTGCCGGCATGCAGGTCGAAGGCCCGGCAGTGCCAGTCCACCAGGTTCGAGACGCTGTGGTGCTCGACCATCACGCCCTTGGGCAAACCGGTGGAGCCTGAGGTGTAGATCACGTAGGCCAGGTGAGAGGGGCTGACCGCGACGCGGGGGTTGGTGCCCAGGTGGAAGGTCGGGCGGTCGAGCTGGATCACCGGCACAGTCAACGGAGGCAAACGATGCAGCAAATCGTGCTGGGTCAGCACCACCACCGGGTCGCTGTCTTGCAGCAGGTAATTCAGGCGCTCGGCGGGATGGGCCGGGTCCACTGGCACGTAGCAGGCGCCGGACTTGAGGATCGCCAGCAAACCCACCAGCGTATCCAGACCACGCCGCGCCAGGATCACCACCCGGTCGTCAGGCTGCACGCCGCGCTCCAGCAGTTGATGGGCCAGCGCGTTGGCCTGCTGGTTGAGTTGGGCGTAGCTCAGGTGCCGCCCCTGGTACACCGCCGCCACGGCGTCCGGTGCGCGCGCGGCCTGGGCTTCGATGCGCGCGTGCAGGGTGTGTGGCTGGGTGACAGGCTGGGCGGTGGCGTTACATTGCTGCAACCGCGCCTGCTCGGCGGGTGTCACCAGGGAAAAATCGCTGATCGTCAGCGCGGTGTCTTCCAGCCCCTGTTCCAGCAGCCAGGTCAGGCGCTGCGCCAGGGCCGCCACTTCATCGTGCTGGAAGTACGCCTCGTTGTAGACGCAATGCAGGCAAGCGGTGTCCTGGTAGCGATTGCTGCGCAGGTGGAGGGCCAGGGGCAGCGGCTCGTGGTGGTTGGACACTTTGACCGCACGGGCCACTGTTGTGCCGTAGCGCAGTTCATGGTCGTCCTGCTCGAAGGACACCGACAGGTCGAACAACTGGCCGCGGTCGCTGCGACGCAGGCCCAACTCACGGTTCATCTCGCTGAGGGGGAAACGCTGGTGGCGGAAGTCCTGCTTGAGCTGGTCGCGCACCCCACGCACCACCGCGCTGAACGGCGACTGCTCATCAAACTGCAAGCGCACGGCGCTGACCTGGGTGAACAACCCGACGGTGGAGCGGAACCGTGCATTGGAACGGTTGAGAATCGGCACTCCCACCACCCATTCCTCGCGTTGGGCGGTGCGGGTGAAATACACATACAGGGCCGCCAGCAGTACATGAAACGCCGACGCCTGGTAACGGTTGGCCACCTGTTCCATTCGGTTGAGCAGTGCCACCGGAAACGCCTGCGCCAAGGTATTGCTCGCGGCCTTGGCCGTGTGCCGTGGGGTCAGCAGCGGCTCCGGAATCAAGCGGTATTTGTCCAGCCAATAGGCGCGGTCGCGGGCATAACGGGCTGACGCGTGGTAGTGCTGGTCTGCGTCGATAAAATCGATGTAGGAAGGCGCCGGCGAGTCCGGTTGTAGGCCTTGCGCCAGGGCCGTGTACAGCTGCGCGAGGGATTGCAGCATCTGGCCGAAGCCCCAGCCATCGAGGATCAGGTGATGCGCCTGGGTGCCGAGGCGGTAATGATCGTCGTCGAGCTTGACCAGGAAAAAGCGGAACAACGGCGCACCCTGCATCGCATAAGGCAGGGCCATTTGCGCCTGCATCAGGGCGTGGCTCGCGGCCTGCGGGTCGCAAGCCTTGGAAACGTCATGCAGCGCCAGGTCCACAGCCAGGGTGGCAGCGAAGGTCTGGCGAGGCAGGCCGTCGGCGTCGCTGTGCAGTTGCGTGCGCAACGCGTCGTGCCTGGCCACCAGGCATTCAACGGCGCGCTGCATCAGGCCGGGGTCAATGGCGCCGGCAAAGTCCACATAACCACCGATGTTGTACAGCGGCGAGTCGCCTGCGCGCAGTTGGTCGAGCCAGATGTCCTGCTGGGCGGCGGTAAGGGGGAAGCTGGGTGAATGCTTCATAAGATCCTTCTCATGGAGGTCAGGCACTGGCCGCGCAGGGGTGCCCATTACGACGAATGGGCCGGATTGGAGCATGGGGGCCAGGGGCTGTCTGTCACCCTAAACCCGGACATCCGAATGGATAGACCGGGCTTGGCTGATGGTTCATTGCTGAAACGATTAAAGAGTTGTAGGACATTGGCTATATCTGGCCGATGCTTTTTTGTGCGAACGCTTTCTAAAGATAATATTTTACTTATCTATCAAAGAGTTACTTAAACCTAAAAATCTCCATTGGCTATTCGTAGTGGGAATTACCTCTCAGAAACGTCGAATTAATGACGTGGTTTTTATGGCAGGTTATGTCCCTCGTTTCCGCTACATACGTAGGACAAATCCACTGGCTAAATACACGTTCGAATACCGACTCTGGTGTGTGAGCAACGGATCGCCCCGCAGAGGCCCAGAGGGTCTGTACACGGTTTTCGATATCAAGGATGAGAAGGCTATGAGTTTGACCAGCAGTATTGCCAACACCCAAAGCCCCCATTTCTACGCCGAAATGGGCGAGTTGATTGCCAGCAGTGGCCACCCGGGCTTTGCCGCCCACATGCTGCACCTGGTGGACAAGTGGGTGCCGATCCACCTGGTGGATCTGAGCGAATGGACCCTCGACGAGCTACGCGACCGTGTGCTCGATATCAAGCTGCTGGGCAGCGCCGGCCAGACGCAGGACCTGCCGCCCCTGGCCCTGAACTCCATGGACGACCATCCGCTGTTGCGCGAAATGCTCGGCATGCAGGACCCGCTGCTGATCCAGTTGAAAGCCAAGGCCAACAGCGCAGACCCGCGTGACACCTCACACCAGTGCAATCTGGTGTCGCGCCAGGGCAACCGGCGCTGTGTGATTTCGTTTTATCGCCCGCCGACCCAGCGCGGGTTTTCCCTGGCCGAGTTGTCGTTTCTCAAGTGCCTGTCGGACACCCTGCTGCCGTTGATCGAGTGCCACGCCCAGAGCCTGCGCCAGGCACCGCACACCGAGGTCGAACCGGCCCACACGTTGCTGGAGCAATCGCAATTGCAACGTGAGTTCTACAAGCGCCTGTCCCTGGGCGACATCACCTTGTCGGCGCGCGAGCAAGAGGTGTGCCTCGGCTTGCTGACCGGCGGCACCGTGCCGCAGATCGCGGAGAAACTCAGCGTGAAGAACAGCTCCATCGAAACCTACCTCAAGCGCGCCGCCGCCAAGTTGGGCGTGAGTGGAAGGCACGGTCTGGCCAAGTGGATGGTGGGCGCCTGATGCATAAATTGAGTACCTTTGCGATGGCCTGGATGCTTGGCGGCTGCTCGCTGATCCCGGACTACCAACGGCCTGCGGCGCCCGTGCCTGCGCAGTATCCCCAGGCTGGCGTGTATGCGCTGGCGCAGTCCGGCACATCGGACTGGCAGCAGCTGTTCCACGACCCGGCGCTGCAAGGGTTGATTGGCGATGCGCTGGTCAATAACCGCGACTTGCGCGTGGCTGCGTTGAACGTCGAGGCGTTCCAGGCGCAGTACCGTATCCAGCGTGCCGATCTGTTCCCGGCGGTGTCCGCTACCGGCGCCGGCCAGCGTCGGCGTGTGCCCGGGGACGTGACCGGCACCGGCAAGGCCGCCATCACCTCCAGCTATTCCGCGACCCTGGGCATCAGCGCCTATGAGCTGGACCTGTTCGGCCGCATCCGCAGCCTCAGCGAACAGGCCATGCTCTCCTACCTGGGCACCGAAGAGGCGCGGCGCAGTGCTCAATTGAGTCTGGTCGCCAACGTCGCCAATGCCTACCTGACCTGGCGTGCCGACCAGGAATTGCTGGCCCTGGCGCGGCAAACCCTGGTGGCCAACGAGCATAGCCTGCGCCTCACCAGCCGCAGCAAAACCGCCGGCAAAGCCTCGGCGCTGGACGTGGTGCAAGCCACCACCAGCGTCGAAAGCACCCGCGCCAGCGTGGCCCGTTATGAGCGCCAGGTCGCCCAGGACCTCAACAACCTCGCCCTGCTGGTGGGCGGCCCGGTGGACGAACAATTGCCGTCGCGTCCACTCGCCGCCGACCTGGTGGCCCGCGTGCCGGCCGGCCTGCCCTCGGACTTGCTGCAACGCCGCCCGGATATCCTCCAGGCCGAATACCAGTTGCGCGCCGCCAACGCCAATATCGGCGCGGCACGTGCAGCGTTTTTCCCGTCGGTGAGCCTGACTGCCAACGCCGGCAGCGCCAGCACCGAACTGTCGGGGCTGTTCAAGGGCGGCTCGGGCAGCTGGACGTTCCAGCCGCAGATCAACCTGCCGATCTTCAACGCCGGCAGCCTGCGCGCCAGCCTCGACTACGCCAAACTGCAAAAAGACATCGGCGTGGCGCAGTACGAAAAATCGATCCAGACCGCCTTCCAGGAAGTCGCCGATGGCCTGGCGGCGCGGCAGACCTATACCGACCAGTTGGAGGCGCAACGGGATTTCGTCGCGGCCAATCAGCAGTATTACAACCTGGCCGAGCATCGCTACCGCAGTGGCGTCGACAGCAACCTCACCTTCCTGGATGCGCAACGTACGTTGTTCAGCTCGCAACAGGCGTTGATCGTCGACCGCCTGGCACAACTGGTGGCGGAAGTGAAGTTGTATACAGCGCTGGGCGGCGCGTGGGACGTCAGCGCAAGCCCGACTGCCGCAGCCGATACTCCCCCGGCGTCACCCGCGCATACCGAAGGAAAAACCGGCTGAAATACGCCGGGTCCTTGAAGCCCAGCTGGTAGCAGATCTCGTTGGCGGAACTGCCGGTGAACAGCAACAGGCGCTTGGCTTCCTGCATCACACGTTCCAGGATCAGGCGCTTGGACGGCAGATCGGCCAGGCGCCGGCACACCTCATTGAGGCGCGCCTCGGTCACGCCAATCCCCTCGGCGTAACGCGCCAGCGGCCAGTGCTCCAGATAGTGGGCCTCGATCAGTTCATTGAAGCGATGGAAGATGCGCAGGTCTTCGTGCCGGGTCGGGCGCGCGGGCAGTGAGTGGGCGCACAGGCGCAGCAGGCGAATCATGATCAGGCGCGTGAGGCTGTCCAATGCGGCGGCGCGCCCTGCCCGCTCGGCGTTGATCTCATCGTTGAGTTCTTCGAACAGCTGATCCAGGCCTTGGTCACCTGCGTTCAGCGCCACGCAGGCTGCGCCGGAGGCCAGGCTGGGATCAGCGTCGATCAATCCCCACACCAACTGCTGGCGCACGGTCAGCACATGCCCATCGGCATCCGCCTCGGTGACGAAGGCGTGGGGCACCGTGGGCGGCGTGAGGAAGAACATCGGCCCGGACTCCACGAACTGGCGGTCATCCAGGTACACCCGTACCGCGCCGCTTTTCACATAATGCACCTGGAAAAACCGGTCATGCCGATGCACGGGCATGTTGCGCCCGAAAAAACCCGCCAGGTTGCCGAGCTTGTCGTAATGCACCTCGGCATCGCTGTAACGCTGGTCGTAGACCTGCCCGATGTTGATGTTGGGGATCGGCTGCACGGTGCCCTCTTCTTGTTGTTTTGATGCTGCCTGATTTTGCCACGCTTGACGGTAGTTAACATATTAATTATAACGTTAACACATTAACGAACTGCCTATGCAGCAGTCGCCACCGCCAGGAGAAACGCATGAGCCGTACCCTGCATGATGTTGCCAGCGGCACCCTGTTCGGCGTTGCGCTGAACTACCAGGGCCTGCTGGACCAGCATCTCGCCGCCTTCCAGCAGGCGCCCTACCAGAAGCCGCCGAGCAAGCCGGTGTTGTTTATCAAAACCCCGAATACGCGCAACGAGCAGGGTGGCGTGGTGCTGCACCCCCAGGGTGAACGCCTGCAACCCGGCCCCGCTCTAGGCGTGGTGATCGGCCAGCTCGCCAGTCGTGTCAGCCTGGAAAATGCCATGGCCCATGTGGCCGGCTATGTGGTGGTGAATGAATTCAGCCTGCCGGAAGACAGCTACTACCGCCCCGCCGTGAAAGCCAAGTGCCGCGATGGTTTTTGTGTCCTCGGACCGCAGTTGATCCCTCGGGACCAAGTCGCCAACCCCGGTCAACTGAGCCTCAAGCTGTGGGTCAACGGCGAACTGCGCCAGGAAAACACCACGGCGAATTGGGTGCGCGATATTGCGCAACTGCTCGCCGAAATCAGCGAATTCATGACCCTGCACCCCGGCGATGTGCTGATCACCGGCACCCCCGAAGGCCGCGTGGATGTGCTGCCGGGCGACAGGGTAGAAGTCGAGATCGACGGCGTGGGCCGTCTGCTCAATCACATTCAAGCGGAGACTCAAGCATGAAACACGCCCGTATCCGCTTTGAAGGTGACGTGCACGCCGTACAGGTGCAAGCCGACAACGCCGTGCGCCTGAGCGATGGTCGCCTGCTCGCCGAAGACCAGGTGCAATGGCTGCCACCGGCCACCGGCAGCATGTTCGCCCTGGGCTTGAACTACGCCGACCACGCGGCTGAACTGGCCTTCACCCCACCCACCGAACCCCTGGCCTTCATCAAGTCCGTCGGCACCTACACCGGCCACCGCCAGGTCACTTGGCGCCCGGACGACGTCGCCTACATGCACTACGAGTGCGAACTGGTGGCGGTGATCGGCAAGACCGCGCGCAACGTCAAGCGCGCCGACGCCCTGGACTACCTGGCCGGCTACACGGTGTGCAACGACTATGCGATCCGCGACTACCTGGAAAACTACTACCGCCCCAACCTGCGCGTGAAAAACCGCGATGCCACCACCCCGGTCGGCCCATGGATCGTCGATGTGGCCGATGTGCCCGACCCGGGCAACCTGACCCTGCGCACCTGGATCAACGGTGAACTGCGCCAGGAAGGCAGCACCCGCGACATGATTTTCGACATCCCGTACCTCATCGAATACCTGTCCAGTTTCATGACCCTGCAACCCGGCGACATGATCGCCACCGGCACGCCCGAAGGCCTGGCCGACGTGGTGCCCGGCGATGAAGTGGTGGTGGAAGTCGAAGGCGTGGGCCGCCTGGTCAACCGGATTGTCAGCGAGGCGGAGTTTTTCTCCGCCCGGAAAGAGGCGTGAGCAGCATGATCAAACACTGGATCAACGGCCGTGAGGTCGAAAGCAAAGACACCTTCATCAACTACAACCCGGCCACCGGCGAGGCGATTGGCGAAGTCGCCAGCGGCGGTGCCGAGGAAGTGGCCCAGGCCGTAGCGGCCGCCAAAGCGGCATTCCCGAAGTGGGCCAACACCCCGGCCAGGGAACGCGCACGCCTGATGCGCAAGCTCGGCGAACTGATCGAACAGAACGTGCCGCACCTGGCCGAACTGGAAACCCTCGACACCGGCCTGCCGATCCACCAGACCAGGAACGTGTTGATCCCCCGCGCCTCGCACAACTTCGATTTCTTCGCCGAAGTCTGCACGCGCATGGATGGCCACAGCTACCCGGTGGACGATCAGATGCTCAACTACACCCTGTACCAGCCGGTGGGCGTGTGCGGGTTGGTGTCGCCGTGGAACGTGCCGTTCATGACCGCCACCTGGAAGACCGCGCCGTGCCTGGCGTTGGGTAATACGGCGGTGTTGAAGATGTCGGAGCTGTCGCCGCTGACCGCCAATGAACTGGGGCGCCTGGCGGTGGAAGCCGGGATTCCCAACGGCGTGCTCAACGTGATCCAGGGCTACGGCGCCACCGCCGGTGACGCGCTGGTGCGGCACCCGGATGTGCGTGCCATTTCGTTCACCGGTGGCACCGCTACCGGCAAGAAGATCATGCAGACCGCCGGCCTGAAAAAATACTCCATGGAACTGGGCGGCAAGTCGCCGGTGCTGATCTTCGAGGATGCCGAGCTTGAGCGCGCCCTTGATGCGGCGCTGTTCACCATCTTCTCCCTGAATGGCGAACGTTGCACCGCCGGCAGCCGCATCTTTATCCAGGAAAGCGTCTACCCGCAGTTTGTCGCCGAATTCGCCGCCCGCGCCAAACGCTTGATCGTCGGTGACCCGCAGGATCCGAAGACCCAGGTCGGCTCGATGATCACCCAGGCCCACTACGACAAGGTCACCGGCTATATCAGGATCGGTATCGAGGAAGGCGCCACCCTGCTCGCCGGCGGCCTGGAACGCCCGGCCAACCTGCCGGCGCACCTGAGCAAAGGCCAGTTCATCCAGCCGACCGTGTTTGCCGATGTGAACAACCGGATGCGCATTGCCCAGGAAGAAATCTTCGGCCCGGTGGCGTGCCTGATCCCCTTCAAGGACGAAGCCGAGGCCCTGCAACTGGCCAACGACACCGAGTACGGCCTGGCCTCCTACATCTGGACCCAGGACATCGGCAAGGCCCATCGCCTGGCGCGCGGGATCGAAGCCGGCATGGTATTTATCAACAGCCAGAACGTGCGCGACCTGCGCCAGCCATTTGGCGGGGTGAAAGGTTCCGGCACCGGGCGTGAAGGCGGCCAGTACAGCTTCGAAGTGTTTGCCGAGATCAAGAACGTGTGCATTTCCATGGGCAGCCATCACATTCCGCGTTGGGGTGTTTAACCCCCGCCAAGGCGCTCCAACAACAATAATGAACCTGGAGAATCATCATGGGCGAAGTGGTCCTGGCAGCGAAGATCTGCCACGTGCCGTCGATGTACCTGTCGGAACTGCCCGGCAAGCATCACGGCTGTCGCGAAGCGGCGATTGCCGGTCACAAGGAGATCGGCCGGCGCGCCCGCGAATTGGGCGCCGACACGGCGGTGGTGTTCGACGTGCACTGGCTGGTCAACAGCGGTTACCACGTCAATTGCGGCGAGCGGTTCCAGGGCACCTACACCAGCAACGAGCTGCCGCACTTCATCAAGAACATGGAATACGCCTACCCCGGCTGCCCCGAGCTGGGCGCGTTGATCGCCGCCGAGGCCAACCTGGCCGGCGTGCGCAGCATGGCCCATGACATCCCGAGCCTGGAGCTGGAATACGGCACGCTGGTGCCCATGCGCTACATGCACATGGACGTGCCGGAGGATGAGAAATTCAAGGTCATTTCCATCGCCGCCTGGTGCGCCTGGCACCGCCTCGAAGACAGCTTCGCATTCGGTGCCGCCGTACGCCGGGCAATTGAAAAGAGTGACCGCAAGGTGCTGGTGCTGGCCTCAGGCTCCTTGTCGCACCGTTTCTCGGACGACCGCCAGGCGGAGGCGAATATCCACACCTGGACCCGCGAGTTCGACAAGCAAGTGGACCTGCACGTAGTGGAGATGTGGAAGCAGGGCCGCTTCAAGGAGTTCTGCGCGATGCTGCCGGACTACGCCGAGCACTGCTTCGGCGAAGGCAAGATGCACGACACCGCGATGCTCCTGGGGCTGCTCGGTGGGCCGGATTACGCCAGGCCCGCCGAGATCATCACGCCGCCGTTCGGCAGTTCGGGCACCGGCCAGGTCAATGCGATTTTCCCCCTGTAGAACCGGGAGCACCCCATGCCGCACTTTATCGCCGAGTACACCGACAACCTCGAACCACAGGCCGACCTGCCCGGTCTGTTTGAAAAAATCCACCGCGTGCTGGGCGACAGTGGCGTGTTCCCCCTCGGGGGTATTCGCAGCCGTGGCGTACGCCTGGACACCTGGCGCATGGCCGATGGCAAGCACGACTACGCCTTTGTGCACATGACCCTCAAGGTCGGCCATGGCCGCGACCTGGCCACGCGCCAGGCAGTGGCCGAAACGGTGTTCGCGGTGATCACCGCGCACTTTGCCGAGTTGCAGGCGCAACGTTTGCTGGCGCTGTCATTCGAGATGGTCGAGCTGCACCCGCAACTCAATTTCAAGCAGAACAATGTGCATGCGTTCCTGAACAACCCGGCGGGGTAAAACCCGCTGCTCTCCTCACGGCCTCTCAGACAAAAAGTACAACATCATGAGCACAGCCCACTCCACCGCCAGCCGCGTGCTGGCCGAGCACGACCGTACCCATCGTTCAGTGACGTGGCGCCTGCTGCCGCTGTTGCTGGTGTGTTACCTGTTCGCCCACTTGGACCGCATCAATATCGGCTTCGCCAAGATGCAGATGAGCAGCGACCTGCAGTTCAGCGACACGGTCTACGGCTTCGGCGCCGGGCTGTTTTTCATCGCCTATGCGCTGTTCGGCGTGCCGAGCAACATGGCCCTGGACCGCGTCGGCCCCAGGCGCTGGATCGCCAGCCTGATGGTGGTGTGGGGCCTGTTGTCCACCGGCATGCTGTGGGTGGAGAGCGCCCGTGGTTTCTATGTGCTGCGCTTTTTGCTGGGGGTGGCCGAGGCCGGTTTTTTCCCGGGCATCCTGGTGTTTCTCAACCGCTGGTACCCGGCTCGCCGCCGCGGCCAGGTCACCGCGTTGTTCGCCATCGCGGTGCCCATGGCCGGGGTGTTGGGCGGGCCGTTGTCCGGGGCGATCCTCGAACACTTCCACGATGTCGGCGGGATGCGTGGCTGGCAGTGGATGTTCCTGATCGAAGGCCTGCCCGTGGTGCTGCTGGGGCTGGTGGTGCTCAAGTGGCTGCCGGACGGCTTCGACGCGGTGCACTGGCTGACCGCCGAGCAAAAACACCAGTTGCGCGACCAACTGCGCAGCGAGGAACAGCGCAAGACCATCACCTCGTTCGGCGCCATCCTGCGCGACCCGCAGGTATGGCTACTGGTAGCGGTGTACTTCGCCGTGATGCTGGCAGTGAACACCCTGGCGTTCTGGATGCCCACCCTGATCCACGGCGCCGGCATCGGCCGCGACAGCCAGGTCGGCCTGCTCAGCGCCGTGCCCTACCTGGCCGGGTGCTTCTTCATGATTGGCTGCGGGCGTTCCTCCGACCGCCATCGCGAACGCCGCTGGCACCTGTGCGTGCCACTGCTGATGGCGGCGGTCGGGATCGCCGTGGCCGGCCTGGCGCCGGGCAATCCGCTGTTGGTGATGGGCGGGCTGGTGGTTGCCGGCATGGGCGCCAGTGCCGCCCTGCCGATGTTCTGGCAACTGCCACCGGCGTATCTATCCACCACCACCCAGGCCGCCGGCATTGCCATGATCAGCTCCTTCGGCAGCGTCGCCGCGTTCCTCGCGCCGTACCTGATCGGCTGGATGCGCGACGCCACCCAGAGCGCCAGCCTGGCGCTGTACGTACTTGCCTTGTTCATCGCCCTCGGCGGCCTGCTGGTGCTGCGCACCCACGCCGCCATCGTCAACCCAGACTAGAGACCGTTGCCATGCTCGACTCCCAGCAGATCCTTGATGCCGCCCTCCGCCTGGACCGCGCCGAACGCAGCCGCGAACAAGTGCGCCAGTTTTCCCTCGACTATCCGAATATCACGATCGAAGATGCCTACACCATCCAGCGCGCCTGGGTCGCACTGAAGATCAAGGGCGGGCGCACTCTCAAAGGCCACAAGATCGGTCTCACCTCACGGGCCATGCAGGTCTCGTCGAACATCACCGAGCCCGACTACGGCGCCCTGCTCGATGACATGTTTTTCGACGAAGGCAGCGACATTCCCTTCGAACGCTTCATCGTGCCGCGAGTGGAAGTGGAGCTGGCGTTTATCCTCGGCAAACCGCTCAAGGGGCCCAACTGCACGGTGTTCGATGTGCTCGACGCCACCGAGTGGGTGATCCCCGCGTTGGAGATCATCGACGCGCGCATCCAGCAGGTAGACCCGCAGACCAACGCGACGCGCAAGGTCTTCGACACCATCTCCGACAACGCCGCCAACGCCGGCGTGGTGCTGGGTGGCCGTGCCGTGCGGCCGACCGAGATCGACCTGCGCAAGGTGCCGGCGGTGCTGTACCGCAATGGCGTGATCGAAGAGTCCGGCGTGTCGGCGGCGGTGCTCAACCACCCGGCCAAAGGCGTGGCCTGGCTGGCGAACAAACTGGCGCCGTATGACGTGACCCTGCTGCCGGGGCAAGTGATCCTCGGCGGCTCCTTCACCCGACCGGTCGCGGCCCGCCCTGGCGATACGTTCCATGTCGACTACGACCTGCTTGGGTCGATTGCCTGCCGCTTCATCTGAACCCTGGAGGATTGCCATGGACCTGCCCATCAACCGCTTCAAACAACGCTTGCACAGTGGCGAGGTGCAAATTGGCCTGTGGCTCGGCCTGGCCGACGCCTATTGCGCAGAGCTGGCCGCCAATGCCGGTTTCGACTGGCTGCTGATCGACGGCGAACACGCGCCCAATCACCTGCACGGCATGCTCGGCCAGTTGCAGGCCATCGCGTCCTACCCCAGCCAGGCACTGATCCGCCCGGTCATCGGCGACAGCGCATTGATCAAGCAACTGCTGGATATCGGCGCCCAGACGCTGCTGGTGCCCATGGTGGAAAGCGCCGCCCAGGCTCGTGACCTGGTACGTGCCATGCGGTACCCGCCCCAGGGCATGCGCGGTGTCGGCAGTGCCCTGGCGCGGGCGTCGCGCTGGAACAGCATCCCCGGCTACCTGGATCAGGCGGACGAACAGATGTGTCTGCTGGTGCAGATCGAAAACCGCGAAGGCCTGGCGAACCTGGATGAAATTGCCGCCGTCGAGGGCGTGGACGGTGTGTTTATCGGCCCGGCGGATTTGAGTGCGTCGCTGGGGCACCGGGGCAATCCCGGGCATGCGGATGTGCAGGCGGCGATCGAGGATGCGATCACACGCATCGTGCAGTCGGGCAAGGCGGCGGGGATACTCAGCGCAGATGAAAACCTGGCGCGGCGCTACATTGAGCTGGGCGCGACCTTTGTCGCGGTGGGCGTGGATACCACTGTATTGATGCGTGGGTTGCAGGCGCTGGCGGGGAAATTCAAAGGCACGCCCACGGCCGGCCACAGTAGTGGCGTCTACTGAGATCTTATGTGGGAGGGAGCTGGCCCCGATAGCAGTGGTTCAGCCAAACATCTGGTGACTGACACACCGCCATCGGGGGCAAGCCCCTCCCACATTTTGCTCGGTGGGGACTCAGCTGTTACCTCAGCGGTTGATGTTCTTCAAGTCATCCAGCAGACCCAGCAGGGTCTGCAACTTCTCTTCGCCAAACTGATCCTGCAACCGCTGGTAGTTGGCCTCCATGCACTGGCTCATCGACTCGAAGCTGGCCTTGCCCTTGTCAGCCAACGTCACCAGTACCCGGCGCTGGTCCTGCTCGGCCTTGCGCCGGTGCACCATGCCGGCGGTTTCCATGCGCACCAGCACGCCGGTCATGCTCGGCTTGAGGATGCAGGCCAGTTCCGCCAACTGGTAAATCTCCAGTTCACCGTATTGCTCGAGGATGCGGATGATCCGCCATTGCTGTTCGGTCAGGCCGTGTTCATTCAGGGACGGACGGAAAAAACTCATGGCGGCTTCGCGGGCTTGCAGCAAGGCCAGGGTCAGGGATTGTCGAGGTTTGGACATAGGGATCAGGGTCACGAAGTATTTAGTTAATAATTTAACGAAACTCTAACATTCCCTGCCGGCGAGCGCGCTATAACTTGTCGAGCGCACCGCCCATGGCGCGCTGAATCAAATGCCTGGGCACGCAGGGTCAAGACTTCCATCCTGCCATGGCCCCTAATGGAGGCATCCGCTTCAGAGCCTTCCTTCACTTTTTCAGGCTGCGCCATGATCAACATCGAAACCCCTACGTATTACACCGCCACCAAGAAATACAACCTGAGCTTCCCCACCCTGGAACAGGACATCGACGCCGACGTTGTGGTGATCGGCGGCGGTTTTTCCGGCATCAACACGGCCCTGGAACTGGCGGAAAAAGGCATCACCAACATCGTGGTGCTTGAAGCGCGCTACCTGGGGTTCGGCGGCACCGGCCGCAACGGCGGGCAGATCATGGCCGGTATCGGCCATGACCTGGAGAAGATCAAGAAGGACGTGGGCGAAGACGGCCTGCGCCAGGTGTTCGAGATCAGCGACCTGGGCGCAGACATCATCAAGAACCGCATCGCCAAGTACAACATCGACGCAGACTTCTGCCACGGCTACGGCTACATGGGCTTCAATGCCCGCCAGGAAAAAACCCTGCGCGCCTGGGAAAAGGACTTCAAGTCGATCAACAGCCAGCACGAAATCCGCTTTCTCGGCGGCGCCGACGTGCAACAGATCATCGGCTCCAAGGCCTACAGCAGTGCCCTGCTGCACATGGGCGGCGGACATGTGCATTCGCTCAACCTGCTGCTGGGCGAAGCCACCGCGCTGGCCGGTCATGGCGTGCGGATTTTCGAGAACAGCCCGGCGCTGGAAGTCAGCTACGGCGAACGCATCACCGTGCGCACCGGCCGTGGCTCGGTGCGCGCGAGCAAGCTGCTGTGGGCCTGCGACAGTTTCCTCAACAAGCTGGAGCCGGAGCTGCACCGTTCGACCATCAACACCTACGCGTTCCAGATGATGACCGAGCCGTTGTCAGAGGAGCTTATCCAGCGCATCAGCCCGATTCGCGGGGCCTACAGCGATATTCGCCCGGTGATCGATTACTACCGCGTCACCCAGGAAAACCGCCTGTTGTTCGGCGCGGCCACACCCTTGGTAGAGCATATTCCCGGTGACCTCAAGGCCTGGAACCGTCGACTGATGCTGAAGATTTTCCCCTACCTCAAGGACGTGAAAATCGACCTGGCCTGGGGCGGCCCCATGGCGTGCAGCCCCAACCTGTTCCCGCAGATCGGCACCTTGCCGGGGCGCAGCAACGCGTTTTTCGTGCAGGGCTATTCCGGTTTTGGCGTGACCCCGAGCCACATCATCTGCAAGGTCCTGGCCGAAGGCATGAGCGAAGGCTCGGCGCGCTACGACCTGGTCAGCTCGATTCATCGCCCGACCATCATCGGAAAGGACGCGATCCGCCCCGTGCTGCTGACGGCGGGCAAATCCTGGCACCAGCTTTCCGGTTACTGGAACGGGCGCCGCTAACCGCATTATTTACTCAACTGGAGAACTGCCATGACCCTTACCACCCTCAAGCATAACGTCCAACTCTCGGAACTCGACCCTTGGGGCACCGTGGCCGACCTCGGCTCCGAGATCCTCGAAGGCCAAGTGCGTGCTTTCGGCAAGATGACCTTCGGCGCGCCCACCGACCCGGTCAGCAGCGCTTACTTCGGCACCACCCAGGGCAAGTTCCGCATGGTCTACCCGTTCGCCGAGCAGGCTACGGTGGTCACCGGCGAAGTGCTGCTCACCGACGAATCCACCGGCCAGTCCACGCGCTACAAGGCCGGTGACAGCTGGTTCGTGACCAAGGGCACGCCGGTGTTGTGGGAAGTGCTCAGCGAAAGCTTCGTCAAACATTACTTCGCCGTCGTGTAAGGGAGGGCTTGGCATGACAAGTTCTCCCGACTGGATCACCGTAGGCGCACTGGCTGACGGTTTCGCCCCGGACGCCTTTATCCTGCCCAACCTGGCCGAGCTGGCGGGCCAGGCCTTCACCTTGTACTTCGCCAATGGCTGGCAGATCGATCACCGTTTCGAGCAGGACCGCCTGGCCTGGCGCGCCGCCGATGGCCACTCCAGCGGCAACGCGCCTTACCGCGCCACCTCGATTCGCCCGGGCCTGTACCTGGTGGACTTCATCAAGCACGAGGCCGGGCATAGCTGGTCGATCAGCCTGGTGCTGGACACACCGAACGCCTCGTTCACTGCCGTGATCGGGCGCCTGCCGGATCAGGCCCAGACCCACGAAGGCCTCTACCACCGCGCCCTGGCCGGCAAGCCACTGAGCTCGGTGGAGGTCGACTTCCTCCACGGCAGCCTCGACCGCCCGTGGCAGGCCGGCCACTGCCTGCATGCGCCCACCGCCGAACTGGTGGGCCTGCGCAACCAATACCGCTACAGCCCCAGCGAAGTCTACGAGCACATCTATCTCAACGAGCGCTTCTACGCCTGGCAATGCCTCAAAGGCGTGGAGCAAGGCCTGTGCGACACCGACCGCTGCCATTACTACAAGATCGCCGACCAGCTGTACCTGTTCGTGTGGCAGGAGAAGATCGTACCGACCCTCGGCCTGGTGCTGATCGACCTGCAGCAGCACCGCAGCGACGGCAAGATTTTCGGCTATGCCGGTGCATCCTTCGATGCGCTGTCGAACTTCCCCATCAGCTCGTATTGCCAGGTGCTCAACCGCACGGAGTATCCCGATGACTGAGCCGCGCACGGTCTGAATGTGGGAGGGGGCTTGCCCCGATAACAGTGTGTCAGTCACCACAGGCTTGGCTGAACCACCGCTATCGGGGGCAAGCCCCCTCCCACATTTGATCTCCTTTGTTTTGAAGATCCCGTTTATGCCCCCACCGCCTGCATGCGGCTTGAGCGGAAATCCTTCGGCGACACCTCGAACTGCTTCTTGAACGACCGGCTGAAGTGCGCTGAGTCGGTAAAGCCCCACTTATAGGCAATCGAGGTGATCGACTCGCTGCGCAGGCACGGGTTGGTCAGGTCATCCGCGCTGCGCTTGAGCCGCGCACGCTGGATGTAGCGGCACACGCTGTCGTCCTGTTCTTCGAACAGACGGTACAGGTGGCGCACCGAGATATTCAGCCGGTTGGCCAGACCGATCGGGCTGAGCCCCGGCTGGCTCAGGGATTCATCGATGACCTTCTGCACATAGCTGCGCAGGTTACTGCCCTGCAACGCTGCCAGGCCCTCGCGACACTCGTCGCCCTGCTCCAGGGCCGAACCCAGCAGTGACACGAAGGCCGTTTGCAGCGCCTCCACTTCACCCGCGCCGTCTGCGGTGTCGTCCTTGCACAGTTGATCCATCAGCACATGCAGCATGCGTCCGCAGGCTTTGGTCGAGGAGATCTTGGCGAAAGCCCGTGCGTCGCCGCCCAGGTGCTTGCACACCTGCGGGCGCGAGAGTGACAACGAGGCGTGTTCGATCAAGCCGAAGGGGGTGATTTCGATGGAGCCAACCGAGTCCATCAACAACATCTCGCCAGGCGCCAGGTGCAGGGTCTGGCCGTTCTGCGCGATCTGCGAATAGCCGCTGCGTTGGCTGACCAGGAAACAGTCCTGGTCGTTGTCATGGTCGGCGTGGTGCGCCGGGCGTTTGATCAGCCCGGCATTGGTACGCAGGATGGCCACGCCGCGCGGCAAGTCTCGGATCTCGCCGATGAACAGCGAGCGGTTGAACGCCAGTTCCGTCTCGAAATAACCGCACGCCGCGCGCAGCTCGCGGTTCCAAGTGTCCAGCCCGTCGTGTGCATGCTGTGGGATGCTCATGGGGTGTCTCCGCAATGGCTTCTTTTTGTTGTTCTGATGCAATAGTTAACATGTTATCTATATGCACGCAACAACAACCTGTGTACCCATTGCGCAAGCACTAATGATGCCAATCAGAGCTCCGACAACACCCGATTCAACCCGACCAGCGCCGCGAGCAAATGACTGCGCTGCACCGGGCTCAGGACGATATAACGCCGAAACGCCGGCAGACGATTGACCACCTCGCTGCCCCCCATATGCTCCAGGCGCACGCACCATTGCCGGTCGTGCAGCTCGATGCGCAGACGCTTGAAATCCAGCGGCATCAGCGCCTGGAACAAGGCCTCGTCGGCCAGCAAGCGTGCCTGCAACTCACGCCCCAGCGCCTGGTTGCCGGCACAGCGCCGCACGCGAATTCCATGGCGCCGGATCGCGCCGCCATGGTGCACCGCGAAGCTCGCCGTGCCCCCCGTTGCTGCCGGTACGCACAGGACAAACTCGGTCAGCACCAGATGCATCAACCATTGCGATTCGGTGCGCTCGACAATCTCGAACCCCACGCCGTCCACTTCAAGCGTTGCCAGCCCAAGGTTGCGCCGCAGGTGCGCCAGGGTCACCCCCGGCCGATATCCCGATGGCGCACGATCGGCACGCCACAGCTCAAACAGTCTTTGCCGCAAAGTCGCCATAACCGTCATCAGCCTGCTCCGGTTGGTTACTGAACTCCTTTGCCAATACTTCCTCCACGGAGGCCGGCTTGAAGGGGTTGACCTTCTGCACCACCAGGGTCCAGAACAGCGCATACGCCGCCGTGCCCGCCAGCATCACGCCAAACGGCACATAGATGTCTGCCGGGTTCATGCCCGGAGGCGTGATGAACCACATGCCCAGCAGGATCCCGATGCTCGACACGATCTGCGGCAGCGGAAACCACGGCGAACGATAGGCCCGTGGCAAGTCCGGCCGACGGATACGCAGGCTCACCACCGAGATCGTCACCAGCAGATAGGCAAAGCTCCACGCACACACCGCCGCCAGCACCAGGTGCATGATGTTGTCGGTGTTGCCCCCCAGGTACAACGCGTGCAGGCAGGGAATCAGCATCGCCACCAGGATGCACAGCAGCGGCGTCTTGAAGCGTGGGTGCAGGTAGGTGAAAACCTTGGGCAACGCGCCGTCCACCGCCATGCCGTAGAGGATCCGTGGCACACCGGCCATCAGGGTGTTGATGGTGGCCGCGCCGGCAAACAGAAAACCGATGCCCAGCCACAGCGGGCCGATCTGCCCCATCACCTGCTCGGCGAACCTGGGGATGGCCATGGGCGTGTCCAGCAGGTGCACGCCTGACGTGGCGTCGAGCACCACGTTTTCCACCTGGCGTTTCATCGCCCCACCATAGATGAACATGCAGGTGGCCACGCCCATCAGCCCCAGCATCATTGCGCGCGGCATCACCTTGGCCGATTGGCGCAGGTCCGGCGCCAGGGGCGTAACGAACTCGCAACCGACAAACATGAACATCGCCATGCCCACCAGCGACAGCACGGTGATCAGGTCGGTGCCTACCAGCGACTCGCCGAACCAGCCGTCCAACTGCACGGCGGGCGCGGCGATCAAGCCGAGCACGCCGAACACCATCAGGGTGATCCACATGCCGAAGGTGAGGATGATTTCCGCTCGGCCAAAAGCACTGACGCCAAACGCGTTCAGCACGCCAAAGACGATCACAAAGCCCACGCCGAGCAACCACGAGCCACCCGCCGATTCCGCCAGGGTGTTGAGATGCTCGAAGTTCACCAGGGCCATGACCCCGGACAGGATGGTTTCGGCGGTGCCGGCAAATACATGCACGATCAGGTACGCCGACAAGGTGCCGGTAATCGCGAAAAACCGCCCCATGCCGCAATTGATGTAGTCGTACACCGAGCCGGTGGTGGGCAGGATCGACGCCGCCTCGGCAAAGGTGGTGGCCTGGGCCAGCATCATCACCACGGCGATCAGCATTGCCAGGGCGAACGCACTGCCGCCGATGCCAAAGCCCATGGTGGCGGTGAGAATCACCGGGCTGGCCATGATCAGGCCAATGGTGCTGGCCAAGGCGGTGGGGAAACCTACCGTGCCCCGGTTGAGGTGCGCGGTGAGTCGGTCGTTGATCGACATGATGGGGTCCTCGAAGACGGTTTTTTTAATGTGTCGGTACTCTGCGCCCCACTCCAATTGCTCGTCTTGCCCCTGTCTGCCGCCGCTTTTGTTGCTCCCTGCCACAGCGGGCGGCGTGGCGGCCAGGGTCAATTCCCTGGCACGCAGAGAAAAGACTCAGGCCCCCGTCACTCGCCCTAATGCGCCCTCACTCTTAACCAAGCTGGGGACAATGACAATGGAGCACACACTGAAAAATCGCGGCCTGCGCCAGGCGGTCGGCCTGGGGATTGCGTTGCTGGTGGGCCAGGCCCAGGCGGTCGAGCTGTACGCCGATGCCGACACCCACGTCACCGGCAACTTCCTCGCCGTGTACGGGATGTTCAACAGCCCGAAGAACTACGATGGGCGCAGCGGCGGTTCCACTTGGCGCGAAGCCTTCATCAAGTACGGCCTGAGCGTCGACCAGAGCCTGGGCCGCTTTGGTGGCGTGTATGGCACGGCCAACCTGGTGAGTTCCGGCACCTGGGGCGATGGCGATGCCTCCGGGGTCACCACAGGCAAGGAGCGCACCACCAAGTTCGACGAAGCCTTCGCCGGCTGGCGCTCGGGCGAGCTGTTCCCGGCCTTGGGCAAGGACGGCGTGGACCTGTCGTTCGGTCGGCAGATCATCATGCTGGGCGACGGTTTCCTGATCAACGACGATGGCCCCAATCTCGGCAAGGGCGTGGGTGACGGCGAGTTCAACCGTGGTGGCGCCTACTACATCGCCGCGCGCCATGCCTTCGACAAGACCGCAGTGATCCGCCTCGGCGGCAAGGACGGCGTGCATGGCAGCCTGATGTGGATCAAGTCCGACAACCCCGCCCAGGCCATGACCGAAATGGCCGCCGGCACCCTGGAGTACAGCGCCGCGCCGGGCACTCTGGGGCTCACGTATATTCATGGGATCGATGTGGACGAGCGCTTCGCCAGCGACGTGCAGCGCCAGCGCAAAGGCATGAACCTGTACAGCCTGCGCGGCGCCGGCAATGCCGGTATCGACAACGCGCACTTCGCCTTTGAACTGGCGCGCCAGGACCGCCGCGACAGCCAGGAAAATGCCGGCTACGCCGAAGGCGGCTACACCTTCGTCGACCTGCCCTGGTCGCCGGACCTGACCTACCGCTACGCGCGCTATTCAAAGAACTGGGATGCAATGTTCGCCGGTTTCAACCGTGGCTACGGCACCTGGGTGCAGGGCGAAGTGGCAGGCAACTACTCCGGCCCGTACAACACCAACACCTCCGTGCAACACCTGGCGCTCAAGGTCAAGCCGCTGGAGAACCTCACCCTGGGTGCGCTGTTCTTCGACTACAAGACCGTCAGCACCCGTGGCCAGTTGAACCTGGACGGTCGCGAGCTGGACCTGTACGCCGAGTGGGCGGTGAACGAGCACCTGATCATCACGCCGCTGCTGGGTCTCTACACACCCGACAAGGATGCAGAGACCGGTGGCAACCAGGTCGGTGGCAACGGCACCAATGTCTACAGTCAGTTGGTGGTCGCCGTACCGTTCTGAACCGTCTCGGGCGCGCAGGGACGCAGCGCCTGGACCTCGGCATAGGCGCCCTGGTGATACAACAGCGGCGCACGCCCGAAATCATCGAAGGCCACCACCTTGCCGATCATGATCCAGTGGTCGCCACCGTCCACCTGCTGGTATTTCTCGCAGTGGAACCGTGCCGAACAATCGGCGAACACCGGTGAACCGCCCTCCCCCGGTTCGTACTCGATCAGGGCGAAGCGGTCTTCACGCGGGCGCGCAAAGTTGTTGGACAGGTGCACCTGATCCGCCGCCAGCACATTCACTGCGAAGTGACTGGCCTCCTCGAACACTTCGTGGCTGTTGGAGCGTTTATCGATGCTCCACAGCACCAGTGGCGGGTCGAGGGACACCGAGTTGAAACTGTTGGCGGTCACGCCCACCTTGCGCCCGGACGCGGTGGCGGCGGTGACCACGGTCACGCCAGTGGCGAAGTTGCCCAGGGCGCGACGAAAGGCCCGTGGGTCGAAAAGGCTGTTGTCAGGCATGCAAGACTCCCGGGCGCCCTCGAACGGACGCCCTGATTGTTGTAGTGGAAGAACGGGTCACACCATGCTCGGGTCCGGCTCCAGGCCCATCAGCTCACGGCCAAGGATCTGCGCGCAGACGTCGTAGTCGGTGTAAGCATGGGCGCCGGTCATATGGGAATCACGGAACAGGCGCTGCATTTCGTTGTGTTCGAACCAGGCATTGCCACCGGCGGCGGCGAACAGGCGGTCCACTGCCTCGATGCACATCTTGGTGGCGTAGGCCTGGTTGGTACGCCAGAAGGCCAGGGTTTCGCGGCTCGGGTAACGCTGGGCGGCGCTGTGTTCGGCGTGGTCCTGCCAGGTCTTTTCAAGGAACGCACGAGCAGCGGCCACCTGGTGGGTGGACTCGGCCAGGCGCATCAACGCCGGCGTTGCCGCGCCCACGGCGGCACCGGTGTAGGCGCGCACGCGAGTTTTGGTTTTTTCGCGGAACACCTCCAGCATGCGCTCGGCCACGCCAAGGCTGACGGTGGAAAAACCACTGGCGAAATACGGCCGGTACGGCGCGTAGAAAATCTGGCTGTCGGGGTAGAGGCCAAAACCTGCGGACTTGCCCTCCATCATGTCCTTGGCCTTCTGGATCCGGTGCTCGGGCACCCAGGCATTGTCGATGACCAGGGTCTTGGTGCCGCTGCCCTTCATGCCGGCGGCGAACCAGTCATCGCGGATCTGGTAGTCACTGCGCGGCAGCACGGCAAAGCAGTAATCCTGGGTGCCTTCGGCGTTCTGTCGGCGGCAGCCGACAATCGCCCACTCGCCATGGTCACAGCCACTGCTCCAGCCCATTTCACCGCTGAAGTACACACCGCCTTCGCCCTCCACCACGCGCCCGAACGGCGCAATACTGCTGCTGGCGGTGGCATCCGGGTTTTCGCCCCAGATTTCCTGCTGCAACCGGGCCGAAAACAGCGCCAGTTGGTGGCTGTGGGTGCACAGCAGGCTCATGGCCCAGGCGGTGCTGGCACAGCTGCCGGCGAGCAAGGCGATGCAGTCGGCGAACTCGGGCAGCGACAGTTCCAGGCCACCAAAGGCCTTGGGTTGAAAGGCACGGTGCAGGCCGATGCTTTTGAGCAAGGCGATGTTCTCATCCGGCACCTGGCGTTGCTGTTCGGCACGCGTGGCATTTGCCGCAATCTGGGGCAGGAGGGGCTTGAGGTCTTCGAGGAGCGGATTTGGCTTTTTCATGGACGGCCCTGCTTATTATTGGAAGTCCGGCAGCCGCTCCAAGTCGAGGAGCAGCGCTGGATGCAGGGCCAGTATCGAACGGGTCGGGCGCGTGGAAAATGCACGTTCCACAGGCAAGGTTGTACTTTTCACAGGCCCGGCAGCCACAGGCATGACGCCTGGCAGGCACAGTCAAGCCAGGCGCGGGCGGCTTGGATACCCTCGGGTTTTCTTTTGTGAACTGCCAGGAACCCGCCATGAGTGATATCCCGCTGTTGCCTCACGTCGAAGCGTTTTTACGTCGCCCCCATGGGCTGTTCATCGACGGCGTCAACGTCCACGGCCATTCCAGCCAGACGCTGGCGGTGACCAACCCGGCCACCGGTGAAGTGATCGCCCACGTGGCGGAGGCCGACCTGGCGGATATCGATGCAGCGGTGGACTCCGCCAACCGGGGCTTTGAACTGTGGTCCCAGGCTGCGCCGGCGACACGCGGCAATGTGCTGCACAAACTCGCCGACCTGCTGGAGCGCAACCGCGAAGAACTGGCGCAGATCGAGACCTGTCAGTCCGGCAAGGTCATCCAGATTGCCCGCGCGTTCGAGGTCGACCAGGCGGCGCACTTCCTGCGTTACTACGCAGGCTGGGCGACCAAGATCAGCGGCCAGACGCTCACCCCGTCGCTGCCTTCGTTCAATGGCGAACGCTACACCGCGTTCACCCTGCGCGAACCGGTGGGCGTGGTGGTGGGCATCGTGCCGTGGAATTTCTCGACCATGATCGCCATCTGGAAACTCGCCTCGGCACTGGTGACCGGCTGCAGCATTATCATCAAGCCCAGCGAATTCACGCCGCTGACAATCCTGCGCATCGCCGAGCTGGCCATCGAAGCGGGGTTGCCGGCGGGTGTGCTCAACGTGTTGACAGGCGGCGGCAATGTCGGCAAAGGCCTGGTGGAACACCCCGGCACGCACAAGGTGTCCTTCACCGGTTCGGTGCCCACCGGCATCGCCGTGGGCCGCAGTGCCATGGGCGCCGGCCTCACCCGTGCGACCCTGGAACTGGGCGGCAAGAACGCCGCCGGGTTCCTGCGCGACGTGGAGGTGGAGAAAGCGGTGGACGGCATCATCGAAGCCGGCTTTTTGCACGCCGGGCAAATCTGCGCAGCGGCCGAACGTTTCTTCGTGCACCGTTCGCAGATCGACGCGGTGCTGGACACACTCAGCCAGCGCCTCAGCCGCCTCACCATCGGTTCGCCGCTGGACGAAAGCACCGAATTCGGCCCGGTCACCCACCATCAGCACCAACTCAAACTGCTCGGCTATTTCAGCCAGGCCCGCGCCGAAAACAACCGGATCATCCACGGCGGCAAACTCATCGACCGCCCCGGCTGCTACGTCGAGCCCACGGTGATCCTCGCCAACAGCATCAACGACACCCTGCTCAACGAAGAAACCTTCGGCCCCATCGCGACCTTCCTGCCCTACGACAGTGAAGAGGAGCTGCTCGCGCTGATGAACAACGGCCCCTACGGCCTCAGCGCCAGCCTGTGGACCAACGACTTAGGCAAGGCCCTGCGCATGGTGCCGGCGATCAAGGCCGGCACATTGTGGGTGAATATGCACACACTGCTCGACCCGGCCGTGCCGTTTGGGGGCAGTCGGTCTTCGGGGGTTGGCCGGGAGTTTGGCAGTGCATTCATCGAGGATTACACCGAGCTCAAGTCGGTGATGATTCGGTACTGAGGGTCAGCTCTTTCAAGGCCTTTGAAAACCGGCCATATCTGGCTGATACCCTCCCAATTGGGGCGGACACTGCAACTGTGGCAAGCCCGCTCGCCACAGAAAACCCACCAAAGCAATTGTTCAATCCGGCGGTTCAACATCCCGCAACATATCGGGATCATCGAGGGGTGTTGGCTACCAACTCCCCATCGCCAGACTGAACGGCGAAAACTCCGCGAACTGCCACCGCAACGCCAACGCCGCCGGGCGCCGTACGACATGCTCTACGGTGACGGTCCACAAGCGCTGGGCGCCCTCGAACAGCGCCACTTGCGGGCCGTCGAGGATCAATGAAGTGCGCCCGGCCATCTGCAGCACATCCCCCGCTTCAAAATCGATGAATAACAACCCCGCCACCGGGTTCACCTGCAGATTGCCCAGGGTGTTGAAGAACAGGTTGCCGGCAAAGTCAGGGATGGTCAGCACGTTGCCTTCGACCCGCACAAAACCCGTATTGCCGCCGCGATGGGAAACGTCCACCGAGCGCTGGCCATCCACCTCGACGTAGCTGGCGACGAAGAAGGTGTCGGCATTGCGGATCAGCGCTTGGGCCGCGTCATCCAGGCTGCTGGAACGTTCGGCCACGCTGCCGGGTTTGCGTGCGATGGCATCCACCGGCCGCAATTGGATGTACTTGGGGCAGTTGCCGAACGTGTGCACCACGTCGACCGAAAAGCCTTCGTGATCGAGCGCACCGATATGCCCGTTCATGCGGTTGCGGCGGCGGGTGTTGAGGTCGATGCCCAGCAGGCCGATGGATGCACCTTCACGCAAGGCGTTGCGAGCCGGGTCGTTGGCCGACGGCAGACTGTCGACCTGCAAGGTCTGCGGGTCCGGCGAGTGGGCAAAGCCCGGGGCGCCTTCAAGCAGCGTCGCCCAGGGAATGCCTTGCTCGTCCACCACACCCAGCATCAGGTACGGCAACAAAGGGTAGAAATCCCGATGCTGTTCGGGCAAATGATCACGGATCACCTTGGGCCCGACCACGGCCATGCGCTCGGCGACCCCCACTGCTTGTTGCATGTGCCGTTCACCGGCATGCCAGGGCGATGGTTCGATCAGGTTCATGGCAAGCACCTCATGTTGGATAGCCCGATGCTGCGCCCTGCCCGCCACCGAGGGAATCACCACGCCAGGCAATCCACTGTTACGCCAGTTGAAATGCCGGGTGTTCACGCAGCGCCGCCACGCAGTGGTCGACAAAGCTGCGCACGCGCATCGGTGCGTTGCGGCCTTCGCGGTACACCACGTGCACGGGCAATGGTGGCTGTTCAAAACCCGGCAACAGGCGACGCAATTGCCCGCTCTGCACATGCTCGTGAACCGGGTAACTCAGGCAGCGAATCACCCCCGCCCCATGCACCGCCGCATTGATCGCGCCCTGCACCGTGGCGCAGCCCAGGCGCGCACGGGCCTTGAGTGGATAGCCCTGAAAATCCCAATGCACCTGGTCGGCAGTGGCGATCAGCCGATGGCGCTGGAGGTCGTCCGGGCGTTGAGGCTCACCGTGAATCGCCAGATAACCGGGGCTGGCGCAAAGGATATGCCGCACCTGCCCCACCGGCCGCGCGATCAACGACGAGTCGGGCAACTCACCGACGAGAATCGCCACGTCCAGCCCTTCTTCGTGCAGGTTGGGATAATAGTCGTGGTAGTGCGCCGCGAGGCTCACCTCGGGATAACGGTCCAGGTAGTCGGCCAAGACCTGCGCCATCACATGAGCGCTGAACAGAAAGGGCAAAAACACCCGCAGGTTGCCCTGGGCCTGCACATGCAAGCCTTTGGCCGAGGCTTCGGCGGCGTCCACGGCGGCGAGCAGGCGCACGCAATCGGCCAGGTACGCGTTGCCGGCGTCGGTCAGGCTCACGCCCTGCGTGCTGCGTTCAAGCAATGGCACGCGCAGGCGCGCTTCCAGGCGGGCCACCGCACGGACCAGGGTCGGCCCGGACACCTGCGCACTGCGCGCGGCGCCGGCCAGGCTCGAGTGTCCGGCCAGTGCGGCGAACAACTGCATATCGCGATAGCGCTCCATCAACCGCGCCGTTTCATCGCAGGGTTCAGGGCGGCGTCCTGGCCCAGGCGATGGCTGAGAAAGTCGACAAAGGTGTTGATCTTGGCCGGCACGCGGCCGCTTTTCTGGAACACCACCTGGATCGGCAACGGCTCAGCCTCATACGCTTGAAGGACGATCTCCAACTCGCCCGCCGCCACCGCCGTTGCGACCTGGTAGGACAGCACCCGCGTCATGCCCCAGCCCAGGCGCGCCAGGTTGATCGCGGCATTGTTTGCCGTAACGACCAGGCGCGGTTCGATGGGCACGGACAAGGGTTGGCCGGCGTCGACAAACTCCCAGCCACTCACCAGCTGGCTCGACGATGACGTGACGATCTTGGCCTCACGCAACTGCGACGGGTGCTCCGGTCGCCCGTGCTGGTCGAGATAGGCTGGCGCTGCACAGACGACCCGGCGCACTTCGCCGACCTTGATCGCCTGCTGGCCCGGCTCGTGCAGATGACCGATACGCACTGCGACATCGACGCCTTCGTCGACCAGGTTGATCACGCGGTCGACCAGCAAGGCATTGATGTTCACCAACGGAAAGCGGTCCAGGTACTCCCCCAGCACCGGCGCCACATACAGCTCGCCAAACAGCACTGGCGCCGTGACCGTCAGGTGGCCGCAGGGGATGGAGTAACTGCCGGCCGCCGCTTCTTCGGCTTCATCGAGGTCTGCCAGGATACGCCGGCAATCCTCCAGGTAACGCTGGCCGGCTTCGGTCAGGTGCACGCTGCGGGTGGTGCGCGCCAGCAGTTGGGTGCCGATACGTTCCTCCATGGCGGCGATGGCCCGGGTCACGCTGGGTGGCGAGGTGTTCAGGCGGCGTGCGGCGGCGGCAAAACCCTCCTCCTCGGCCACCGCCAGGAACACCTGCATTTCATGAAATCGGTCCATCGGCACTCCTCTCGAGCAACTGCATATTGCTATTCCCCTGTGGCAAGCTCGCCTGCCACAACAGGCTCAGTGACCACAACCGGGGTTCGCGTTAGTGGGATTGCAAGCCCACGGCTGTGCGTGGCATGCCGACAAATCCCGGCAGTGCTTCGATGCTGGCGAGCCAGGCACGCACCTGAGGGTAGTCGGCCAGGGACACATTGCCTTCCGGCGCATGGGCGGTGTAGGTGTAGAAAGCGACATCGGCGATGGTCGGTTGCTCGCCGGCCAGGAAGCGGTTTTGGCTCAGTTGCGTCTCCATCAGTTTCAGCAAGGCGTGGGAACGGGCAATGGCGACGCAGGTATCGATGTCCGCGCCAAACACCGTGGCCAACCGCGCCGACGCGGGCCCGACGTGCAGTTGACCGGCGGCGGCCGAGAGCCAGCGCTGCACCCGCGCCTGCCCCACAGCATCACCCGGCAGCCACTGACCCTTGCCGTAGGTGTTGGCCAGGTAGACCAGAATCGCATTGGAGTCGGCCAACACCACGCCGTTGTCATCAATCGCCGGCACCTGGCCGAAGCTGTTGATCGTGGCCAGATAGTCCGAGGACTTATGGGCGCCTTGCTTGAGATCCACCAGGATAAATTCCGTGGGCAAGCCCAGCAGGGACAACATCAGCTCGACCCGATGAGAGTGGCCGGACAACGGAAAACCATAGAGTTTGATCATGAAAGGCTCCAAGAGAATGGGATGGCAACGCCGCACATGCTCTACCGCTGGCCCCTGACGTTGGAATCACCACGCTCTACAATCGAGCATTTCACCCAGTGAAACAATACCGCTCAGCGTTCCTCGAGTCTGTCCCGCAAAAACCGATGGCTCGCAGAAAACAACCGCTGGTAAGTGAGCAACACCGCCCCCACCGTACCCAACGCCGACGACGCGGCAATCAGGAACATGATCACGATCTGATAGCGCACCGCGTCCACCGGGCTTTCTCCCGCCAGCACTTGCCCGGTCATCATGCCGGGCAGGCTGACGATGCCGACCACCGTCATCTGGTTCAGCGTCGGGATCATGCCGGCGCGCACCGCCTGGCGGATGGCGTCCTGCGCGGCCTCCCAGCGTGAGCCGCCGAGGGCCAGGATCATTTCGATGGTGTTGCGCCCCGAGGTCAGTTCCTGGGTCATGCGTTCGATACCCAGGGAGACCCCAGTCAGGGTGTTGCCGAGGATCATGCCAAGGATCGGGATCGCGTATTGCGGCTCGTACCAGGGGTGGATGCGGATCACCGCAAACAGGCCCACGGCGGTGACCAGCCATGAGCTGCCCCATACCGACAGGATGCTGTCGACCCGCTGGCCCCGGTAAGTCCGCCGTCCTCGCCCGGCGGCGGAGAGACCGGCGATCAGGGTCATGGCGCACATCAGCGGCAGCACCACGTACCAATAGGCGAACTCGAAGACCCAGCCCAACAGGTAACCGATGGCCAGCAGTTGCACCACCGTGCGCACCGCCGCCCACAGCAATTGGCGGCCCAGGCCCAGGCGCAACAGCAGCGACAGCGCGCCATTGATCAGGATCAGCGAGGCGGCAATGCCCATGTCCAGTGCGGTGAGGTTCTGGTAATTCATGGCTGGGCCACTCCGTTCAGTACACCGGCGCTCATCTGCAAGTGGATGTCACTCATGCGCCGGGCCTGGTCCAGGTCGTGGGAGACCCAGATGCAGGCACGGGAACTGTCCTCGGCAAACCAGGCGTCGATCAGCGCTTCCACTTCGCGGGACGAGGTGGGATCGAGGGCGGCAGTGGGCTCGTCCAGCAGCAGCACTTCGGGGTTGAGTTGCAGGGTGCGGATCAGCGAGACCACCTGGGACTCACCGCCTGAGAGGTCGGCGGCGTGTTTGGCCAGAAAGTCCGGCGTCTTGCCGGCGTGGCCCAGCAGTGCGGTCACCGTCGCCAGGTCGAAGCTGCGCTTGCGCGAGGTCTTGAGGCTGTAGGGAAAACGCAGGTTGTCTTCCACCGTACCGTCGAGCAGCGCCGGACGTTGGGAGAGGTAGCTGATATGGCAGCGGTAGTGAGGAATCTGCGCGTTGCCGATCGGCTCGCCGTTCCACAGGATCTGCCCGGACGTGGGCGCATCCAGCAGCGCCAGTGCGCGCAGGAATACGCTTTTGCCGGAGCCGGATGAGCCGGTGATCGACACCCGGTCGCCGGCCTGCAGGCTGAAATCGGTGGGCTGGAGCAACGGCACCTGGCGACGCTCGTCCAGGCGCGCGAGGGCGCGGGTTTCAATCAGTGCGCTCATGGACGCGGTGTTCCTCTCAATCAGGATGATGCAATGGTGAGGCACACTCGCCAGGATTTCATGCAAAAAATTCAAACTATCGCATCCGGTGTGGCTCAGAGCTTTAGATTCAACGTTACCGAGGAGGCGACATGCAATACCGACAACTGGGCCATTCCGGCCTGCTGGTATCCGAAATCATCCTGGGCACCGTGCCCTTCGGCGGTCGCGCCGAGTTTGAACAATGCGGATCGGTGGACGTCCCCCAGGCCAAACGCATGTTCGATATCGCGTTCGACGCGGGTGTGAACATGGTCGACACCGCCGACCTCTATTCCCACGGCCTGGCCGAGGAAGTCGTCGGCAAAGCCTTGGGCGCCAAACGCAACGATATCCTGCTGGCCACCAAGGGCCGCAGCCCGGTGGACAACAACCCCAACAACTCCGGTTCTTCGCGCTACCATCTGATTCGCGCGTGCGAAGCCAGCCTGAAACGCTTGGGCACCGACCATATCGACCTCTATCAACTGCACAACTGGGACGGCATGACCCCCATCGAGGAAACCCTCGAAGCGCTGCGGCTGTTGGTAGGTTCGGGGAAAATACGCTACTTCGGCACCAGCAATTTCACCGCCTGGCAGATGATGAAGACCCTGGGCAAGGCCGAACTGCACGGCATGCTCAAACCTGTCACCCAGCAGATCTACTACACCCCGGAATCCCGCGAAGCCGAGTACGAACTGCTGCCACTGGCACTGGACCAGTCGGTGGGCACACTGGTGTGGGGCCCGATGGGCGAAGGCCTGTTGACCGGGTCTACCCGTCGGGGTCACAAGCCGCCCGCCAACACCCGCCAGGGCAGTGGCTGGCCGGAACCCTATGTGCATGATCAGGAGCGGGCGCTCGATATCATCGAAACCCTTGCGGCGGTCGGCGATGAACACGGTGTCTCGGTAGCCCGCACGTGCCTGGCATGGCTCAAGGATCGACCGGGCATCACGTCGCTGATCGTCGGCGCCCGCACCGAAGAGCACCTGCGCGACAACCTCGCTGCGACTGAGTTGACACTGACCCAGGAACAAGCTTCACGCATCGAAGCCGTGACGCGCCGCCAGCCGTTATACCCATACTGGCATCGCTTTACCGCCGGGATCGACCGCTTTGATCCGGCGGAGCAGCCGTTTTTGGCTGAGCATCAAAAGACCATGGATGCGCGCAAGGACAAGTAATGCCTTGGCAGCCTTGCGCCAAGGCTGCCTTTTCCCATTCAAGGAGCCCCCGTGATTGCCCAAATCATGATCGCCGCCCTCGGCGTCGTTGCCATCTGGTTCAGCCAAAGCAAACGCTTGAAAGTGCGCCGCTACGCCTGCCTGTTCGGCATGGCGGGCCAGCCGTTCTGGTTCTGGTCATCCATCAATGCCGAACAGTGGGGGATTGTATTGCTGAGCTGTTTCTACACGGTGGCGTGGGCGAAGGGGATCAAGACCCATTGGGTTGATCACACGCCAGACGCGCAACACTGATTTGCAAACGAGCGCGGCACTGCCTATATTTCCCGCCTGGCGCTCTCTACGCCACCTTCCGCGGAAAGGGCTGCGCCCAGGACACTGCAACACCCTCTTTTTCTACGACTCCCCACCTTGAAGCGGAAAAGGTTTGTGCAAGGAGATCGTATGTCCCAACCACTCAACACCGATGGCCGTCTCAACCTTGAGCAACAGCGCAAGCGTGCCAAGGAACTGCTGCCACGCCTGAAAGCCGAAAACCCGAACGCTACCCTGTCCCTGGCCCAATGGGAAATCGCCAGGCAGCTGGGTTTCAGCAGTTGGCCAAAGCTCAAGGCCCATATCGATGCCATCGACTTCGCCGCCCGCCACCCCGATTTTGCCGCCAGTGATGAAGCCCGTACCACCCATTGGCGCTGCGGCAATGACATTGCCCACAGCCTGCAACTGGCAGGGTTCAAAGGGCAGTTCCGGATGCTCGCCGACCCGCTGTGCATGGGCCCGGTCCGCGATTTGCCCCGCCAGGCGTTCCGCGCCCTGCGCAGTGCCTTTATCAGCCAGGCCTTCGCCATCGATGAAGCCGATGCAGCTCGTCGCGTCGACGTTGAATATGACCACCTCGACGCATTGGCCAGCGCCGACCACAGTGTGCTGTGGTGCGAAGCGGATGCCTATGACCAGCTGTTCCTGATCCGCGCACTCGCCGGTCTTGAACAGGTGCCGCACAAACTGGAGCTCATCGAGGTGGACCGCATTCCCGGCGTGCAGCGTTTTATCGGCATCGGCCAACTGGCGCCGGATGTATTGGCGTGGCTATGGCCGCAACGGCGCTTGCTCGAGGAGGACGCCGTGCAACTGGCCAAACAGGCCTGGTCGGCGTACTGCGACAGCTCGCCAGTCAGATGGGCGCAAATAGCCCACGACAGCCACACCGCCTTGCCGTTGCTTGCCCCGGCGTTGTTGCGTCAATTACAGGAATTGCCCGGCCTGCACGACGGCCTGTCGCTGACCGAGCGCCTGGCCCTGACGTACCTCGCCGAAAACGGGCCAACGCCATTCGGTCGGGTGTTTGCCGAACTGATGGCCAAGCGTGAACCGCTGCCGTTCCTGGGGGACATGATGTTTCATGCGCTGTTGCGACCGCTGATCGATGGCGACAACCCTTTACTGACAGCCACCGAGACGCACCTGGAATGGCCACGCCAGGTGCTGGCGTTGACTGCGCTGGGGCAGGCCGTGTTGAACGGTGACGCCAACTGGCTGGATCACGCCAGCCATGTGCGATGGGTGGGTGGCATATGCCTGCGACCTCGCCAACCCCACTGGGCGATTGATGAACACATCATGCCTGTATGGCGCCCGTGATTACGCTAACGTGCTGCCCATTCAACCCTCACTTGCGAGACTGCCCATGCGCAACCTGATCTTCGCCAGCCTGCTTCTGCTGGCGGGCTGCCAACAAACGCCGCCGGCCAATGACCAACTCGATGCCGTGCTCTGGACCCAGACCTCCATCGAGCATGAGTTGATTTACCGCCAGCTCTTCGCCAATGCCACCCGTCAACTTGACGTGGCGTTGGCCGATCCCACCTGGGATGCCCTGCCCTTTCCCCCACGCAACCTGAACGGGTTACCGCCGGCGGTGGTGGTCGATATCGATGAGACGCTGCTGGACAACGTACCGCTCAACGCCCGCGATGTGGTCAACAACCAGGTCTATTCCTACGACCGTTGGAATACCTGGGTCGACCAGGCCAGGGCCCAGGCCTTGCCCGGTGCCGTGGCGTTCCTGCAGGCGGCCCGGCAAAAAGGCATCAAGGTGTATTACCTGACCAACCGCGAACACAGCCAGGTCGCCGCCACCGTGAAAAACCTGCGCCTGCGCGGTTTCCCGGTTGACAGCGACCAACAGGTCCTGGCCGCCAGCACTCCCACCGGCCACTGCGAAAGCGCCGGCTACGGCAAGAACTGCCGCCGCCAATGGGTCGCCGCCCATGCCCGCGTGTTATTGATGGCCGGGGATTCCCTGGGGGATTTCGTGCAGGCCGAGCACAACACCCTCGCGGATCAGCGCAAGGCGGTGGAGCCCTATGTGAACTGGTTGGGGCAACGCTGGTTCTTGTTGCCCAACCCGACCTATGGCAACTGGTACAGCGCGCCGTATGGGGATGATGAGAAGCTGCCGTTCGAGCAAAAGCGCAAGCTCAAGCAGCGGGCGTTGCAGTTGCAGGAGTAGCGATGGTGCCTGGATATCAACGTTTTTTGGGGCGCTCGTTTTTAGACATCGCCCTGGCGGCCCAAGCCATACCAAGGGTCAGAGCAATGAATACGGCTTCACATACTACGTTCCAGATGATCGTGAACCAGAACAGCTTCGGCTGCCCTACAAGCGTGTAGGTGATGGAAGGCCCCACGCGACTGTAAGAAATCGCCACACCGCGAATTAACCCGTCGACAATGAGATAGCCATGAAGCCCTACAACAAAGATGAGAGCGGCTGTGATACACCAAAGCGATCGGCTGTCCGACAGCCTCATAGCATTTCTCCTAGAAGCCTCAGACCTTGACGTTCTGCCGGATATTCCAACCGAACTTCACTGGGCCACCGTCCTTGGCACCATCGGCTTTCTGTGGCTGGTAGCTGACGTCGACGGTGGCAAAATTCAGCGCAACTCTGTCGTAAAGCACATCATCCTTATTTCCGGCACTCGTGCCGTAGGACACCACCATCACTTCCTTCAAGGTGATCACCAGATACTCCACAGGGCTGGAACCACCCGCCTTGCGCACCACAAGCCGTGCTTCGGGGTAATGCTTGCCGCTAGCGCAGGCCATCATCAAATTTGGGCTGGATTTATCCAGCGGCTTGGTCAGATTGAGGTTGGCAAAATCGGCCTTGCCGGCGCCGCCACCTCTCCCGGAGTGCATCGATCCTGCCTGAGACACTCCCCACGCCCACTCGGTGATATCGATCTCGTCGAGATGAGCGTGGTCGCGTGATTCACCCTTGATATCGCCCAGTTTCAAAAACATATCGACGGCCATATTGGCTCCTTGTCCTTGTCAGCGTCGGAAGTGACGCGGGGCGAACTGTTCCTTATTCGACAAAGGGCCGACAAGGTTGAAAACCGGTATTGGGACGCGCCTGTCTCGAAAAGACGAAACATCCGACATTAATTTGCGCAACCGCGCCTTTACTCTCTCGACTTCCAAAACCAGGAGTTAAGGAATGACGGCCTCACTGCTCAAGGATGGATTTCCCTCGGCCCATCGCACCACACGGCAACGTATTGAAAGCAGCATTGATCTGCCTCGATTGTTCTCAGCCATCGACGCCGACCCGTCAGTGATTGGTGCTGGCGTGGTGTATATCGATGCGGAGTTCAATGTCGTGGTCCTGCGTGAGTTTCAGGCGATTTGCAGGGTACAGCCGATCAAAATAGTACTGCGGGAGGCGCCAAGGTACGTGGGGCCAGTGGAGTTCAAGCGGATGCTGGAACATGAGACGCGGGAGTCCAGGTTGGTCGCGGAGGCGACCAACACCACAATGACTTGTGCAGGGGCATTATTGAGTTGGGTGGTAGTCTGGAGCGGGATTGCGTTCATGCCCTTCACTGCGGGAGCAAGTGCAGTGATTTCCTTTGTAGGAAAGGCTGCTGCAGTAGCGAGTACAGTTCAATGCATCGCTGGCACTGTTCGAACGGCATTTGAGGTTTACAGCCCTCAATCTAACGATAATCTGGACAATGAAGCTTGGTACCAGGCGGCAATGGTGGTGTTGGATAGCATTGCGCTGCTAGGTGTAGTTACTTCAACACTCGTGACAATCAGAGCGGTTAGCACTGCTACGCGAGTGACAGGAAAATCACTGCGCCAAGTCCTGCGAGGTCTTTCACGACCAGAGCGAGCATAACTGAACAACGAGTTACTCAGAATCCGTGACCCTCGACTCACAACGAAACTGCTCAAATTGGAACAGGCGGCAGGCCGGCTGCCCAAACGCATCAGTGCTACAGAAATGCATCAGACCACCCTTCACCACCTAACGGAGAGCTTGGCAGCAACTCTGAGCTTTACCAGTAGCGCTATGTCCGGAAACGTCAAAACACTTGCGATCGGCCTTTACGAAGAGTTGATCGATTGAACAAGCAGAAAAAACAAGAGGTATGAAAAACCTAAGCGACCCTGAAAAAACAGGGTCGCTGGAAGTGGTGGTAACCCGTCATGCCGCGACGTCACGTGCCGCCGTATGCCGATTCACCGGCACCGGCAACCCCAGGTGCCCGCGCAACGTGCTGTGACTGTACTCACTGCGAAACAACCCGCGCTCGCGCAACAGCGGCAATACCTGATCGGTAAACCGCGCAAAGTCCTCCGGCGCGCCCACATGGATGTTGAACCCATCCACCGCGCCCTCCACAAACCAGCGCTCGATCTCATCCGCCACGGTCTTGGGCGAGCCGACGAAACTGGAAAACGGCTTGGCAAACCGCAGCGCCGCCTGACGCAACGTCAGACCCTGTTCACGGGAAACTTGCTTGATGTTTTCCGCATGCCCACGATAGCCATTGCTACCCAAGTCACCCAACTCCGGGAACGGCTCATCCAACGGATATTGGCTGAAGTCGTGGTAATTGAATGGCCGGCCTAACTGCACCAGCGCTTTGTGCAGATCCAGCTCGCCATTGCGCTCGCGGTCGATGGCCTGGGCCTGCTCATCGGTATCCGCGATGATTGGAGAAATACCCGGCAGGATGGTTACGTGGTCAGGGTTACGTCCAGCGGCGGCGGTGCGTTTCTTGATGTCGCTGTAGTACGCCTGGGCATCTTCGAAATTGCCCACGCCGGCAAAAATCCCCTCGGCATAGTTCGCCGCCAGGCTGCGCCCGGATTCGGAGATTCCCGCCTGGAAAATCACCGGTTGGCCTTGGGCTGAACGGGCTATATTCAACGGTCCGGTGACCGAGAAAAACTCGCCGTGGTGATCGAGGCGGTGTTGGCGCTGCGGGTCGAGGAACACCTTGGTTTGCTTGTCACGCACAAAGGCGTCGTCTTCATAGGAGTCCCACAAGCCCTGCACCACCTCCAGATGTTCGGCCGCGCGGCGATAGCGCTCGGTGTGGTCGATGTGTTGCGCGCGGCCAAAGTTACCGGCCGCGCCTTCCAAGCCGGTGGTGACCACGTTCCAGCCGGCGCGGCCGCCACTGATGTGGTCCAGGGACGCAAACTGCCGCGCCACGTTGAAGGGTTCGGTATAGGAGGTTGTGAGCGTCGCCACCAGGCCGATTTTCGAGGTCGCCCCGGCGATGGCTGAGAGCAGCGTCAAGGGCTCCAGGCGGTTGAGGAAATGCGGCGCGGAATCCGGGGTGATGTAGGGGCTGTCGACGATGAACACCAGGTCGAACTTGGCCGCTTCTGCCTGCTGGGCCTGGGCGCGGTACCAGTCGATATCCACACTGGCATCGCCGGGGATCTGCGGGTGCAGCCATTCGTTTTGTGCAGTGCCTACACCGGTGAGAATGGCGCCGAATTTGAGTTGCCGGGGTGAGGTGGGCATCAGGGTATTCCTCCGTGGGTGGCCGCGGTGCTGGCCTGTAGAGATCGACGTTAATGCCCGCGAGCGGGGCTTGTGAAAGGCTTTGTAGATATATGCTAATTATTAAAATTACTGATATAAACCAAGAAAAAAATCCGCAACAGGCATAAAAAACAACAGCGCTGTCGCGGGCCGTTGAAGCGGCTTTGGACACGGTCATGAGAAAACAAGGAGAATGGCGACCTTTCAAACTCAACGCGCTGGCATCAGGTTATTCCCTCGATCCCAATCTGATTCAAGCCACAAGGTCATATGGATATGAAACGGGCACTTATCGCTTGGCTCGGCCTGTTATCGCTCACCCAACCCTCACTGTCCTTCGCGGATAACCTCAACGGGAAAACTCTCTTTTCCCAGCGGTGTGCGATGTGTCACGGCGCCGATATCAAAGGCACTGGCCCCCTGGCCAACAAGAGCAATCCCCCCACACCTGACCTGACCACCGCCGCGTTCAAAAAACGCCTGAATGACTACCCAGGCGTTATCGTCTCTTCAATCATACTTCGCCCCAATGGCGACCTGATCCCAAGGACGTTGCGAGAGAACGGCGTGAAGCTAGCGCCGTTCGCATGGAGGGTTAGCGACTTCCGCGATTTGAATCAATACATGAGCGGTGTGATTGCCAAGACTCGTTGAGCCTCACACCGCTCTTGCAGCAACCGCCTCGACCTCAATCAACGCACCAGGCAATGGCAACGCCACCACTTGCAGCGCCGTACGTGCCGGCTTGTTCGGTTGATCAGGAGTACCGAAGAACTGCGTGTACCCCGCCTGCAAGCCGGCGAAATCCAGCTTGCCGCCTGTCTCTTCGGCCCCTACCAGGAACACCCGCAACTGCACGATATCGCCCAGGTCCAGGTCCTGCTGGCGCAGGATCTTGCGCAGTTTGTTGAACACCGACACCGTCTGCACTTCGGTATTGCCATAGGCCGCCGGTGTGCCCGCCGGGGCGCTGGCATCGTGCAGGTCGGGCAAGGTGCCGCTGATGAAGATCAGGCTGGCGGATGCCGGCACCGTGACGGTCTGGGAAATCGGGAAATCGCCGACGCTGGTACGTTGAATGCTGTCGCTCATGATGAATCTCCTTATGAAGCGGCCAATGCCGCGCTATGACGGTGTTGAGTCACCCGTTCAGCCAGTTGCCCCACCACATGGCGCGCCGAGTTGGCCGCCGATTCCTGCCAGATACCCACGCCGCTTTGCACCAGCCCGTCGCCGGCGAAATACACCCGGCCATGCCCGGCTTCAAGCAAGGCGCTGGCGTCGGCCGGGAAATGCTCGCGCTGCAGCCACGGGCCTTCGCTGTAGGGAATCTGCTCCCAGGACACCGCCAGCGGATTGCGCAGGTGCTTGGAATACCCGGGATGCAGCAGTTCCACGGCCTCCCTGGAGGTGGCGTACTGTTTGTCGAACGGTTGCGCGCCAAACACATCGGCGCCCTCCCCGGTCACATAGCCCGCCACCAGCAGGCCTTCGCGAGTGTTGAGGTCATTGCTCGGGTACCACAGCAGGCGCGCCGGGTGTTCGATCCACGACAGGCCGCCGTAGGTGCGGTAGTCGGTCTCCCAGAAGCGCGGCGACTGCCACGCCACTTTGGTCGCCTGGTCGCTGCGGGTGCTGAGCAGGGCGGCCTTGATCGGGTCGTTGAAGTCGGTGTCGAGCCTGGCCAGCAACGGCAGCGGCAACGTCGAGATCAGGTAGTCGGCGCGCACGACCTGCTCGCGGCCGCTGCGCTGGTCGTGATAGGTCACCGCCACGCCGTCTTCCAACTGGCGGATACGGCGCACCTGGGCGCCCAGTTGTACATGACCGCTGACGCGCTGGTAGAAGGCGTCGGTGATGCGGTCCATGCCGCCCACCGGTTGGAACATGGTGGCAGAGAACTCCGGGAATTCGGTGTGCAGCAACGCGCCCCACAGTTCCGGATGCAGCAGTTGGTCCAGCGCCAACGGGCGGCGGCTGGCGGGCAAGGCGCCGGGGTGCGCTGGCGATTCCAGGTGCCCCGAACGGATCGTGCCCTCGAAAGCCAGCTCCTGGGACAGGTCGCCATACACCCGCAGGAACGCCAGCAAGCGCGTACGCTCTTCACCGCTCAACAGATCATCGAGGGCATCGCGCTGCACAGCTTTGGCGAGCAAGCCGGACAGGTGCCCGCGCGCATCGTTGATGGCCTGGCCGACCGTGAATGCAGGCTTGCCCACATCAGGCCGTACCTGGGCGCCATGACTGCTGTTGACCAGCACTTCCAGCGGCACGCCCAGCTCATTGCAATAGTCGAGAATCGTGCGGTGCTGGCTGGGAATCCGTGCCGGCCCGGCGTTGAAGTAATGCCCCGGGTCGAACGCGGCAGTTTGCGTGCGGCCGTCCTTGTAGTCCACGCGGTCGCCGTTGCGGATCGTCCAGGTGCGGCCGCCCACCCGCTCACGGGCCTCCAGCACTTGCACCTCGAAGCCGGCGCGGGTCAGTTCCAGGGCTGTGACCAGCCCCGCGATCCCCGCGCCCAGCACCAGCACACGCGTGCCCTGCCCCAGGCCTTCCTTGAGTTTCAACGGTTGCGGACGGCGGTGTGACGACGGCCCCAGGCCCAATGCCGCCAGCGCGTCCTTGACCGCCAGCTCGCCCCCTACCGCAGCGATGCTCGACAGCGCTTCACGTCGTGTCAGTCCCATGCTCGATGCTCCTTAATCCGGCAGGCCCGGTGGATTGATCAGCGACGTGTCGACCCGCTCGATGTCCAGGCCCCAGCGTTGCAGCACCTGCTCATATTGGCCGCCGGCAATCGCACCTTCCAGGGCGGTGTGGATCGGCTTGACCAGGCCGTTGTCCTTGCGCGTGGTCACCGCGATATCGGCCTTCAACGGCCAGCCACCATTCACCGTGCCGACGAGCTTGATACCGCCGGTGATTGCCGCCGAATAGGCATACACCGAGTTAGGCCCGAACAGCGCATCGCTGCGCCCGGACTGCACGGCCAACTGGGCGGCAGCCTGGTCGTCGAAGTATTGCAACAGCGCCGGCTTGCGCCCCTCCTTCTCGTTGGCCTCGTTCCAGGCCAGCAGGACTTTTTCCTGGTTGGTGCCGGAACCGACGATGATCTTCAACCCGGCGATGTCCGCCGCCTGCTTGATCTCGCTGATCTTGCTGGTGCTCTTCACGTAGAAGCCGAGCACATCCTGGCGGTAGGTGGCGAAGTCAAAGCGCTTCTTGCGCGCCTCGGTCACGGTGACGTTGCTGATCACCGCGTCGTACTTGCCCGAACTGACGCCCAGGGGCCAGTCCTCCCAACTGGTCTGCACCACATTGAGTTGCAGGCCCAAGCTATCGGCAACAAGCTGCGCGGTGTCAGCCTCGCTGCCGATGGTGGTCTTGTCGTCGCTGGCCAGCAGCGCCAGGGGCGGCCCGGCCACGCCGGAGACGGCCACGGTGAACTTGCCCGGCTGGGCGAACTTGAAGCCCGGCGGGATCTGTGCGATGGCCGCCTCGTTACGCGGCACATGGATGCGCGGGCGGTCGGGGCTGAGGTCGACCTGTTGCACGGCGAATGCGTGTTGCGCGGTGCTGACGGCAAGCGCCAGCAGGGCCACGCGGGCAGTAGAGATAAACATGGGCAGTCACTCCTTGAACTACAGCACCTTGCCGAGAAAGGCCACAGTGCGGGGATGTCGCGGTTGGCGGAAAATCTGTTCGGGCGGGCCTTCTTCAATCAACTGGCCGTCGCAGAGGAACACCACGTGGTCGGCCACCTCACGGGCAAAGCCGATCTCGTGGGTGACGATCACCAGGGTCACGCCCAGTTGGGTCAGGCCCTTGATCACGTCGAGCACTTCGCCCACCAGTTCCGGGTCGAGGGCCGAGGTGGGTTCATCGAACAGCAGCACTTTGGGGTCCAGCGCCAGGGCACGGGCGATGGCCACGCGCTGTTGCTGGCCGCCAGAGAGCTGGCGCGGATAGGCATCGACCTTGTCCGCCAGGCCGACCTTGGCCAGCAACCCGGCCGCCTTGGCCTGGGCCTCGGCCTTGCTCCAGCGCTTGTGGGCCAGGGGCGCTTCGGCGACGTTTTCCCAGGCGGTGAGGTGGGGGAACAGGTTGAAGTTCTGGAACACGAAACCGACGTCGATACGGCGCTTGAGAATCTCCCGTTCTTTGAGTTCGTAAAGCAGATCACCCTTGCGACGGTAACCGACGTATTCACCGTCAATGGTGATATGCCCGCTGTCGATCTTTTCCAGGTGGTTGATGGTGCGCAGCAAGGTCGACTTGCCCGAGCCGGACGGCCCGAGGATCACCGTGACCTTGCCCGGGTCGATGGTCAGGTCGATGTCTTTCAACACCTGCTGGTTGCCAAAGCGCTTGCCCACGCCCTGGATCTGGATACGCCCGGCGCGTGCTTCAGCCATGGGTCTTCTCCTTGATCCAGCCGCGAATGCGTTGCAGCGGCGTGGGTGGCAGCACCCGTGCGGTGCCCCGCGCAAAGTGGCGTTCGACGTAGTACTGCGCGCTGGTCAGCACGGTGGTGATGATCAGGTACCAGACCGTCGCTACGATCAGCAGCGGGATCACCGCCTGGGTGCGGTTGTAGATGACCTGCACGGTGTAGAACAGCTCCGGCAGGGCCAGCACGTAGACGATGGACGTGCCCTTGACCAGGCCGATGATCTCGTTGAAACCCGACGGCAGGATCGAGCGCAGCGCCTGGGGCAGGATGATCCGGAAGATGCGCCGCGAGGCCGGCAACCCCAGGGCCGCGGCGGCTTCATGCTGGCCGGCGTCGACGCCGATCAGGCCGCCACGGATGATCTCCGCCGCATACGCCGCCTGCATCAGGCTCAAGCCCAGCACGGCCACGGTGAACTGGCTGAGCACATCCACCGTCGACCACTCGGCGAACACCACGCTGGTGAACGGCACACCGAGCACGATGTGGTCATACAGGTAGGCAAAGTTGTAGAGGATGATCAGCACCAGCAACGCCGGCATCGAGCGGAAAAACCAGATATAGCCCCAGGCCAATGCCGCCAGCAGCGGCGAGCCCGACAGCCGCGCCAATGCCAGCGCGGTACCAAGGATGATGCTGAACAGCGTGCTCAGCAGGGTCAGCAACAGCGTCTGCCCCAGACCACGCAGCACCGACGGCGAAAAAAACCACTGGCCGAATACGCCCCACTCCCAGCGCGGGTTGGTGGCCAGCGAGTGCACGATGGCCAGCAGCACGAGCGCCGCAAAGATCGACCCGGCCCAGCGCCAGGGATGCCGGGCGGGCACCACCTGCAGGGCCTTGATCGGCGTGGAGACACGGGCCTGGCGCACCGGACTGGGCGCGTCGATCAGGTCATAGGGTTTGGCGACGATAGGCATGGTGTATTCCTCGGCCTCAGAAGGCATAGGTCAAGCGGGTGTAGTAGTACCCGCCGGTAAAACCGTAGGGCGAATAGACGCCATAGCTGCTGACCATGGTGCTGCTCGGCACCCCTTGTTTCTTGGGGTAGATGTCGAACAGGTTCTTGGCGCCGACGGCGATGTTCAGGTCTTTGGTGAGGTTGTAGCCAAGGTCGAGATCGGTGATCCACTTGGCGCTGTAGATGCGGTCCAGGTCGCGATTGGCCGATGAGTTCACTTCCTTGTAGGAGCCGTAGCGCGTCAGGGCCAGGTTGAGGTTGAAGCGATCGATGCTCCAGTCGCCGCCCAGGATCAACTTGGTGTTGGGCTGCACGCCGGTGATCAGGTTGCGCGCCTCGCGGTTCATCAGCTCGTAGGAGGTGCCGAGGATGTGGGTGGATTCCTTGTAGTTGAGGATTCTGGTCTGGTTCCAGTTGAATGCTGCGGTCCATTTCACCGAACCGTACCGGCCGAGGTCCTGGCTGTAGTTGCTGACCAGGTCCAGGCCTTTGGTACGGGTGTCGGCGCCATTGATGAAGTACTGCCCGCCGGAGGTGGAGTGGATGCCATTGTTCTGCAATACCTGGGTGATCTCGGGGCCGAGCAAGGTGCCCGTGAGGGTGATGCGGTCGCGCAGGTTGATCACGTAGGCGTCGGCGGTGAAGCTCAGGCGGTCGGTGGGTGTGAGGGTGAAACCCAGGCTGAAGTTGGTCGAACGCTCGGGTTTCAACTCCTGGGCACCCAGGGCTTGGGCCGCGGCGGAACCCACGGGCAACACGCCGTAGTTGATCGACTGGTACACGCCGTCCACCACGCCATAGGTGGTGGAGCGTGCGCTGAACAGGCTGTTGGCCAGGGACGGCGCTCGGAAACCGTTGCTGACAGTGGCGCGCACGGCGAACTGCGGGGTGAAGTCATAGCGGGTGGTCAGCTTGCCGCTGCGCGTGGCGCCGACGCCCTGGTTGTAGTGCTCGTAGCGAAACGCCGTGCCGACGTACCAGTCCGGCACCGGGTTGAAGCCCACGTCGACGTAACTGGCCAGGCTGTTGCGCGAGGCGCTGCTTTCTTCGTCCGGCGAAATGCCGTTGGTGACCTGCGCGCCCGACGACGCGCAATTGCCCGGCGCCACGCAGTAGCCGCCGTTGGCATAGGATTCATAGTCACCGGCCTGCACCTCATAAGTGTCGCGCCGATGCTCGAAGCCGACGCTCAGGTCCAGAGGCTTTTGCAGGCCGATGTCGAAGCCGCGCTTGAAGTCGAGGTTGGTGGTCAGCTCGGTGGCGATCCAGGTACCGGAGGTAAAGTGATTCGGCGTGGCCTCCCCCAGGGACGGGTTCTGGTTATGGGTGGTGCCCTGCTCCGCCTCGTTGCGCCCGTAGGTGGTGGACAGGTCCCAGTCCCACTCGCCCACCGTGCCTTTGCCGCCGAATGCCGCCTGGAAATCATCCTCGTCGATAAACCACGTCGGCGTGTAGCCGCCGGGATAACCGTTGGGCCCGGTGGTGATGGTGTTGGTGATGGTCGGCAGGCGGAAGTTCTGCCCCTGCTCGGCCTTGCGCCGTGAATAGGTGGTGAAGGAATACAGGCTGAGGCTATCGTCGATCGGCAACTCGGCGTTGTAGCCCAGGGTCAGCAGGTTGGTCTTGGGCGTGCCATAACCGCCGTAGGTCGACCGCCCGGCCTGCTCGTAGGCCTGGGCATAGGTGTAGCCGTTGGCGCTGGCCTTGTTGTCATCGTTCTGGCTGCGCGCGTCGAGGGCGAGCTGCACGATGCCGCCGTCGCCGATCTCGAAACCCTTGTTGAGGCTTTGCTGCACCGTCTGTTTCTTGCCGTCATAGCCCTGGCCGATATTGGTCACCGCGGTGCCGCTGGTGTCGGCCTTGAGGATCACGTTGATCACCCCGGCGATGGCATCGGAACCGTATTGGGCGGCGGCGCCGTCGCGCAGGACTTCCACATGGTCGATGGCGCTGATGGGGATCAGGTCGAGGTCGGCCGGGGCCGCACCGATATTGATCCCGTTGATGTTCAAGGTGGCGGCGGTGTGACGGCGCTTGCCGTTGACCAGTACCAGCACCTCGGCGGCACTCAGGCCACGCAGGTTGGGGGCTCGGGCAATGCCGCTGGCGTCCCAGCCGGTTTTTTCCGGCAGGGTCAGCGAGGGGATCACTGCGCTCAGGGCCTCCATGAGGCCGGGCTTGCCGGTGTTCTGCAATTGCTTGGCGCTGACCACATCGATCGGCACCGGGCTGCTGGTGACGGTACGCTGCTCGGCGCCGCGGTTGCCGGTGACGACCACGGTGGACAGGGTGCTGTCGTCCTGGGCGTGTGCGGTGTTGGCCAGGATGGCCAGGGTGAATGCGGCGGTGGGTTGTAGCACTCGCTTCATAGGGGTTCCTGCGTTTCCAAATCGCGAAGTCGGGCCGTCACGCGGGTGGGCGCGGTGCTCGGTTTTTTTCTGGGGTGTCAGGGCGATTTGGGGCTAGGTGTGGGGCGAGGTTTGAATTGGCAACATACGTTGAACTCCCTTCCAACGGTTCTGCTGCGGGGTGGCAGCGCAGAATCCGAGTCTAGATTGGTACCATCCGAGGTCAGGGGTAGGCTGTTGAGTTCAAACATAACGGAATGGGTTTTGAAAATATAATGCTATTTGGGCATAAGCTAATATTCTTGGATTTCATTATTTATGAATTTTGTTATTCATATAAGTAATGTTTTTTTGCGATTTGGGGATTGGGGCATATCCGTTATTTGGGTCACGGCGGCTTATGGTTCCGCCCTTACGGCGGGTCACTTTTGAAAAGAGCCCAAAAGTAACCAAAAGGCTCTTGCCCCAACACTCGGCACCTCGCCTAGGCTCGGTGTGCCCGTAATCCGACAGTGATTTGGGGGGCCGCCTAAGATCAAAATCAAAAAGCCAGATCAAAAGCAGACGGATATCTGACTGCTGTATGGAGATCAAACTGTGGGAGGGAGCTTGCTCCCGATAGCAGTGAAGCAGGCACAGATGCATCAACTGACAGACCGCTATCGGGAGCAAGCTCCCTCCCACATTTAACCGAGATCGACAGTAAAATACCGGCCACTCTGGGCTGAGGAATCAACCAGCTCTGCTTTTGATCTACACCACTCAGGTCGGCTACCAGGCCGCCGTGCTCTTGCTCTTGCTCTTGCTCTTGCTCTTGCTCTTGCTCTTGCTCTTGCTCTTGCTCTTGCTCTT